>NZ_JAQGPN010000001.1:3114000-3819500 GCF_028826155.1 Mesorhizobium shangrilense
TGAAGCCTACCGCGAAAATTCGGTGATCGCCGCGCAGACGATCGACACCGCGGTTGGCATCATTCGCACGAACGACCCTTCGGCCATCATCCTCCTGTACAGCGATCACGGATCCTGGACTTCACGCGCCGTAAGCCTCGCCGACGATCCGCGGTTCTACGTGCAGGACAAGTTCGGCATTCTCGCCGGCATCATCAACGCGGATATGTGCCTTCCGTACTTCCGGCCGCCCGAAGGCCAGAGTTTCCAGACCAACGCGCGCATCGCGGCTGCACTGATCCAGTGCCTGGCGGGCGGACAGTCGCCGCTCAGCACCCCTTTCGATCACAACGTGATCCCGCTCTTTGAAGGCAAAGAGAAGTATCAGGACTACGTCTATGAGTAGAACAGCACGAGCCGACGTCGTGATGGGCGCGACAGTGTTCACGCTGCTCTCGCTCCAGCCGGCGAATGCCTATGTCGACCCCGGATCGGTGAGCGTCGTCGTCACGGCGGTCCTGGGCGCAATCGCAACCATAGGCTACGGCGCGCGGCTCTACTGGGCGAAGATCGGCGCGTTCTTCCGGCGTCAGCCCGCAGCGAAGACGGACGACAATGACCGTTCGCGTTGAAGCCGATCCGGGCTCCTTTCGTGATCCCTCCAGTCGCGTCTTCGAGATCGAGGGACGCATCGTCCGTGGTCTGGACGAGAAGACCGCCGCTGACTTTGCGGAACTCGAAGCTACCGGCTTCTACAGGGAACTGCTGGACGGCGGCGCGATCGTGGAAACACGCCGGCTGTCCGCCGAGGATCCGATCGCTCGCGCGATCAGGTCGCGTGGCTGGTCCGCCGCGGTCGAGCATACGAGACTGCCGCTGATCTCATATCCCTATGAGTGGCCGTTCTCCATGCTCAAGGATGCCGCGCTGCTGCATCTGCACCTGTTGGAAGCCGGCTTTGCGGAGGGCTGGACCCTCAAGGACGCGACACCGTACAACGTTCAGTTCGTTGGCGCGGCGCCGGTATTCATCGACGTGCCGTCATTTGTCAGGCGCGCGCCAAACGAACCCTGGCTTGCATATCGGCAGTTCTGCATGTTGTTCCTCTATCCCCTGATGCTGAAGGCGCATCTCGGGATCGATTTCCAGGGAGCGCTGCGCGCCGATCTTGATGGCCTGACGCCAGTGGAGGCGGCGCGCTACTTCCTCGGATCAGCGCGTTTCAAAAAGGGCGTCCTGTCCCACGTCATCTTCCCAGCGGCGATGGAAAGGCGAGTGGAGGCAGCGGAAAGCGACCGCGCGCCTGCGCGGAAACGATCAATGCGACAGTCGGATCTGCTCGTCCGCAGCCTGCTCTCGGGCATGCGCAGGCTGGTCGAGGCGCTGGACGTCCCTCTTCGTCACACCGCCTGGTCCCAATATGCGAAACTGCACTCCTACGAGGAGCAGGACGTTCGGTTGAAGGAGGAGTTCGTACGGAAATGGACGGACGCTCTTCGCCCGGACACGGTGTGGGATCTGGGCGGCAACACGGGCGCATTCTCAAGGATATGCAGCGAGTATTGCAACCGCGTCGTGACGGTTGATGGCGATTACGATTCGGTCGAGGCCCTTTACTGGGCTGAAAAAAGAGACGGTGGCCGCAAGATACTGCCGCTGGTCATGAACCTTGCCAATATCTCGCCCAGCCAAGGCTGGGGCGGGAAGGAGCGGGCGGCATTCGACCAGCGCAACCGGCCAAAGCTCGTGCTCTGCCTTGCACTCATCCATCACATGGCGCTGGCGGCGAACGTTCCGATCTCATTGTTCCTCGGTTGGCTGGCGACGCTCGGCGCCAACGTCATCATCGAATTCGTCGATCGGCGGGATGAAATGGTCACGAAGCTGCTCGCCAACAAGACCGAGAGGTATCCAGATTATCACAGGAACACGTTTGAAAGCGAACTGGGCGAGCGGTTCCTGATACGCGACTCGATCCCGCTGAAGGGCGGGTTGCGTCAGCTCTATTATTGCGAGACGCCCGCCTGATGGCGCCACTGTCCTGCATGTGCGAACCGGGGGCTGGACGCCGGGCCTTCTGAGTCCGTTGCAGGCCATAGCCGGACAAATCCCGCTGCTCCGTTCTTTCCGGACCTTGCATCCGTCGCCCCAGGCGGCGCCCTATTTCTCGAACTGAACAGCGTTTCGCGAACGGCAGATCGCAAGTGGCCGCTTGCCGACGACTCCGCCATAAAGTATGTCACCAGTTAGTTACTATTGAATCGGGGAACCCGAATGTACCTCAACGAAATGCAGCTTCAGGTGCGGGACATGGCCCGCAACTTCGCCGACAGCTCGATCCGCCCGCTGGCCGAGGCGCTGGACCGGGACGAAACCTTCCCCGTGGCGCTCTACGACGAGATGGCCGAGTTGGGTCTGTTCGGCATCGGCGTGCCCGAGGCGCTTGGCGGGCCGGGCTTCGACACGCTGACCTATGCGGTCGTGATGGAGGAACTCTCGCGCGGTTATGCCAGTGTGGCCGACCAATGCGGGCTGGTGGAGTTGATCTCCTCGCTCCTGGTACGGCATGGCACGCCCGCCCAGCAGAAGCTGCTGCCCGAAGTGCTGTCGATGCGCCAGAAAGTGGCCTACTGCATCACCGAAACCGAAGCCGGGACCGATGTTTCGGGCATCCGCACCACCGCTGTCAGGGACGGCGACGGCTGGCGGCTGAACGGCGGCAAGATGTGGATCCACAACGCGCCGGTGGCCGATATCGGCTTCGTTCTGGCGGTGACCGACAAGGCGGCTGGCAACCGCGGCATGTCGATCTTCATTGTCGATCTGCACGCTGATGGCGTCACCCGTGGTCCGAAGGAACACAAGATGGGGCAGCGCGCCTCGCAGGTCGGGGGACTCGACTTTACGGACGTGAAACTGGGATCCGACGCCCTGCTCGGGCAGGAGGGTCGCGGCTTCCACATGATGATGTCGGTGCTGGACAAGGGCCGCGTCGGCATTGCCGCACTGGCCGTGGGCATCACCCAGGCAGGCCTCGAGGCGGCGGTGGAATATGCCGGCACCCGCAAGCAGTTCGGCAAGGCAATTGCCGAATTCCAGGGCGTGCAATGGCTTCTGGCCGACATCGCCAAGGATGTCGAGGCAGCGCGGCTCCTGGTACATTCCGCCGCGACCAAGATCGACCGTGGCGAGGATGCGACCCGCGCCTGCTCGATGGCCAAGTGCTTCGCAGGCGACATGGCTGTGCAGCGTACGGCTGATGCGGTGCAGGTCTTCGGCGGCTCAGGCTATATTCGCGGCTTCGAGGTCGAGCGCCTCTACCGCGACGCCAAGATCTGCCAGATCTATGAGGGCACCCAGCAGATCCAGCGCATGATCATCGCGCGCGAACTGTTGAAGAAGGGAGCACGCGGATGAGCGCGGCGACGAAACAGGTCGCACTCGTCACCGGCGCTTCGCGCGGCATCGGCCTTGCCGCCGCCGAGGGGCTGGCCAGGGCCGGTTTTGCGGTGGCCCTGAACGGCCTGCCCGGCGATGCCGAGCTGGACGCAGCCGTCGCGCGGCTTTCCGCAGGCGGCGCGCGGGTTGTGGCGACGCCTTTCGATGTCTCCGACCTGTCGGCGTATGAGCCGGCGTTGCAGTCCGTCGAGGCGGCGCTCGGCCCCTTGACCACGCTGGTCAACAATGCCGGCGTCGGCGTGCTGAGACGCGGCGACCTGCTTGAAGTCACCGAGGAGAGCTGGGACCGCTGCCTGACCGTCAACACCAAGGCGATGTTCTTCCTGAGCCAGTGCTTTGCGCGGCTTCTGTTGTCGCGCACTCGCGCCGCCGACAGCTTTCATGCCATCGTCAACGTCACCTCGTCCAATGCGACGGCGGTGGCGGTGCAGCGGGCGGAATATTGCGCCTCGAAGGCGGCGGCGGCCATGGTTTCGAAGGTTCTGGCGGCGCGGCTCGGCGCCGATGGGATTGCCGTCTATGACGTGCAGCCCGGCCTGATCGCCACCGAGATGACCGCGCCGGTCATCGATGGCTACCGCGCGCGCGCCGAGGCCGGGCTGACACTCATCCCGCGCGTCGGGCAGCCTGCCGATATGGGCCAGATCATCGTTTCGCTGGCCGAAGGCCGGCTTCCCTACACCACAGGACAGGTGATTTCCGCCGATGGCGGCATGCTTGTTCCGCGCTTCTGAGGTTCGACAATGATAATACGTCTCCCGGATCAGACCGGACGGATGGCGGACTATGCCCTCAAAGGACAGCCGATCCCCGCCGGCCGCATTTCCGCAGATCCCGCCCGCATCGTTTATTCGGCGGCCCATGTGGTCGCCGATCCATTCACTGCCAACGATCCCACGGGTCCGGCCGGGGTGGATTGGGAGGCGACGATGGCCTTCCGCCGCCATCTGGCGGATCTTGGCCTGGGCATCGCCGAGGCGATGGACACTGCGCAGCGCGGCACGGGCCTCGACTGGCCCGGGGCGCTGGAGCTGATCCGCCGCACCCGCGAGGAGCTTCCTGATGCGCTGGTCGGAAACGGCTGCGGCACCGACCATCTGAACCCGGCCGATGCACGCAACCTTGACGATGTGGTCCGCGCCTATCTGGAGCAGGTCGAGGCGATCCAGAAGCTCGGTGGACGGCTGATCTTGATGGCCAGCCGCGCGCTGGCGCGTGTGGCCAAGGGGCCGGCTGACTACATCGATGTCTATGATCGCGTGCTGTCGGCTTGCGACCAGCCGGTCATCCTGCACTGGCTGGGCGAGATGTTCGACCCGGCGCTGGCCGGCTATTGGGGCGCTGCCGATTTCGACGCCGCGCTCGAGACCGCGCTTGAGGTGATCCACCGCAATGAGGCCAAGGTGGACGGAATCAAGATCTCGCTTCTGGACAAGGAGAAGGAGATCAGGATGCGCCGCCGGCTGCCGGCAGGCGTGCGTATGTATACCGGCGACGATTTCAACTATCCGGAGCTGATCGAAGGCGACGAGCAGGGCTTCTCGCACGCGCTCCTGGGGATCTTTGATCCTCTGGCGCCGGCCGCGGCCCATGCGGTCAATCTGCTGGGGCAGGGCGACAAGGCAGGCTTCCGCGCCACGCTGGACCCGACCGTGCCGCTGGCGCGCCACATCTTCCGCGCGCCCACCCAGTACTACAAGACCGGCGTGGTCTTCCTGGCCTGGCTGAACGGCTTCCAGGATCACTTCGTCATGCTCGCCGGCCACCAGGCGCTGCGCCCCTTGCCCTATTTCACCGAGACCTTCCGCCTGGCGGATCAAAGCGGGTTGCTCCGCGATCCGGATCTGGCAATCGCGCGGATGAAGTCGCTTCTTGCGGTTTATGGCGCCCAATGAGGGATTTTGGGCAGGACCACTCGGCCCTTGCGCTGAATACTGCGAGCCTGGGCCATAACCTGGACGGGGCAGGGGCCGGGTGGTCGTCCGAGCAACTGATCGATGCCTGCGCCGAACGGGGTTTTGGCGGTATCGTCTACTGGCGGCGGGAACTGGGCGATCGCGCGCAACAGATCGGCGAACGGACTCGAGCGGCCGGTCTTGCCGTGGCGGGGCTGTGCCGCACGCCACTGATGGTCGGGCCGGGCACGCCGCAGCCGCTGGAGGACGAGGTCAGGGCCTCGATCGACATGGCAGCCGCCCTTGGCGCGCCGGTGCTAACCATCGTCACCGGCGGAACCGAGCCGGGCACCAAGGGGCTTGGTCCCAGCTGGGATTTGCTGGCCGAACGGGTGGCTGTGGCCTGCGACCATGCAGCCCGCCAAGGGGTGAAGCTGGCGCTCGAGCCCTTGAATCCGATGTTCGGGGGCAACCGGACCTGCCTATTCACAGTGGCGGATGCGTACGAGATCTGTCGCCGCGTGAACCATCCGGCCCTGGGCATCGCCGTCGATGTCTACCACGTCTGGTGGGACAGCCGGCTTACCGAAAGCCTGGCGGCCGCAAAGGGTCTGATCCTTGGCTACCACCTTTGCGACTGGCTGGCCGAGACCAGCCACATGCTGCTGGACCGCGGCATGATGGGTGACGGGGTGGCCGACCTGCGGGCGATCCGCGCCGCGGTCGAGGCTGCGGGCTATGCCGGCTTCTGTGAGGTGGAGATCTTCTCGGCTGAGGATTGGTGGAAGCGTGATCCGCGCGAGGTTCTCGACACCATGGTCGACCGCTTCCGTCGTTTCTGCTAACATCTGCAGAGCTAAAACAAGCGGATACCCCCTTTTCTCATCGATTGGTTCGTGGGGCGCTTGCGTGATTTCAGGCCCGGTTCGCCAAGCGGACCGGACCCTTCTCATTCAGTCAAATAAGGGTGCATGAGGGACCCGCTCGCGCGAGACCACCCGATAGCCAGTGGTTGTCATCGCATCGATGCGGTCCATGTCGACGAAGGAGAGCGTGAAATCCATGACCTCGAAGTTCGCCCGGATGTTCTCGGGCTTGCTCGACATGCAGGTGACCGCCACGCCCTTCTGCAGGATCCAGCGCAGCACCACCTGCGCGGCGCTGCGGCCGTAGCCGGCGCCGATCTCGGCAAAAATCGGGTAGCGGAACACCTCGCCGCGCGCCACGGCGCAGTAGGCGGTCAGCGGAATGCCGGTCTCGGCGGCGGCAGCCTGCAGCTTCGACTGGTCAAGCAGCGGATGGAATTCGACCTGATTGGCGACCAGTGGCACCGAGAGTCGCGCCCTGGCCTCGCGCATCTGGGCGGCGGTGAAGTTCGAGATGCCGATATGGCGTGCATGACCCAAATGATGCGCCTCCTGCAGCAGGTCCAGCGCCTCGGCAATGGCGCCGCCCGGTGTCGGCCAGTGCAGGAGCAGCACATCCACCTGATCCATTTGCAGCGCCTCAAGCGAGGCTCGGACCGAGGGCATGAACCTGTCCCGCGAGAAGTTCCCGACACTGACTTTGGTGATCACGCAAAGCGCGTCCCGCGCAAGCCCGCTGCGGGCCAGGGCGCGTCCGGTCGCGGCCTCGTTGCCGTAATCCTGTGCCGTATCGAAGGCGCGGTAACCCGCTCCGACTGCATGCGATATCGCGGCCTCAAGGGCATCATCCTTCAACGGATAGGTGCCAAAGATGCGCTGGAAGCTGGGCTGAAACAGGATGTTCATTGGATCTCCGGCCATGCGTCAGGGCAGTGGGAAAGGCGAAACCGCTCGAAGACCATTGCCCCAAACGGACATTTCATCGGAAAAACATAGATTTGAATAATTCTGCTGCACGCACCGATCTGAGCGAGTTCAGGGTACGGGGCTGCCCGTCGCGATCCGCGCGCTGCCCCGCGCCTGCAGGGTGCCGTTGATCAGATGACGCACCGGCGGGGCGTCGTAGTTACGCATCCTCTCGACCAGAAGTTGCACCGCTTCACGGCCGATCTCGTCGGTGGCGACGTGGTTCGAGGTCAGCGCCGGCCGCCAGAGCGAAGCTTCGACCACGTCGTCGAATCCCGTGACCGCGACATCCTCGCCGACGCGCAGTCCGGCATTCTGGATCGCGAGCATGACGCCGAAGGCCAGCACATCGTTGAAACAGGCGATCGCGGTCGGCGGATCGGGCAGTTGCAGCAGGCGCTGCACCGCCTGATAGCCGTCAGGTCTGGTCGAGGGACAGGAGACGAGCAGTTCCGGGGCGAGGGCAATGCCGGCCAGATCCAGCGCCGCGACATAGCCTTCAAGCCGTTCGCGGCCCGAAGAGATCGTCTCGTTCACGCCGACGAAGGCGATGCGGCGATGTCCGGCCCCGAGCAACCCGCCGGTCAGGCGGCGCATGTCCGAGACGTTGTCGCAGCCTACATAGTCGAACTCGGGCGCGTCCAGGTGGCGGGAATAGAAGACGCAGGGCAGCCGCCAGAGCTTCAGCTTCTGGCGCAGATGCTCGCGGTTGGTGCCGGCAGCCGGAGACATCAGAATGCCGTCGACATTGTATTCCTGCATCAGGTTCAGGAAGGCCATCTGTCGATCCGGGCAATCGCCGGAATCGCCCAGAAAGGCCACGAAACTGATCTGGCTGAGCGACTGCTGGATGCCGGCGACGATCTCGGCGAAATAGGGATTGGTGATGTCATGGACCACAAGCCCGACCGTTCGGGTGCTGTGGGTGCGCAGGCTGGCGGCGCTGCGGTTGTAGATGTAGCCAAGCTGATCGGCCTTCTCGAGCACCAGCACCTTGGTGCGCTTGGGAATGGCGGGATTGTCCCGCATCACCAGCGAAACCGTTGCCCGTGACACTCCGGCGGCCTCCGCGATGTGCTGGAGGGTAATGCGGCCGGTTCCCCGTGTCGTCTGACTGTCTCCGGTCAACTTATTGTCCTGCAAGGCATCTGGCTAAAGGGCTGAAGCGGTCAAGTTTTTCAACGATTACATGGGTTTCGCGTTCAGGCATAGCAGCTCGGTTTCACCTTCCTGAACACATTCGCCCTTCTGGTTAAGGACACTGAAGCCCAAGGTCAGCCGGCTCTGGCCCTCGCGTCGGGGATGGGGTGTGCAGGCCCTGACGGTGATCACCGCTTCGATCGTGTCGCCGATCATGATGGGCCCCCGGAATCGCCAGTTCCAGCCCATGGACGCCACGGCCGCGAAGCTGACCTTCGCTCGATTCTTTAGCCCGTCGACCATCGAGAGGCCCAGAAGCCCGTGCGCGACACGGCCGGAAAAGCCGTGACTGCGGGCGAAAGTGTCATCGACATGGATATCGAAGAAGTCGCCCGACAACCCGCAGAAGGCGGTGATATGGGATTCCGTCACGGTGATTCGGCCGGTGCGGTAGTGATCGCCAATGGCTACCTCGGTCGCGCCGTAATAGCCGGGGGGCAGGGCGCGGCCCGTGGGGTGCCCGTCCGCGGTGGAAGTTGCGCTGGTCATCTCGGTCCTCATTTCAGCAGATGGCGGGCGATGATCTGTCGCTGGATCTGGTTAGTGCCTTCATAGATCTGGGTGATCTTGGCGTCGCGATAGAGCCGCTCGACCTCGATGCCGCGGATGAACCCGATGCCGCCGTGGATCTGTACTGCGTCCGAGACATGGCGCACGGCCGCATCGGCCGCGTAGCATTTCGCAATCGAGCAATAGACGGTGGCGTCCTCGCCGGCGTCCAGCCGGGCGGCCGCATCCAGCACCAGAAGCCGGCTGGCCTGCAGAGATTGCGCCATGTCGGCGATCATCCACTGTATCGCCTGGAAGTCGCTGATCGGCTTGCCGAACTGGTGGCGCATCTTGGCATATTCGATCGATGCCTCGATGGCGGCCTGGAGAATGCCGACCGACAGACTGGCGATGCCGACGCGTCCCTTGTCCAGCACGCTCATCATCATCTGGAAGCCGCGACCCTCCTCACCCAGGAGCGCCTCTGGGGGCAGGTCGATTGCGTCGAAGGTCAGCGCCCCTACCTGCGAGGCGCGCTGGCCCATCTTGAATTCCTTTGGACCGATGCCGTAGCCCGGGCGGTCTGCATCGACGATGAAGATCGACATGCCGCGCTTGCCCGCTTCCTTGTCGGTCAAGGCGAGCACAATGGCGAAGTCCGCCACAGGGGCGTTGTGGATCCAGATCTTGCCGCCCTCGAGCCGCCAGCCCTTCGCCGTACGATGCGCAGTGGTAGTAATGGCGCCCACATCGGAGCCGGCTTCGGGTTCGGTGATCGCATAGGCGCACTTGCGCTCGAAGCGCAGCATGGGGCGCAGATAGGCTTCCTGCTGCGCGCGCGTGCCATGCGTGGCAAGCAGTGATCCGACCATCTCGAGCAGCCCGCATTGATCTGCCACCGAGGCGTAGCCGCGAGACAACTCTTCCATGACCACCGAATACGCGCGCACATCGGCGCCCACACCGCCCATGTCAGTGGGAATGGTGATGCCGAACAAGCCGAGGCGCGCCATCATCTGGTACAGGTCCTCAGGGAACTCCTCCCGTTCATCGAGGTACTGGGCCCGGTCGCGCAATTCCGCATCGACGAACTGACGCGTGCTGCGCGCCAGTTGCTGGTATTCCGCTCCGTTGATCCGGTCATACCAACCCGGTTCGAAAATCATGCAGCACCTCCCCTTTCTGCAGTGGGCCGGCGGGTGAAATTTTGGGTAGACACCAGCACAGCTCCTTACTATATCGATCTAGTGGATCGGTCTAGTAACCGGTTAGTGCGATTCTTAGGGAACGCAGCTGGACCGGTCAATCCAAGGGAGGACACCATGAAGCACTTTATCCGGGCCCAGCTGCTGGCCGCAGCCTTCTGCGGATTCGCAGCCATGCCCACTGCCGCGTTCGAGCTCACCGCAGCCCATGTGAACCCGGCGGGCGAGCCCTCGAACGTGGCCTTCGCCGAGCTTGCCGAGCGGCTGAAGGACTCGAAGACGGGCCTTTCGATGCTGGTCTTCCCGCAGGGGCAGGTCGGTGACGAAAAGGACGCGATCGAGCAGACCCTGCTGGGTGCGATCTCGATGACGACGGTCAGCACCTCGAACCTGTCGGCCTTTGCGCCTTCGGCAGGCGTGTTCGACATCCCGTTCCTGTTCAATGAGTCGGCGGTCCAGCCCTGGCAGGTTGCCGATGGCCCGATCGGGACCGAGATCAAAGCCAAGATCGAGGCCGAATCCGGTCTCAAGGTCCTGGGCTGGTGGTCGGGTGGAATGCGCCACGCCTTCACCCGCAACGTCGACATCAAGGCGGCGGCGGATCTGGATAACCTGAAGATCCGCGTGATCGGCAGCCCCGTCTATATCGACACGTTCAACGGTCTTGGCGCCAAGGCGACGCCTATGCCTTATGGCGAGGTCTACACGGCGCTCGCGACCGGCACGATCGACGCGGCGGAGAACGACACCTCGGGTTACCGCAACATGCGCTTCTATGAGCAGGCGCCCCATTTCTCGCTGACCGGACACTTCTTCCTCTACAAGGTCGTCGTCATGCAGCCGGCAATCTTCGAGTCGATGAGCGATGAGCAGCGCGCCGAATTTCTCGAGATCTTCGAGGATGTCACGAAACGCCAGCGCAAGCTCTTCGACGAGAATTTCGCCGCAGACATCGCCTTCATGAAGGAAAACAAGGTCACCGTGACCGAGCCGGACCGCGCTTCGCTGATCGAGGCAGCCCGTCCTGTGATCGAGAAGTATGAAGGCGTCTTTGGCGCGGATCTCGTCGATCGCATTCGCAACACGCGCTAACCGCGGCAACTTCCATGAAATCGCTATACAAAACGATCGAGAGGGTGGTTCACCCTCTCGAGGAGCTGGGGATCTTTCTGGCCCTTGCCGGGCTGGTGGTCGTGATGCTGTCGCAGGTCTTCTTCCGCTTCGTGCTGGAGAGCCCGCTGGACATCAGCGAAGAACTTTCGCGCATGTGCATGATCTGGCTGGTCTTCCTGGGTGCGGCCCGGGCGCTTCGGACCTGCGAGCATTTCATGGTGGATGCCCTGTTCAAGGCCTTTTCGCCGCCGGTGGCGCGCGTGGTCAGCTTGCTGATCGACGTGATCACCCTCGTCTTCATCATGATGCTTCTCTGGGTCAGCGCCTCGACCAGCTTCTTCGGCGTCCGCCAGATCCTGCCTTCGCTGGGGATTCCTGTTGTCTGGCAGACCGCGGCTTTGCCAGTCGGTATGGGCCTGATGCTGTTCCATTCGGTCGGCTTCATACTGAACCGTCGCGCCATCGGCATCCCTGAGGCTGGAAGCTTCGTCGACGAGCATGGCCACGCCCATGATCTGACCGGAGGAAATGGCTGATGCTATTCATTGTCTTCGTGGGGCTGTTCGCCCTGATCGCGCTGCGGGCGCCGATTTTCGTCGCCCTTGGCGCACCCGCGCTGGCCTATCTCCACTTCAAGGGCATCCCGATGGGGATCGCTTCGCAGCGGATCACCGGCACGGTGAATGACGCGATCCTCGCCGCGGTCCCGATGTTCCTGCTCGCCGGTCGCCTGATGAACTTCTGCGGCGCGACCGAGCGGATCTTTGGTCTGGCCCAAGCCTTCGTCGGCCACATCCGGGGCGGCCTGGGCTATGTCACCGTGCTTGCCAGCATGATTTTCTCGGCCATGTCGGGTTCGGCTGCGGCCGATGCCGTCGGTGTAGGCACCGTGACCGTCAAGGCCATGCGCGAACGCGGCTACGACCCCAGCTTCGCCGCCGCCGTGACGCTTTCTTCTTCGACGCTTGCGCCGATCATCCCCCCTTCGATCATCATGATCATCTATGGCGCCACGGCGAATGTCTCGATCGGCCGGCTGTTCATGGGCGGGATCATCCCCGGCCTGATGATCGTGCTGATGCTGATGGCCATGGTCGGCTTCCTGAGCCACCGCCGAGGCTATCCCAAGGGCGATCGCTTCTCGTTCAAGACGCTGATCAAGTCGGGACGTTCCGCCTTCTTCGTGCTCTTGACGCCGATCTTCATCATCGGAAGCATCTTCCTCGGCATCTGCACGCCGACCGAGGCCGGTGTCCTGGCTGTGGCCTATGTGATGATCCTGGGCTTCTCCTACCGTACGCTCAGCTTCCGCGATCTCTACCGCGAGATGGTGGGCGCTGGCACTGCCGTGGGCGCACTTCTCCTGATCGTCAGCATCTCCGGACTGGACGGCTGGATCTTCTCGCGGGAGCAGTTGCCGAACCTGCTGACCGGCTCGGTCACGGGGATCACCACCGATCCGACGCTGATCATGATCATGATTCTGGCGGTCGTGCTGGTGCTTGGCATGTTCATGGATGCGACCCCAATCATCCTGATGGTGGTTCCCGCCATCACCCCGCTGATCGCCGTTGCCGGCATCGATCCGCTGCATTTCGGCGTGCTCTTCTGCATCATGTGCGTGATCGGCCTGATCACGCCGCCGGTGGGGGTCGCGCTCTATGGCGTGTCGATGGTCTCGAAACTGCCGCTCGAGCGGGTGTTCTGGGCCTCGCTGCCGTTCTTCGCCATGCTGCTGCTTTCGATCGCCGTGATGGTCTTCGTGCCCACCATCATCACCTTCTTGCCTTCCCTGATGTTCGGTGACTGAGACTATGACGAGTAAGCTGATGACAGCGGCCGAGATGGCCGCTGGTATCCCCGATGGGGCGGTGATTGCGGTCGCCGCCTCGGGTGGGGGGCTGGTCGAGCCGGACGAGATCTTTGCCGCGATCGAAGAGCGCTTCCTGGCCACCGGCGCGCCGCGCGATCTGACGTTGATCCATGCTCTCGGCTTCGGCGACCGGGATCGGCGCGGGGCGAACCGTTTCGCCCATCCGGGCATGGTGCGCCGGGTAATCGGCGGCCACTGGACATGGTCCAAGGGCATGCAGGATCTGGCGCGCGAGAACCGGATTGAAGCCTATTCGCTGCCAGGCGGCGTGATCTCGCTCTTGCTGCGCGAAAGCGGGGCCGGGCGGCCGGGACTGATCACAAAAACCGGGCTCGGTACTTTTGTCGATCCTGACAATGGCGGCGGCCGCATCAACACGGCGGCGACCGAACCCCTGGTCCGCCACATCACGATCGAGGGCGAGACCTATCTCCACTATCTGCCGCTGAAGGTGGATTTCGCGATCCTCAAGGGCACCTATGCCGATCTGCGTGGCAACCTGACCTTCTCGGAAGAGCCGGCCGATCTGGACGCGTATGCCGCAGCCCTGGCGGCGCACAACAACGGCGGCAAGGTCTTTGCACAGGTGCGCGCGAGCCTGCAGCCCGGCGCGCTTCATGCGCGCGAGGTGCGCGTGCCGGGCATCATGGTAGACGGCGTTCATGTGGTCCCCGAACAGAGCCAGACGTATCGTGGCGGCTACGATCTATCGCTGGCGGGCAGGCTGCTCACCGCGTCGGATACGCCGCCTGATCTGCCCCCGACCGGACTGAAGCGCATCCTCGCGCTGCGCGCGGCGGAAGAGCTCGTTGAGGGCGCCGCCGTCAATTTCGGCTTCGGCGCCTCTGCCGGTATCGCCGCGATCATCGCCGAGCGGGGCCAGAACGGCGCCTATTGGACGACGATCGAGCAGGGCATCCATGGCGGCACCATGATGATCGGCAATCTCTTCGGCATGGCGGTCAATCCGATGGCCATTCTGGGAGCAACCGACCAGTTCGACTTCTACCATGGCGGCGGGCTGGATGTGGCCTTCCTCGGAATGGCCGAATTCGACCGCGCCGGGAATGTCAACGTCAGCCATATCGGCGGCCAGTTCATCGGGCCGGGCGGTTTCATCGACATCACCCAGAATGCCCGCAAGGTGGTGTTCTGCGGCACCTTCGACGCCAAGGGCAGCCAGATCGAGGTGGAAGAGGGGCGTCTCGACATCCGTCGTCACGGCCAGATCCGTAAGCTGCGCGACCAGGTCGATGCGATCACCTTCAGCGGCGCGCAGGCCCAGAAGCGTGGCCAAACGGTAATTTACGTCACCGAGCGCGCCGTCTTCGAACTGCGGCCGGAAGGCGTCACGTTGACCGAGATCGCGCCGGGCGTCGATCTGCAGCGCGACATCCTCGACCAGATGGATTTCGCACCGATCCTTCAGGATCCGCGTCCCATGAATCCGGAGCATTTCCGCCCATGACCGAGACCTCACTCTCCATCGAGGATCGCGGCCCGGTCCGCATCCTGACCATGACCGGCCGGCCGAAGCGCGGCAATCCGCTCTCAGCCGCATTGACCCGGGCGCTGCATGACGCCGTGCTTGCCGCCGAACGCGACCCTGAAGTGCGCGTCATGGTTCTGGCCGGAACCGAGAGCTACTTCTCGGTCGGCGCCGATCTGACCGAGGTGCACGAGTTGAGCGCCACGCAGGCGGTGCTGGACGACTGGTTGGCCGAGTTCGACCGCATCGCCCAGGCCCGCAAACCACTGATCGCGGCGGTTCGCGGCGTGGCGCTTGGCGGCGGCTTTGAGTTGGCGCTGACTTGCGACATGATCGTCTGCGCCTCGGATGCGAAACTCGGCCTGCCCGAGACCGGCATCGGGGTGATTGCAGGGCAGGGCGGCACGCAGCGCCTGCTGCAACTGGCAGGCCGTTCGGTCGCGACCGACCTGATCCTGACCGGCCGCAATCTCTCGGGCGCCGAGGCGCTGGCCATGGGCATCGTCGCCCGGTCGTGCCCGGCCGATCAGGTGCTGGATCAGGCCGTGGCTGTGGCCGAGGCTATCGCCGCCAGGTCGCAGGTCGCCGTGCGCTTCGCGCGCGAGGTGCTGCGTGAGGCGGCCGATCATCCGATCCGCCAGTCGCTCAAGGTGGAGCGGCTTTTGGCTTCGCTGGTGCTGGATAGCCAGGAATGCCGCGATGGCATCGGCGAGTTCCTGGCCCGCAAATCCGCAGGAGCAAAAGCGTGATCGATAACCAAGATCTACCCGATCTGCCTGGTCTGCCGCTGCCGCTGAGCGGCCGGACTCGACTTTTCGCCATCCTGGGTGATCCGATCCATCAGGTCGGCTCGCCCGGGCTTTTCAACCAAGCGTTCCGGCGGCGCGGGCTCGAGGCGGTGCTGGTGCCTGCCCACGTGACCTCGGGAGATCTGGCGGCGTCGGTTGCTGGGTTAAGGCTGATCCGCAACCTGGATGGGTTGGTGGTCACCGTCCCCCACAAGATCGCCATCATGGATCTGCTGGACGAGATCGGCCCAGCTGCCCGCAAGATCGGCGCGGTCAATGCGATCCGCCGCATGGAGGACGGCCGCCTTGTTGGAGAGAATTTCGACGGCGAGGGCTGCGTCCGGGCGCTGAAGAGCAACGGCCAGAGCATTGTCCGTCGCCGGGTGTTCCAGCTTGGCGCCGGAGGCGCAGGGCGCGCCGTGGCTCATGCCTTGGCGGATGAGGGGCCTGCAAGCCTGCGGATCGCCGATCTGGATGCGGCCCGCGCCAATGAGCTTGTCGAGAGCATTCTGCGCGCCCATCCGGCGATGGATGTCGCGATCTCGGCCCCCGCACCGGAAAATGCCGATCTGGTGATCAACGCAACCCCCATCGGGATGCAGCCGGAGGATGTCTACCCCTTCGATCCGGCCGAGATCGCGGAAGGCGCCTTCGTGGTCGATGTCATCCTGAAACCGTCCTTCTCGCCGCTTCTGCAGGCGGCACAGGCCCGCGGGCTTGGCATCCAGCAGGGTCCGGCTATGCTGGAGGGCCAGATCGAGGCGGTCTGCGAGTTCCTGACCCGTCCGGAGGCCCGCGTATGACGAAACTTGCCATCGTGGGGCTTGGCCTTGCGCTTGCGCCGCATATGCAAAGCCTGAAGGACCTGAAGGGCCGCGTCAGTTTGGGCCATGCGGTGACCCGCAGCCCCGAACGCGCAGCAACCTTCAACGCAGAATACGCGGCGGAATTCGGCATCGAGGCGGCGTCAGATCTGGCCGCCGCTCTCGCCGATCCAGAGTTGGACGGTGTGATCCTGCTGACCCCGCCGCAAAGCCACCTGGCCCTTGGTGCGCAGATTCTTGCGGCGGGCAAGCATCTGCTGATCGAGAAGCCCGCGGGCCTCACCACCGACGACAGCCGTGCGCTGCTCGCCCAGGCGCAGGCAGCGGGGCTTCTGGTCGCGCCGGTCCTGCAGCACCGCTTTCGCCCGGCCATCCGTACGCTCGAGCGCCGCATTTCAGCGGGCGAATTCGGTCGCCTCTGCGGCGGCAATTGCCTTTTCCCCTGGTGGCGGGCGCAAAGTTACTACGACACTCCCGGCCGCGGCACCTATGCGCGCGACGGGGGCGGCGTTCTGCTGACCCAGGCGATCCATACGCTGGATGTGCTGCGGGCGCTGGCGGGCGGGATCCGCATCGTGGCGTCGCGGGCGGTCACCTCCGCGCTGCACCGGATGGAGGCAGAGGACATGGTCGCGGCCTTGGCCGAATTCGGCCCCGATGCCGCGCCCGGCACCATCTTTGCCACCACCGCCTGCTACCCTGGCATGAGCGAGACGATCACCCTGATCTTTGAGCGCGCGACGGTGCACATAGATGCGGCGCTCGGGCGCATCAGCCATCACGACGGCAGGGTGGAGGTTCTGGGCACCGAAGGCGCGAGCGGCAATACAGCCGACCCGATGGCCTTCCACCATGGGCCGCACCGGGACCTGATCGAGAATTTCGTCGATGCACTCGAGGGCAAGGCGGCTCTTTCGGTGGGCCTGTCTGAGCTCGTCGCCACGCGTGAGGTGATCGACCAGATGCCGCGGCCCTCGGCCGGCTGAACCTTCCGGGGCTGCCTGGCGACCTCCTGCGCCAGATCAGGCGGCGACCATCCGCAGGATCGTGTCGATATTGAACCCGAGGCGTTCGTCCAGCGCTTCGGGTGTCATCATGTCGCGTTCATACAGGATCGCGCCCGTGTAGCGGTTGGTCAGGTAGAAATAGCCGATGGCCGCGATCGAGATGTTCAACTGCACCGGATCGACGCCAGCGCGGAATACGCCTGCGGCGACCCCGCGCTCTAGAATTCCGGCGACCATCGCGACCATCCGGCGACTGGCGTCCTGCACCAGTTCGGACCTCTTCAGATGCTTGGCGCGGTGCAGGTTCTCGCTGTTCACCAGGGTGATGAACTCAGGGTTCTTCAGGTAGTAATTCCAGGTGAAGCGGACCAGGCGCTCCAGCGCTTCGGCGGGGGGCAGGTCGTCCAGTCGCAACTGCTGCTCGGCGGTGCGGATGTCGATATAGGCATTCTCGACGACGACGAGGAACAGGTTCTCCTTGCTCTCGAAGTAGTGGTAGATCATCCGCTTGTTGGCCTTGGCCTTTTCGGCGATCAAATCAACCCGGGCGCCCGCCAGACCGTTGCGCGCAAATTCGCGCTTGGCGGCGGCAAGGATACGCTGCTTCGTCGCCTCGGCGTCGCGGACCCGCGACTTGGCTTTCGCCGATCCAGCTTCGGCCTGGGGCATTGATCCGGCGCTCTCGTCCAATCCGCTTCTCCGCAGTGGCTGCCTCTCGGGGCCCGCGGTGTCTGCTGCGGGGAAACGCTTCCGCGAAAGGTCCGCGCCGATCCCGCAGGCACCTCCAACCTCATATACAAGCCGGATTGGCGGAGCCAGTGGCGTTGAAGGATGTTATGCAACGATTGGTTACTTCGAGGCCCCGACAGCAGCTCGCCTGCTTCCGCCTGGCAAGCCGCCACAGCACAATGCTCCATTTCGGCGGGAGCCTTGTTGGTCACGGCGAGTGGCGCGAATAGCCAAAAAGGGCGATGGAAACATGGCTTTGGCATGCAGAAACCGACAAATGGAGAACTACGCCGAATCGATAGACCTCCAAGAAGGGCCGGATGTGACAATGTTCAATGGAGGCGAAACACTTTGCCGTTTGGATTTTGCCATGATCTGGCATGATGCGCTGATGCAAAAACCATCGTCGCGCAACCGACGCGATGTTTGGGTATGCAAAAATCGACATCTATACTTCCAGATGCAAAAAAAGGGCAGGGGTGTGGGATTATGGGTGGGATTTTCCAAAGCGCCGAGAATCGTTCACGCGTGATCTGGTGCGTCGGCATCGCGTTTGCAGCGGTGCAGGTATCCCAGTTAATTCGGGGCTACAGGATCACTGCAGATGATGTAGCCTTTTTCCAAGCAGGTCTTCAAGGATGGGACGCTTCGGTTGAAGCAACTCGGGGCATCGCAGAAGGCCAAGGGCGGATCGGGGCGTTTGTAATAATTCCGATCAATATCCTGTCTGCGCTGGCGTCAGACTTTGTTTCGTTCCGAATCTTCTCCGCCGTGCTGTATATTCTTAATTTTCTCTTATTATCGTTATGGCTTGAACGCGTGATTGCGCACCGGATTGCTGCGCCGATGTTCCTTGTGTTCGCTGCATTCAACATAACCGATTTCGTGCATCTGCCGCCGATATCCTATCCTCTCCAGAACACCCTTCCTTTCTTTTTTGTCATTGCCTCCCGGTTGTATGTTGTGAGAGGGGAGGGCCACTCATCTGCCGGGACCGCCTTATCTCTTGTCTTTTTTGGTTTCGGGATGGTTGCTACGGAATACGCGTTTCTGCTCGGGACCGCGATGCTGGGAGCTGAATGGCTGAAGCAGGTAGGCGGCCGCCTAGAACTCGTTTCCTTGTGGCGGGGCTTGTTGTCGACGCACATACTACCCGGCGTGGCAATGGCGGCGCTGGTGTTTGCAGTATATGTCGGTTGGCGTCTTGCGTTCCCGTCTAGGTACCCCGGGAACCAGATTGCATCGTTTTCTGAGTTGCCGAGGGGCATAAGAACGGCGGCGTGGCACGTCATCAGCCTGCATCTCCTGCCATACTTGGACACATTTATATCATTGCCGTACAGCCCTTTGAGACCAAGGCCTCTCTCCTGGTTCAGTTGGCTCGGCGCTACCATCTACGGCGCATCACTCGGTATGACGGTATACCTTGCGCGTCACAGCTTCTCGGGGTTGCGGCGCCCGTTCGTCGTGGCTGTCTTGGCTCTCGGAGCCGCCTTTTACGTGGTCTTCCCGATCTCTTTGACGGCGACGCACCAGTCGTGGTGCCTGGATCACCGGGTGTGTGCCTTTCTTGACAGTCAGCTTGCCTATCTGGCGTTCACAGTATTTCTGGCGGCGCTCGGAACATGGCTGATCGCCCGGCCGACTGCCGAACGCTGGAAGATGCGTATCGCTATAGGAATTTCGGCATTCGCCGCCCTGCACGCGGTGATAGTGTTTATTGCCAACCAGCGCGTCCTGGATGCAATGGAGCGGGTTACGAATGTCTGGGAATCCGCGAAGGTGACCGTCTGTCGTCACGATCTGCCCCAGCAAGATTTGTCGAAAGTCTTTGACCCATCCGACCTGCTCGTCATGCATCCCGGATTTGATCGCAATGCCTTCTGGGCAGATTATGTCGACGCTCGTCGGCCGGCATGTTTTTGACCCGTGGGAGCTAACCCTAGGCTATGTCTCCGGGGCGTACACAAGTATTCTGGCGGAGGGAGTGGGATTCGAACCCACGGTGAACTCGCGCCCACGCCGGTTTTCAAGACCAGTGCCTTAAACCGCTCGGCCATCCCTCCGAGGCTTGATTTCGCTAGCTTTCCGGATCTCCGGCTTCCGGCAATTTGCCGTCCGCCACCATGCCGCTACCGAACGCCATCAGGATTGCGGCTTTACCGCCTTCCGGCTCACGACGTCAACCTCTTCAGCCGCGTCCGCCCGCATTGTCCGCCTTGTTCACGCGTAATCAATGTTCCCGCAGGTTGCCGGCGATTGCACATGGTCGAGCCGCCTGGACGAGGGGCGGTTCGTGGCAGAACCCCAATCCATGGCTGGGGAGGGGTCACACTCCCGGGCTGCTGCGCCACATTCTGGCCGCGTTCGCGACATAATCCCTTAACAGCCCGCTAAGTAATTGATGCATATACGGACTGTTGGCGAGGGTGGGGGATGCTCCCGCGCCAGAGGTCCAGTCGACAGGCGGGCCGACAGGAACACTGAGGGGCAATCCGGTATGCAGGCTCTGACCCGTGGGCGTTTGTCCCGCACCACATCGGTCACAATCCTTGCAATGGCTGCAACACTCCTGGCGGCGTGCAGCACGTCCGAGCCGAACGCTGTGGTCGCGGAGAAGCCGCGCTCCAAGGAGTATTTTCCCGAATCCGTGTATGGCGTGAAGGCGAGCCCGCGCGTCTCGAACCTGCGCAGCAGGCTCCCGCGGGGCGGCGGTCGCGACCAGATCGGCAAGCCCTACAAGGTACGGGGCAAGTGGTACTACCCCAAGCCCTACAAGAGTTATGAGAAGGTCGGCACGGCCTCCTGGTACGGCGACGCTTTCCATGGCCGCCTGACCGCCAACGGCGAGGTCTACGACATGACGCATCTGACGGCTGCGCATCCGACGATGCCGCTGCCGAGCTACGCGCGCGTCACCAATACCGAAAGCGGCAGCTCCGTGATCGTTCGCGTCAATGATCGCGGGCCGTATTCGCACGGCCGCATCATCGACCTCTCGCGGCGTGCAGCGGAAATGCTGGACTACACCCATTCCGGCACCGCCCAGGTGAAGGTCGAGTATGTCGGCCGCGCTCCCCTCGACGGGCAGGACGATCAGTTCCTGATGGCGTCCTACCAGCCGGGCAACCGTGCGCCTGATCCGTCCGATGGCCTGCCCGAAGGCGTCATGATCGCCATGAACGGGCCGACGCCCAGTTCCGCCGCCGCAGGCGGTGCTCTCGCGGCCTTCCCGGGCGAACTCACCGATACGGGCATCCCGGATGGAGGTTCGGCTCCTACGGCAGTGGATATGCCGCTTCCGGACCTCGGTCCGATTGCGCCCGAACGGCCGGCTCTCGAAATCTTCCCGACGCAAGTGCTCATGGCGTCGGCCACGATGTCCTATGCCGGCGAGCCGGTTTCGAACGCGGTTGCTGCTTTTGCGGCTCTCGACGGACGCGCCAGCGACGCAGGCGTGCAAGGGGAGGGCGCAGCTCTTGTTCCAGCGCCCTACGTGGCGGCCGGCTCCTACAGCAGTTCGCGCGAGGCCGAAATGGTCGCCTCAAGCCTGTCGCAGTTCGGCCGGATCGAGGTCGAGACGAGCGCATTCGAAGGCGAAACCTGGCACACGGTCAACCTCTACCCGGCTCCCGGAGCCTCGGTCGACGACGCTCTCGAGTCCGCGTGGGAGAATGGCGCACCCGACGCCTTTGCTGTTCGCAACTGAGCCGCGTTCCAGGCCCTTGTCGCGCGACCGGGCGACTTGCTAGCCTGGGTGGACGCTGAATCAGGCGACTCGACGGGTATCTTTCCATGCTCCCACGCCGCGCGGGGATCGTTGTCGCCGCACTTTCCATCCTGCTTGCCTGCGGATCTCAACTCCGCGCGCAGCCCTTCGAGACGAAGGCTACGGAAGCTTTCGTGATTGACGTCGGCACTGGCAGCATGCTGCTGGACCAGCAGGCCGACCGCCCAGTGCCGCCAGCCTCGATGGCGAAGATGATGACCATGGCGGTCGTTTTCGACGCGATCAAAACGGGCAAGCTGTCGCTCGACGCCATGTTCACCGTCAGTGAAAATGCCTGGCGCACCGGCGGGGCGCCGTCCGGAACGTCGACCATGTTCGCAGCCCTGAAATCGTCGATCCGTGTCGAGGACCTGATCAAGGGGGTCATGGTTCAGGGCGCCAATGACGGCTGCATCATCCTGGCCGAAGGCATTGCCGGAAGCGAAGCCGAATTCGTGAAGATGATGAATGCGCAGGCCCGCGCCATCGGTCTGAAAAAGTCGGCCTTCGTGAACTCGACCGGGCTGCCCGCAGAAGGCCAGCAGGTGACGATGCGCGAACTCGTGACGCTCGCTAGGCACCTCTCCGAGCAATATCCGGACCTCTTCGCCTACTACGCATTGCCGGAATTCACCTGGAACAAGATCACGCAGCGAAACCGAAACCCGCTCTTGCGGATGGGGATCGGCGCAGACGGCGTGCTGACCGGCTACACCGAGAATTCCGGCTATTCGATCGTCGGCTCCATGAACGAAGACGGCAAGCGCGTCTTCGCCGCACTTGGCGGCCTGAAAACAGAACCCGATAGGGCGGAGGAGGCGCGCCGCGTGTTCGACTGGGTGCGCAAGGGCTTCACGAAACGCGAGATGTTTGCAACGGGCCAGCCGGTCGGGCAGGTGCCCGTCTATGGCGGCGCCCGCTCCACGATCTCGGTGAGAGCAAGCGGTGCGGTGAGCATCCTGACGCCGAATGAGGGCCAAGGCGACCTGGCGGCGCGCATCGTCTACCAAGGACCGATCGTGGCGCCGGTGGAGGAGGGGACCCCGATCGGCGTCCTCCGGGTCACAGCAGGCGGGCAGGTGACCATGGAGACGCCGGTCTTCGCGGCGGAAGCGATGGGCCTCGGATCCCTCCACCAGCGGGCCTTCGACGCCATCGCCGAACTCGCCGTCGGCTGGCTGCGCAACCTGTGACGCAGGAAACGTCGACGTGGACGTTTCGGCTCCGGCTGGATAGAGAGTGACCGGCAGGATCTGAATGGCTGAACCGGGTTTCTTCATAACGTTCGAAGGCGGCGAGGGCGCCGGCAAGACGACCCAGATCGCGCGGCTGGCAAGCAAGCTGCGCGAGAAGGGGTACAACGTCGTCGTCACGCGTGAGCCGGGCGGGTCGCCCGGCGCGGAAGCGGTGAGGGCGGTACTCCTGTCGGGCGCCGTCGAGCCGTTGGGTGCTCGCATGGAGGCCGTGCTGTTCGCCGCCGCACGGCTCGATCACATCGAGCAGGTCATTCGTCCGGCCGTCGAACGCGGCGCCATCGTGCTTTGCGACCGCTTCCTCGATTCGTCCCGCGTCTATCAGGGCGTGACCGGCGGCGTGGATCGCACTTTCATGGCCGAACTGGAGCACGCCACGGTGAACGGCTCCATGCCCGATCTCACCCTGGTTTTCGACCTGGATCCCGAAGTCGGGCTGGGACGCGCTTTCGTTCGACGCGGCGACCACACGCCCGATCGTTTCGAGAAGGAGGGGCTGGCCATCCACCAGGAGCGGCGCCACGCCTTCCTGGCCATTGCGGCGGCAGAGCCCGAGCGCTGTGTGGTGATCGATGCGGGGAGGGATGCCGCCTTGGTCGAGGACGACGTCACCGATGCGGTCTTTGCGGCCCTGACAGAGCGCTCGATAAAGTCGTTGAACGACGTCGCAGGGGTCTGACATGGAACGTTTGGCCCCCGAGCAGCACGATAGCCTCGACGAGACGCCGGATCCGGCGGAGAGCACGGTGCTGTTCGGCCACGAGCCGGCATTGCGAGGGCTGATCGCCGCCTACAGGGCGGGCAAGCTGCCGCATGCGCTGCTTTTCGTGGGACCGCGCGGCATCGGCAAGTCGACACTTGCGTTCCATCTTGCCCAGTACCTGCTGCGCTTCCCGTCGTCGGAAGCCGCGCCTGACGCCGTCGCCAAGCCCGATCCGGCCTCGCCGCTGTTCCGTCAGGTCGCCAGCGGCGCGCATCCCGGCGTGCTCCACCTCACGCGTCCCTTCAACGAGAAGACCAAGGCCTTCAAGTCCGTTCTGACGGTGGACGAGATCCGCAAGATCAACCGCTTCCTGTCCATGACGTCTCATGACGGGGGCTACCGCATCGTCATCGTCGATCCGGCCGACGACATGAACACGAATGCCGCCAATGCCTTGCTGAAAAATCTTGAAGAGCCGCCGGCAAGAACCCTGTTCATACTGATCGCCCATTCGCCCGGCAGCCTTTTGCCAACCATCCGCTCGCGATGCCAGGTCGTGCGCCTGCACCCGCTTGACGCGGAGGATCTGGCCCGGGTGCTCGAGAATGCGGGAATGCAGGTCGTTGCCGATGCACAATCTCGCGCGACGCTTGCCGCGCATGCCGGCGGCAGCGCCCGTCAGGCGATCCTGCTCACGCAGTATGGCGGCCTGGAGATTGCTGAGGCGCTGGACAAGATAGCGAGGGCGCCGAAGATGACGCCCGCAGAGGCACACAAGCTGGCGGACGCCGTGGCCGGCAAGGATCAGGCCATCCAGTTCGGCTTGTTCAACGAGCATGTGCTGGAACTGCTGGGCGATGCAGCGAGCGCGGCGGCCCGGGACGGGGATTTGATGCGCGCCAGCCGCCTTTCCGACGCGTGGCGCGATTTGCGCATTGCGATGGACGAGGCGGACACCTACAATCTCGACCGCAAGCAACACGCACTGAACATGATTTTTCGCCTGAACGACACGTTTCGAATGTGAAGCCGTTCGCGGCTCGGGATGGTAACCGCCGTTCCGATGCGCTATGCCCCGCACCAATTCACAGCATTCCGAACGGCTTTCCCATGTCCCGCGACAAGTTCTATCTCACGACGCCGATCTTCTATCCGAACGGCAAGCCTCATATCGGCCACGCCTACACCGTCATCGCGACGGACGTCCTGGCCCGCTTTCAGCGCCTCGACGACAAGGATGTGTTCTTCCTGACGGGCACGGATGAACACGGCCTCAAGATGCAACAGAACGCCGAGGCCGAGGGTATCACCGCGCGCGATCTGGCCGACCGCAACTCGGCGATTTTTCGCGAACTCGCCAAGGCGCTCGGCACCTCGAACGACGAATTCATCCGCACCACCGAGCCCAGGCACTACAAGGCGAGCCAGGCGATCTGGGAAAAGATGGCGGCCAATGGCGACATCTATCTCGATAGCTATGCAGGC
This sequence comes from Mesorhizobium shangrilense, assembly GCF_028826155.1. NCBI lineage: Bacteria > Pseudomonadati > Pseudomonadota > Alphaproteobacteria > Hyphomicrobiales > Phyllobacteriaceae > Arvimicrobium > Arvimicrobium flavum. The sequence continues at coordinate 3,139,093 of NZ_JAQGPN010000001.1, forward strand.
TGGTATTCCGTCCGCCAGGAGGCCTATTTCGATGAGAAGGAAACTACCGTCGGCGAGGATGGGGTGCGCCGCGAGCCGCTCGGCTCCCCGGTCGAGTGGAACGAGGAGCAGACCTACTTCTTCAGGCTCTCCGCCTATCAGGATCGCCTGCTTGCCCACTACGAGGCCAATCCCGATTTCATCGGGCCGGCGGAGCGCCGCAACGAGATCATCAGCTTCGTGAAGTCGGGCCTGCGGGACCTTTCGATCTCGCGCTCGACCTTCAAGTGGGGCGTGCCGGTCCCCGGCGACGAAAAGCATGTCATGTACGTGTGGGTGGACGCGCTCACCAACTACATCACGGCTGCCGGTTATCCTGATGAAACTGCAGACAAATGGAGTTTTTGGCCGGCGAACATCCACGTCATCGGCAAGGATATCGTGCGCTTCCATGCGGTCTACTGGCCGGCGTTCCTAATGTCCGCGGGCATCGAACTGCCGCGTCGCGTCTATGCCCACGGCTTCCTGTTCAACCGCGGGGAGAAGATGTCGAAGTCGGTCGGCAACGTCGTCGACCCCTTCGCGCTGATCGACCACTACGGGCTCGACCAGGTCCGCTACTTCTTCATGCGCGAAGTGCCCTTCGGCCAGGACGGCAGCTATAGCCACGAGGCGATCGTCAACCGCACGAATGCCGACCTCACCAACGACCTCGGCAACCTGGCGCAGCGTTCGTTGTCGATGATCGCCAAGAATGTCGGCGGCAAGGTGCCGGCCAAGGGTGAGCTTGCCGCACAGGACCGAGCGATCCTTGAACAGGCCGCCAATGCGCTTGACGCGGCACGCAAGTCGATGGCCGACCAGCAGATCCATGTTGCGCTGGGCGCGATCTTCGCCGTGGTGGCCGAGGCAAACCGCTATTTTGCGGGGCAGGAGCCCTGGGCGCTGAAGAAGACCGATCCCGCCCGGATGGAGACGGTGCTGTGGACGACGGCGGAAACCGTGCGCCGGGTGGCGATCCTCACCCAGCCGTTCATCCCGGCGTCCGCAGCCAAGCTGCTCGACCTGCTCGCGGTCCCTGCGGACAGGCGCACCTTCGCCAACCTCGGCGAGGCGGATGCGCTCGTGTCCGGGGATGCCCTGCCTGCGCCAGAGCCTGTCTTCCCTCGCTACGTGGAGAAGGCGGAGGCGGAAGCCTGAGCCGATGCTGGTCGACAGTCACTGCCATCTGGATTTTCCGGACTTTGCCGAGGAGCGCGCTGACGTGATTGCCCGCGCGGTTGCCGCGGGCGTGGCCCGCATGGTCACCATCTCGACGCGGGTGCGCCGCTTCCAGCAGATACTCGCGATTGCTGAAGCGCATGACGAGGTTTTCTGCTCGGTCGGCACGCATCCGCACAATGCGGCCGAGGAGCTCGACGTGACCGTAGGCGAATTCGTGCGGCTCTCGCAGCACCCGAAGGTCATTGCGATCGGCGAGGCCGGACTGGACTTTCACTATGACAAGTCGCCCCGCGACGCCCAGGCACAGGGATTCCGTACGCACATCGCAGCGGCGCGCGAGACCGGCCTGCCGCTCGTCATCCACGCACGCAACGCCGATGACGAGATGATCCGGATTCTGGAACAAGAGAGCGGAAAGGGGGCCTTCCCGTTCGTCCTGCACTGCTTCTCGTCCGGCCGACGCCTCGCCGAGGCCGGCGTGGCGCTGGGAGGCTACGTGTCGTTTTCGGGCATCCTTACCTTCAAGAACTCCGAGGATATCCGCGCCATCGCCAGGGATTTGCCCCAGAGCCGTCTGCTGGTCGAAACGGACGCGCCCTACCTCGCCCCGCCTCCGCATCGCGGCAAGCGCAACGAACCCGCCTATGTCGCGCAGACAGCTGGCGTGCTCGCGGAAACGATCGGCGTTTCGACGGACGAGATAGCGCGGATCACGACGGAAAATTTCTTCCGCCTTTTCAGCAAGATGCCTAAACAGGCTGAAGCAGCGGCATAGGACGTGACGGATACCCTGCGCTTCACTATCCTTGGCTGCGGGTCGTCTCCGGGGACGCCGCGCGTCAATGGCGATTGGGGCGCATGCGATCCTGCCAATCCACGCAACCGCCGCACCCGCTGCGCGGCCATGGTGGAGCGCGTCTCGGCGCGTGGGGTGACGCGCGTGGTCATCGACACCGGACCGGATTTTCGCGCACAGATGCTGATGGCCGGTGTCGCCCACATCGACGCCGTGGTCTACACCCACCCGCACGCAGACCATATTCACGGTATCGACGATCTGCGCACCTTTGTGCTCGAGCAGCGGCGGCGCATGGACATCCACGCAGACGCCCAGACTCTCTCAAGGCTGATGGAAGGCTTTGCCTATTGCTTCCGCAAGCCCGAAGGCAGTTCGTATCCGCCGATATTGACGGCGCACGAGATCGACCCCGGCAGGGCCGTGGTGGTCGAAGGGCAGGGCGGTCCCCTCGCCCTTGAGCCGCTGCTGCAGCGCCATGGCGAGATCCACTCGCTGGGCTTTCGCATCAGCGGTCTGGCCTATTGCCCGGACGTCAGCGCCTTTCCGGATGCGACGCTGGCCCGCCTTGGCGACCTCGACGTACTCATCATCGACGCCCTGCAGTACAAGCCGCATCCCAGCCATTTTTCGATGGCCGAAGCGCTCGACTGGGTGGAACGGCTGGGACCCAAGCGCGCGTATCTCACGCACATGCATGTCCCGTTGGACTACGCGACGGTTGATGCGGAAACCCCGCAGCACGTCACACCGGCCCATGACGGGCTGGTGATCGAACTGCCATACGCGTCGCAGGCATAGGCGACGCCAGCGCAGTCAAGCTTCGGCTTAGGCGTGGCTCTCAGTTCCAAAGAGTGCGGTTTCGGTTCTGTAGCTGGGTGAGTGAGTTATCAATTGCCCCAGCATTCTGGGGAATGTAGCGCAAGGGTCGTCGTATCGCTGTTGCATCAGAGCTATATCGAGGTTTGTTGCTTACGCTGATCTGCCGCCTCGCAACAGACAGTACGCATGTAGCATACGGTCAAACGGTGTCCTGTTGCGACCTAGCGGTACTTTCCGGGTCGGCCTTGCAGTGTAGAAGGTTCCGACTGTGCAATGGCCGCCATCAGGCGCCACGCTGACGGGCGACTTTGGGGCCGGCAGCGGACTGACGGCTTCCGGTGACTGAAAAGCGAATACCAGACGTTCAACCCGACGGCGGATAGGGGCTTGAATTGGCTAAGCGTACGTCCGTAAGGCGTGGGAGCTACCGCCATTCCGCCACGAAACAGGGTCTTGACGATGCATCCTCCAAGGTGCGAATAGAGCGCGAGATGGCGTCCTTACTCTTCGCCGCCGTCTACCATGTGCTGAAGCTGCGGCTCGATCCGATCCGGCAAATCAATGAGGATTGTCTCTGGTTTGCCCAGATGCAGGTAGCTGATCGCACTGGAGTTCGCGATCGCGAGTTCTAATATCCGTTCGAGATCTGCTTTCGGAACGCCGCTTTCCTCGTACATTCTGAGAATTTCAGCGAAGGGGGCCGCATGATTGCCATTGATAGCCGCGTTCCCGCGGGACCCAACATCGTGATAGATCGCCTCGTTGATAGGATTTGCATTATCGAGGGAGTGGTAGAAATCGCTCAAGCATGCGGATCATACCGGAGACAATCTCTAGCCAAGTCAGCGATCGTTGTCGAAAGTTGATGGCAACTCGACGAAGGCCGATATGCTGGCATGCGTGCGCGGCGGAAGTGGATATTGTCCCTATCGCGCAAGGGTTTAGCCTATCTGAGTCCTGTGATTGCCACCTTAGCACCTGGCGCCGATGGTTCGGAGGACAGAGGGCTGTGCTGACAGCCATTTAGGTCCGGTGGGAAGGCGAAGCCTCGACCTCCAACACGAAGTGGACGACGTTTACTTCGATGTCGCCGGTCATTTCTCGCGTCGCGAGCGGGATGCTATGCTTGGAGACGTGATGCTTGCGAGCTCCCAGCTCTATGGAACCGGCTCGGTCCTGGCCGATTTCGGCGAGCAATGCGGTCGATATTCTCGTGCTCCAGGTCGGGGCGTCGTGATCGACGACATAGGCGACCATGCCCCCATACGAAGAAATCGTGTAGGGATTGCTGGCGTCATCGAACCGTTTCAGCCCCCGCGGCCCGAGATATTCCGCCTTGATTTCGCGCTCATTGAGTACGGTCTTGGCTTCGATGCGTAAATCAAGTTCGGATTCCCGCATCAAAATGATCGTGTAGTCGGTGGGCTTGGCTTGCTTGCTGATGCCGGGATCCAGGGGTCGCGGGGTCTCGCAAGCTATCGAGATGTGGCGGAGATCGACGTCGCCATCGGCGGGGTCGGAGAGTGCTTGCTGGGCGCGGCGATAGGCGAAAAGGTCCGCCAAGGCACGGCTCACCGCCTCTTCTTGCGGGATCCCGGTCTTGCCCTTACGGAACCAGTCTTTTTTCGCTTCGTATTTCGCCCGCCTGAGCTTCAGTTCGTCGGCAGCGACATGAAGGCCCCCTATGGCATTGCCGAGAAACTCCGCCCACTCAGCGCTCTGTACGGCACCCAATGTCGAGCGGCTCACTGGACCCAACTCCGAAGAGATCGCCTTAGGGTCGCGGCATCGGTAACGGCCTGGTCGATTGTCCATGCGCTCCTGACAGAAGTCTTGAAGATATAGGCTCCATCGCCGTCCACTGTCGGGACCACTACCGCGTTGCCGATGAAGCCGTTACCCATCGACGGCTGAACGGACTCCTCGCGGCGTATTCCGAACCGGATGCTAATCGGAAAGACCTCGCCGTCTTGTGCCTTGATGTCGACGCTCATGGGCAGGCTCTTGCCGACCGCCGCCCGGAGCTCGGACTGCAAGCGATCTACATAGCTGCGGCGCGTGGCTTCGCTTACGTTCCTTTGACTACCTTCCGGGCACTGGGCGTTGGCGAAATATTGCCGGAAATCCTTGAATTCAGAGAAGGCGGCCTTGAAATCCTTGCCGGCACCCATGGCGTCGAGGATATCCGTGTCAACCTGAGTCGACTTGCCCAATGCTAAGAACTTCTCGTCCGACCAGTCCGTGAATGGGCAAGGAATTGCCAATAGGTCGTTCTTCTCGAAGCGAGCCTTATCCATAAGGTAACTGGCGCCGTATATCGACGCGAAGTACCGCACTACGCCAGAATCGATAAAGGCACGGAACGCCGCTTCGAACCCGACAGGAAAGGGTATGCTCTTGGCGAACTCGTCCGCTTCCATCGCCACTACCTGGCTTTTCCTCACGATCACGTTGAAGGTAGATGGATAGAGCACCGGTTCGCTGAAATAGAGCGCCTGGGCCATGCTGCGCGGCACAAGAATGACCTCGCCGGCAAAGTAGCCCCTGAATTTCGGCGTTACCTTCCGCAACTGAGCTTGCGTCAAAGCCATGATCTGAACAGACTTTTCCGATCCTTCCGCTACCGGACGGCGTGAAACACCGGCATCCTGGCCACTGCGCCCTTTTCCCATCGCAAGATCCGAACGTTCCAGAAAATGCGCCAAGGTCTTGTCGTTGAAATTGGACCAAACCGTCAGGGCGTCATGCATGCGGCGATCGAAGTCGCTCAGGATGGCTTGGGTGAACCATCCGCTTTTGCCTGCCCCGAAATCCTTCGCCCTGTGGTATTGAATCTCGGAATCCGAGGCTAGGAGGCTCCAGACCTCGTTCGTTCTGCCACCGGGCAACGAAGACAGAAGCGGGCGGTAAACCGCGACTTTGTCATCGGCGTTCGGCTCGCGGTTCGTGACCACGACCACGCATGCGGAGGCTTCCACGCCCGGGAACAGCTTCCTGCGCAGATGGAACAGGCTGCCGATCCAGCGCAACGTCGTCCGACTTCCGATCGCGTGCGCGAACGGGCCGGCCAACCGACCGATGACCGACCGGGCCGGAAGGATCATGGCAACAGTCGCCTCGTTAGCGGCGAGCTTGAATATGGCGAGCCAGAAGAAAAGATCCGACAACCTCGCTTGACCGACAGGCACCTTCGCAAGGCTCAATGCCATCCGGAAGTCCGCGACGCCGGCACTTTCTCCGCCGCGACCCTGATCCCGATTAGTACGATCCTTCTGGCCGCTCGACGCCGACCATGGCGGATTGCCCACAACGTGGGTGAACTTGCGGCCGAGAAACCTGGTGGCAAACGCGCTCTCGGAAACGACGTTGTCCGAAAGGTCCGGCAGGAATTTTTCGTCGCCTGCTGCCTCTACCAGCTCGTCTATCGTCGCTCGGCCGACATAGTCCAGCAAGGTCAAGTAAAGGCTGAAGCGACATACGTTCGCGGCCTGTGCGTGTAATTCGACGCCATGGATGCCCTTGAGCAACAGTGCCTTGGCCAGCCGGATGTCCTGGGGCTTCCAGCCGTCGCGAGGCGTGTACCGTTCCATCAGTCGCCGGAACGCGCCGACCAGGAATAGCCCCGATCCGGCTGCAGGATCGACCAATTCGGAGTCGGAAGTGATCGGGACGACCGCCTCCACCCGATCCAGTACGTGGTCCACCAGGTGCGGTGGGGTATAGAATACGCCGTCGTCCCGCTTCTGCTTAATGTCTTCGATCTTGATGAAGCGTTCGTAGATGGCCGAGATCGTCTCCGTGCGCAGGATCGAAAAGGACACGTTGAAAAAGCTGTGTTGGATACCGCCGGCCGTGATGGTGTCGCCGCAACGCACCACCCGATGGACCAGCCGGCAAAGGCCATCCGTCACTAGGTCGCGCTGATCGTCTTCTATCTTAAAGACACTGCCGTTGATGGCGCCATCGACGATGTCGAAAGCGGCCAACGCATCGCTTGAGGACCACGCTCCGTGGACCTCGTCATTGGGATTTTCGGAAAAGATGGCTTCGACGAAGAGCGGGAGCGACGGGGTGTCGTTGCCGGCCAGCTTCCGAGAAAGCCAGGCCGGTGCAAGAATGCCACGGTCTGCCAGCACGTATGTGTAGAGGAACTTGCCGATTACCGCGTTGATCAGGTTCTGATGCCCTTCCAGGGCGGGAAAATTCTTCTGGGCCAGCACGTTCAGCGCTTCAATGGCATCGACCAGCTGATTGTCGACACTAGAATCCCGATGGATATCAAGGTCGCGCCAGGTCAACGACGACGCGATCCGGTTGGCGCTGTAGTACAAAAGGGCGGCGGGCAATTCCGCAACCGTTCCGGTGAGCCGCACCTTGATAGGGTCAATATCGGGCGACTGGAAACCACCGCAGACAAGCACTTCGTCCGCACAGACGATCAACAGGAATGGCACGACCCCCTGGCTCCATACCGCTCGACGCAGGTGAGCCACTTCGTCCGGAGATTCGGCACTGGCGAGATACACGATGGGCTTGAGCGACGCTGGCCGAAAACCGTCTTCGAGCGCGAAAACGCCGTGGATTTTCATGGCACTCAGGGCTTGCCTAACGACATAAGGAAGCGTCGGATGCCGGGAAAGGTCGGCCAATTCGAAATATGTCTGGCGCTGCGAATAGCCCAGCAGGTCGCGAACCGCCGTGAGGCGGTCGTGCGTTTCGGGCTGCATCGTGACCTGTTCGCTCAATTCCCTCAACCCTATGGAACCCCACGGCACTTCCACGTAACGCACGGTACTACGTCTAACCTTTTGAATCTATTAAGAAATTAAAGAAACTGAAAGCTCAGCGGGATCAATGACTTAGCGAGGTCGACACAGGTCGGAGCGGGGTGTCGATGCCATTGCCGGGGGATGCCACGATTCTGTCGAAAAAAGTTCCCTTTTTGTTTTGCCTCTGCGACCGAATAGTTGAGTAGGCATCCGGTCAGATGGGGCATCAAGACGGCTGCTTCTGGGTGATAGCCTTGATGGTCAGTACGACGGATATGCGGGCGCGTTGCTGACCGGCAGTTTGGGGGCCGAGAACGGACTGGCAGCTTCTGGCACCAAGAAAGCGATAGCTGTCATTTCATCCACTAGAACCGAAGTCTCTGGTTGACCCAATGGGTTTCATCGGTCGACGATAGTCGCTTTCTCTCTCCATTCTCGCTTGCGACTTAGTTTCCGCCCGCAGTGCGTAGCTGGCTCACTAGTCTCGCGAGCTCGGGATCGTTCGGTCGCAGGAGGGCCAAAGCTTCGGCATGTTTGAGCGTATCCCGATAGCGGTGGAGCTTGAGGCCAAGCTGAATGGCCGCGCCCAGAAGGTCTGAGTCGGCCACCCCGCTTGCAACGGCTTGATCCAACGTCTCGAAGGCGTCTTCGCTCCGGCCGACAGAGTCAAGCGCCAGCGCAAGCGTTGTCCGGTACTGGGCATTGGCGGGGGCGAGCCGGACGGATGCCTCGAGCTCTTCGATGGCGCCTGAGCGATCGTTTGCGCGAACGAGCGCCAGGGCGTGACCATAGCGGAGGAGCGGATCCTCCGGCAGTATCGCGATGGCCGCGGCATAGGTGCGTTCGGATTTCTCGTTCTGGGCGGTCGCCCTGTAGAGTTCGGCGAGATTGGCGTGCGCGCCGGCAAGGCTTCCGTCGAGCGAAATGGCGCGACGCAGCGCGGCTTCCGCTTCGTCCACTCGACGCTGACCTATGAGGAACAGGCCGTAGGTATTGTGTGCCTCGGCCATGTCGGCATTGGATTGAACGTAGGCGCGCAGGTCCTCCAGCGCAGCGTCGAAGCTGCGCCGCTGGTCGCCGAGCAGGTCGGCGGTCGGCGCGCTGCCGAGAGCCGTGGCGGCGGCCACCCGGACGGCGCGGGTCTCATCGGCAAGCAACCTGCCAACAGCATCGATCCTCAATTCAGGCGGGAGGTTACCGGCCGCCTGCGCGGCCCCCAGCCGGACAAGGGGATCGGGGTCCTCCGACGCCGCCTTCACGTCGGCAAGGGCGGCCTCGCCGCCAAGTCGACCGATCTCCGCGACCGCACTTCCCTTGACGATGCCAGCCTGCTCCCGATCGGCAAGGAGCGCACGCAACGCCTCAACCGCGGCCGGATCGTCTTTCGCTGCGCCAGCGAACGCGTGTGCGATGGTCGGGCGCTCGCGCCATGCCGTCCCGTACCATTCGTCCATCGCTGCCGCCGCCCACTCGTTCGTCTCCGCCGCATGGCAGGTCGTGCAGGGGTTCGGCGTGCCATAGGCGATTGACAAGTCGGGCCGTGGCACGACGAACGAATGGTCCCGCCGCGGATCGACCTTCATGTAGATGCGCTCCGGCATGTGGCAGTTGGCGCAAAGGCCGCCGGCGGAGCCGACCGCATGATGTGTGTGCTCGCGCGTATCGAAACTGCCGCTCGGATCAAAGCTTGTGAAACGGTCCGACTTTGTCTCGGTGTGGCACTGTGTGCATATCGCGTTACCCGCCGCCTTCAGGGTCGCCTCGTGTTGCTGGTGGCACTCGAGGCATCCGACGCCGGCCCTCGCCATCTTGCTTTGCTGGAACGAGCCGTATTCGAACACCTCGTCCAGTATCTGTCCGTCGGGAAAGTAAAGGTCCGGGCGCAGCAGGTCAGGCGAGAAATGATCCAAGAAAGTCTTGCCCGGTCCGTAGCCGTCGACAAGTTTTATCCGGCGCGAATGGCAGCCCAGGCACACATTCTGGTCGACAGGGGCCAGGCCAAAATCGGTGGTGGGCGGCGGGACTGCCGCCTCAGCCCATTCCATGTGTTTTCTGCCGCCGCCGTGGCATGACTGGCAACCAATGCTGGTCGCGACATAGGTCGACTTGTACTCGCCGGTTCCCGGCTGAAAGTTCGCCTGCGGATCGGTCGAGTGGCAGTCGATGCACGTCCTGTTCCAGCGGTAGAAGGGGCCGGTCCAGTGGGAAGTGGTACCGGGTTTAGCCGGTTTGCCGGAACCCAACCAGAACCATTCCCGCTTGTTCGCATCCCAAGCGATATCGAGCGCTTGCAGCCTGCCACCGCCGATATCGACGAGATATTGCTGCAGCGGTTCGTAGGCAAAGGTGTACTTGACCTGGAATTCGGCTTGCTTGCCGTCGGATCCCTCCGTTCGGACGAGGTATTGGCCGTCACGCACGAAAAAAGTGGTCAGGATGCCGTCATGCTCGAAGCGGGTGTCGTCAAAGTTCGCGCGCACGGTCGTTTCGTCGGCAACGGCCATCGCCTTGGCGTGGTGCGACTTGGCAAATGCTGCCGCCTGCTTCTCATGGCAGGTAGCGCATTTCTTCTCATCGACGAACCCATCATGAACGGCAATCTGCGGGTCGGACACGTGAGGACTGGTCTCCGTCGCCGATACATATCCAGCCATGGCAAACGCGAGAAAGAACCCCAGCGCTATTTGCAGCAAGACGCCTTTGCGAGGCTCAGTCATGGTGATCGGGCTCGCTCAGGGCGATCCTTATTTCCTGAAGGAAGCGCAGCAGAGCGCCCGTGAGCAGGGCCAGAGCCACGACAAACAATACGCCCGCGCCGGGTTCGTGACGATAGCCCAAAAGGCTCACCACGAACCCGAACAACAGAAGCGCGGTGATTGCGATGCCGCTGGTCACCACCAGATGCAGCGAATGGTTCAGGAGGCGTTCCCGACGCTTCAGCCTGGCAATGTCCGCTTTCAGCCAGGCGCGCGCCGCATCATCGTCCGCGATCAGGTTCAGCTTGCGCAGCCGATCGGTTACGCGCGTCATCCGGGCAATCAGGATCGAGATCAAAGCGGCGATCGCCGTGAGCAGGAATGACGGCGCCAACGCGTGCGAGATGACGATCGAAAGCTGGTCAGCATCAATTTCGGGCATCGGCCGCGTTGCTCCTGTCGGTGCCGGGCGGGGCTGAAGACGCTCGCAGCTCGAAACAGATCACCTTGCCTACGCCCCTTGTCCTGCCGCTAGGTAATGGCGTTCACTGCGCGCGCTGCGACGATCACCAAGGTCAGCAACGCAATGCCGCTCTCCAGCATCATCAGCATCTTGGCCCGCCGGCTCAGTGGGAGGACATCTGTGGGGCTGAACGCGGTCGCCGTGTTGTAGGCCAAAGAAAGATAGTCGAGGAACAGTGGCCGCCAATCCGGCGAAGCGACATCAGGCGTCGCGGCCTGCGGAAAGAGCCAGTCCGGAGAATTTTCCCCGCTCTCCCTGGCGGAAGGACCACCACGATCAAGCTGCCAGTAGAGCATCGCAAAGGCGAGCACGTTGGTGACCCAGATGGCCAGTGATGACGAGAGCAAGGAGACCGCGCGCGTCTCCGGCGGATGCAGCGTGATGATGCCGATCATGTCCGCAAGCTCCAGCGTCGTGTTCGCGACGTATCCGGCTGCGAACAGGATGATGACGATCCTCTCTGCGCGCTGCCAAAAGAGGGCGTTGCCGGCGGAAAAGGTGACGGCGGCCATCGGCACCAGAATCACCAGCGCAATGACATACGAAAACCACTTCGGCGCGATCTGGACATGATGTGGCAGCACCTCGAGCAATCCGAGCACCACGACGATGGCGAGCGCAGGAGCCCAGCGCAGTTCATGTCGAGACGGCGACCTCGCATTGGCCATGATCGTCCACCGAAGCGAACCGGTACCAAATCTATCGGAGCGGATCCGCCAGGGTCTAAGGACCTCGAGACCGTGCCTAAGCTCCGCTCGTGTTCATAACCCGACGGCCTAACGCCCCTCGGCGCGAGGGGTGCAGGACGCGAGGCGCTAGTCTCCCGGGAACACCTTCTTCCAGTCGGCCTTCATATCGACAACGGTCCAGCTGTTTACGGCCGCGGCATCGAGCGCCTTGTCGAGACGTCCGAATTCGGTGTCACGATCGTAGGCGTATTCGCGCTCTGCGTCGGTGTGGTGCACGATCAGGCCAAAGCGGGCGCCGGGGGCCATCGTAGTCCATTGAAGCATTTCAAGGTCGCCGTCGGAATTTCCGAACGCGGCGATCGGCTTGCGGCCGATGTGCTCATTGATGCCTACCGGCTTGCCGGCCTTGTCGTCGATGAAGTTGACTTGCGGCAGGCGAAACAGGGTGGGCGTGCCGTCCTTCATCTCGAATTGCGTCTTGATCGAGGAACCCACCACCTGCTCGGGCGGAACTCCGTAGACCCGCTCGGTCCAGGGGCGCATGAGCTCGATGCCGCCGCCAGAGACGATGAACGTCTTGAAGCCGTTGGCGCGCAGATAGGAAAGGAGTTCGAGCATCGGCTGATAGACGAGATCTGTGTAAGGCTTCTTGAAACGGGGGTCGCGCGCGGTCGTGATCCAGTCCGCTACGACCTTCTGGAACTCGTCCGTGGTCATGCCGGCATGAGTTGCCATGATAAGCTCCATCAGCCCCTTTTGGCCGGCTGCCGCGAGCGCCTTCATGTCCCCGTCGAGCGCCGCCTTGAACGGCTGGGTCGTCTTCCATTCCGGGTGGTTCAGCGCCTCGGCCCGCACCCGGTCGAGCGCGAAGGCAAGCTGGACGTACATCGGATGCTCGGTCCACAGCGTGCCGTCATTGTCGAACACCGCGATGCGCTCAGGCTCGGCCACGAAATCGGCCGACCCCTCCTTGGTCACTTTCTCGACGAACTCGACGATCGCAGCCTTCGGGGCTGTGTCGTTCCATGACGGCAATGGATCGGTCTGGGCGGTTGCTGCAATAGGAGACAGGGCAACCGCCAGGAGCACAATGACGGCACGCGCTGCCGTCTGGAGATGACGTGGCATGAGCATCATTTTCTCCGCCGTTTCGGTCGTCAACGCGAACAGGAGGAGGCCCGGCGCCCAGGCCTCCGGGACGGTCGGTCAGTTGCCGCTGGGCATCGTCATGGTGACGCCTTCTTTCTCGAGCTGATCGCGAACCCACTGGAACCGCTGGTAGCTCGAGATCGTGAGGGGACCGGTGTAGGTCATGCTCTGCAGCTTGCGCGGCGGATACTCCACATAGGTCTTCATGAGCTTGGTGATGGCTTCCGAGATCGTGACCATAGCCCAGGTGTGCTCGGTGAAGTTGTTCATGAAGATGTCGTAGCGCTCCTGGGGGTCCTGCAGGAGATCGAAAATCTGCGGAGCCGTCGCGACGTATTTATCGGCCCCCTTCCAGCCGAGGTTCGAGTCAACCGCCAGTCCGCCAGTCTGCGCACCATTGTCGCCGCGCAGGTTGAAAACGGCCTTGAGACTGTTGACGCGGGCGGCGCCGGGCGACAGTTCGTTCTCGGTGAAATAGAACCACTCAGTGCGCGGCGACTTGCCCGAGCCGGTCAGAACGGGCGTCATGTCGTAGCTGTCGAAGATTATCGGCTTGTCCTCCCGGTCCTTCGTCGGCAACGGTACTTTGGCTGCCGACGCAAAGGTCGCCATCAGGTCGAGACCGCCGATTATCTCATGGTTCCTGGAGCCGGGCTTGGTCTTGCCTGGCCAGACGGCGATTGCCGGAACGCGGTTGCCGCCTTCACGGACCGTTCCCTTGGTGCCGCGGAATGGCGTATAGCCGGCGTCCGGGTAGACATCCTGCCATGCGCCGTTGTCGGTCGTGTAGAAAACCAGCGTATTCTTGTCCATGCCAGTGTCGCGCAGCTTATCCATGATATGGCCGATGCGGGTGTCGAGTTCGACGACAGAGTCTGCATATTTCGACTTTGATATCGACTTGTGCTGGAATTCCGGCGCCGGCATGTTCGGCTGGTGGACCTTCATGAAGTTCACATTAATAAAGAAGGGTTGGTCCGGCGTCTTGGCTGCATCATCGAGGAACTCGATGGCCGCCTTCTCGACATAGCCGTCGAAGAAGGGGATGCCGACGACACCCTCCTTGCCGTCGATCACAGGTGTGTCGACATATTGGCCGTTGATCTTGAAGTCCTCCTTCGCGGTCTCCCCGGCATTGCCGGACAGCGACCCCTTGGTGACCTTCTGGAACATTTCACGCAGCGCCGGATCCATGCCCGGGAACCAGGTCGGATCGGCGTAGGTGTAGGCATTGAGGTGGTAGAGCCCGGCATACTTCATCACATCGTAGCCTTGGGCATTGGGCAGAGCATAGTCGGCTTCGCCCAGGTGCCATTTGCCGGTGAAGTAGGTCTTGTAGCCGCCCTGCTTGAGCACCGAGGCAAGCGTCCATTCCGCCGCCGGCAGTCCGCCGCCCTGACCCTGGAAGGCGACCGTCGTCATGCCGCTGCGGTTCGGGATGCGACCGGTCTGCATAGCGGCACGGCCGGGCGTGCAACTCGGCTGGGCGTAGAACGAGAAGAAGGTCATCCCTTCGGCTGCGAGCCTGTCGATGCTCGGCGTCGGCATGCCGCGTCCTTCGCCTCCGCCGTAGGGGCCAAGATCGCCATAACCGGTATCGTCCGAGACGATAAACAGGATGTTGGGTCTTTGCGCATCCTGTGCGAGGGCGACTGGGGTAAAGCCACTGTAGAGTGCGATCATGGCAGCCCAGGTCGCGATGCCATAGCAAGGAATTCTAGGTCGCATCTTTCTGCTCCTTCACTGGAGAATAGAAACGCCCGCCGCCCGAACCCGATGGTTCCTGCCAGTGCGCCGACTTAACCCGCTCGGCGCGCCATGAGAATGCAACGATAGTTCAGCCCACGACTTGGTGATATTGTCCATTGGGGAATTTGCTCGCAGGCAGATGCGGCGGGGCTGCTCAGGACCTACTTTCCAAAGCCTGGTACATGAGGGACAACCGCAATGTTTCGCGATCAGAGTATTCGATCGTCATTTCGAACAGCGCTAGGTCGTCTTGTCGAAACCTATGGTTTTCATGTGACCTGATACGAATCTGGCGAGGATTTCCTGGCGCGAGTGCCAAGATCCGAAGCCGACTGCATCCTCCTCGACCAGTGCATGCCGGGACTCAGCCGTCCGGATCTGCATAAGAGGCTTGCCCAGGCGACCCCCTGTTGCCGATCGTCTTCCAGACGGGCCAAGGCAACATCGCAGCAGGCGTTCAGAAGGATGGCGCCGACGATTTTATGGAGAAACCCGTCCCCTCAACGATCTTGCGGGAGGTGATCGAGCGCGCGCTCGCCCACCACATCATGGAAAAGCTCAACGTGACATCACTTGCCGCGATGGTTTCCGTCGCCGAGAAACTGGGGCGCATTCAGCTATACAGCCTCGCTGCCAATCTCTTCCCCAAAGGCCAATATATCTGCCCCCGCTAGCTCGGCTCACCATCCCGGCAGCCGCGAGTTCGCACGATCATCAGCTCTCCGATGAGCCGAAGCTAAATGCCTATTGCCTGCTGCGGTTCTCTTCGGAGGTGCGGGCCCTGACGTCGACCAATGGCGCAACCACGACCTTTGGCGTCGCCATCGTAGATGTCCGCTTCCGGGCACCGCAAAACTGATACTCTACGGCCGAGATGCGGGCATTGCTGCCATTTCCTGGCGCGCGAAGAATCCGGTAGCCTCTCTCCGCCATCTGGCGAGACCCGAGTCTGCGCCAGCTTCGGCGACGCACTACACGCGGACCACAAGCGTCGGATCGAACTTTGTGTTCTCATCCTCGTAGCCGCGCGGGTTGCACACGATGCGCATGTCGCCGACGATGTAGTCACAGCTGTCATGCGTGTGGCCATGCACCCAGAGCGCGGGCCCGCCGCTTTCTATCACGCCGGACAGGTCCGATGCATAGGCCGCATTGAGGAGGTCGCCCTGGAAGCGCGGCGGGATGGATCGGGCATGCGGCAGATGATGGGTGACCACGACCGTCTTGATGGGATCGGCTTTTAGGGCGGAGTCGATGAACAGGCGTGACTGCTGGTGCATCCGGTACGCTGTTTCGGGTACGAAGCGCTGCCACGGGTTCCGCTGTGTGGCGATCTGGCGATAATCGTTCATGCGCTCGCGCGCGTGGAACATGGCCACCTCCGGATGTCCCTTGATCCGGTAGTCGGTCCAGAGCGTGGCGCCTATGAAACGGATACCCTCGACGACGGTGACGTCATTCTCGAGGAAGTGAACATTGGGGAGTTGAGCTGCCGCCGATCGACCGTCTTCCAGTGCTTCCTTGATCGAGCCCTTGTAGAACTCGTGGTTTCCGGCGACGTAAACGCAAGGCATGGCGTGAGCGATGTGCCTGGCCAGCCAGTGCACGCCATTGGCAGGAGCGCGGCAAAGATCTCCAGCCATGACGCAGACGTCGGCGTCGGGGATGGCCAAAGGCTGCCGCAGGTCGGCATACTCGAGATGCAGGTCGGAGAGAATCCAGATTTTCATGTCAGCGAACCAGAATGTCGGTCATTCGCCGCCCGGCCTTTTGAACCGACTCCACACCAGCTGTTCCGCAGGAAGGCCCTCCCTGACGGAGATTTCCTTGCCGGTGACGGCCTGGAAACCTGCTGCATCCAGCGCCTCGCCAAAGGACTGCTTTTCAGCTGCAGCCTGAAACATCTCGACCAGATCGTAGAGCGACATGACGACGATCATGTCCTTAGACTTGTGGCCGATCAGTTGCGGCGTGCCATGGCCGGCCTGGCTGAGGATGTTGTCGAAGCGATTTCGGGCAGCCCGAACCGTATGTCGCCCGACGCCAACAGCGCGCAACGCCGAAACCAGTGCGGTTGCGGCCTCCTGCCTGTTCGTGCTGCCGACGGTCTGAAGCGCCGCCACAAGCCTCTGGTCCATCAGACACCCCCGTTCCCGCCGCTGCCACCGTTGTCGAGGATCCCTTCCGACCAACATGCTTGGCCACTGACAGCCGGGCTTGGTCCCTTCTCCGTTGGAGGGCTTGCAGCATGTGCGCCGCTCATTGCGATTCTCGGTGCCGTTCGCGGGTTTCGACAAGCGCTTCGACGAGACGCACCACCTTCCTGATCGAGCCACCCTTCCAGGCGCGGACCAGGGCCTCGATCTCGTATCCCTCAAGCGGTGTCGCCCAGCGCGGGTCGTGGCCCTGCTCGAGATAGAGCTTCTCGATAATGCGGCTCGCCAGCAGCGGAAGATGTTCCGGGCCAGGTTCTGGAAAACGAAGGATGCGGCATCGGTCGCGCAGCACGGCCGGAACGCTGTCGACTTCGTTCGCCGTCATCAGCCAGGAGATTTGCGACAGGTCGCAGTTCGACTCGACATAAGGGTCGAACCAGCGGGACGAAGTCTCCTTCTCGAGAAGTCCCACCAGGACGTCATGGACATTGCCGTTGTGGCGGCTGTTGCCCACCTTCTCGATCTCGTCGAGGATGATCGCGGGTCCGGCGCTTTCCTGGCGGCGCACCGCCATGACGGCGAGGCTCGGCTCACCGGATGACCAGCGGCGCGGGGTGCCGCCGATCGCGCTGTCGCTCAAGCCGCCGCAGGAGACCAGTTCGTAGGGAACGCCTAGTTCCTCGATCAATCTTCTCGAAAACCTCGTCTTGCCACATCCGGGCGCTCCGAGCAGGATGGTCGGCCGTATCAGCACATGATCCCTGCCGACGAGCCCCTTCAACATCTCGTCGGCTATCGACACGGCCCAGGGAAACTCCGCTGTCAGTCGCGTCCGGACGACGGAAAGGTCGGGCGCAATGGGCAACGGAAGGCGGCGCCGCGCAAATCCCACGAACTCCTTGGCGACGCGCTTCCCCTCCGTGGTCGTGTCGTTGCCGATGGAGGTGAATACGACCACCGATCCATCCATTTCGGCAGCGCCCACCGTCTCGTCTTCGAGGTCCAGCACGAAGGCATCGTCGGCAGGGACCTCCTTCTGTTCCGGCTCTCTCTTTCTCACTGCGCGCTTGATTGCCGCCTCGAAATCACGCTCGTAGCCATGCTGCGTGAGGGCGAGCGATCGTTGCGAGGCATAAAAGCCGTCGATCTTGACCGCATGGGCGAGCGTACGTGCCATCACGCCCCAGGCGAGCGCCCGACCGACCATTTGCAAGTCATCACGTTCGTTGATGTCTCCCAGAACGACCGTTGCAGCTTCGCCGGCAATCGCGGCCGCAGCATCCGGGTCGCCGAAGGAGGCCAGATAGTACTGGCACCGCAACCGACACGCCGCGACTGGCACGCCCTTCACGTCATCCACGGCATCGAGGCACCGGACCAGGGACTGCACGCCGTCTTCGCTTTGCACGACAGCCAGTTCCTCCAGGACTGCGGCGAAGGCGGCAAGCGCGAGATCGCCGCGCTTTCTCATCCTTCGTGACAGGCGCTCGGCATATTCCCGGATGTCCTCTTTAAGGTCATTGCGGAAGAAGTTCATGCCGCGCAGCAGCTCGTCCTCGCTCGGCAGGTGCAGTCCCTGCAGGGCAGCGGTCAGGCGGCGGCTGAAATGGCGGTCCAGTGAATCCTTGGAACTCATCGCCACGCCTCAGGCATTCAAGCCGGAACGCTCGGCGGGGCGGCCGAGCCGATACCAGCGCGAAAGCGTCCGCGCCCAGGCATGGTCCTTCGACAGTAGCCACAGGGCCGACGTGCCGATCAGCCTGTTCTCGCCGACAAGCTCGGGATGACCCGTCGACAGTCCGGCAAGGCAAGGCACGGTCCGCATCGCTAGGACCCATCGGTCAAGGACCGGCGCATCAACACCGGCCATCGCCTCCGGAGGCACACCACGATGAATGCGTTCCATGTCGGCGACCAGCGCGGCCAGCCGCTCCATCTCACATGCAAACTCGACCCTGGGTTCGTCGCGCTGGTTGAACAGCAGCATTAGCAAGCCTCCGTCTGTCCGCCCAAGGATTCGACCCTTTCGGATCCTTGATTCGCTGGAATCAACGAAACAGACATACGGCGCCCGCTGATCGGCGTCCAGAACGCCATTTATTGGCGTCGGTGACGTCGATTTGTGGCGACTGCATTCCTGTGGTCGAATGCCGTGTAATGAACGTCTGGCGGAAATGATTGTACCGAACGAAATCTTGCGGGCCGCGCGCGCGGCGCTGGACATGAGCCAGTCGAAATTGGCGGAGTTATCCGGTGTCGGAAAGCGAACAATCCTGCGAATTGAGAGAAACGAACGTGTCGCGGTAAGAACGCTGCAGCGCGTTCAAGCGGCACTGGAAGCGCAAGGTGTGGAATTCACTCCAAGCAACGACGACAAAGGGCCGGGATTGCGCATTCCCTTGTCGCTTCTATCGCGTGACGATCTGCGGTTCTAACCGCTTGACTAAATTGAGAAGCTGCTGCGGCGAACCAATGGACGTCGCCCCTAAAGGAACGAGCCAGCGAGAAATTGCTGGCTTGGCAAGGAAGCAGCCTCATTCCTGTCGTGCTCAAGATGCTCTGCACGCACCACCGCGGACCAGAGCAGTCATATCGAGCCAAAGGTTCGCTGGAATTCTGCTCTCAAAGCCCACCTTAGGTGGGTCCGGGCGCTTGGCACTGAAGGCACCGGAAACGAACAGCGGCGGAGACTTGCAGACGCAGTTGGGGGCGGCTTCGGCGCTATTGAATGGCGCGCCGCCCCCAACTGCTTATGACGGGAGCGAGCGGCGTGCTGTACTAGCGACAGAAAAGAGTGGGGGGATGTTTCGCATACGACTCTCCCAATAGGTCAAAAGAAGCCTTTACAGCTTTGTGTTTGGCCCCGGTCCGGATTTCTCCAATCAGGCGGTGGTTCACAGTCCTCTTCGGCGAGTGAAGTAAGCGAGTATATCCTGGTCGTTGAACTGCTTCCGGCGGATCATGGCCTTAACCAGTGCCGCTTCCCACTTCTCTAGAGCGTCGGGCGTTCTGACTGAATCTAAGAGATTCTAGCAGCTGGGTTTTCGTGATTCACTTCGGTTGGAGGTGATTTGCGATGACCCGATCCTATTCGCTTGATCTTCGTGAGCGTGTTGCGGGCTTTGTGGGGCGCGGCGGGACGTGTCATGCGGCTGCGGCCCATTTCAGCGTTTCGGTGTCGTTCGTCGTCAAGCTGATGGCGGCGTATCGTGCGAGCGGCAGCCTCAAGGCAAAGCCGGAGGGCGGCTGGCGCTACTCGAAACTCGATCCGCACCGGGATTTCCTGGTGCGCCGGATCGCCGAGCAAGACGACATCACCATGCCGGAGCTGGCTTCCGAACTGGCCGGGCGAGACACGGTCGTCGCGCCGTCCTCGATCTCGCGCTGGCTGATCCGCAACGGCTACCGCTTCAAAAAAAACGCTGTTGGCCAGCGAGCAGGACCGGCCCGACGTCGCAGCCGCGCGCCAGGAGTGGGTCGCCCGCCAGCCGAGGATGCGGCTTGAACCCCATCGCCTGGTGTTCATCGACGAGACCGGAACCACCACAAAGATGACGCGCCTGCGCGGCCGATGTCCAAAAGGCCAGCGGCTGCGCTCGAAGGCGCCGTTCGGGCACTGGAAGACCCAGACCTTCATTGCCGGGCTGAGATGCTTCGGCCTGACTGCGCCCTTCGTCGTCGACAGGCCGATGAACCGCTGCATCTTCGAAACCTATGTCGAGACCCAACTCGCACCGACGCTGTCCAAAGGCGACGTCGTCATCCTCGACAACCTCGCCGCCCACAAGAGCCCAAAGGCGCAGGCCGCCATCCGGGCGCGTGGCGCATGGATGCTGTTCCTGCCGCCCTACAGCCCCGATCTCAACCCCATCGAGATGGCCTTCTCAAAGCTGAAGGCTCACCTCAGGACGCGCGCCATCCGAACCATCGACCGCCTCTGGCAGGCCATCGGCGACATCTGCACCCTCTACCCATCAACCGAATGCCAGAACTACTTCAAGGCCGCCGGGTATGCCTGAATGCACGCCGCTCTAGGGTGTTGCCTCGCCGTCTTTGACCTTGGCTGCTCTATCACATCTTGATCGCCGCCGAGCTCCCGCTCACCGACTGGTTCGTCGTCGCCAGGGACGGGAATAACTGCGGCATGATTCTGGATCATTTCTGTTCGCTTCCCCCACCACCATGACGGCCATATAGAGGGAGTCGCGCGGCCAGCAACAGCGGGTCGCTAGATCGAGAAGGCTAAGGCGTTCCCCCGCTCAAGACTTCTCGGAGACGAGCAGACGATTTCGTTGAGATGGTCGAGATCACCCACCAGGACCACGGTTTCGATAGCCCGCGTGATCGCGGTGTAAAGCATGGTCCGGTCGAGCAGCTTTGACTGCACAACGGGGATGATGACCCGTTTGAACGCGGAGCCTTGCGCCTTGTGGACGCTGATTGCCCAGCCGTAGGTAAGTTTCTCAAGGTCCGCCGCGGTGATCGCGTCTTCCACTCCGTCGTCGAACCGAACCCAGGCACCCTTGGGATGGAGCTTGGAGACGATGCCCAATGAGCCGTTCATGAACCCTGCGCAGATCGGATTGCCCGTTACCTTGTCGACTACAGGGTCTCCTGCGGCGTCGAGCTGAGGGGACTTGGTATAGTCGTTCTTCAACCACATGATCTTCGAGCCGACGCTCAAGCCCCAGTCCTCGATGTTTGCCTGCCGGGCCATATACTCGACCTCGATGGCACGGTTCAGTTCCTTCGATCCGGCCGGGCCGTTCTTCACCTGGGTGAGTATCTGGACGTCCATCTCGTGCAGAGCTGCTGACTTGCCGTAGGCTGGCACGCGGCCACACATCGCGCGGAAGGCAGCTACGGTCTTCCCGGCCACGTCGTCTTTCGACGCCGGGAAGAAATAGACGCCAGGTGTCAATGCGACGTTCGGATCAAAGCGTCTGAGGTCGACTGCCTTCCCGATGCGCACAGCCGATGCGACGGCTGGGATGCCGGTGGCATCGTCTTGCCTGTGAACGACATCCAAGGTAACCGAAGGGATGTCCGCTGTCTTGACCATGGTGTGGAAGGGAAGGCCGGGTCCGATAGGCGGGAGCTGACCGGGATCGCCGATGAAGATCAGGTTGACCTCGATAGGCAACTGGGCGAGCACACGGTAGATCGACGGGGTATCGAGCATCGACGATTCGTCGAAGATAAGGGTTCCTGCCTCGATACGGCGACCAGCATCCTCGATGCCGTGAACTAGCCGCGAGAGGGTGCTTGCCGGGCGGCCTGTCGCTTCGCTGATCCGCCTGACGGCACGGCCTGCCAGAGCCACCTGCAGATGCTCGACGCCATGGCGTTGGGAAACTGGAAGACCATCGCGGATGGACTCCAAGGCGGTGAGGATCGCCCGGACGACGGTCGTCTTTCCCGTGCCCGCGCCGCCGCTGATCACGCAGATGCCACAGGTCGTGGCCATGAAGACCGCCTCTCGCTGCGCATCGGTGAGGGCGTAACCGATATCCTCCTCGACCTTGGCGATGGCGTCGACGACGAGCTTGCCCTCGAAGCCCGGAACCTCACGACCAATGCGCTCGCCGATCTGTCGCGCGACCTCTTCCTCCATGAACTGGCAGGCCCTCGACTGCAGAAGCTCGGCGGCTGGCGACACCACGCGACCGCTGGCCACTGCCAGATCGATGGCACTCGCCGGATCGCCGGTCCAAGATGCGAGCAGGCGTTTCACCAGCGGTTTCAGAATCGGGGAAGGGGAGGCCATGTTTCCAGCCCGGAACCGGATTGCCAGCGCCTCCTCGACGGCGGCCGACAGTCGCCTCGGATCATCGAGGGCGACGCCCAGCCGAAGCGCCCTCGCGTCCACGTCCTTCCACGGCTCCAGCAACGTCATAGTGAACGGATCGGCCTTGATGCGGTCGATCGCTCCAGAACCCCAGACACGGGCGGCAGCACCCGCCACACGAGGCGAGACGCCGTACCGATCCAGCCAGCGGAAGATTTCGACCTCCTCGGCGAGCATGCCGAACCCGTGGACGATAGCGATGGCCCGATCCGCACCAACGACGTCCGCGAGCGCCTTCAGGTCCCGATCCCGGATTACGTCGTAGATAGTCTCGCCGAAGCGATCCCAGACCTTCTCCGCCGTCGCCCATCCGATACCGACAAAGCGCTTGTCGGCGGCGAGATGCCGGATGATCGCGCGCCCCTTGGTCACCAACGGCAGGGACACCTCGGCATGGAGTTGCGGTCCGTACCGAGGATGAAGCTGGATGTAGCCCGAGACACGCCACGTCTCGCCCACGGCTGGGTCGCGCGGCGATCTCTTCGAAGGGACGAGGGCACGACGGAGCTGTTCGGTCTCGTCGCGGCCGATGATGACATGGTCACCGAACCGGCTGGCATGAACGGACGTGATCGACAGCTCCCAAGAAGACTGCTCAGAACGCTCACCAAGGACCACGGCCGTCTGCCCCTCTGCACCGCCTCGTCGCTTAGTGGTCCCTGCCACGGTGCTCGACTCTCCGTTCACTGCGGCCACCCACGACGTTCCGTCGCGGGTCCCTGCGCCTCGCTCACTGCGTGCCGCTCACCGTGGCTTTTCGGGACCGCTACGACGCGGCTCCGAGGACCAGACTTCAGCAACCCAATCATGGAAGCCTGCCAGTCTCGGCGATAACCGCGCTCAGTCTTTTCAGGCGATCCAGCTCCCGGCGGAGCGAGGCGTTCTCGGCCAGCAGGCGAAGGTTCTGTTCTTCCAGCGCCATCTGGTCGGCGTCAGTCTTTGCCTTCTGTTCCCGAACGGCCTCCGCCTGCTCTAATCGCGTGAGGTTTGCCGTGCGGTCGCGGTCGTCGGCGTCGCGGAGGATCTCGGTGCAACGTGGATTGGTGCGGAAGACCTGTCGGTCGAAGCCACACTCCTTGGCGATGATGCTCTTGTTGAGATCGACGCCGTACCTTGGGAGCGGCTCGGCCTTGTGCCGTTCCAGATATTCGATGAGCGCATCGACATGCTCCTGCGCTACCTCGAGGCCACTCTTGCCAGTGCCCCGCGCCATCAGGTGTCCCTCCGCGACGAGAGGCTGATGACGTTTACGTCGGGAAGGCTTCCCATCTTTTCCAGCCTGTCGATTGTGGCCTGGTAGCGCTCGAAGAACCGTTTCCATGTAGGAAAGCCGCCCATCTCGGCGACGGACAGGATCATGGCCCGGTGCGAGGCGATCAGCAGTTCCTTGTCGGCCCGTAGCTGTTCGATTTCGGCATTCTTGACTGCGACCAGCCGCTCCAACTCGGTCCGGGACTTCTTGCTGCTGCGATCAACTGCTGCCCGGATCGTCTCCTGCTTTTTGACGCCCGTATGGACCATCGTGCGGCGGGTTTCATTACGGGTTATGTCCGTCGCATGCTTGAAGACATCGCCGCTACGCCTGCAAACGGCTCTGACGGTGATGGTTTCATTCTCGGCAATCATCGCCTCAAGCAGTTCCTCAAGGATTTGGCTCTTATCAATCATCGAGGTCCCTCAGGCGCTTCATCGTGTCTATGATGGTGGTGCCAGCTTTCTGCTCGGCCGTGACGGACAGGTCGGTTCCGTCGGGGAACACCTGCATTCCCGGCGCTGTACCGAGCGCCGTCACGATGTTTTCGTACCGGACACGGGCGTGGGTGAGCTGGTTCGCCCAGCCGATGTTGCGGCGGTCCTCGGGCAGTGCCTCCAGCGTGATGATCACCTTCGCGAACCTGTCCCGCATGCGCTGCAGGTTTTCCTGTTCGCTGATCACGTTCGTCCGCGCTAGGTGGAGACACCCGTTGAAGCATTCGAGATGCTTGGGGCAGGGGTCGCTGGTAAAGCTGTTCATGCACAGTCCGTAGGGCGTGACATGGAGCCCGTCCGCCTCGGCGTTCAAGTAGTCAAAGGCAGCCTCGTCGCCGTATTCGAGCTGGACGCGGCGGAACTCTTCGACAACAGGACCTCGGGCCTTGTTCGCCGAGATGAGCTTGAAGACCTGCAACGCCTTGTCGCCAAGGCGCTCCTCGGCTTCTGGCGGAAGATCGATATCGGCAAGGTCCTCCGCGAGGCTGCGGTGGTCGTAGACGTGGCTCTGCTGGACACTGCGTCGGTTGAACTTCTTGGTGATGATCGTGTCGGCGACACCAAGACGGAACAGTTCGGTGTTCTGAAGGTGCCGCAAAGAGTGCGAGGTCAGCCGCAGCGCCCGGTCTTCTTCGGTCTGCCCATACCTCTCGAACAGGCTGTCTCCGCTCCCCTTGCCGCTGATCGCGTTGTTCAAGCTACCGCTATCGATTCGGCCAATCGCGGAATACATTGTGGTATCGAGGATGCCGTCGTTTCGCCCCTCGATCAGGTTCCTAACCGGCATGATGAACATGAGGTCATGGGGATAGAGTTTGGTGCCATCCGTGATCGTCGTGGGCGTCGTATCAGAGAGCTTGGTGCCCAAAACATCAACCATATGCCGTTCGACGTCACCTACACGCACATAGGCGTCCTGCCATGCGACAAGGCCCTTAATGGGCACGCCGGAAGCATTTCTGATCGCAACAGCCTTGAGATGTCCGCGATACCAATACTTCGGCATGCCCTTAGGTCGTCCAGGAACCTGCAATTGCCGGATTTCTTCAAGAAGCTCCGGATCATAGCTTTCTCGGTATCGACCTATTAGCTCTGGCGGAAGGTCAACGTCCGAGAAGACCGCATTCCCCGTCATCCGGACGTACATCTCCGAGGCAGGCACGAGGCCGTCTTCGGGATATTCCGGAAAGACCCGTCCGGCCTCAGCCTGCAGCCTCAGCCTCTCTCTTAGTGGAGCGGAAATCTTCTCGATGTGGTCGAGCGTCTGGACAAGAACATCCTCAAACATCGGCGGTACGTGCTGCGTGTTTTCGTAGAAGGACAGAACGTCCGCTCGCTCGTCTTCTTCCTGTTTCTCGGCGAAGTGGCGGATCATCAGGGATTTGGAGAAGCCCCCGCGCTCCCCGGCAGAACGCCCGTCGGCGTCCAGGTATTCACGCCATCGTTTCCAGTCCAAGGGAAGAAGGGCGGCTTCGCCTATCCGGAAGCCCATGATGATCTGCACCTTGAATGCTGCAAACCTAATCGCGTCAGAGAAAGTGCGCGGCGTTTCGGTGAAGACAATCCGTATCAGCTCCCAAAATGCGCGTTCGTCTGGTAGCTTCGAAGACGACTTCCGTTCCGCCAACTCCCGCCGCAGGCTCTGGCGGCCACCGTGGGCGTTCTGGCGTTTGCGGATGGCCTCCGCCTGCTGTTGGGCCGTTTTTGCTTCCTCATTCGCGTACGGGGTGCAGAAGCGGGAAAGGGCAGGGGTATCGGCAAGCTTCTGGCCGTCAAGAACGTTGCGAACGGTGGTGGCAAAGTCCAGTGCCAGTTTTCCCGATTCGGCAGATTGCAGGACTGCGTTATAGGCTTGCTGGACTTGTTCTGGCGTAACCGCCCAGGGAGGAGTGTCCCATGCGGCCGGAGCCAACCGTCGAATACCAGCGGCGATCTGCCTCGCGCTGACAGGCTTCGTCCGCCGAACGAGAAGCTGGTGGACGATCACCGCCTGGTACAGGTCGCGCCATGCTTGAGGCAATGGACCCGCGACCACCGGTTCCTGCCCCATCCTCTGTCTAATCTTGTTCAGCTTCACGAAGGCTGTTGGGTCCACTCCGACCTGCCCCAGCCATACGGTAGGAGGAGGGAGCATTCCCATCAGCTCCGTCAGGTTCCATCGCGTAGCACTGCTGACCTTTCCCAGGTCATCGCAGACGAGGTCCCAATTCAAACCCCGCCCGGCCGCCAACGTTTTCGCCGTCGCGATGTATTCCGCGTAGAAGGGGTTCATGCGAGATTCCGTTCTTCGCGGTCGGATTTCAGTTCCTCGACCACACGGCGCACGGCGTCGAGTGTGCCCTTGAGCTGTGCGTAGGCGGGTGACTGCTGGTTGTTCCGTGACGCGGACGCGAACTCGACGACGACTGGACGAAGACTTTCAAGCACCTCTTCGTGGATTTCAGGCTCGCCGAGCGGCATGAAGTTGGAGCAGGTGTAGCAGGCTAGAACCGGGTTCTTCATGCAGAGGCTCTGGCCGAGACCGCAACCGCCGATCCCAGCGATGGGAACGCCGTGCGGCACGGCTCCGATCTGCTGGTCGGATGGGAGGCCCAGGAGCATCGCCTTGTCGATGGTCTTTGTCTTCGCGATCTTGGCGACGTTCGAATAGATCGGCGAGATCGCCAAAGCCTCGTTGATCCGCTGCGCCTGGGCGGGCGACTTGTCGAAGTAGACGTTGGCGATCCGGTCGCTAGTCTGCCCCATGAACTCTGTAAGACCGGCATGGGAGATGCCGCCGTCGGCGAGACGCTGCGCTGCGGTGTGCCTGAGATCGGTCGGCGTCCAGGCATCACCGGTCAGTTCCTCGGTCAATTCCATGATGGCGTTGCTGACGCCTTTTGGATTGAGGCCAAAGAGCAGGCGAGGGGGCACCCCCTCCTCCGGCTGGATGGAACCACTTTCCCGGCGCTTCACCATCTCGTTGAACAACGGCCCCCACTCGCGCTTGATCCGCCTGGTCACGCGGATACGCTTGCTGCTGTCCTGCTGTTTGATCAGCGAGACGGCGACATGGACCGCGCCCGTCGAGAACAGCCTGACGTCGGCGAGTTCGACCCGGGCGATCTGGCCCGGCCGGAACGCATACTGATACGACATGACCAGCATGCAGACGTCCCGCAGTTCGCTGTCATCCAATGTGTCGCGATCGGCAGCCAGCGCCGCGCACATACTATCGATGTGGTTGACGATCATGGCCTGCTGGTCGAGCGGCAGGAAGCAATCGCCAGCCCGAACGACGCGATATTTGTCGACCTTCGGGCTTGTTAGGCCTCGAATTATCGAGGCGGCTGGAGGCATCCAGTGACCGATATTGAGGCGGCAGAGCGAGTGTAGCGCGGCTCTCAATGCATAACTTTCATCAGCCGTCACATCCGCCAGGACATATGTGTTCCAATGGGCGCGGGCGTCGAAGGGCGACGACGTGATGAGGTGGACGAGAGACGCGATCCCATGACGGGCAACATATCTCAGAAGGCTTCCGGTTTTGATGACCACCGTGGTTGGATCAAGGCGTTGCAACCAGTCAACGATGACGTGCTTAATCACGCTATCCGCAGGCTGATAGCGAGCAAGATCAATAGGAAAATGAAGCCCGTCTAGGAACAAGGAAATCGCGTCACTCTCCGCAAGATTGCGCAGAGATTGCGTCTCGTTGGTAAAATCGTCGAAGTACCTCACGACTGGCGGAAGCGGTGGCAGCTTGGCCGTCAGTCTGGTGATTTCGCCCAGCAGTTCAGGTTCCAGCTTGAATGCAGCCGCTTTCAATGGTCTCGCTCCGGATTGATGCGTCTCAAGGCGTCGACATAGGTGTCGAACTTCTCGTCCCAGACCTCGGCGAGGGGAGTTTCGAAGTAGGCCTTTGCATACAATCGGGGCATGTTAGATTTCTTCGACCAGCCAAAGAACACCCGCAGCTTTTCCTGCGCCTTGTCCACGTCAAGTCCGGCATCCTGATAACGCTTCATACGCACGACGGCCGACGTATGGCGGAGATCGTGACAGGAAACGCCCTGAAGCCCTTGCTTGGAAAGCGACTTTTTGGCTTCATCGGACAGGGCCAGCGTGGCGGTCTCGAAGATTTCGTTGAACGACCGCAACGACAAAGGCCTAGCCTTCTGCGACATGAGAAGGTGAGCGTAATTCACCCGGCCGCGATAGTTCCGGCTGTATCTTTGCTCCAGCTCGATGATCTCCTGCGGTAGCGGAAGCTGCCGCCGAGACGGCTCCGTCTTCAGTCCGGGCCGCTCGTATCGCGGGTCGCAGTCGTCGGTTTCCTCCACGTCCAGCCAGTGTACGGTTTTTCCCGCCACTGGATCGAAATCCTCCTTGAAGGAGCCTGAATGCAGCAGCGCGGCCTCGCCACGACGCAGACCGAGGCGCAGCAGCAGCATGAAGATCAGCAGATTGCGCCACCGGAGCGTCTCGGTTTTGAAGGGGTTTCGCGGTGATTCCGGGTTGAAGATTTCATACAGGTCCTCGATCACCAGCGGCGGCAGCGCACGAACCGCGGGCGTTGGCTTCTCCATGTTCGGCGCGAGTTGGCGATATAGCGCGTCAAGCCTCAGGAGTTTGGCCTCCATCTCGGCGGCACGAACACCGGACGCGTTCCCGGCGAAGCGAAGCATGTCGATCACGAAGCTTACGGCCGACGTCCAGGTGGACGTCTTGTCGACATTGGCGACGGCGGCCTCATTGCGAAGCTGCGCGAGGAAACCAACGAGGCAGTCCTCAAGACTGTCGGCATCGGCGTCGGCGATCAGACGGTCGAGGCAGTTACTGCCACGCTGGCGCTGGACGGCGTCATAGAGCCGATCCAACGCTGACAGATGCTTGCGGCGGGTCGACGGTTCCAGCGACGTCTTCAGAATGTCGCTCCAGATCGTCGCCCATAGCCCACAGAAAAAGCAACGGACTAAACCGCTTGTTATCGAGGATATCCACAACGGCGTGAACGGCGGTTTGAGTACAAAAAGCAACAGCCACGGAACCGCCGAGGTGTTCCATAATCTATCTTATGCGACTTAGGTCCCCGCTTCTCGATGCGTCAGGCGGCGTCAAGCACGGTACGGCCTCAGTAGTCCTTCTCGTAAAACAGGCCGACGCTGGAATCGCCGTCCGAGGCGACGGCGCCGCGGGCCCTCAGATTGTCGGTGATGTCGAGATTGATTGTGCCACGGGTCGTACCCTCGGCGCCGGCCTCCACGCCCAGATAGACATTGTCGCGAACGTAACGGCCTGCCCGGACGGCGGCATTACCCTCGCTGTCGGTCACCACGTCGAGGTCGTCGAGCCCCGTTGCCTCACGCAGCGATCCGAGCAGCGACGTGTTGGACCCGCCGGCGAGTTCGGCTGCTGCGGCCGCCAGCTGAGCGATCTGCAGCGGCGAGAGCTCGCCCAGGCTGCGCTTGAAGATCAGCCGCGCCAGCACCTCGTCCTCGGGCAGCGTCGGCTGCGACGAGAAGCTGATGTCGAGATCGGAGACGCGGCCCCGCACGGTGATGAACACCGTTATGTCGTCGCTGCCCGAGCGGGCGACGAAATTCACGAACGGGTCCAGATCGCCCACCAACGTCACCTCGCCTTCGTCGAAGGTGATCCGCTGGCCAAGGATCGACAGGCGGCCGCGGATCAGTTCGAAGGCGCCGACCGGCTGGATGTCGGTGACGGGCCCGGTCAGCCTGACCGAGCCTCCGATTTCCGTGTCGAGGCCGCGACCGCGGATGAAGACCTGGTTGGGTGCGTTGACCTTGACGTCAAGCCTGACAACGCTCGGCCGACCGCGGGGAACCGGAGTTCCGTCATTGGCCCTCGCCCGACGCAGGGTCTCGCGCACAGCGGCCGAGGCATTCTTGTGCTTCACGTCGATCTGCGCCGCGCCGGCGGCCAAACTCTCAGGTACCGTGATCTCGGCGCGCGCAATGTCGATGTTGCCGGCAAGCAGAGGATCGCGGGTCAGCGGCCCGGTGAGCGCCAGGTTGCCGCTCAGAGTCGCCACGACCATCTCGCCATCGGCATAGCGCGCGTTGTCGAGCACGATGCGGATGTCGGCCGGAAAGCCTGCAGCAGCATTCGTCGAGATGGTACCGCTGGCGCTCAAGCGACCGCCGGTCGACAGCGCCGCCGACGCGTTGCGGATATCGATGCGATCGCCCTCGATCGCGCCCATCACGGCGATGTCGTTCAGTTGTACGTTGGCTTCGGGATCGACGACGCGAGCTCCAACCGTGGAGAACATGCCGCGGACGGCCGGTCCTTGGATGCTGCCGGACACCGAGGCGCTTAGCGAAAGCGTGCCCGAAACCTGCGTGCCCCGCTCGGCCAGGAAGCGGTTGGCCAGCGCCAGAGGCGCTTCCCCGGATACGGATACGTCTAGCCCGGAGCCGGCGAGCGGAATGCGACCGTTGCCGCTGACGCTCAATCCCTGGGGGCCGGAAACGGTCGCGCGGTCAAGTGTGACGGCGCGCCGTGCATATGAGCCGCGCGCGGCCACTTCCAGCGGCGAGAGGCCGGCATCATCGAGCGCAGTCGCGCGCACAGCGGCACCCCTGATGTCGAAGGTCGCGGCAGGGTCGGCCAGCCTTCCGGTCACGCGTGCAGTTCCGGAGAGGGCGCCTCCGAGCCCCTGCCCTGGCGCGACGGCATTGAGCGTGGCCAGCGGGAAGGAAGCCACGTCGATGTTCAGGTCCAGATTGGCGTTGTCCAGCGGAATGCCGCCGTCGACAGACGCTCGAAGTCCTTCCGGGCTGGTCATGTTCGCGCGCACCGCGAGCCGTGTCGTCGACGACTGACCGGACGCATCGAGGCTGACCGAACTGAGGCCGGCCTGCCGAAGCGCGGCCGCGGCAACCGCATTGGCCCTCAGCGTGAAGTTGATGTCCGGCTGGACGCGCGTTCCCCGTACCGTGACCCTGCCTTCGACCGTGCCGCCGAGCTGGAGGTCGGGACGGATCGCATTCGCGATGGCAAGTGGCAACGCCCGTATGTCGACCTCGAGGTTCAGCGCTTCCGCGACGTCGCCCCTCGCCTCGATACGCCCGCCGCCAACATCCAGGGCGAGGTCGTCGATGCGGACATTTTGTCCCTGGATGAGCAGGGACGCTGGCTGCGCCAGCCGCGCCGACAGGTTGCCCTGTGTGAGTTGAAGGGTGGAAAGCGCCAGCCTGAAGCCTGCGTCGACCGGCGTCAACGCGCCCGCGACCGTAGCGTCTGCGCCATTTGCCAGCGAGGCCGTCGCCGAAAAATCGGTGGTCGTGTCCTGGCGGGTCGCCTTGCCGTCAAAGCGGGATATGTCGATGCCCCCTGCCTTGACGTTCGAGGCGCTGGCCGTGCCGTCCACGATCGGCACCCCGAACAGGTCTCCAATCGCCGCAGCGATATCGGCATTGCCAATCTCGACGGTCTCGAGGCGAAATTTCTGGATGTTCGCCTTGATATCGGCGCTCTGCTTCCCCTCGGCGGGCACGAGTGCGACTTGGGCGTCGATGGCGCCCTGCGCCTCCATGACCGCCAGCGCGGCAAGCGTCGAGATGTCGGCCGCGTCCACAGTGAGGGTGCCGTTCAGCAGGCCGTTCGCCGCCTGGGTGAGATTGCCCTTGATGGCCGCGCCGCCGGCGGTGAAGTTCAGGTCCGTCAGTCGGCGCTCGCCATTGGCGACGGCAAGGCCGCTCGACAGTTGCGCGCGCACGCCGTCCAGGAAGGCATTGCCGGTGATCTGTGCGTTCAGGTCGCCGTCCTGCAGCGTGCCCTCGAACGCCAGCTTCGTGTCGGTTAGATTCTTGCCGACGACCGAGCCATTCGCGACATCGGCTCCGAATGTCAGTCCGATGAGACCGCCGGAGCCGGATGCCCGGCCGCTGGCGGTCAGTCTGCCGGTAACGCGGTCGGAAAGCTGTGACAGGTCTTCGAGGGCAAGATCGAAGCCAAAGTTCGCGGCGCCCGTGGCAAACGTGCCGTCTGCGGTCAACGCCACCTGGTCGTTGGCGATGCGGAATTGACGCGCCACCAGCCCCTGGTCGCCGCGGGCGACGCCGCCGCTCAGGCGCGTCTCGCCCTGGAGGAGGTTGTCGGCTGCGGGGATGCCAACCTCCAGACCGCTGCCGGTACCGTCGAGCGTCAGGTCGAACCCGCCTTTCAGAGGCGACAGCGTTCCCTTGGCCTGCAGGTTCAGCCGACCAGCGAGGTTCCGACCCGCCAGGGCGGAAAATGGCGTGATGCTTGCCGCGTCAATCCCGATCGTCCCGTTGAAGACCATCTCGGCGATCGCGCCGGCGAGATTTAGGCTCAAGCCGTTCGCTGTGATGGAAGCGCGCGGCAAGTCGATCGGCTGGCCGGCTCGCCAGGAACCCTCGACATCGAGATCGACCTTTTCGCCAAGGGCCTCAGCCATCGCCGCGTCCGTGGCGACGATACCCGTGGCGCCACCCTTGGCAGAGAAGGTGACGGCTCGGTTTGCGGGGTCGTTGAGGTTGAGGGCCTCGCCGCCGAGCGTCACGTCCAGCAGCTTCGTCGCGAAGCTTTCTGTCGACAGGTCGTCGATGCGGATGCGGCCGTCCCAGGCCTCGGAGGTCCCTTCCCCGAACGAAAGGTCGACGGTGGCCTTCGTCACCGTCGTCTGACCACCGGCGATCGGAAGGAGCGTTTTGTCCTGCTGCGGATGGTCAATCACCGCATTGAGGTTGAGCCGCCTCGGAAATCCGTCCGCGGCCGTTTCGGCGGAGGCCTGGACGCTGAGCGCAGCGCTGTTCAGGGTCAGGCTGTCAAGCGTCAGGCCGCCGCCCGTCCGGGCCGTTCCGGCCGTCTGCAGCCGGGTATCTGCACCAAAGAAGCTGCGGAAACGAGCCGGGATGATGTTCGCGATCGGCCCACCAACGTCAGCGGTGAAGCGGATACCGTCCTGCGCTTGCCTGAGACTGGTCGTTCCCTCGAGCACGCGCTGCGATGCGGCGTCCATCGTCAGGGCCAGGTCGAGCGTCGCAATCGGACCGCTGCCCTTCAGCGTCATCGCGATGGGCGGCCGACCTTCGATGCCGAGCAGATTGGCGACCAGGCCGTTTTCAGGCTCGTTCAAAGACAGGTCGAGGCCAAGCACCTGTGTCTGGTTGGCGTAGCTGGCGGTGAAGTCGAACTGGCCGCCGGGACCGTCGAGCCGCTGGATCTGCAAAGCCGTATCGAGCGCGCCGCCGGAAAGGCTCATGCGTCCGCCAACGGAAATCTGGGCGGCCAGGCCGAACAACTCCTCCCCGAAAACGACCAGCGGCACCTGCAGTTGGCCGAGTTGGACCGAGACCGGCAACTCGGGAATCGCGAAGCCCGATCCGGCCTCGGGCGGAGGAAGCCCTTCGGCTGGCACCGGCTTTCTCACGACATCGATCCGATCGGCCGAAAGCGTATCGATGTTGAGGTTGCCCCGCAGCAGCGCCGTCCGCGTCCAGACGATCCGGGCATTGGTGATGCGAAGCCAGATCCCTTCGCGGTCGGCGATGGTGATCTCTCCGATCGAGGCGTTCGAAGACAGTACGCCCTGGATGTTGTTGAGCCGGATCTGCCGGTTCGGAGCCGACAGCTGTTCCTCTACGTACCGGACGAAAAAGGAGCGCTCCTCGTCCGGGGTCTCCTGCGCGATCGCGGGGGCGGAGACGAAGATCAGGAAAAGGGCGAGGAGGAAGCGGGTCAAAACGCCTGTCCTATTCCAACGTAGAAGGCGATGTCGGGATCGTCGTCTCCGGGGTTGAGAGGAACAGCCACGTCGAGGCGGATAGGCCCCAGCGCGGTAAGATAGCGCAGGCCGAGGCCGGCGCCGACCTTGATCTGCTCCGAGAAGTCCGGAAGCGAATCCGCGCCGACATAGCCGGCATCTGCGAAGGCGACGACCCCGATGGAATCGGTGACGCGGGTTCTCAATTCGGCCGAGGCTTCGATGAGAGAGCGCCCGCCCACAAGTCCGGCCGGCGTTTCGACGCCGATGTTCCGGTATTCGTAGCCGCGCACGGAACCGCCGCCCCCAGCAAAGAACAGCTTGTCGGGAGCGATTTCGGCGATGCTCGGCCCGACGATGCTTCCGACCTTCAAGCGCCCGGCCACAACGAAGCGATCGTCGGCATCCAGGGCATAGTAGGCGCGGCCCTCGGCGGTGAAGCGCGCCGCCGGATTGCCGTAGTTGAACTCGTAGAAGGGTTCCACTTCGACGTCGGCGTAGTAGCCCGAGGTCGCATCTGTGGGATTGTTACGGCTGTCATAGTTGATGCCGCCGAGGAGCCCGACGGTCTGGAACTCGCGACGGCCGAAGACGTCGTCCCAGAACTTCGCATAGCCGCCGTTGAGATAAATGCGCCCGGACAGTTCGTCGGAGAACTTGTGGGTGAAGCCGGCTGCGGCCGTGATCGCGCTGCGCGTGTAGGCGTCGAGCACCTCGCGATCGCCGATGAGCGAGGAGACGAAGTCCGTATCCGGCGTGTAGACGCCGGGCTTGGTGAAGATCGTCGCCAGGCGATAGGTCAGTTCGTCCACCTGGAACGTCTCTCCTATGCCCGAAATCTTGCCTTCGAAGCGCAATCTCTCGGCGCGGCCGAACAGGTTGCGGTGCATCCAGTACGCCTCGAGGCCCAAACCGTCGACCGTCGAGTAGCTGCCGCCGAAGCCGAAGCGCCGCGGCAGCCGCTCCTGAACGATGACCGCGACGGGCAGGCTGCCGTCGTCGCTGATCTCTTCGGCCTCCTGAATTCGAGCGGCGCGGAACACCTCCAGCCTGGCCAGCCGGTCGCTGGCTTTCTTGATGTCGTCCGGATCGTATTCGGCGCCACGTGGCAGGGCGGTCATCCACGCCACGTATTCCGGATCCATGCGCTCGACGCCCTCGACGGAGACGGCGCCGTAGTGCGCTTTGCGGCCGGGTTCGACAACGAGCGTCGCATCCACGACGTCCCGGTCGTGCGCCGCGACGACCCTGCGATCGGCAAGCTCCGCCTTTGCGAAGCCTTGCTGCCGCCATGCCTCCACGGACAGCTTGCCAGCCTGGACGATGGTTCCGGACCGAGCAATCTCACCTGGGACGAAGCCCTGCTCTTCGGGCGAGGGCACCTGATCCTTGCGGTCAAGCGTCGCCGGCGCGCGGTTGACGATGTCGGTCTCGCGGAATCGGAAGAGCGGCCCCGGATCGATGCTGACCTGGACTTTCGCCGGATTGGCGATCGTTGCGTCTGGAGCAAGGTCGGCCGCCTCGCGGCCATCGATCCGTATGCTGATGGTGCCGCCGTAGCGGCCTTCACTGTAGAGCGTCGCTAGCAACCGCCGGTAATCGCCCCTCGCCTTCGCCAGAAGTCCGGCGGCCCCCGAGGCGACCTCCTCCCGATCCTGCCAGAGCGTCGATGCGCCCTTCAGGCGCTTTTCGAGATCGGCTTCGTCGGCCGTGGGGGAAACAGCGAAATCCACCGAATAGCTGTAAGGCTCGCCGATCGTGTCCTCGGGCTCGTCCTTGCCCCCGAAAATCTTGATTCCGAAGATCTCGAACGAATGGGCATAGGTCGATCCGCCCAGCGACAAGCCCAGCGCGACCAAACACTCCAACACTGGCCAACGCCTGACTGGCGGTACTTTCACTAGATCTCCCCGACGCAACCGCCCCTTCCCTCCATCAAGGGGTTATAGCGTCCCGAACAGAATACACTACCCGAAAACCGGGCGCTGCCTCAGCCATCCGCCCTCAATCTTGAGCGAGAGATAGCGGGATTCTCTTACCGTAGCGTTGTTGCGACCGATATCGGTCTGACTTAGAAAAAAATTGCGTACGAGCCGGAACCTTCTGCGACTAACGTCGTTACGTGCAGGACGGGCATACCCCGCCCCCTGACCCCTTGCCCGTCAACTACCTTGAGCCGGCCGCAATGGCCGGCTTTTTCTTGGAAGAGGCGTAAGATCGTCCCCACACTGATTCAAACAATTGCATTCAATCCCGACGCCATGAACCTTGACGCAATATCGGTCGGCAAGTTAGGGCGGCAGCCTAGCTCGTAGCAATTCAGGAACTCCCGATGGAAATATTCACCGCCTCAGGATTTTCCGCACTGTTGCAGGTGATCGCCATCGACCTGGTGCTCGCCGGCGACAACGCCATCGTCATCGGTCTGGCAGCGGCCGGCCTGCCCCTTGAGCAGCGCAAGAAGGCCATTCTCATCGGCGTCGTCGCGGCCACCGTGCTTCGCATCTTCTTTGCCGCAATCACCGTCCAGTTGCTTGCCATCCTCGGATTGCTGCTCGTCGGCGGTATCCTGCTTCTGTGGGTGTGCTGGAAGATGTGGCGCGAGCTGCGCACGTCGTACGAAGACGAGCACGAGGCCACCGAAGCGCTGTCGGATACCGATCACAATGGGGACGGTGCGATTGCCGGCAACGCGCCTCGCAAGACACTCGGGCAGGCTACGCTGCAGATCGTCATCGCCGACGTCTCGATGTCGCTCGACAACGTGCTGGCCGTCGCTGGAGCCGCTCGCGATCACTTCACCGTCCTGATCATCGGCCTGATCCTGTCGATTGCCCTGATGGGTCTTGCCGCGACCTTTATTGCGCGTCTGCTGCACAAGTATCGCTGGATCGCCTATATCGGCCTGCTGATCATTCTCTACGTCTCGCTCGACATGATCTATCGCGGCGGGCTCGAAGTGTGGCCTTATCTCGCCGGCGCTGCCTGACGACGTCGGTCCAGCCACAAGACGGCCGCTTCACCTGCCGCTGCAGGTGAAGCAGCCGGCACAAGACGACAATGTCGGGCGGACGCCAAATTTCCGCCCGCTTTTCCCTTTTTTCCGGACCTCGTGCGACCGGTCGGCTCGCACACCGGTTATGTTCGGCGCCTGTCTTTATGTTCCTGCCGAAACTGTGCTAGTGCGCCGCCGATTCAACACCAGACACTTGGAAATCCAGCATGTCCGCCCCCCGCGTGAGCTTCGTCAGCCTCGGATGCCCGAAGGCGCTCGTCGATTCCGAGCGCATTATCACTCGTCTGCGCGCAGAGGGTTACGAGATCAGCCGCAAGCATGACGGCGCTGACCTTGTGGTCGTCAACACATGCGGGTTCCTTGATTCCGCGCGTGACGAGTCGCTCAATGCGATCGGGTCCGCGCTCTCCGAGAACGGCAGGGTCATTGTAACCGGTTGCCTGGGCGCCGAGCCGGAAGTCATTCGTGAAAAGCACCCGAACGTCCTGGCGATCACCGGTCCGCAGGCCTACGAGAGCGTGATGGCGGCGGTCCACGAGGCCGCGCCGCCCGCCCACGACCCCTATGTCGATCTGCTGCCGCCGCAGGGCGTAAGGCTGACCCCGCGCCACTACGCCTATCTGAAGATCTCCGAGGGCTGCAACAATCGCTGCACCTTCTGCATCATTCCCGCCTTGCGCGGCGATCTCGTGTCGCGCCCGGTGGCCGACGTGCTGCGGGAAGCGGAGCGGCTGGTCAATGCCGGCGTCAAGGAGATCCTGGTCATCTCCCAGGACACCAG
This sequence comes from Mesorhizobium shangrilense, assembly GCF_028826155.1. Taxonomy (NCBI): domain Bacteria; kingdom Pseudomonadati; phylum Pseudomonadota; class Alphaproteobacteria; order Hyphomicrobiales; family Phyllobacteriaceae; genus Arvimicrobium; species Arvimicrobium flavum. The sequence continues at coordinate 3,176,775 of NZ_JAQGPN010000001.1, forward strand.
CGCCTACGGACTGGACATCAAATATCAATCCGGGGTGTGGAAGGACCGCGAGGTCCGCGCAAAGTTCCTCGATCTGTCGCGGGAACTGGGCGAGATGGGTGCATGGGTGCGCATGCACTACGTGTATCCCTACCCCCACGTTGACGAGGTGATCCCCTTGATGGCGGAGGGCAAGATCCTCCCCTACCTCGACATCCCCTTCCAGCACGCCTCGCCGCAAGTGCTGAAGAACATGCGCCGTCCCGCTCATGGCGAAAAGACGCTGGAGCGCATCCGCCGCTGGCGCGAGGAATGTCCCGATCTCGCAGTGCGCTCGACCTTCATCGTGGGTTTCCCGGGCGAGACTGACGAGGATTTCGAGATCCTGCTCGACTGGCTCGACGAGGCAAAGATCGATCGCGCCGGCTGCTTCAAGTACGAACCGGTGAAGGGAGCGCGTTCGAACGAGCTCGCCCTTCCCGAGGTGCCGCAAGAGGTCAAGGAAGCCCGCTGGCACCGCTTCATGCAGCGTCAGCAGAAGGTGTCGGCGCAGCAGCTCAAGAAGAAGGTCGGCAAGCGCCTTCCCGTCATCATCGACGAAGCCAACGGCACGGCCGCCAAGGGCCGCACCCGCTACGACGCGCCGGAGATCGACGGTTCGGTGCATTTCACGTCACGCCGTCCGCTGCGCGCGGGCGACATCGTGACGGTGAAGATCTCCCGCGCTGACGCCTACGATCTCTACGGCGAAGCGGTGTGATTCTGGCTTCCTCGCCGCATGCCGGCGAGGATTGCGCGCGTGCGCCAATCATCGTCCTTAACCGTTCACTCGCGACTTTGATCTAGTCTGCGGACCGCCATCTCGGAGGGGGCCGTGCAGGCAAGGAATTCGCTCGACCGCATTGCGACGCTCGACCTGCTGCGCCTCGTCGCTGCGCTCGCCGTCGTCGCCTATCACTATCTCTTCCGCGGCGCGGCTGCCGACGGATATCTGGATGTCGCCTTCCCGGCGGCCGCGCCGTTCGCGATCTACGGCTATCTGGGCGTGAACCTCTTCTTCCTCATCAGCGGCTTTGTTATTGCTTGGTCGGCGGAGGGCCGTTCTTGGCAAGCGTTTGCGGTCGCTCGGTTCGCGCGGCTCTATCCAGGCTTCCTGGTTTGCATGGTTTTGACGTGGGCCGTTCTCGCGGCAGCGAACCATCCCGCCATGCCCGTTTCGACAAGGCAGCTCGTCGCCAACCTGATCATCCTGTCGCCCGCGCTCGGCGAACCCTTCGTTGACGGCGTCTACTGGTCGATCGTGCTGGAGATCGTCTTCTACGGCTGGGTGACGCTTGCCATCCTCGCCGGCGTGTTCTCTAGGCTCAAGCTCGAGCTTGTCACTGCCTGGCTGGCGATCTGCGCGCTGAACGAGTTCTACCTGGGCAGCGGCGCGCTGCGGCTCCTGTTCATCACCGAATATGGACCGCTCTTCGCAGGCGGAATTCTTGTTCACCACATCTTCTCCAGAGGCAGGTCCCCCGAAGCGATGATGCTCCTCGGTGCTTCCTTCATGCTTTCCTGCAGCATGCTGGTTGTTGCCCGCGGCTGGATGCAACAGCACTATGGCGTCGCTGCCCCGCTTCTCGGCCTCGTCGCCGCCAACATCGCGATCCACGCGCTACTTGTCGCTGCCATCGTCCTACGCGACCGGGTTGCTTCCACCGCGACGGTGCTGGCACTCGGCAGCCTGACCTACCCACTCTATCTGCTCCATCAAAACATCGGCTACGTCGCGATCGGCTCGCTGGCTCCGAAACTCGGCGCCTGGACGGCGGCGCTCGCGACGCTTCTCGTAATGCTGCTGCTGTCCTGGGCGGTCTGGCGCTTCGTCGAGCGGCCGGTGCGGCGGGGGCTCCTCGCTGCCCTCGGCCCGTTGGCGGATCGGCTTGCTGGCCGCATTCGCAAGCGGATTCCTCGGCTCGCAGTCGACTAACCTCAGGCGTAGGTCGCCTGGAGATCCATGCTGCGCTTGTAGGCAGGCCGGTTCGTGGCCCGTTGGACATAGTCGCGGAAGACCGGACGGTCCGGGATCGCCTTCAGGATATTCAGTCCAAAATGGATGCCGCTCGCGAGCTGGGTGTCGGCGGCGGTGAACCTCTCTCCCGCCGCAAACGGGCGCGACGACAGCATGCGCTCCACATTGGCCACCATGTCCTCGAACAGGCCGAAGGAGAAATTGTTGCTTTCATAGGCCCAGCCGTTTGCCCGTGCTGCCAGCGCCGGGTCGAACACCGCGTCGCAGTAGACGAGCCACGTCAGGAACGCGGGGCGCGCCGGATCGCCCACGGCAGGCGCAAGGCCCGCCTCCGGGAACGTTTCGGAGAGATACATGCATATCGCGGCGCGTTCGGTGACGATGGTTCCGTCGTGATCGATGGCAGGCACCTTCTTGTTCGGCTGGACCGCTCGATAGCTTTCCGGGAGGCCGCCCTCCGCCCGGACATGCTCGATCTCGTAGGCTTGGCCGATTTCCTCGAGAAGCCAGAGCGTGCCCGATGCTCTCGACCAGGGGGCGAAGTAGAACTTGATCATCGCGTCGCTCCATGCCGGTTGGTGAATTCCTCCGTAGCAGAAGGCTCCTGCCGCCACTCTGTCAGCAGTCTGTCACCAGGCCGCCGCCGTCAGCATATGCCGTCAGCATGGAAAAAGCCGGGGCGCGCGATAGGGTTCCGTGCTGGACGTCAGCGAAGTGCAGCGCCGAACGCTTACATGCAACGACAAGAGCGGGCGAGTCGCCTCGCCCGCCCTTCCCCGTTTCGGGATCTTACTTGGCGATGCAGCTGTCCGCCGTATCCGGCGTGCAGACGTCAAGCCCGGTGTAGGTCGGATCGGCGGGCGCCGCCTTGCCGTCCTTCATGTCCTTCAGGAAGAACATGGTCTTGTAGCCCATCTCAAACGGCCGCTGGCCGACCTGACCGAGCGACAGCCCTTCCTTCATCTGGTCCATCTGCACCGGCAGAGTGTCTGCGACAACCAGAGCCAGTTCCTTCTTGGCGATCTTGTCCTTGAAGGGCTCGACTGCGGCGCGGTTGGCGTCGGGGACGAACTGCGGGAAGCCGCCCGTCGGCGTGAAAGCGTCGACGGTCGGCATCTTCGCCATGAAGTCCTGGAACTGTTGGACGGCAAGCGGGAAGTCGTCGTTGGTGTAAAGCGGGCAGCCTTCCGCTTCCTTCCAGCCGTTCTGCCCGGTCAGAGGATCGCCCGGCGAAGCTGCAGACTGCTTGCCGGCCAGCGTGTCGCGGATGCCCTGCATACGTTCGTTGTGGTTGGCTGCCGCCGCACCGCCCGACTGGATGCAGATAGTGCCGCCATTCGGCTTGATGCCCTGCACGATCTTGGCGATGTTGACGCCGATCTCGTAATTGTGCGTGCCGACATAGGCGACCCGCAGGTCCTTGTTCTCGGGCAGAAGGTCGGAGTCCCAGGTCAGAACCGGAATTCCGGCATCCTTTGCCGCTTGCAGTGCGACTGCCATGGCGGCCGCGTTGGAGGGCGACACGGCGATGCCGTCGACCTTCTTGGCCACCAGATCCTGCACGATCTGCACCTGCTCCTCGCCGCCGCCGTGCTCGCCGGGGCCGATATACATGCATTCGAAGGCGCCGTTCGCCTCCGCTTCCGCCTTCTTGCACCCATCACGAGCCTGGTCGAAGAACGGGTTGTTCATATTCTTCGGCACCAGCGCGAAGACGTACTTCTGCTGTGCGTATGCCTGTCCTGCCATCAGCGCGGAAAGCGCTACGGCGGCCGTCAAAAGGTACTTATGCACTTGTTCCTCCACGTTGTTGTTGAGTTGACTTACATTTCCCCGGCAGCCGACGGCCGCCGGATTCCTCCCTCAGTGCCGCCAGGCAGTGAACTCGCGCAGGGTCGAGAGCAGCGACTTGCCGCTCGTCTGCATGCCAAGCAGCACGGCGAGAATGATGAACATCCCGACGAATGCGCCCTGCCAGTTGGAGTCGATTCCGGCCATCAGCAGCGCGTTGCGGATCACCTCGAGGAAGGCCGAGCCGATGACCGCCCCGAAGGCCGTGCCGTAGCCGCCCATCAAATTGGCGCCTCCGATCACGGTGCCCGCGATCACCCGCAGCTCGTATCCGGTTCCCATCGCGTTGATGGCGGAGCCGCTGTAACCGAGGAGCAAAAGCGAGGCGACCGCTGCGCAGAAGGCTGAAAAGACATAGGCCTGGAACTTGATCCAATCGACCGGCACGCCCGTCAGCCGCGCCGCCTGCTCGTTGCCGCCGATCGCGAACAGATGCCTTGCCCAGGCGGTAAAGATGAATACGAAGCCCAGGGCCAGCGCCATCACCACCATCACCCAGAAATGCGAGGACAGCGACGGGATCCAGGTCGGCAGCCAGCTGTCAGCGCTATGGACCGGCCATTTTGCCTGCCCGATCGCCTTGACGATCGGCGCATCGGGGCCGAACTGGTAAAGCATCTGGTTGCCTGACAGAACGACCGCTAGGGATCGCGCAATCGACAGCATGCCCAGCGTGACGACGAAGGATGGCATGCCGATATAGGCGACGAAGAAACCGTTGAAGGCGCCGCAGGCGAGTCCTGCCAGAAGCCCGCCACCGAATGCGACATACCAGGGATAGTGCCACGTCAGCAGAAGGCCGGCGACGATGGCGACCAGACCCATCACCGAGCCGACCGAGAGGTCGATGCCGCCGGTGATCAACACCACGGTCATGCCCAGTCCCATGATCGCAATCGGGGCAAAGTTCCGCGTGATGTTGGTGACATTGTCTGTCGTGCCGAAGCTCGGCTCGAGCCAGGTCATGAACAGCACGAGCACAAGGAGTGCGACCGCGACCCAAAAAGGCTGGCTCGTGAACATCCGCTGGAGCGGCGTCTGCTCCCGGACGGTGACGACGTCCCCGATGGAAGCGTGCGTTTCCTCGAGGGCTTCGGCTGGACTATGCTGCACGGATGGCCCCCGTGATCAGACCGGTGATCTCTTCCGGTGATGTGTTGGGCGTTTCCTTGTCGGCGACCTTCGACCCGCGGCGGAGCACGATGATGCGGTCGCAGACCGCGAATACGTCGGGCATGCGGTGGCTGATGAGCATGATCGAGACGCCCCTCGCCTTCAGGCGCTTGATCAGTTCCAAGACCTCCGCGACCTGCCGCACGGAGATCGCCGCGGTTGGCTCGTCCATCAGGACAAGCTTCGCGTTGGAGAGGCGTGTCCGGGCGATCGCGACCGCCTGGCGCTGTCCGCCGGACATCTTCTTGACGAGGTCGCGCGGCCGCGTTTCCGACTTCAGTTCCTCGAAAAGTTCGCCGGCCCGCTTGATCATCGCCTGCTTGTCGAGAATGCGGAACGGCCAGAATCCCTTCTTGGCCTCGCGCCCCAGGAACACATTCTGGGCGGCGGTCAGGTTGTCGGCGAGCGCGAGGTCCTGATAGACGACCTCGATCCCCTCGCCTCGCGCTTCGATCGGCTTGTGGAAGTGGCACAGCTTCCCGTCGACGACGATTTCGCCATCGCTGGGCGGGAAGTTGCCGGCGATGAGCTTGACCATCGTGGATTTTCCGGCGCCGTTGTCGCCCATCAGGCCGACCACCTCTCCGGGTGCGACCGAAAAGCTGACATCAGTCAGAGCCCGGATCGCTCCGAAGCTCTTGCCGACGCCGCGTACCTCGAGCAGCGACATGCCGTTCCCTCCTCGGCCCTCCAGCTTGTTCTTCTCTGGTAGGACCAGACTAGTCTAAGCAGAGAATCCGTCTGCCGTCACCCCGCGTTTTTCGGAACTTGGTCGAATTTTTTGGAGCCCCGAAACAAGTCCGTGGGCCCCAATCGGCGTGCAACAAAAAAGGCGCCCCGAAAGACGCCTTTCCGTAACCGCGAGGGCAGCCGCAGATTACTGCGGCAGCTTGTCGTCGACGCCCTTCACGTAAAAGTTCAGGCCGAGCAGCGTCCCGTTGTCCGCCACCTCGCCGGCCTTCAGCCACTCGCTGCCGTCCTGCTTCGTTATCGGACCCGTGTAGGGATTGAACTCGCCGGACGCGATCTTGGCCTGCGCGTCCTCGGCGGCTTTCTTGACGTCGTCGGGCATGTTGGTAAACGGCGCCATGACGACGTGGTGTTCCTTCATGCCGCCCCAGACGTCCTGCTGCTTCCAGGTGCCGTCGATGACCGCCTTGATGCGCTCGGCGTAGTACGGACCCCAGTCGTCGACGATCGACGTCAGCTGCGTCTCCTTGCCGAAGTTGATCATGTCGGAGGCCTGGCCGAACGCCTTGATGCCGCGCTCGGCGGCGACCTGCATCGGCGCCGTCGAATCGGTGTGCTGGGTGATGATGTCGGAACCCTGGTCGATCAGCGCCTTGGCGGCGTCGGCTTCCTTGCCGGGGTCGAACCAGGTGTTCGCCCAAACCACCTTCAGCTTGAACTCCGGATTGACCGATTGCGCACCCAGCATGAACGCGTTGATGCCGAGCACCACCTCGGGGATCGGGAACGAGGCGATGTAGCCTGCGACACCCGCCTTGGACATCTTGGCCGCGATGACGCCCTGGACGTAGCGGCCTTCATGGAATTTCGAATTGTAGGTAGCGACGTTCGGGTGCTCGCGTTTGTAGCCGGTGGCGTGCTCGAACTTCACGTCCGGGAACTTGCCGGCGACCTTGTTGAGCGCGTCCATGAAGCCGAACGAGGTGGCGAAGACGATATTGCAGCCGGAGCGTGCAAAGCGCTCGAGCGCGCGCTCCGCGTCGGCGCCCTCGGGAACGCTCTCGAGGTAGGCAAGCTCGACGTTCTCCTCGCCGCCGAGTTCCTTCTGCGCATACAGCGCACCCTGGTGGTGCTGATAGGACCAGCCGAAGTCGCCGATCGGCCCGACATAGATGAAGCATGCCTTGACCTTGGCTTCGGCCGAAACCGAGCCGAAGGCGGTGATGGTCGCCGCAGCGGCCAGCGCGAGAAGTGTCTTTTTCATTGAAGTCTATCCTCTAGAAGTTTGATTCGCGGAGCTTTCCCGTCATTGTTCTTAGCGATCTGGCACAAACGGCCGCCCCAGTGAAGCCGGTGTGTTGATCATGGTCAGACGCCTGTTTCGGGAAATTAGAACAAGAACCACGATGGTCGCCAGATAGGGCAGCGACGAAAGCAGTTGCGACGGCACGCCTATCCCCAACGCCTGCGCGTGCAACTGGCCGATGGTGACTGCGCCGAACAGATAGGCGCCGGCGAGCACACGCCACGGCCGCCAGGACGCGAACACCACGAGCGCGAGCGCGATCCAGCCGCGGCCTGCGGTCATGTTCTCCACCCACTGCGGCGTATAGACCAGCGACAGGTAGCCGCCGGCCAGTCCCGCGCACGCGCCGCCGAACATGACGGCGAGGTAGCGGATGCCGATGACGTTGATGCCGAGCGCGTGAGCCGAGGCGTGGTTGTCGCCGATAGAGCGCAGCGTCAGCCCGGCGCGCGTCCTGAACAGGAACCAGCCGACACCTGCGGTCAGGGCAATTGACACGTAGAAGATCGGGTCCTGCCCGAACACCAGCTTGCCGACCAGCGGCAGGTCGGAGAGGTAGGGAATGTAGAGGTTCCCCATCTTCACGCCCGGCAAGCCTACAAAACTCTCGCCCAGCATCCCCGAAAGGCCGAGCCCGAGAAGCGTCAGCGCCAGACCGGTCGCCACCTGGTTGGTGACGAGCGACAGCGTCAGGACCGCGAAGAGCAACGAGAACAGGGCGCCCACGATCATAGCGGCTAGAAAGCCGAGCCAAGGGGAGCCTGTCATCACGGCGACGCCGAAGCCCGTCACGGCGCCCATGATCATCATGCCTTCGACACCCAAGTTGAGGACGCCGGAGCGCTCCACCACCAGTTCGCCGACGCTGGCGATAAGCAACGGCGTGGCCGCAGTCGCGATGGTGAGCAGGATTGCCTCGATCATGCCCATCTCACGCCTCCGCAGTCTTGGCCGGCGCGGTGGAGGCCAGCCGGATCTTGTAATGGATCAGCGTGTCGCAGCCGAGCACGAAGAAGAGTAGGATGCCCTGGAAGGCGCGCACCGCCTTGTCGGAGATACCGACGGAGATCGATGCAGCCTCGCCGCCGAGATAGGTGAGCGCCAGGACAAGGCCCGCCGCCACGATGCCGAGCGGATTGAGCCTGCCCAGAAACGCGACGATGATTGCCGTGAAGCCGTATCCGATCGAGAGTTTTTCGTTGAGATGGCCGACGGCCCCGGACACTTCAGATATGCCGGCCAGGCCTGCCAGCGCACCGGCGAGGAGGAAGGCGAAGAACACCATGCGCGATGAAGAAAAGCCCGCGAAGCGCCCGGCGCGCGGGCTCTGGCCGAGCACCTTCACCTCGAACCCGCGCAAGGTCTTCGACAACATGAACCAGACGACGACCGCGGCCACGAGGGCGAAGACGAAGCCCCAGTTGGCGCGTCCGGCGGCCGGCCACAGCTCCGGCAGGACGGCATATTCGTGGAATGGTGCGGTGCCCGGGAAGCTCATGCCCTGCGGGTTCCGCCACATGCCACGGACCAGCCAGTCGTTGAAGAGCTGCGCGACATAGACGAGCATCAGACTGGTGAGGATTTCGTTGGTGCTGAAGCGGACCTTGAGGAAGGCCGGTATCGCAGCATAGGCGGCCCCGCCTGCCATGCCCATGAGCAGCATCAGCGGCAGCACGACCCAGGACTGGAATTCCGGGAACATGACCGGAAGGATCGAGCCAGCTACCGCGCCGGCGATGAACTGCCCCTCCGCACCGATGTTCCAGTTGTTGGAAAGGAAACATACCGAGAGCCCGACCGCGATCAGGATGAGCGGCGCGGCCTTGATCGCCAGTTCGTGCACCGACCACATCTCCCGCAGCGGATCGATGAAGTAGTAGTACAGCGCCTCCAGCGGGTTCTTGCCCAGCAGCGAGAACATGATGGCGCCCGCAACCAGGGTCAGCGCCAGCGCGATGAAGGGCGACAGCATGCTGAACAGCGCCGAATGCTGCGGGCGTTTGACGAGCTCGATACGCATCAGGCCACCTCCCTCTCGTGGTCGACGTGGCCAGGCTCGGCGCCGCCCATGAGCAGCCCGATCTTCTCGTAGGTGGCTTCGGCGATCGGCAGCGGCTTCGACAGCTCGCCATTGTGCATGACCGCTATGGCGTCGGAGATCTCGAACAGCTCATCGAGGTCCTGGCTGATGACCAACACTGCGGATCCGCTGCGCGCCAGTTCTATGAGCGCCTGCCGGATGCGGGCGGCTGCCCCGGCGTCGACGCCCCAAGTCGGCTGGTTGACGACCATCACGGCGGGCCGTCGATCGAGCTCGCGCCCGATGATGAATTTCTGCAGGTTGCCACCGGAAAGGGCCGCGGCTTCCGGATCGACGGCGCTCTTGCGCACGTCCATCATCTCGATGATCCGCTGCGACGCGGCAGAAATCGCGCTTGTCGCCACGACGCCGAGTGCACCCAGAAACGCCTTGCGATCCGTCTTGTGCCGCGACAGCAGCAGATTCTCCGAGAGCTTCATGCGCGGCGCTGCGCCGTGGCCGAGGCGCTCTTCAGGCACGAAGGCGGCGCCAAGCAGACGCCGTCCCGAAATTCCGGTCCGGCCGACCGGGTTGCCCCGGATCTTCACGACATCGGGGCTATCCTGCAGTGCCTCGCCCGACACCGCCTCGAAGAATTCGCCCTGACCGTTGCCGGCGACGCCGGCGATACCGAGCACCTCGCCGCCGCGGATGCTGAGCCAGATATTCTTCAAAGGCATCGAGAATGGGCCGGCAGGCTTGCGGCTCAGCCCGCATATCCCCAGCAATTCACCGCTTTCGGCCAGTTGAGGCGGCGTCCGTTCTGCGGTCTTCACCTCCGTGCCCACCATCATGCGCGCCAGCGAGGCGGCCGTCTCCTTGCGCGGATCGCAGTGGTCGACCACCTTGCCGTGCCGCATGACGGTGGCGCTGTCGCACATGCGCTTCACCTCCTCGAGGCGATGCGAGATGTAGAGGATCGATTTGCCTTCGTCGCGCAGGCGCTCCAGCGTCTCGAACAGCTTGTCCGCCTCCTGCGGGGTCAGCACCGAAGTCGGCTCATCGAGGATGATGAGGTCCGGGGTCTGGAGCAGGCAACGAATGATCTCGATGCGCTGACGCTCGCCCACCGACAGGTCGCCGACCAGCGCGTCCGGATCGAGCGGCAGCCCGTAGCTCTTCGACAGGTCGCGCGCCTTGGCCGCGATCGTGCTGATCGGGGTCTCCCTGTCGAGCGACAGCGCGATGTTCTCTGCAGCCGTAAGCGCATCGAACAGCGAGAAGTGCTGGAACACCATACCGATACCAAGCTTTCGCGCGGTGCTGGGATTGCTGATGCGGGCCGGCTGCCCGTTCCAGAGGATTTCGCCGGCATTCGGCTCGAGCGAACCGAACAGCATCTTGACGAGGGTCGACTTGCCGGCGCCGTTCTCGCCGAGAAGCGCGTGAATCTCGCCCTTGCGGATCTTGAGGTCCACATGATCGCACGCGGTGAGCGTGCCGAATATCTTTGTCAGGCCGCGCGTTTCAAGCAGGTACGCGCCTGCCGCCTCGGTGCTTGGCTGCACGCAGTCCCCCATTTCGCTTGTTGCTTCATTGGCTTGTAGTTTTGTTCCCGATCGCATCGTAGGACTGCGCGCTGTCAACCGCAACGCAGGCGGCATTTTGAAACAGCTTCAAATTATGCCGATAATTATGGGATCAGGATCGTCGTGCCCGTGGTCTTGCGCGCCTCGAGATCGGCATGGGCATGTGCCACATCGGCGAGCAGGTAGCGCTGATTGATGCGGACGTTCACGATGCCGCGCGCAATGACATCGAACAGGGCCTCGCTGGCCGTCTCGAGGTCTTCTCGCTTGGCGATGTAGGTGAACAGCGTCGGCCGCGTGGCGTAGAGCGAGCCCTTCTGCGCCAGCAGCGCAAGATGGAACGGCGCGATCGGTCCGGAGGATTGGCCGAAGCTCACGAACATGCCGAAGGGTTTCAGGCAGTCGAGCGAACCGGGAAACGTGTCCTTGCCGACCGAATCGTACACGACCTCGCACTTCTGGCTTTCGGTGATCCTGGCGACCTCGGCAACAAAATCCTGCTCGCTGTAGTTGATGACATGGTCGAAGCCGTGCTGAAGGGCCAGCGAGACCTTCTCAGGCGAACCGGCGGTGCCGATCGTCGTTGCGCCGAGGTGCTTCGCCCACTGCCCGAACAGCAGCCCCACGCCGCCAGCCGCGGCATGGTAAAGCACCGTGGCTCCCGGCTTTACCTTGAAGGTGCGCCTCAACAGGTACTCCACGGTCAGTCCCTTCAGCATGGCGGCCGCGGCCTGCTCGTCAGTGACGCCGCTCGGGATCCTGACCAGCCTGTCGGCGGCAATCACGCGCTCGGTGCAATAGGCGCCGATCTGCGTGGTGTAGGCGACGCGGTCGCCGGCCTTCAGCCCGTCGACGCCTTCTCCCGTCTCCAGCACCACGCCCGCGGCCTCGCCGCCGGGAATGAGCGGCAGGTGGGGCGCCGCGTAGAGGCCGCTCCGGTAGTAAGTGTCGAGGAAATTCAGGCCGATCGCGGTGTGCTTGACCAGGACCTCGCCCGCGCCCGGACGGCCAACGTCGACGTCATCGAAGCTGAGGACTTCCGGGCCGCCATTAACATGGATTCGAACTGCCTTGGCCATCGTACAACTCCCCGCACTCCGCCTATGCTTTCTTGGCGCCTAGCTTTGGAAACAGCTGCATCACCCCGCCTATGCAGAAAAGATAGATGCCGGTCACCGCTATCCCCGTTTTCGTTACCACGTCGACATGCTGGCCCAGCACCCCGATTCGGTCGTAGAACTCCGCCATCGCCGCCTGCGCCAGCGCCAACGCGCCGAACGCGCACCAGAGCAGCGTCACCCCGAGATTGATCGACCGCATCCGCACCACTCGCACCGGATGGATGAAGTTCATGGGCACGAAAGTAAGGATGCCCGCGATGACGACCACCCCGAACGACACCCACTCGCCGGGTTCGATGACGAACAGGGTGAAGACCACCATGTTCCAGACCACAGGGAACCCCTTGAAGAAGTTCTCCTTCGTCTTCATGCCGGTGTCGGCATAGTAGATGGCGCTGGACACAACGATGATCGCTGCGGAGAGGAACGACAGTCCCTCGCCCATGAAGCCGCGCTGATAAAGCGCGAAGGCCGGGATCAGCACGTAGGTGACATAGTCGATGATGTTGTCGAGCACCTCTCCCGACCAGGTCGGAAGGATCTCCTTGACCTCGAGCTTGCGCGCGATCGGCCCGTCGATGCCGTCGACGAACAGCGCCAGGCCCAGCCACCAGAACATCGCCGTCCAGCGCTCCTCGCTGGCCGCAACGATGGACAGGAACGCGAGGAAGGACCCCGATGCGGTGAGGAGGTGCACGGAGAACGCCCGCGCCTGCGGCCAGGTCACCTTCTTCTTGGGGCGCGGTATGCGTCCCGCTATCTTCTTGCCTGCTGCGCTCATGGTCATGGGCCGCGCCAATCCTACTTGCAGATTTCGGCGGAGCGCCCTGCGAAATTCCAGTTACGGCCGAAGGCGCGCATCTTGCTCCTGTCTGATCTTGCTATGATGATCTCGGGCGCGATTCAATACTCGGAATAGGCGATCCGGGTATTGTCTTCGCCGTTCTGGCCGGCGATGGGATAAACTCAGCGGCGAATGCGGGCGCGCAGGCGCTAGGCGCGATACGATCGCAGGGAAGGACGAAGTCTCCCCTCAACGGCCAGCTACGATCCGTCACGCCCATTCCCAACCCGACCGCGCCCATAGCATCAACGAGCCCCGCTCTCCCGAGAAGTCCTATCGCACCGGCAATCGCGTGAGCAATGGACCGGCAGCGCCCGTGTGCTCAACACCCGGTTCGACGGATTTAATGTCCGTTGAATTGGGCCGAAACGTCACGTTGATCAAGCGGGCCCGGACGGCCTAGAACGCCAGTGACAGTCGCGATCGGCTTCCAGACGGATAACCAAAGTGCCCAGTCACGATTCCCTGCCCATCCTAGTCGTCGGAACCGGCCCAGCGGGCTTGCTGGCGGCCATTGCGCTGGCGCGTGGGGGGCAACGCGTGACGCTGGTTGGTCCCGGCATCGCGCTGGATCGCCGGACGACGGCTCTGATGACCCCGGCGCTCCAGTTCCTGAATTCTCTGGACCTGCTTTCGGAAATTGCGCCCGCGGCCGCTCCTCTGCGCACCATGCGCATCGTCGACGGCACCTCGCGCCTGATCCGCAGCCCGCTCGTCACGTTTCGCGCTTCGGAAATCGGACAGGAGCATTTCGGGCTCAACATTCCCAACAGCGCCCTGCTGACCGTGCTGGAGAAAGCCGTCTCGGCCTCTCCCGATATCGATTGGCGCAAGGCCACGATCAGCGAGTGGCGGTGCGAACCCGATACGGTCCATGCGCGGCTGGACAACGACCAGGAGATCGCCGCTGCGCTGGCCGTCGCTGCCGATGGACGGCTGTCGCCGGCGCGATCCGCCGCGAGCATATCGGTGTCCACCAAGACGTACCCGCAGGCAGCGCTGGTCTTGAATTTCGGCCACAGCCGCGGCCATGGCTTTGTCTCAACCGAGTTCCACACGGAGACCGGACCTTTCACCCAGGTTCCGCTGCCGGGACAGCGGTCGAGCCTCGTCTGGGTGGTGGCGCCGGAAACCGCCAAGGAACTCGCCTCGCTCGACGACTCGGCGCTCTCGATACGGATCGAAGAGCGCATGCAGTCGATACTCGGACGCGTCAGCGTCGAGCCCGGCCGGCAGGTCTATCCGCTGTCAGCCACGCTGCCTGCGCGCTTTGCCCAGAATCGCGTCGCGCTGGTCGGGGAAGCCGCCCACGTGTTTCCGCCGATCGGAGCGCAGGGGCTCAATCTAGGCATCCGCGACGTTCAGGATATTGTTCGCGTCATTGCCGAGAACCCGCAGGATCCGGGATCGCCGCCGGCGCTGACGCGCTACGACGGCATGCGCAGGCCCGACATCCTCGCGCGATCGGCGGGGGTCAACCTTCTCAATCGATCCCTGCTGTCGGATCTCCTGCCCGCACAGCTTGCGCGGGGCCTCGGGTTGACGCTGCTTGGCAGCCTGTCTCCCCTGAGAGCATTCTTCATGCGCGAGGGGCTGAGGCCCGGCACCGGATTTCAGGGCGCAGTCTCGGACCTACGGAAACAGATCCGGCGGTAGCATTCCCGTCTTGATCAGGTAGAGCAGCATGGTCACTGTGCCGACAGAGAGCACCGTGGTCAGAAGAATGCTCGCGGAGGCGCGCTGCACCCAGACGTCATACTGCTGCGCGATGACGAACACGTTGGTCGCCGTCGGCAGTGCCGCAAGCAGCACGGCGGTGAAGACCCAGACCTCGGAAAAGTTGCCGATCCAGCTCAGCGCCACGTAGCAGATGGCCGGATGTACAACGAGCTTGAGGACCGCGATCGGACCAAGCTCGACCGGCACGCGCTTCAGCGGCCTGAGCGCCAGCGTCACGCCCATCGCAAACAGGGCGCATGGCGCGGCTGCACGCGACAAGTATTCCAGGAACCGCTCGACCGGCAACGGCGCCTGAAAATGGAACCCGGCAGCCAGCACGCCGATCGCCGTGGCGATGATGAATGGATGCAGCACGATCTTTCTCAGCACACCAGCCGCCAGACGCCAGGGCGAAGTCCTTTCTTCACCTGCCAGCGCCATCATCATCGGTGCGATGGCGAAGTGCATGATGTTCTCGAAGCAGAAGATCAGGGCGACGGGCACCGCTGCCTCCTCGCCGAAGGCCAGCAGCGCCAATCCGGGCCCCATGTAGCCGATGTTCCCGTAGGCCGATGCCAAGCCCTTGATGGTCGCTTCCCGAATGTCTCCTCCCGAGAAGACGACGGAGAGGACGAACATCAGGGAGAAGACGACATAGGTCGAGAAGACGGCGCCGAAGATGAAGGTCCATTCCGTCAATCGCTCGATCGGCGTCTTCGCCAGAAGCTGGAAGAACAGCGCCGGTAATGCGACATAAATGATGAAGGTGTTCATCCAGCCGAGCGCATCGAGCGGCTGGCGCGTGATACGCGCCACGATGAAGCCTATGAAAATCAGGCCGAAAAAGGGGATGACCAGACCGATGACGTCGGACATGCAGATTCCGTCACTGCGAAAGGCCGCGCTACGCGGCGCTCGGTCCTGCGTCAAGAGTAGGGATTGAAAAGCTGCTGTCGCTGATCCAAATAGCGGACAGCAAGAGTACAAAGTATAATGACAGACATGAAAACGGCAAAGTTCCAGATCGGTCAGGTGGTCCGCCACCGGTTGTTTCCGTTCCGTGGCGTCATCTTTGACGTCGATCCGGAGTTCGCAAACACCGAGGAATGGTATCAGGCGATCCCTGAGGATGTGCGGCCGAGCAAGGACCAGCCCTTCTATCACCTGCTCGCAGAAAACGACGAGACCGAGTACGTCGCATATGTATCGGAGCAAAACCTGCTGGACGACAGCTCAGGCCAGCCGGTGCGTCACCCGCAGCTGAGGGAAATGTTCGTCCGCACGCCGGACGGCCGCTACACGCCGAAGGCCATCGCCCGCCATTGAGGCCCACTCAGCCGTAGGGACTGCAAACAGAAAAGCGGGACGAAACGCCCCGCTTTTGTTTTTCCGGCAATCTGCTTGTTCAGGAAACCCGCCGCGATCAGTTCGCGGCCTTCGCCTTGTCCTGCTCTTCCTTGAGCTTCTTGGCGAAGTCCTCGTTGTTCTTGGACACGAACTCCTGCAGCTTCTTCTGGCGGTCCTCGATGTCGGACTGCTGCATCGCGGGGCCGTCATAGGCGCCGGTAAAGCCCTTGAGGCTAACCTTCACCGGATTCGGCTGGTTCTGGAAGTTCACCGACGTCAGGGTCAGGTCCGAACCCTTCTTGAACGAGCCGACGAGCTGGTCGCTCAGCGGCACTTCGGCAACGCAGCGGTCC
Organism: Mesorhizobium shangrilense; assembly: GCF_028826155.1. Taxonomy (NCBI): domain Bacteria; kingdom Pseudomonadati; phylum Pseudomonadota; class Alphaproteobacteria; order Hyphomicrobiales; family Phyllobacteriaceae; genus Arvimicrobium; species Arvimicrobium flavum. Next base: position 3,192,784 of record NZ_JAQGPN010000001.1, read on the forward strand.
GGGAAGCAGATCACATAGTCGAGCTTCTGGGTCTTGCCGCCGTCGATCTGCAGACCGATTCCCGGAGGCACGAGGCGACCGGTCGGCACCGTGACCTGAAACACCTTGCGGTTGATCTTGCCCTTGAGCTCGATGAGGCTGACGCCCGTCACGAGCTGGCCGCTGTCGGCAACGACAATGTTCTGCACGTTGCAGATATCGACCTCTTCCTGCTTGGTGCAGGCCTTGAACCAGCCGTTCGGCACCTGCGGCTGCTGCGCGGAAGCCGGCATGGCGCCCACGGCAAGAAGCGCTGTCGCGCCGGCGACCAATGCGGAAACAGAAGCAACCGTGCCGCTCAATCCGGTCATCGTCATGAATACCTCTTATGATCCGGCCGCCCAACCCGGCCTGTTCCTCGCTACCTGTTGCGGAAATGAGGCAACAGGATGACTTGGAAGCGCGTGTTACACTGGGCACTGTCCGGAATCCAGCCAAAATGACGCGGCGCCTGTTGACCGCTTGCCCCACCGCGCCCGCCGTCGCGACATGGTAGGGTCTGCACCGAATCATTCAGCCCACGACTTGGAGGGTCCGCCATGGGCCGGACATACGCCGTCTCGTTCCTTGCAGCGCTCGCCATGCTGGCCGCCAGTTCGTTGGCGCTCGCGGCCAAATCGCATGGGATAGCTATGCACGGCGAGCCCGCCCTGCCAGCCGGCTTCCAGAACTTCCCCTACGCCAACCCAGACGCGCCGAAGGGCGGCCGCGTCGAATATGCCTGGCCGGGCACCTTCGACAGCATCAACCCTTTCATTGTCCAGGGGAGCGGCGCGAGGGGCAGCATCGATCTCGTGTTCGGAAACAATGTCTTCGACACGCTCATGATGCGCTCGGCGGACGAGCCGTTCACCCTTTACCCGCTGTTGGCCGAAACGATTGAGACCGACGACGGGCGAACCTTTGCGGAGTTCACGCTCGATCCGCGCGCAAGATTCTCCGACGGCCAGCCGGTCACGCCGGACGACGTGATCTTCACGGTCAACCTGCTGCGCGACAAGGGCCTGCCGCGGTACGGCGTCACTGCGGACAAGATCGCGACCATGGAAAAGGTTGGCGAACGGGGCGTCCGCTTCACCTTCAAGCAGCCGGACCGCGAACTGCCGCTTATCCTCGGTCTCCTGCCGGTCCTGCCCAGGCATGCGATCGACGCGGTTCGTTTCGACAAGTCGACCCTGAAGCCGATGATCGGCAGCGGTCCCTATCGGCTGGTCGATGTCCGGCCGGGCGATTCGGTGACCTTCAAGCGCAACCCGGACTACTGGGCGAAGGACATTCCCTCGAAGCGAGGCTTCGACAACTACGACGAGATCCGCCTCACCTACTTCCGCGACGAGAATGCGCTCTTCGAGGCACTGAAGAAGGGGCTCGTCGACGTGTTCATCGAAGAAAACAGCGGCAGATGGGCCAACCAATACGATTTTCCGGCGGTGAAGTCGGGGGCGCTGGTCAAGGATACGATCGAAACGAAGCTGCCGTCCGGCATGTTCGGGATCGTCCTCAACACAAGGCGCCCGGCGCTCGCAGACCGCAAACTCAGGGATGCCCTCACCGCGCTCTTCGATTTCGAATGGGTGAACCGCAGCCTGTTCTCCAACAGCTACACGCGAACGCGCAGTTTCTTTGACAATTCGGAGCTTGCCTCGTCCGGCCGACCTGCCAGCGCGGGCGAGAAGGTCCTCCTTGCGCCCTTCCCGGACGTCGTGGAGCCAGACATCATGACCAAGGGGTGGCAGCCGCCGACCTCTGACGGGACCGGGCGCGACCGAGCGTTCCTGCGCGTCGGCTTCGACAAGCTGAAGGCGGCGGGCTACGAACTCGGCGACGGCCTGATGAGGGACAAGGGCGGGCGGCCGCTGACCTTCGAGATCATGCTGAAGGGCAGCGAGAACCAGCAGCTCGCCGTCGCCTTTCAGCAGACGCTGCGCAAGCTGGGGATCACCCTCGTCATCCGCTCGGTGGATGCGGCCCAGTTCCTGCAACGCCAGATCGACTACGACTTCGATATGATGTTCTTCCGCTACACGGCGTCGCTGTCGCCGGGCGTCGAGCAGGCCAGCCGCTGGGGCTCGGAGGTTCGCGACACGCCGGGGACCTTCAACTACGCGGGCGTCGCAAGCCCCGCCGTCGACGCCCTGCTCGACCACCTCATCAATGCGAGAACGCGGCCGGAATTCGTCGACGCGGTGCGGGCATTCGATCGCGTACTGCTGAGTGGCGCTTATGTCATTCCGCTCTATTTCAAGCCGGAGCAGTGGATCGTGCGCTGGAAGCGGATCGAGCGTCCCGACGCTACCCCGATCCAGGGGGCGCAGTTCCCAACCTGGTGGCGTGCAAAGGATTGAACATGTCAGAGAGACAATCCGTCAGGGTCGACGTCGTATCGGATGTGGTCTGTCCCTGGTGCTACATCGGCCAGAAGCGGCTTGACCGTGCGGTTCAGTCGCTGCCGGACATCGCCGTCGACGTGCGCTGGCGGCCCTACCAGCTGGATCCGACCATCCCGCCGGAAGGCAAGGACCGCAAGCGCTACATGCTCGACAAGTTCGGCAGTGAGGATCGCATCGCACAGATCCACGCACGCATCGAACCGCTTGGAAAAGCTGAGGGAATCGACTTCGCTTTCGATCGCATCAATGTTGCCCCCAACACGCTCGACGCGCATCGCGTGATCCGCTGGGCCGGGACGTCCGGCACTGGCGTGCAGAACGATCTGGTGCGGCGGTTGTTCGCCCTGAACTTCGAGCAAGGTCAGAACATCGGTGACCATGCCGTCCTGATCGCGGCGGCCGAGGCCAGCGGCATGGACGCATCGGTGGTCCGTACGCTGCTGCCAACGGACGCCGACAAGGCAGAAGTTCAGGGCGAGATCTCAACCGCGTCCAGGATGGGGATCACCGGGGTGCCGTGTTTCCTGCTCGAGAGCAAATACGCCGTGATGGGCGCCCAGGAATGGGAAACGCTCGCCGACGCCATCCGACAGGTCGCAGGTGCCAAGGAGCGCGGGGAACTGGACGCCTAAGAAGATGCTCAACGGGGAATCCATCGCGATTATGAAATTCTCGCGTGGACGTTGGACACTCCACGCTACGACCGCGGGCTTGCAGCTTCCACGAATGCGTCAAATATCCGGGCGCCGGGGTGACTTTTGGCGTCGAGCCTTTCGGGATGCCATTGCAAACCCATGGCAAAAGACTTCGAAGGCACCTCGATTGCTTCCACGACCCCATCCGGCCCGCGGGCTGCAACTATTACGCGGCTCGATGTCTCGACGATCGCCTCGCGGTGAAACGTATTCACGCTGAACCTCGCGACGCCAACGATATCCGCCAGTCGTGTGCCGGCCTGAATGCTGACATCGTGGAGTACGTTGCCTTGGTCGTGGTTCAGCGCGTCCGGCCATGAGGAATGCACGTCCGAAACCATCCGGCAGCCATTCAGGCATCCGAGCATCTGCATGCCATTGCAGATGCCGAGTACGGGCTTGTCGCGCGCAAGGAATTTTTCCATCAGCGCGATCTCTACGGACAGGCGCTCAGACGGAGGATACTGGGACTGATCCCCTTCGACGTACCACTTCTTGGGAAAGTTGATGCGCCCACCGATGCTCAGGAAACCATCGAACTCCTCGGCAATTTGATCGACCAGCTCGGGCACATGTGGGATGCCAACCGGAAGGGCTCCCGCACGGCTGATGGCGGAAAAGTAGTCCTTCGACGCTTCATATCGATCGCCATCGCCACTGTTGTTGTCATCCATGATCACAGCGATGATTGCCTTGCGTCGCATGGTGTTCCTACCTGGGGTTCTGGAGGTTTCACGAACAGGCATGGGCGACATGGTCACCAGGGAGGCCGGCCATCATCGGTTCAACAGCAGCGAGCATCGGGAGTGCCTAGCCTGCCACCGCGCATCTGACCCGATGGCCGTTGCCTATTTCGATCAGTTCAGAGGGTGCTGGCGCGGAGAATACGTCTGATGCCTTGGTTCCATCGGAGACAAATCGCAGGCCCGCAAGAGGCGGCGCGTCGATAATGCTGCGCTGGCTTGCCTGCGACGTGAGCGCCGCATTCGGATCGGGAATGGCCGCAATCAGCCGGCGTGTGTAGGGATGCGCAGGCGTCTCGAAGATCTCCTTCCATCCGCCCTCCTCCACGATCTGGCCGAAATACATGACGAGCACCCGGTCGCTCATGTGTTCCACCACACTGAGGTCGTGGCTGATCATCAGGTAGGAAAGGCCGAGTTTTTCCTGCAGGTCGAGCAGCAGGTTGATGATCTGCGCGCGGATCGAGACGTCCAGGGCCGACACCGGTTCGTCGAGCACGACGATCTCCGGTTCGAGGATGAGCGCGCGGGCAATGCCGATTCGTTGGCGTTGGCCGCCGGAGAATTCGTGCGGATATCGGCTCGCCTGCTCGGGAGTGAGCCCCACATTGGCGAGCATCGCCTCGATGCGGTCTGATACTTCCGACGCCGCCCTGATGCCATGCAGCCGCAGCGGCGCGGCGAGCGAGCTGCGCACCGACTGCCGCGGGTTCAGCGAGGCATAAGGGTCCTGGAACACCATCTGCACTGCCTTGGCGCGCTGCATGCGCCCCGGTGCACCCGCCCCGGTCAGCGGCTGGCCGCGGTACCGGATCGTGCCTTCAGTCGGCTCCTGGAGGCCGAGGATGGAAAGCGCCGTCGTGGACTTGCCGCAGCCGGATTCGCCGACGATCGACAGGCACTCGCCCTTTGCGAGCGAAAAGCTGATGCCGTTGACGGCGTGCAGCATGCGCCGCCCCGTGCCGAACGGTCCGCCGCCGGAAAGCGGGAAGCGAACATGCAGGTCGTCCACCTGCAATAAGGGAGCGATCATGGCTGGCCCCCTTCCGACCCGCGCGGAGCGATGAACCGGGTTTCCGTCAGCGTCGAGCGGTCGGCAATGATGCTGTCGATATCGACGAGACGCTGGCGGCCGTGCTCGCTTCGGCTGCCGAGGCGCGGCAGGGCGCCGAGGAGCCCGCGCGTATAGGTGTGTCGCGGATTTTCGAAGAGCGCTCGCGTCTCGTTCTCCTCCACGAGGCAGCCGGCATACATGACCCCAACGCGCTGGCAGATGCTGGCGATGACGCCGAGATCGTGGCTGATGAACAGGACCGCCGTGCCCCGCTCGGCGCACAATTCCTTGATCAGGCGCAGCACCTCGGCCTGTACGGTCACGTCAAGGGCAGTCGTCGGCTCATCGGCGATCAGAAGGTCTGGATTGCAGGCGAGCGCCATGGCGATCATGACGCGTTGGCGCAGGCCGCCGGACATCTGGTGCGGATAGTTCTTCGCGCGCCGGTCGGGATTGGGCACACGTACACTGGCGAGCGCACCGACCGCGAGTTTTCGCGCTTCGCCCCAGCTCTTGCCTTGATGCAGCACGAACATTTCGGCGATCTGCCGGCCGACGGTGGACAGCGGGTTCAGAGCCGTCATCGGTTCCTGGAAGATCATGGCGATGCGGCTGCCGCGCAGGCGCTGCATCTCCCGCTTCGGCAAGACAAGCAGATTCTGCCCCCTGAACAGGATCTCGCCGCGGGAAACGGCAAGCGGTTTCTTCAGGAGCCCCATCACGGCAAGTGACGTCACCGACTTGCCGGAACCGGACTCGCCGACGAGACCGTAGGCCTCTCCCGGCATGATCTGGAAGGAGACGCCCTTGAGGAGCGGGTAGCGGGCCGAACGGCCACGTGCGACGCCCAGGTGCAGATCCCTGATGTCGAGGAGTGCCGCGGTCATGGGTTGCGCGTCCTCATATGCGGGTCGAGGCTGTCGCGCAGGCCGTCGCCCAGCAGGTTGAAGCCGAGCACCGAGAGAAAGATGGCGAGGCCCGGGAAGATCGCCACCCAGGGCGCTAGCTGGATGAGCTGGCGTGCATCGGTCAGCATCGACCCCCAGCTCGGGAACGGCGGCTGGATGCCGAGGCCGAGGAAGGAGAGCGCCGCTTCCGACAGCACTGCCGAACCCATGCCGAGCGTCGCCATGACGAGGATCGGACCCATCATGTTGGGCAGGATCTGCGTGAACATGATGCGCAAATCGCCATAACCGAGCGTCTGGGCCGCCTGCACGTAGCCCTGGGACTTGAGCGAGAGCGTGGAGGAGCGGGCGATGCGGCAGGTCCAGCTCCAGTTGGTAAGGCCGAGCGCAACCAGAAGCGATGGCAGGCCGGGTCCCAGCACAGCCATCACAGCGAGCGCGAAGATCAGCGAGGGTATGGCAAGCATGACATTGGTGAGGCCGTTCACCAGATCGTCCCACCAGCCGCCCCAGTAGCCGGCAGTCATGCCCAGCGTGACGCCGATGATCGAATTGATCACCTGCGAGACGATGCCGACAGTGAGCGAGATCTGGGCGCCAAAGAGGATGCGGCTGTAGACATCCCGCCCCTGCCCGTCCGTACCGAACCAGTGTGTGGCGTCCGGCGGCAGTTCGGAACTCATGAGATCTGCATCGAGCACCGGATCGAAAGGCGCGATCCACGGGGCGAGCACGCCGGCGAGAATGACCAACGTTGTCAGCGTCGCGCCGAGCCAGAAGTTGAAGCCGAGACGCATTCCCGTCACTCCTGCTTTATGCGCGGATCGATCGCGGCATAGATGAGATCCACGGCAGTGTTGATGACGAGGAACCAGAGCACGATGACGAGGATCGTGCCCTGCACTACGGGGATGTCCCGGATGGCGACGCTATCGACCAAAAGCGAGCCGATGCCGGGCCAGGCGAAGAGCTTTTCGATGACGACGGCCTGGCCGATCAGCGAGCCGAACTGGAGGCCGACGGTGGTGACGATCAGCACAAGAGCATTGCGCGCAACATGCCAGCGCACGACCTTGGTCTCGCTCATGCCCTTGGAATGAGCGGTGCGGATGAAGTCGGCGTTCAACACATCAAGCACGCCTGCCCGCGTGGTCCGCGCCAGCAACGCAAGCGGCGTAACCCCCAACGTGATGGCGGGCAGGATGAGGTTGCGGAACGATCCGTCGCCGTAGCCGAAACTCGGCAGCCAGTTCAGTTGCAGTGCGAAAAGATACATCATCAGCAGTCCCAACCAGAACTGCGGTATGGAGAGGCCCGAGACCGCCCCGATCATCGTTACGGTGTCGAGCACCGAGCCCGGCCGCAGCGCCGCGAGGAAGCCGAGCGGCACGCCGACGACGAGCGCGAAGACCATGGCGGCGATGGCAAGTTGCAGCGAAGCCCACATGCGGTCGTTGATCAGGTCGATCACGGGCTGGCGCGTGCGGAAGGAGGTGCCGAGGTCGAATTGCGCAAGGTCGGTGACATAGGTCGCGAAACGTTCGACGAGCGGCTTGTTAAGTCCGAATTCCTCGTTGAGTCGAGCGATCATCTGCGGGTCGGCGGCGCGCTTGCCATCGGCGAAGAGGCTTGCCGCGAAGGTGCCGGGCACCACGGAGAAGATGACGAAGATGAGCAGCGCCACCACGATGACCGTAGGGATGACCTGCAGGATGCGGCGCAGGGTGAAACGAAGCATGAGCGGTTCCATGTTGGCCGCGCCGTTGCCGGAGCGACGATCGATGGGGGGCGGCGTCGTGACACCACCCCCGAACCCCTCAAGGCTTATTTGCGCGAGTCGGGAGCGTTCTCGTCGATCCAGATCTCGTCATACGGCTGGACCGCCAGTTCCGTCGCGTTCGGAACGAGGCCGTGGATCCACGGCTGATATGCCATGACGGCCTTGTTGTAGTTGAAGAACCAGACCGGCGCGTCGTCCTGCACGATGTTGTTGGCCTGACGCAGAAGATCGGTCTGCTTGGCCGGGTCACGCTCCTGCTTGGCGGCCTCATAGAGCTTGTCGAATTCCGGGCTCGCATAGCTCGTGTAGTTGCAGGCCGATTGCTGCGTCTTGGAGTAGTAGCAGCGCAGGGCGTTCAGCGGATCCGGACCGGACAGGTTCGACCAGATGAAGGCCTGGAAGTTGTTTGTCGTCACCGCCTCGCCGAGCGCGGAGCTTTCGACCGGCTTCGGCTTCACGGTGATGCCGACCTTCTTCAGCATCGGCAGGATGGCTTCCACGATCGGCACGCCCCAGCTTTCGTTCGGGCTCGCCGTCACTTCGAATTCGAAACCTTCGGCATAGCCGGCTTCCGCCAGCAGCGCCTTGGCCTTTTCCGGATCGAAGGCATAGCCCGCCTTGTCCTTGTCGAAGGCCGGCGAGGAGATCGGCAGCCAGCCGGAGGCCGGATAGGCCTTGTTCTTGACGAGGCGCTCGATGATCAGCGGCGCGTTGATGGCGTGGTTGATCGCCTGGCGGACTCGCTTGTCCTTGAAGGGTTCGAAGGCGGGGTTGAAGCCGATGTTGCGGGTATAGACCTCGGCAACCTCGAGCAGGTGGTCTTTCAACACCTCCTCGCCCTGATATGCCTGGTACTGGGTGGGACCCAGGACCGAGACGTCGATCTCCTTGTTGCGGAAGGCGACGTCGCGCGCGGCGTCTTCAGCCATCAGCACGACGTTGATGCGATCGAGATACGGCTTGCCTTCCTCGTAGTACTTGTCGAACTTTTCGACCACGACCTGCGAACCCGGAACATGCTCCTTGAAGACGAAGGCGCCGAGACCGACGGGATTCTTCGCGAAACTGGACTCATCCTCCACATTCGACGGATAGATGACCGTCGTGTTCTGCATCAGAGGGAAGCCAGGGTTGATCGGGCCGGTATAGGTGATCTCCAGCGTGTGGTCGTCGATCTTCTTGAGGCCGGCAATTTCGTCCGCCTTGCCGGCGATGTAGTCGTCCGCGCCCTTGATATTGGCGACATAGCTGGCGCCCGGAAAGGCGTTCTTCGGATTGGCGATCCGCTTATAGCTGTAGATGAAGTCGTCCGCCGTCAGCGGCTTGCCGTTGTGGAAGACGGCGTTCTTGCGCAGGTGATAGGTGTGAACGGTGCCGTCGTCGGAGACGTCCTCCGAGGTCGCAAGCTCCAGCACCGGTTTGTTCTGGATCGAATCCCAGCTGTAGAGCGCGCGGTGGATAGCCTGGGTGATGAACTCTTCCTGCGTGTTGGGGCTGGATTGGACGTCGAGCGTCGCGAAACTCGAGCCGTAGGGGGCTGTGAAAACGAGCGTTCCGCCGTGGCGTTCACCCGCGGCCAGCGCCCCGGTAGCCACGCCGAGGCTGAGCATTGCGGCCAGTGTCAGTCTTTTCAGCATTTCGTTCTCCCTCTCGTGCCGTTTTCGGCCTCGCTTCGAATTCAGTCCGGCAGGCGTTCAGCGCGCATCGTGCACGACGCGGCCTGCAAGCAGGGTCAGCAGGCAGCGCGTGCCTGAGAGAATGGTATCGGTCGGGGCCTCCAACAGGTCGTTGTCGAATACGGCGATGTCCGCCCATTGGCCGGGCACGAGCCGGCCCTTCACCGCTTCGGCCTTCTGGGACCAGGCGCCGTATTCGGTATAGGCCTGCAGCGCCTCCTCGCGGCTCAGCTTTTCGGATGCCTCCATCACCGTGCCCTTGCCGGTTTGGCGCGTGATCATGGCGTGCAGGTTCGGGAACGGATCGGGCGAGCAGACCGGAGAATCCGAGCCGGTCGACGGCTTCAGGCCGAGGCGCGCCCAGGTGCCGATCGGGTAGGACGGCTTGCCGCGCGCCTCCCCGAGCACGGAAATATAGCTGTCGCCGAAATCGTGGATGAACGCCATCTGCGGCGCCGGCAGGATGCCAGCGGCCTTCATGCGCTCATGCTGCTGCGGGGTGGAGAAACCGCAATGCTCGATGCGGTGGCGGCGGTCGGGATCAGGATTGGCGGCCAGAGCCTTCTCGTAGGCAGTGATGAGCTGTTCGATCGCCCCATCGCCGATGGCGTGGCAGACCATCTGGTAACCCCGGTCATGGCAATCCCTGACGACCGCCTCGACCGTTTCATCAGGCAGCATCTGCACGCCGATATTGTCTGGCTCGCCCTCGTACGGCTTCGTCATCCAGGCGGTGCGCCCGCCGGCCGAGCCATCGAGGAAGACTTTTACGCCGCCGACCCGCAGCATGTCGTCCCCGGAGCCCGACAGCAGCCCCGCGCGCCAACACTCTTCGACAATGGAAACACCGGGATCGCCAAGCAATGTCAGCCAGACACGCACTGGCAGCCGGCCGGCAAGCTTGGCCATCTCATAGGCCTGGATTTCGGAAAAGCCGGCGACATGGCCGACGGCCGCATCCATGCAACTCGTGATGCCGAAGCCCAGAAGGTGCTTGCCCCCACGCTCGATGCCGTCGATCAGTTCCTCGGTCGTCGCCTCGGGCATGGCGGCCTTGACGAGGTTCTGGGCGTTTTCCGCAAGGAGGCCGTTCAGCCGGCCGTCCGTGACGCCGATCACGCCGCCATCCGGCACGGGCGTCGCCTCGGTGATGCCGGCAAGCGCCAGCGCCCGCGAATTGGCGATCGAGACATGGCCGCAGGCCCGTGTCAACAGGACCGGGTGGTCGGGCGCCGCGCGGTCGAGATCGTCGCGGGTCGGATGCCGGCCTGTGTCGAGCTTGACCTGATCATAGCCGCGGGCGCGAACCCAACTGTCCCTCGGCGTTGTCGCAGCACGGTCGGAGATTCTCTTGACCAGGACGGCAAGCGTCGGCGCGGCCGCAGGCGTCGCATCGACAAAGCCCATGGCGATGCCGGTCGCAATCAGATGCAGGTGGTTGTCGATGAGGCCGGGGGTGGCAAAGCGGCCTCCCAGATCGATGACCTCGGTCGCCCTGCCCTTCAGGTTCATTACGTCGTCATTGCTGCCGGTTGCGAGAACCTTGCCCTGCCATACGGCAACTGCTTCGCAGACGCCCTCCTCCCGGCCGCGCCAGATGCGGCCATTGTGCAGGATGAGATCGGCTTCGATCCGCAATGCCATTCACAGCTCCTCCTGTAGGCGACGGCGAACCCACGCCTATGTTCTGCAATCGCAACGTGAAAGGTTGCGGCTGGCTTGGCTAATTCGCTTTTGGCAACACCCCATGCAAAATCGGCATATCTATTTCTATTGAGTGACTTATGATCATTTTCTCGGAAGAACGGGATCGGGTGGGGGAGCCGGTAGTGGAGATCAAGTGGCTTGAGGACTTCGTGACGCTGGCCGACACGTCCAGTTTTTCGCGGGCCGCCGATTTGCGCAACGTCACGCAGCCGGCATTCAGCCGAAGGATCAAGCAACTGGAAAGCTGGCTCGGCGCGACGCTCATCAGCCGCGCGACCATGCCGGCCGAACTCACGTCCGCGGGACGCAATTTCCTTCCTGTAGCGCAGGAGGCGATCCGAACCTTCTATGCTGCGCGCGAGGCATTGCGTCCGTCGCACGAACCCGGGCTTATCCGTTTTGCCGCACTGCATACGTTGACGGTCACTTTTTTCCCGCGCTGGGTAAAGGCGCTGGAAAAGGCGGGCGGCGCGTTCAGCACCTCGCTCATACCTGACCGCGGCGGCATCGAGGCCAACCTCGACGCGCTCGTCAACGACGAGGCGGATTTCTTCCTGACCTACGCCCATCCGGAAGTGCCGTTCCTCCTTGACCGCGGGCAGTTTGCCTCGCTGACCGTTGCCCATGACCGCCTGATTCCGTTGGTTTCGCCGGAGATCGTGCTGTCTGGCGTCGCACAACCAGGACGCAACCTGATCGATCGCGCCATTACCCAACCCCGGCTTGCCATCCCCTGCCTAAGCTACGGCTTCAATTCCTTTTTCGGGGTCGCGCTGTCGCGCCTTTTCCTGCGCCGTCCGCCCTTTCGGCGCCGTACGACGCACGAAAACACGATCAGCGCCGGGCAAATGAATATGGCGGTGACTGGCGCAGGTGTTTGCTGGCTGCCGGAAAGCCTGGCGCGCGACGAAATGGAGGCAGGCCGTCTCGTGCCCGCATCCGAGGACGCGGGGTGGAACCTCGACCTCGAGATCCGCCTCTATCGCCATGCCGCAAGCCGCAATCGGGAGGTCGAGGACCTTTGGCGCACAGCGCGGCAACTCCTCGAACGCGCAGCCGCCTGATCAGACCTTGAGGAACACCAGCGCCCGCAGGATCTCGGCAAATTCCTTATGTTCGAAGGCGACTGCACGGGGACCGTGTGCGCGGGCGCCGGGATACCAGCCTGCGCGGTAGGCATCGGTCGGGTTGTTGAACTCGATCACCACTTCGTAGTGATCCGCCTCGGCGGGCAACGCCTGCGCGAAATCGCCGGAAAGCGCCGCTGCGACCCCTTCGCGGATCAGGCGTCGCGACCAGGCGGGCGAGATGGACGTCGACGCGCGACCCTTGCCGTCGAGAGTCTCCACCGCCGCAAGGCCCGGCACCATCGCCCGCGCTTCCGCGCAGATGCCGTCGTCGCCGGCAACGAAGACGGAAGGCACGCCGTAGCCTGCCGCGCACAGCGCATTGACGGTGAATTCGGACGCGACCTCGCCATTGAGCAGCAGCCGCGAGATGCGCATATTTGAGGTGTGGGCGAGCGGATTGGCCTCGCTGCCCGCCTTGGAATGATAGCCAGTATAGATTGCCGCAGCGAAACCTTCGTCCAGACCGAACATCATGGCGTCCGGATGGCCGGACCAGCCGCGCACGATCCGCGCATAGTCGGGCAAGCGGTCGAGGATCAGGTTGCGGCCACTGTCGTGGGCATCCTTGATCACCACTTCCGTCGCGCCGGCGGCGCGCGCGCCTTCACAGGCAGCCACGACCTCCGAAGTCATCAGGGCGCGAAACTCGGCCCAGTCGGGATGCGTGCGCTCGGCCTCGTCCCAATGGGCGATGCCGGCTGTGCCTTCGATATCGGCGGAGATGAAGACTTTCATGGGATCGGGTTTTCCTTCAACCAGTCGGCAAGACAGGGGTAGATGCGGCCATTGCGAGCCGGCGTCGGGCGGGCCATGCAGAGCGCGTTCAGGACCGCTTCCTGCGTCGACTCGGCAGCCGCGCGAAAGGCGATGTCGATATGGTCGTCGGCAAGCCGTCGCTGCGTGGCGAACGCCGCGACCGGGTCGTGCTCGACCGGATCGGCGGTGGTGAAGCAGAGGACGACATCGCCGCTGCCATGTCCCCAGAACGCGCCGAGCCGGGCAAGGCCTGCGCCTCCTCGCCGCGCGACCCGCTGCAACTGGCGGTCGCTCAAGGGTAGGTCCGTCGCCATGACGACGATGACGGAGCCGCGCTCGGGGCTGGCAGGCACCCGCGGATGGGGTCGGCGGCCGTCCGGCAGGACGAGATCGCCCGCCGCGCCAAAATTGGCGAGCACCAGCGTGCCGAGCGCAAAATCGCGCTTGCCGATGCGCATCAGCCGCGAGGCGGTGCCGATGCCGGCCTTGAAGCCGAAGGCGGTCATGCCGGATCCGGCGCCCACCGCACCCTGCTCGACCGATCCGGGCCGTGCCGAATCCAGCGCGGCCATGGCATCGCTTGCAGTCACCGCCAGGGCCTGAATGTCGTTGATACGGCCGTCGTTGCATTCGCACACGAGCGGATTGACGGTTGAGGTTTCGCGCCCGATCGCAGGATTGTCGGCAATCGCGCGGCGGATCAGCGCTTCAGTGCAGGCTGCCACTCCGAAAGTGTTGGTGAGCAGGATCGGCGTCTCGATGGTGCCGAGTTCGGCCACCTGCATCAGCCCGGCCGACTTGCCGAAACCGTTGATCACCTCGACGGCCGCGCGTGGTTTCAGCCGGAAAAGATCACCGGGATGCGGAACTATCGCCGTCACGCCCGTGAAAATGCCATCGGCATGCAGCGACCGATGGCCGACCGAAACCCCGGGCACGTCAGTGATCGCGTTATCCGGCCCCACCGTAAGCCGGCTTTTGGGCATCAGTCCCAGTTCGCGAGCCGTCTTCATTTTCATTTGCTCCGGATGATCCCGCCTTCACTAGGACGGCACCCCCGCCGCTTCCAGATAAAGAGACTGCAGGCGTCGCGTTCTCGGGCCTGGCTTGCCGTCGCCGATCACCCTGCTGCCGATGCGCACGACCGGCATGACGAGGCTCGATGCCGAGGTCTGGAACGCTTCTGCCGATTCCTGCGCTTCTTCCGGCGTGAAAGCCCGCTCCTCGAGATGTAGCCCTTCGGTCTCACAGAGGCGGGCAATCGCGCGCTGGGTACAACCCGCCAAGGTCGCCTGCGAGGCGGCGCGGGTGAGAATGCGCCCGTCGGCGGTGATGATGTGGGCGGTCGAGGACGCGCCTTCGGTGACAAGCCCTGCCTCGACCAACCAGACATCATCGAAGCCGCGGCCGCGGGCCGCATGCTTGGCCATGATCTGCCCGAGCAGCATTGACGTTTTAATGTCGCGGCGATGCCATCGTGGATCGTCCGCGAGATCTACCGTGATGCCTTCGCGCTGCGCCCTGGTGCCTGTCAGCGTTTTGGCCTGCGTGAAGCCGACCAGTCTTGGCGTGATCGTTTCGGGATAGAGAAAGTCACGGTCGGCTTCTCCGCGTGAGACTTGCAGGTAGACGGTGCCGTCCGTGAGTCCGTTGAGGGCAATCAGTTTCGCCTGAACCGCCTCGATCTCGGCGCGAGGATGGGGAACCGGGATGTGAAGTTCTCTGAGTGAGCGTTCCAGCCTGGCAAGGTGCAAATCATTGTCGATCATCCGCCCTGCGATCACCGCCGTCACTTCGTACACCGCGTCGCCGAACAGAAAGCCGCGATCGAACAAGCCAATCCGGGCTTCCTCCTCCGGGAGAAAACGACCATGGATGAATACAGTTCGTGCCATTCCATCCTCACCGCGATCGGTCCGGACCGCTACAATTGGAGGAACACCCCGCAGGTGACCAATTCAATTTCGGCAAAAGGCCATGCAAAAAAGGCCTAATGGAAACGCCGCTTCGCATAGGCAGCTGATCGAAGAAATGTTGGGATATGACGTTGCGCGGAGGGCAGACGTTCGGCACCCAGGTTCCAGGTTGGACCGCCTGTGGGCGGGCAGCTTTGGGATCACGCAAGCATGGCAAGGATCGAAGACGGCGATCGCCGATCCCAGCTCCTCTTCATCGGCCCGTCAACCATCGCGGGGGCTATGCTGGGACGTAGGTCAACCTGATCACGTCTTTGCCGATGCGATCGCTCGCCACGAGGCGCAGCGGGGGGCGCGGCCCGGCGAAGTATGGCTTGCCGCCGCCGAGCACAAAGGGATGGAGGTACAACTGATACTCGTCGACAAGGCCCAGGTCGGTCAAACCGCCCGCCAACTCTGGTCCGGAAACTTCAATCTTCCCATCGAGCTGAGCTTTCAGCCCGCGTATCGCCGCCTCCACATCATCCTTGACCAGGGTGGCGTTCGGGCCAACCGACTTCAACGAGCGCGACACGACCCACTTCGGTTGGCTCCGCCACGCCACCGCGTAGTCACGTTGTGCCTCGTCCCACTCGGGGCGATCTTCGTCCCAATACCGCATCACCTCGTACATGCGGCGACCGTATACACTGCCGGCCAAGCCGCGCACGTCGTCGATGAAATGACGAAAAAGCGCAGCATCCGGCGCAAATGCCATGTGGTCGACATAGCCGTCCAGCGACTGATTCAATAAATAGACGAGCTTCGCCATGTGGGATCTTCTTCTCGCTACCTCATCGAAGCTGCCGAAGGTATGGGGAAATGAAGCGGGCTACAATCGGCCCGCCCACCTGCCGCCGTGACCGATCACCAGAAGTCCTCCTTCCGGCCCGTCACGCGCAAACAGTTGCCTATCGCTAGCCACCAGCTGACGCGACTGGGCGGGACAATACGAGCGGCGGTGTGCATGCAAAGGCCCATTGTTTCGGTGAATCCGCGCGCCTTGCCCGCTGTTCGAGTCCCGGAAGAGGAAGCTACCCAGGCCGGCTCACACCCGCTTTGCGGAAAGCACCTCGAAGGTCTTGCCGATGGTGGCGACCGAGCGCTCGTAGTCGGCGAGCGCGAGGCAGGCGATCAGGGCGTCGACGATAGCGAGCTGGGCGATGCGGCTCGTCATCGCCTCGGTTCGGAACTGGGTTTCCCTCGCCAGTGTGTTGAGCACAATGTCGACATGGGCCAGAAGCGGCGACTTGCCGAAATTGGTGATGGCGATGGTGGTGGCGCCAGCCGCCTTGGCCAGCCGCGTTGCGGTCAGCGTCTCGACCGTGCTGCCGGAATGGGAAATGGTGATCACCGCCACCGACGGATCGGCCAGCGACGCGGTGATCGCCTGGACATGGCTGTCGACGCTCGCCCGGGATTCGATGCCGATGCGCAGCAGGCGATAATTCATGTCCTCGGCGATGGTGGCGGCGCTGCCGATGCCGAACACTTCGACACGGCGCGCCTTACGGATCGCCTCTACCGCCTGCGCCACGGCCCGAACGTCCAGCGCCTTCTGCGTGTCCTGCAGCGCCTGTAGGTCGGAGCGGAAGATCTTTTCGATCACCGTCGCCGTGTCGTCGTCGGGGGCCAGGTCCTCGTGGATGAACTGGACCGGCTGCACCAGGTCGCGCGCAAGCGAGATCTTGATCTGCTGGAATCCCCGCGCTCCGAGCAACTGACATAGCCCGATGACGCTCCCCTCGCTCGCTTCCGCCCGCTCGGCGACTTCCGTTACCGACATGTGGACGACCTCGGCAGCGTGATCGGTTATGAAATCGGCTATGCGGCCGGCCGTCGGCGGGAGATCGCGACGGATCGCCCGGATCCTGTCCAGCACGCCTGCAACGCCCTGCCCCGTGTCAGTCTTCTCGCGATCCGCAACCATCTTTGCGCCCTCCACTCTGCCGTGCTCAGCGGTCCGGCTTCAAACCGCAACCTGCAGGAGTCGCGCTCTGCGTATCTCTCCGCGTTCCACCCGCAGAAACCGCATGCCGATCCTCCTCGATCCCAGCCCGCCGGTCTCCGGATTGTCGCCAATCATGAGAGCGTCCCGGGCAGCGATCCCCAGCCGGGCGCAGCCCATCTCGAACAGCGCCGGCTCAGGCTTTCCGATCACCCGGTACGGAATCGGCCCCACGCAGGCGAGGATCGCCGCCGCCAGTGCGCCAGTTTCCGGCACCGGCTCGCCATTGGCGCCCGGGTGGTTGCGATCGGGCGCAGCCACGAAGAGCTGAGCGCCGTCGCTGAGCGCCTCGGCGGCGGCGGCCAGTCTCGCATAGGAAAAATGGCGATCTCGGGCAACGAGCACGATGTCCGCACCCTGCACTTCGATGCGAAGGCCTCTGCGACGCGCATAGGTGCGCAGCGATGCGCTTCCCAACAGCAGAACGGACGCCCCCGGATACTCGGCGGCAATGGTGTCGATGGCCGCCGTGCCGGCCAGCAGCAGTTGATCCTTGTCGATGGCCAGGCCCATGCCGAGCAGCGTGCGGGCCAACTGGTCGGGCGTATGCTCGGCGTTATTCGAGACGATGACGAACCGGCCGCGCACCTGCTCAAGCAGCCACGTTGCATCCGGGAGCACAGTCCGGCCCGCGATCAGCGTTCCGTCCAGATCAATGAGATAGCCGTCGGCATCGAGGTCAGATTCAAGCAAGGCGGTATCCTCTTCGGGCGCCGATACCTGAATTGAGACAAGCTCAATGTCAACGAGATTGTTGTTGAGATGTTTTCATCATAGTGTCACAGAGCGGCGCTACCCCTCGGCGAACAACGTTTCCGTCAGGGCCGCCATGAAGATCGCCATCATTACCGACATCCATCACGGACCGCAGTCCCACACCAAGAAGCCGGGCTGGGACGGGCTGCCGTTGTTGGAGCGGTTCCTCGATCGAGCCAAGGCCGAGAAGGTCGATCTGGTGCTCGACCTGGGCGACCACATCTCCGACACCACTCACGAGGACGACTATCGCGTCGCCTCGGAAGTGGCGGCGGTCTTTGCCGGCTATGACGGCCCGCGCGTTCATGTGATGGGCAATCACGACGTCGCCAACCTTTCGTTGGCGGACAACGAGGCCATTTTCGGACAGTCCATGCAGAGCCGGGTCGTGGACCTCGGCGAAACGCGCCTGCTGGTATGGCAGCCCGGCGTCCAGCTCAGCCGGCAGACCGGTTTTCCGGCCGCCGCCCCGGCCCTCGGCTGGCTGGTCGATGCGCTGATGGAGGATGAGCGCCCGGCCATCATCGCCACCCATGTGCCGCTGTCCGGGCACTCCCAGATCGGCAACTACTACTTCCAGCGCAGCCCCCTTCACTCGAGCTATCCTGATCACGCGCAGGTGCGAGAGGCGGTCGAGGCCACCGGGCGCGCCGCGCTGTGGCTCTCCGGCCATGTGCATTGGAACACCGTGACCAACGTCCGCGGAATCCAGCACGTCACCGTTCAGTCGATGAGCGAGCGCTTCACGACCATGCCCGAACCGGCCGGCGCTTATGCCGACCTCGAAATCGGCAACGGCCAGTTCGCGATCACCGTGCATGGCGAGGACCCGTTCCATGCGAGGCTCCCGTTCCGCGCCTCGGGTATGCGTCCCTGGATGCGCCCGCTGGATAGACTGGAGGCGCCGTCCGCAGCTCCGGAGCTGGAGCCAGCCGGTGCTTGATTTCCTCGCCAGACGCATCCTCGGCGCCGCAGCGACGCTGCTGGTGGTCGTGGCGGCCGTGTTCTTCGCCACCCGCCTCTCCGGCAATGCGATGGACTATCTGCTGCCGCCGGGCATCGACCTCGAGACCAAGGCGGCGATCGTCGCCCGCTTCGGCCTGGACCAGCCAATGCTGGTGCAGTTCGGCAATTTCATCGCCGGGCTCTTTCAAGGCGACATGGGGCTGAGCCTCTTCGAGCGCCGCCCGGTCACCGAGATCTATGCCGAGCGCCTGCCCAATACGCTGGAACTGTTTGCCTACGCGCTGGTGCTGTCGGTCGCCGTCGGGCTGCCGCTTGGCGTCGCCGCGGCCCTGCAGCGCAAGAACGCCGTCGGCGCGGCGATCATGGGCGTGGCCTTCCTTGGCTATGCGACGCCGAATTTCGTGCTCGCCATCGTCATGATCCTGGTGTTCTCGTTCAACCTGCACTGGCTGCCGAGTTCCGGTTCGGCGACGCCGCTGCATCTCTTGATGCCGGCGATCGTGCTGGCGGCGCCGATGCTGGCAGAAATCATCCGCTTTTCCCGCAATGCCCTGCTGGACGTGATGGGCCAGGACTATCTGCGCACGGCGCGCGCCAAGGGGCTGCCCGAGCGTTTGGTCATCGGCAAGCATGCGCTGCGCAACGCGGCCATCCCCGTGGTGACGATCATCGGACTCCAGGTGGCCGGCATGGTCGCGCGCTGCGTCGTGGTGGAGGCCGTGTTCTCGACAAAGGGCATCGGCGACCTCGTCGTGTTCGCCGCCATCGGCCGCGACTATCCGGTGCTGCAGTTCGGAGTGATCCTCATCGCCGCGCTGGTGGTGACCGTCTCGCTGATCGTCGACCTGCTCTACGCCCTTATCGATCCCCGCGTGAAGGTGACAGCATCATGACCGATATCGTCTATCCTATGCCGCGCCTCGAGGGGCGCTCCCGCCCGCGCCGCGCCACCGGTATCGCCCGGCTCTGGCAGAAGGCGAACACCCCGAGCCGCATCTATCTCGCACTCTTCGCCGTGGTGTTGCTGTTGACCGTACTCGGGCCGCTGCTGGCGCCGTTTCATCCCGACGCGCAGACGCTCCTGGCGCGGCTGCGCCCGCCAGTCGGTTTCGACCGGGCGATGCCGGCGCATCCGCTGGGCACCGACCAATTGGGCCGCGACCTTCTCTCGCGCACGCTTCACGGGCTGCAACTCACCATGCTGATCGCCTTGGTCGGCAGCCTCATCAGCCTGGTGATCGGCGTCACCCTCGGCGTCATCGCCGGCTACGCCCGTGGCAGGCTGGGCAGCGCCATCATGGCGCTGGTCGACATCCAGATCGCGGTGCCCTTCACGCTGATCGCGCTCCTCGTCATCGCCATCTTCGGCAACTCGCTGCCAGTACTCATCCTGGTGATCGGCGTGTCCGGGTGGGAAGTCTATGCCCGCATCGTCCGGGCGCAGGTGCTCTCGCTGTCGCGCCAACCCTTCGTGGAAGCGGCGATCGCGGCGGGCGCCTCGCACAGCCGCATCCTGCTCAGGCATGTGCTGCCCAACGCCGCCTCGCCGATCATCGTCGTGTGGACGATGACCTTCTCGGCGGTGATCCTGCTCGAATCCTCGCTGTCCTTCCTGGGCCTGGGGGTACAGCCGCCGACTGCGACGCTCGGCTCGATGGTCGGGCTGGGACGCGACTATCTCGCCTCGAGCCCCTGGATCGCCGTGGTGCCGTCGCTGACCATCATGTTCGTTTCGCTCCTGGTGCTGCTGATCGGCGACTGGCTGCGCGACGCGCTCGACGTCAAGCTCAAGTAACACCCCCGGCGGCCCGGCCGCCGGCTCCCCGAACTTCACCTATCCAGCGCTCGGCCGGTCCCTCCCTTCCGGCCGGACGGGATGACTCTGCAAGCAAAAGGACCTCTGGCATGAAATCGAAACTGCTCTTGTCGCTCGCGGCAACACTCCTGGCGTCGACCTCGGCCATGGCCGCCGACCTGGTCGTCGGGACGCAGAACCTGCCCGCCTATGTCGATCCCGGCAAGGATCACTCGAACTCCGGTTCGCAGGTGCAGGTCAATGCCTTCGACCCGCTGATCCAGAAGGACTATTCGCAGCCCACTCCGACCTTCTCGCCCGGGCTTGCCACCAAGTGGGAGCAGACCTCTCCCACCGAAATGGTCGTGACGCTGCGCGAAGGCGTCAAGTTCCACGATGGCAGCACCATGACTGCCGACGACGTGGTGTTCACCTTCCAGCGCATCATCGACGAAGTCACGCCCGAGTTCGGCTCGATCAAGAAGCAGTTCTTCTCCAACTTCGAAAAGGTCGAGGCGATCGACACCGCGACGGTTCGCTTCACCACCTTCAAGCCCGAGCCGCTGTTCGAGATCCTGCTCAACGCGCAGCAGGGCTACATCATCCCCAAGGCCTATGTGATGGGCCTGACCGGCGACCCGCAGGTCGCCGATGTATCCGACTTTGAAGCCTTCGGCCTGAAGCCCGTCGGGACCGGGCCGTACCGCATCAGCGCTTTCCAGCCGGGCGAGACGGTCGTCTACGAGAAGTTCGCCGAGCACTACGGCGAGGCTGCCCCGCTCGACCGCGTCGAACTGCGCCGCATCGGCGAGATGGCGACGCGCCTGACCGCGCTGGCCAATGGCGAAGTCGACATCATCACCAACGTGGCGCCGGATCAGCTGGCAACGATCGAAGCCAATCCCGCGCTCAAGGTCGAGGGCAACGTCACCCCGCTCTTCCATCTGGTGTTCTTCAACACCGAGAACCCGCGCCTGGCCGACAAGAAGCTCCGTCAGGCGCTCAGCCACGCCATCGACCGCGACCTGCTCAACGAGGCGCTTTGGCTGGGCAAGGCCGTTGTTCCCTCGACCCATACCTATCCGCAGTATGGCGAGCTCTACACGCCCGAACTGAAAACGTTCGAATACGACCTGGAGAAGGCCAAGGCCCTGCTCGCCGAGTCGAGCTACGACGGCAAGCCGATCCGCTTCGACACCGACGCGGTCTACTACACCAACGGCCTGCTCGCCGCCCAGGCGATCAAGGAGATGTGGGCCGCGATCGGCGTCGAGCTGAACCTCAACGTCGATCCCAAGTGGACCGGCAACGACGCCGACATGGAAACCCGCAACTGGTCGAACCCGATGTATTTCGCCGATCCGGCCGGTTCCTACGGTACGATGTGGAGCCCGACCGGCGCCCGCATCACCAGCGGTTCGTGGAAGCCCAGCGAAGAATACACCGCGATGTGGGAGCGCTTCCGTTTCTCGACTGACGTCGCGGAGCGCAAGGCCGCCTATGCCGAGATCATGGCCTATGTGAAGGAAGAGGCGCCGTTCGTGCTGCTCTACCAGCCATACGAATCGTACGGCCTCAGCAAGAGCGTCGAGTGGAAGCCCCTGCCCGGCCACATCCCCTACGTGCTCGACTTCCGCGCCGGCAACGTCGCCGTCGCCGACTGATCCAGCCAGGCCGTCGGCGAGCGCTATCGCCGGCGGCCGCGCTCTACCCTTTTCCAGGAAACCGCCATGACCGCCCCCATGCTGCTCAGCGTCGAGAACCTGCGCATCAGCTTTGCGACCGAGCGCGGCCAGTTCGTTGCCGTCGACGACCTCTCCTTCACCGTGGCCGCGGGTGAATGCGTCGCCGTCGTCGGGGAGTCGGGCTCCGGCAAGTCGGTGACGGCGATGTCCATGCTCGGCCTGACCGCGTTCAATGGCGGGAGCATCGACGCCGGCGCCATCCGCTTCCGGCGTCGCGACGGCTCCGACTGCGACCTGACGCAATTGTCCGGAAAGTCAATTCAGCAGATCCGCGGCGACGAGATCGCTATGATCTTCCAGGAGCCGATGACAAGCCTCAATCCGGTGTTCACCGTCGGCGAACAGATCGCCGAAGTGATCCGCCAGCATCGCCGGGTCGATGCCGCGGAGGCAGCACATAGGGCGGTCGATCTGCTCAGGCGCGTGCGCATTCCCGAACCGGAACGGCGCTTTGCCCAGTATCCTCACGAGCTGTCGGGCGGCATGCGCCAGCGCGTTGTCATCGCCATGGCGCTCGCCTGCGAGCCGCGCCTGCTGATCGCCGACGAGCCGACGACCGCACTCGACGTCACCATCCAGGCGCAGATTCTCGATCTGCTGCGCGAGCTGGCGGACGCTTCGGAGATGGCTGTCCTCTTCATCACCCACGACATGGGCGTGGTCGCCGAGATCGCCGACCGGGTCGTGGTCATGCATCACGGCCGCAAGGTCGAGGAGAACACCACGGCCGCGCTGTTCGCGGCTCCATCAGAGTCCTACACCAGAAGGCTGCTGGCCGCCGTGCCCAGGCTCGGCAGCATGAAGCCGTTTGCCGGTCCGCGCCGCTTCGGCGACGAGACGCCGGATTCGGAGACCAGGGCAAAAAGAGAACCGCTGCTTACCGTGCGTGACCTGACGACGCGTTTTCCCGTGCGTACGGGGGCGTTCAAGCGGCACGTCGCCAATGTCCATGCCGTCGATGGCGTCTCGTTCACCCTCGGCAAGGGCGAAACTCTCTCGCTGGTGGGCGAATCGGGTTGCGGCAAGTCCACCACCGGCCGCTCGATCCTCAGATTGGTCGAGCCCAATTCCGGCGCCGTCGAGCTCGAGGGCGAAGACGTGCTGACCCTGACCAAGGACAGGCTCCGGGCCAGACGCCGCGACATGCAGATCATCTTTCAGGATCCCTATGCGGCGCTCGACCCGCGCCTGACCGCCTTCGAGCAGGTGGCCGAACCGCTGGTCATCCACGGAATCTCAACCGGCTCTGCCCTGCGCGATCGCGTGGTCTCGCTGATCCAGCGCGTAGGCCTGACCGAAGAGCAGCTGGAGCGCTACCCGCACGAGTTCTCCGGCGGCCAGCGCCAGCGGCTCTGCATTGCCCGGGCGCTGACGCTTTCGCCCAAGATCATCATCGCCGACGAGCCGGTTTCGGCACTCGACGTGTCGATACAGGCGCAGGTCGTCAACCTGATGATCGAGCTGCAGGAGGAGCTGGGGCTTTCCTATCTCTTCATCTCGCACGACATGGCCGTCGTCGAGCGCATGAGCCACCGCGTCGCCGTGATGTGCCTGGGGCGGATCGTCGAGATCGGCCCTAGGGCCACCGTCTTCGGCGATCCGCGGCATGACTATACAAGGACGCTGCTGTCGGCCGTCCCCAGTCCAGACCCGTCCAGGCGCCGCACCGCCGCACTGCCGGCAGGCCAGCTTCCTTCACCCATCCGTCCGGTCGGCCACGCCTTCGAGGCCCCGGTCTACGACCAGGTCGGCCCGGACCATTTCGTCCTGATGAACTGACGCATGACAGGAGACACCATGCTCGCCACCTTCGCCGCGCCGGGAAAATTCTACCGCGGCAATCTGCACACCCATTCCAACCGATCGGACGGCGGGCTGGAGCCGCAGGACGTCTGCGGGCGCTACAAGGCGGCCGGCTATGACTTCCTCTGTCTCTCCGACCATTTCCTGCAAAACTTCGATTTTCCGCTGACCGATACGCGTCCGTTCCGCGACGAGACGTTCACCACGATCATCGGCGCCGAGCTGCATGCGCCGAACACGCATCTGGGTGAGCTTTGGCACATCCTGGCGGTCGGCCTGCCGCTCGATTTCGCTGCCACGAGCGCGTCCGAGACCGGCCCGCAGCTGGCTCGGCGGGCAGCCGAGGCAGGCGCATTCGTCGGCATCGCCCATCCGCAATGGTACGGGCTCAATACCGAGGACGGGCTGTCGATCGACGCCGCCCACGCGGTGGAGATCTACAACCACACCTGCGAACTGCTGTCGGCGCGCCCGGATGGTGTGGTGATGTTCGACCATCTCCTGAACGCGGGCCGTAAGCTCACCGGCTTTGCCGCCGACGATGCGCACTTCAAGGCTGACGGCGCTTTCGGGGGCTGGGTGCAGGTCAAGGCCGAGGAACTGACGCCGGAAGCCCTGCTCGCGGCGCTCAAGGCCGGTCACTACTACGCCAGCCAGGGCCCGGAAATCCTGTCGGTGGAGCGCGACGGGGACAAGCTCCACGTCGAGACCACGCCCGCCCGTTCGATCTCGCTTGCCGGCCGTGCTTCCGCCTCTGAAGTCGTCCATGGCGAGGCCATCACCACCGCCACGCTCGACCTCTCCAAATTCGCGGGCTCCTGGTGCCGCATGGTGGTCACCGCCGCCGACGGCAAGCGAGCCTGGAGCCAACCGGAATATTTGTGACCGAGGGCATCTGGCGGCTGACAGCCGCCTACGCCGCTGCCTTCTCCACGAGGCGCGCCAGTTGCGTCATCACAACGGCCGAGCCTGCCAGCCGCTTGTCGGGCGTCGGCCAGTCGCGGATGAACACCACGCTCTGGTCGGGCCTGATCTTCGCCAGGCTTCCCTGCTCGCCGATGTAGCGGACGAGACCAACCGGATTGGAGAACTCGCGCTTGCGGAACTGGATTACGACGCCCTTCGGTCCGGCGTCGAGCTTCTCGACATTGGCCTTGCGGCACAGCGCCTTGATGAAGACGATCTTTAGCAGGTGCTTCACCTCTTCCGGCAGCGGGCCGAATCGGTCGATCAGCTCGGCCCCGAAGGCGTCGATCTCTTCCGGGGTCTCCAGTTCGCCCAGGCGGCGATAGAGCGCCAGCCTGAGCTGCAGGTCGGGCACGTAGCCTTCCGGGATCATCACGGCAGTGCCGACCGAGATCTGCGGCGACCAATCGCCGTCCGAAACCTCGCCCGTGCCCTTGATCTCAGCGACCGCCTCTTCGAGCATCTGCTGGTAGAGCTCGAAGCCGACCTCCTTGATGTGGCCGGACTGCTCCTCGCCGAGCAGGTTGCCGGCGCCACGTATGTCGAGGTCGTGGCTGGCGAGCTGGAAGCCCGCGCCGAGCGTGTCGAGCGACTGCAGCACCTTCAGCCGGCGTTCGGCGGTGTCGGTGAGCTGCTTGTTCGC
This sequence comes from Mesorhizobium shangrilense, assembly GCF_028826155.1. Taxonomy (NCBI): domain Bacteria; kingdom Pseudomonadati; phylum Pseudomonadota; class Alphaproteobacteria; order Hyphomicrobiales; family Phyllobacteriaceae; genus Arvimicrobium; species Arvimicrobium flavum. The sequence goes on from NZ_JAQGPN010000001.1 coordinate 3,218,299, forward strand.
CGGCAGGGTGAACAGCGAATACGCACGCACTTTGGAGCGCCCCACCCTGCCGCGCAGCTGGTAAAGCTGGGCAAGGCCGAACATGTCGGCGCGGTGCACGATCATCGTATTCGCAGTCGGGATATCGAGGCCGGACTCCACGATGGTCGTCGACAGCAGCACGTCGTACTGGCCGTCGTAGAAGGCGTTCATGATGTCGTCGAGCTCGCCCGGCGGCATCTGCCCGTTGGCGATGCCGACCTTCAGCTCAGGCACCTGCTCGTGGAGAAAATCCTTGATCTCGGCGAGATCGGAGATGCGCGGAACGACATAAAAACTCTGGCCGCCGCGATAGCGCTCGCGCAGCAGGGTCTCGCGGATCACCAGCGGATCGAAGGGCGAGATGAAGGTCCTTACCGCCATACGGTCGACGGGCGGCGTCGCGATCAGCGACAGCTCACGAACCCCCGTCAGCGCCAGCTGCAGCGTGCGCGGAATCGGCGTCGCCGAGAGCGTCAGCACGTGCACGTCGCTCTTCAGCTCCTTCAGCCGCTCCTTGTGCTTGACCCCAAAATGCTGCTCCTCGTCGATGATCAGTAGGCCGAGGTTCTTGAAAGTGATCGAGGAGCCCAGCAGCGCGTGCGTGCCGACGACAACGTCGACGGTGCCGTCCGTGATGCCCTTCTTGGTCTCGGCCAGTTCCTTGGAACCGACCAGCCGCGAGGCCTGGCGGACGGTAACCGGCAGGCCGGAAAAGCGCTGCGAGAACGTCTTGAAATGCTGCCGGGCAAGCAGCGTAGTCGGCACCACCACCGCGACCTGGAACCCTTCCATTGCAGCGACGAACGCGGCGCGCAACGCCACCTCGGTCTTGCCGAAGCCGACGTCGCCGCAGATCAGCCTGTCCATCGGCTTGCCGAGCGAGAGGTCGTCCAGCACCGCGTCGATGGCGCTCTGCTGATCGTCCGTCTCGTCGTAGGGGAAGCGCGCGGCGAACTCGCCATAGAGCCCGTCCGGCGGGTTGATTTCCGGAGCCGGCCGCATCTGGCGTTCCGCGGCGAGATTGATCAGCTGACCGGCCATCTCGAGCAGGCGGCGCTTGAGCTTCGCCTTGCGCGACTGCCATGCGCCGCCGCCGAGCTTGTCGAGCGTCGCTTCCGCAGAGTCGGACCCGTAGCGCGACAGGAGTTCGATGTTCTCAACCGGAAGGAAGAGCCGTCCGTCTCCCGCGTAGTGGATCTCCAGGCAATCGTGCGGCGCGCCCGCCGCCTCGATCGTCTTGAGGCCGATGAAGCGGCCGATGCCGTGATCAGAATGCACGACGATGTCGTTGGCCGACAGCGAGGCCACCTCTGCGATGAAATCCGCCGCGCGTTTGCGCTTCTTGCGGCGAACGAGGCGGTCGCCGAGCACGTCCTGCTCCGCGACGACGACCAACCCGTCCGTTTCAAATCCGGCCTCCATCGGCAGCACCGCGAGACCGGCCTGCCCGTCTTTCAGCCGCTCGACGTCTGCGAGTGTCGTCACCTTGGCGAGGTTGCCGAGGTGATGCTCGCCGAGGATCTGGCCGAGGCGATCGAGCGAACCTTCCGTCCAGCCGGCGATCACCACCTTGCGTTTCGCCGCGCGTTCGTCGGCGACGTGTTTCACGACGGCATCGAAGACGTTTGCGTTGGGGTCCGCGCGCTCCTGCTCGAAGCTGCGCCCCGCCCTCGATCCGCCGTGCAGTACCTTGCGGCCCGTCACCTCAGGGGCGTCGAACGGCGTGAGATCTATGCCGGTGCGCTCGCCGATCGCCTTCGCCACGTCTTCCGGCGAAAGGTAGAGCCGGTCAGGCGGGATGGGCTTGTAGGGCACCGCATCCTTCAGGGCGCTGTCGCCCTGCTTCCTGCGGGCCTCGTAGTGGTCGAGGATCAGTGCGTGGCGCTCCGTCAGCGCCTCGTGCGCCAGGTGATCAAACACGACGGGAGCGTCAGCCACATAGTCGAAGATGGTGTCGAGCCGTTCGTAGAACAGCGGCAGCCAGTGCTCCATGCCCGAGAAGCGACGTCCCTCCGACACGGCAGCATAGAGCGCGTCGTCGCGCGACGGCGCGCCGAATGTCTCGATATAGGCGCGGCGGAAGCGGCTGATCGTCTCCGGCGTCAGCGCCACTTCGCTCATCGCCTGGAGCGTCATCGTGCTGCGCTGCCCGGTCGTACGCTGGGTTGCGACGTCAAAGGCCCGGATCGATTCCAGCGTGTCGCCGAAGAAGTCGAGCCGCAGCGCCTCCGGCGTTCCCGGCGCGAATAGATCCAGTATGCCGCCGCGCACGGCGAACTCGCCGATGTCGCGCACCGTCGACACCCGGTCAAAACCGGCGCTTTCCAGCCGCGCGGTCAGCGCTTTCATGTCGATCTGGTTGCCGGGCTTAGCGCGGAAGGTCTGCGCGTCGATGATCTCGGCCGGCGGGATGCGTTGCAATAGTGCGTTAGCTGTCGTCAGCACAAGCGCGCGGTGCGGCGCCCTGGCTAGGGCGATCATCGCGCCGAGCGCATCGAGCCGCCTCGCGGCGGCGTCGGCGCCGGGCGAGACCCGGTCATAGGGTAGACAGTCCCAGGCTGGAAAGTCGAGCACGGGCAGGTCCGGCGCAACGAAGGCGAGGGCCTCGATAAGTTGGGGCAGCTTCTGTCCGTCGCGCGCGACGAAGATCATCGGCCGGTCTGCTGCGATCTCCTTCGAGATCTGGGCCAGCGCGAACGCTTCGTAGCCGTCGGCTACGCCGTCTAGGGTGAACAGCCCGGCCCTGCCCTTCGGCAGGCCGATCGTTTTCGTCAGGCTCATCGGGTCACGTTCAGAATGTCATCGCCCTTCGGAACGCGAGTATGCGCTCGAAGAGCGGTGTGTTGTGTTCGGCCGGGATTTGCCGTTCGCCGGTGACCCAGGCCAGAAGGTCGGTGTCGGGAATATCCAGAAGATGCTCATATTGGTCGATTTCAGCGTCGGTCAAGCCGTCGATCGTCGCATCCGCGAAGGTGCCCAGCACCAGGTCCAGCTCGCGCATGCCGCGATGCCAGGAGCGGAAGAGGACCTTGCGCCGCCGGATGTCCAGCCCATCGCTCGAACGTGTTGTGCCTGTCATCTTCGCCTCTCTTCAGGTGCGCGCCTATAGCGTGGATAGACGCCCGAGTCATGCTTGCATGCGGGGTGCATCCGCCTAATGTCCTCGCCATGTACGCGCTCCACCTCTCGCTCTGCCCGTCCACAACCCCTTCCAGCAGGGAGCGTAGGTGAGATGCGCCCGCCCCTCCTCGATCCGCTGTTCGCGCCCATCACCTCGCTCGACGGCGTCGGCCCCAAGGTGGCCAAACTGATCGAGAACGTCGTGCCCGCCGACCTCGGCGACCGCGCCGCGCGTGTCGGCGACCTGATTTTCACGCTGCCGCACTCGGTGATCGACCGCCGCCATCGACCCGGCATCGCGCACGCGGCCGAGGGCGCAATCGTCACGCTGGAGGTGCGCGTCGACCGCCACCAGCCGCCGCCGCGGGGAAATCGCTCGGTCCCCTACCGCGTCTACGTGCACGACGACACCGGCGAACTCGCGCTGACCTTCTTCCACGCCCACGCGGCCTATCTCGAAAAGTCGCTGCCGGAAGGCGAATGGGTGGTCGTCAGCGGCCGCATGGAATGGTTCAACGGCAGGCCGAGCATGGTCCATCCCGACCACATCGCGCGTCTCGAGGATGCGGCCAGCCTACCGCTCGTCGAGCCCGTCTATCCTCTGACGGCAGGGCTCTCCGCCAAAATCCTCCGGCGCGCGATCGGCCAGGCGTTGGCCCGGGTTCCCGCGATGCCGGAATGGATGGACCCGTCGATTGCGCGCCGCCACACGTTTCCATCCTTCGCGCAGGCGTTGCAGCGCTTGCACAATCCCGCCGACCCCTTGGATCTGTCCGCCGAGGGTGTGGCATGGCGAAGGCTCGCCTATGACGAATTCCTCGCCGGCCAGGTCTCGCTCGCGCTGGTCCGGGCGAATACCCGCCGACTTTCGGGCCGCCCTCTCACTGGCGACGGCCGGATCGAAGACGCAGTCCGTCGCGCGCTCCCCTATTCGCTCACAGCCTCCCAGGAACAGGCGCTCGCCGAGATCAATGCCGATCTGGCCGAGCCCGAGCGCATGCTGCGCCTGCTGCAGGGCGACGTTGGCTCAGGCAAGACCGTCGTTGCGCTGCTGGCCGCCGCCCGCGCCGTGGAAGCTGGCGGCCAGGCGGCTCTCATGGCGCCGACTGAGATCCTTGCCCGGCAGCACCTCGCCACTATCGCTCCACTGGCCGAGCGCGCCGGCATGCGCGCGGCGATCCTCACCGGCCGGGAGAAGGGACGCGAACGGGCAGAGGTTCTCGAGGGCCTTGCGAGCGGCGCGATCCATCTGGTGGTGGGCACCCACGCACTCTTCCAGGAAGCCGTGGCCTATCGCGACCTCGTGCTCGCCATCGTCGACGAGCAGCACCGCTTCGGCGTGCACCAGCGCCTCGCCATCACGGCCAAGGGCAACGCGCCGGACATGCTTGTCATGACGGCGACGCCGATCCCTCGCACGCTCGTCCTCACTGCTTTCGGCGATATGGACGTCTCCCGCCTGACAGAAAAGCCGGCCGGCCGGCAACCGATCAAGACCGTCACCTTGCCGCTAGAGCGCTTCGACGAACTGGTCGACCGGATGCACAAGGCGGTCTCGGAGGGGCAAAAAATCTACTGGATCTGCCCGCTCGTGGAAGAATCGGAGGAGATCAAGCTGATGTCCGCGGAGGACCGTTTCAATTCATTGAAACCTGTCTTTGGATCGGCAATCGGCCTCGTCCACGGGCGCATGAAGGGCGCCGAGAAGGACGAGGCGATGCGCGCCTTCAAGTCCGGCGAGACCCGCGTGCTGATCGCGACGACAGTCATCGAGGTCGGCGTCGACGTTCCGGACGCCACCATCATCGTGATCGAGCATGCGGAACGGTTCGGCCTCGCCCAGCTCCACCAACTGCGCGGCCGTGTCGGCCGCGGCGATCGCGCGTCGACATGCGTGCTCCTCTTTAAGGACCCGCTCGGAGAGACGGCCAAGCGCCGCCTCTCGGTCATGCGCGATACGGAAGATGGCTTCGTCATCGCCGAGGAGGATCTCAAGCTGCGCGGCGAAGGCGAGCTTCTGGGCACGCGGCAGTCGGGCACGCCGGGTTTCCAGGTGGCCCGCATCGAAAGCCATGCGGATCTTCTGGAGGTCGCCCGCGACGACGCGCGGCTGCTGCTCACGCGCGATCCGGACCTGCAGGATGAGCGCGGACAAGCGGTGCGGCTGCTGCTCTATCTGTTCGGACGCGACGAGGCGGTGCGGCTCTTGCGGGCAGGCTGAACCGCACTACTCTGCCGCCTTGCGGCGTCCTCTCAGTGCTGCCTCGGCCAACGCCTGCACCTTCGCCTCAATCTCCGGCCCCACCAGGCCAGCGGAGATCAGCAGCTTCGCGGCGTCCTCGATGCTCATGTCGAGTCGGATCAGGTCCTTCTCGTCAACATAGAGCAAATAGCCGGTGGTGACGTTGGGGGTAATCGGACGGAACACGGCGACGGTGCGGCTGTGCTCCATCGCCAGCGCGCGGTTGATTTCCGATTCCTGCTGCTTGGCGATGAAGACGATCGACCATGCGCCCTTGCGCGGATACTCGAACAGCGCCACCTCCTTGAAGAGGTCGGAACGGTTGGCGAGCACGGTCTCGAAAATCTGCTTCAGCCCGCCGTAGACGTTCCGCACCAGCGGCATGCGGTTGAGCAAGCGCTCGCCAAGACCGACGATGGCGCGGCCGACGAAACTCGCCGTGATGAACCCGATCAGCGTGATCATTACTAGGGCGACGATCAGGCCGAAGCCGGGCACGGAGAACTGCAGGTAGTTTTCCGGATTATAGCGGGCCGGGATGTAGGGCTTCACCCAGGAATCGATCCAGCCCACGACCGACCAGACCAGGTAGGCGGTGATCGCCAAAGGCGCGGTCACGATGATGCCGGTCAGGAAGTAGTTCCTGAGCCGCATCATTGCAGAGGCTTTTTGGCTGATGTCCGACATGTTTGCCCGAGATTGTGCGCTGCACTCCAATAGAGCAGCGTCACGAGGTTTGGACAATCAAATAAGTCGGAGCACCCTGGCGCTATTCGACGGTCACCGACTTCGCGAGGTTTCGCGGCTGGTCGACGTCGGTGCCCATGAACACCGCCGTATAGTAGGCCAGCATCTGGATGGGCAAAGCGTAGATGATCGGCGCGATCAGTTCCGGCACATCCGGCAGTACGATCGTCTCCATCGTCTTCACGGTCGCGTTGGCCGCCCCCTTGCGGTCGGTGATCAGGATGATCTTGCCGCCGCGCGCTGCGACCTCCTGCATGTTGGAGACGGTCTTTTCGAAAATGCGGTCGTGCGGCGCGATCACGATGACCGGCATGCTCTCGTCGATCAGCGCGATGGGGCCATGCTTCAGCTCGCCTGCTGCATAACCTTCGGCGTGTATGTACGAGATTTCCTTGAGTTTTAGCGCGCCTTCCATGGCGAGCGGGAAGCTGGTGTCGCGGCCGAGATAGAGCACGTGGCGCACCTGCGACAGCTCGCGCGCCACCTTCTCGATCTGCTCCTCCAGCTTCAGCACCTGGCTGGCGAAGCGGGGCGCCTCCGACAGCTGGCGCACCAGCGCCTTCTCTTCGTCGGCCGTGACCGTGCCCCGCGCCACCGCGGCGCGTACCGCGAGCGAGGCCAGGACCGAAAGCTGGCAGGTGAACGCCTTGGTCGACGCGACGCCGATCTCCGGGCCGGCCAGAGTCGGCAGGGTGACGTCGGATTCGCGCGCGATGGTCGATTCGCGCACGTTCACCACCGCGCCGATGGGCACGCCTTCCTTGCGGCAGTAGCGCAGCGAGGCCAGCGTATCGGCGGTCTCGCCCGACTGCGAGATGAACAGCGCAGCGCTTTGCTTGCTGAGTGGCATCTCGCGGTAGCGGAACTCCGAGGCGATATCGATGTCGACCGGCAGCCGTGCGTAGCGCTCGAACCAGTACTTGCTGACCAGACCGGCGAGGTAGGCCGTTCCGCAAGCCGAGATCGCCAGGCGATCGAGCGTTGCGAAGTCGAACGGCAGGTCGAGCGGCTTGGAAACGCCCTTGGTGAAGTCGACATAGTGCGCGAGCGTATGCGAGATCACCTCCGGCTGCTCATGGATCTCCTTCTCCATGAAGTGCCGGTGATTGCCCTTGTCGACCAGGAAGCTCGTGCCGATCGACTGCTGACGCTTGCGCTCGACCGGCTCGCCGGCCATGTCGAAGATCTGGATCTGGTTGCGGCGCACCACAGCCCAGTCGCCGTCCTCAAGATAGGTGATCGAGTTGGTGAACGGCGCCAGCGCAATCGCGTCGGAACCCAGGAACATCTCGCCCTCGCCATGCCCGACAGCGAGCGGCGGGCCGTTGCGGGCACCGACGATCAGGTCGTCGTCGCCGCGGAACATGATGGCGAGCGCAAACGCGCCCTGCAGGCGCTTCAGCGACCGATGGGCGGCATCGACAGGTCGCGCGCCGCGCCGCAGTTCGCGGGAAACGAGATGCGCCACGACTTCCGTATCCGTCTGCGAGGCGAACTCGTAGCCGTCCTTCTCAAGTTCGGTGCGCAGTTCGGCAAAGTTCTCGATAATGCCGTTGTGGACGATGGCCACGTCGTTCGAGAAATGCGGATGCGCGTTCGTCTCGTTGGGAACGCCGTGCGTCGCCCAGCGCGTGTGTCCGATACCGATAGTGCCGTCGAGTGGCTCCGCGTTCAGGCGACGCTCGAGGTTGATGAGCTTGCCCTCTGCCCTGCGTCGCGCCAGATTGCCGTGCTCGATGGTCGCCACGCCTGCCGAATCATAGCCGCGATACTCGAGCCGCTTGAGCGCATCCACAATCAGCGGCGCCACCGGCGAATGCCCGACGATACCGACTATCCCACACATGCAATTTCCTCTCGAATCCGGCAGATCTACGGGCGGCTTCTAGGCCCAGTCGCCAGCGGACAGAAATCACATTCAATGTCCGCACATGTCAGCCACGCATCCGTTCTGCGCGCAGACTAGCATCTCGAGGCTTGATGATGGGTTACTGAATTACCTGACTTTTTTGGCCGCAGCGAGCCGCTCGCGCAGCTGTTTGCCCCGGTCCGGCAGCGTCGTCTGCCTGGCGCGACCGAACGCCAGCGCATCGGCCGGCACGGACTCGACGATGGTGCTCCCCGACGCGACATAGGCGCCTGCCCCGATGGTGACCGGCGCGACCAGCGACGAGTTCGACCCGATGAACGCGCCCGGCCCGATGTCGGTGAAGAACTTGCTGAATCCGTCGTAATTGCAGGTGATCGTTCCCGCCCCGATATTGGCGCCCGCGCCGATCCGGGCATCGCCGATGTAGGTCAGGTGGTTGACCTTTGCGCCCTTCTCGACAACCGCCTTCTTCACCTCGCAGAAGTTGCCGACCTTGGCGTCGTCGCGCAGGTCCGCGCCCGGCCGCAGGCGCGCATAGGGTCCGACTTCTGCGCCCGTCGCGACGGTCGCGCCTTCAAGATGCGAGAAGGCGTGGATCACCACGCCTGCCGCAACCTTGACCCCCGCGCCGAAATAGACGTTCGGTTCGACGATCGTGTCCTGCCCGATCTCGGTGTCATGCGAGAAGAAAGCGGTTTCCGGCGCGACGAGCGTGACGCCTGCAAGCATCATCTGACGCCGCTTGCGTCGCTGCCAGATTGCCTCCGCCTCCGCGAGTTCAACTCGGGTGTTGATGCCGAGCACGTTTTCGAAGGCAACATCCTCGGCAAGCACGCGCAGCCCGCGCGCCCGCGCGATCTCCACAATGTCGGTCAGGTAGTATTCGCCTTTCGCGTTGGTGTTGCCAACCGCGTCCAGGAGTTCGAGAGCATGTTCGCCGGCGATCGCCATCAGCCCGCCGTTGCAGAACTTGATCCGACGCTCCTCCTCGGAGCAGTCGCGCTCCTCGCGGATCGCAATGAGTTCGCCCCTGTCCTCGATCAGCCGGCCGTAGCCGGTCGGGTTCTCCGTGCGAAAACCCATGACGACGACGGCAGCGCCGGACGCGAGCGGGCGTCGTGCTGCGGCCAATGCCTCGGCCTCGATCAGTGGCGTGTCGCCGAACATCACGAGCAGGTCGTCATAGCCTTCGGCGATGGCGCTGCGGGCGGCCAGCACCGCATGGGCGGTGCCCAGCCGCTGGGCCTGGACGAAGGTTCGTGCATTCGGTGCAAAGCTCTGCGCGGCGGCGTTCACCTGATCGCTGCCGTGCCCAGTGACAATGGCGACATTGCCCCCCGTGCGTGCGGCGGCGTTTGCTACATGAGCCAGCATCGGAAGCCGTGCGACCTCGTGCAACACCTTGGGCAGCGCACTTTTCATGCGCGTGCCCTCGCCGGCGGCAAGGATGATCGACAGGCAACTGCGCTCGGACATGGTGATTCAGCCTTACTTTGTGCCCAAGCGTCCTAACACCGACTGCGTTGCCAGCCAATCGGGTGCGCACCTCACCCGATGGTTTGAAGGATGGGGAACGTCTCGAGCAGCCAGTAGGAGGCGACCTGGATGCCACCGGTGATGAACAGCACGCCGGCCGCCACGAGCAGCACGCCTATCACCTTCTCGACCCGACCGAGATGCACGCGGAAGCGTGACAGGAAGCGCATGAAGGCCCCGGAGAACAGCGCAGCGATGACGAACGGTATGCCAAGGCCGAGCGAGTAGATGAGCAGCAGGAACGCACCCTCGCCCACGGTCGAGCTTCCGCCCGCCAGCGTCAGGATGGGCCCCAGCACGGGCCCGATGCAGGGCGTCCAGCCGAAGGCGAAGGCCAGGCCCATCAGGTAGGCAGCAGCCACGCTCGCCGGCTTACCCTTGGAATGGAAGCGGGCTTCCCGCGACAGCAGCGGAATGCGGATCACGCCCAGGAAGTTGAGTCCCATGATTATGATCAGGATGCCCGCGACGATCGCCAGTTGCTCCTGCCAGACGCGCAGGAAACGGCCGATCGTGGACGCGCCGGCGCCGAGCGCCACGAACACCGTGGTGAAGCCGAGCACGAAGGCGAGCGACGCCGCGAGCAGCGCCATCTTCTTGCTTCTCTCGACCACACGGACGCCGTCTTCGCGAAAATCGTCGACGCTGACGCCCGCCATGTAGCAAAGGTAGGGCGGCACCAGCGGCAGCACGCAGGGCGACAGGAAGGACAGCGCCCCCGCCCCGGCCGCGGTCAGATAGCCGACGTCAAGTTCCATGCACCCTCGCCTGCGGCATCTGCCGCGCCTTCGGATCAGCCCGCCATATAGAGGCCGGCCGCGAGAGGCGCCAATCACCCTTACGTGGAATGCTGAGGCAAGATGCCGCTCAGCGCCCGAAAAGCTGTTCGGCCGCCGTGGCCACGTCGGTATCGGAGCTCGCCGCGCAAACCCGCACGATGCGCTCGGCGTTCCGGAAGCCAGTCGGACGGTGTCGATCCCGGGTTCGGCCGAGGCGTTCTCATGGAAACCGTCCAGCCAGCTGAGAATCACCGTCATGATCGACGAGTCGGACAGCACGAAATCCGCACAGGTCATCCTGGCGAGATCAATCTGGTCCGCCGCTGCCGGCCCCGATTAGCAGGAGCGCGCCATGGCGAGACTCCAACTTCTCATCTCGACGCTCTTCGGCAGCGAACCACGGCAATCGCTGCGATATGTGGCGCGGCTGCGCGCTTCGGCAACGTCCGGAGTCGCATGATCACTGCCCCGGGACGCCGGGAAGCCATCAATCTCCAAGCCTCACTGTAGATGGTTGGACGCCTCATGTGGGTGACGCATGCACCACAACCTTTTTCGGTTGACCCGAATTGGGTCTCTCCCTATGTTCCGCCGCACTTTCGGGGGCCATCAGCGCCTCCGGGAGGGCGCAGCTCAGCCGGTAGAGCAACTGACGTTCAATCGGAAGGTCAGGACTGCTGGGAGGTTGAAAACCAACGATTTCCAAGAACAAGGAAATCGGCTAGGCGCACATACGGCGGGTCTCGATGACCTCGCGTGATGATCCGGTAGCTCAGCCGGTAGAGCATTCGACTTTTAATCGAATGGTCGTGGGTTCGAGTCCCACCCGGATCACCATTTTTCCGCATGTCAGCCCCGGAGACCAGTGTCACCAAAGATGGGGCTTCAGGCGCTGCCGCGATCGTCAGGTCAGTTCGGCTTGCAGGTCGGGCCGCGAAATCGCGCCAAGATTCAGCCGGGCCTTTATGGGGAGGTGGTCGGATGCAACCTTGGCCAAAGGCGAACTATGCACCTCGATGCTCGAAATGAGGCTCATCGGACGCGCCAGGATACGGTCGAGCGCCAACAGCGGAAACCGCGAAGGGAAGCTCGGCAGGATCGCATGCACAGGCCCGAAATGCGGCAGCAGCGTCAGCAATGACGACCGGTTGCGAACACGCCACTCGTTCAGGTCGCCGAGCAGGATCGTCGGATGCAGGACCGACCGGGTGGCCTCGAGCAGCGTCTCCGCCTGCCTGGAGCGCGAGCGACGCAGCAGGCCGAAATGCGCGGCGATAACACGGAGCGGCACCCCGTTCAGGTCGAGATCGACAATGATGGCCCCGCGCGGCTCCAGTCCAGGCAGGCGGACCTGTTTGCATTCCTTCACCACGCCGGACCGGGCCAGGATCAGGTTTCCGTGCCAGCCATGGCTGATGTCGTTGTGCGAGCGATGCAGCGGCACAAGGTCCGTCTTCTTCTGCAGCGCCACCAGGTCCAGCAGCCCCTGCCGCGAGCCCGTCCTCTCATCGACCTCCTGCAAGGCGATGATGTCTGCGTCGAGTTCGCCGACCACTGCGGCCACGCGCTCCGGCGAAAAGCGCCCGTCGGTGCCTACGCATTTGTGCACGTTGTACGAGGCGATGGTGGTGCAGTGATCCTGGTCGAATTCGATGTATTTCGGCGCCGCCTTCCGCAGAGCGGCGACCAGGGATGTCGGCAATGTGGGAGCTTGCTTGAGCATGAGACTTGGTCTTGACCTGTGCAATTCATACGGCAAGTCGCCCGCTGCCGGCCGCGGATCAGGGATGTCCCCCGGCAGGTCAACGGGTGCATTCGGCGACGGTTCCTCGCTCATTTCGGGCGAGTCCCGTCCCGAAACAAGTCCTTAGACGGTAACAATCCCATCAAACCTTGAATGCTTCGTGATCATGTCAGCGACAAAGACCGGCGAAGCGCGGGATGCGATGGCCGATCAATCGAAGCCCAAAACGAATGGCGTGCCCTCGAAGGCATCACATCCCCGACCGATGGCGCGGATGCCGTCAACCATGCGGCCGCGGCGGCCAAGCATGTCGTCGGCAAGCGCGATCAGGCGGGCGTTCGGGGTGGCGCTTGGCGAGGCCTCGCGAAGCCGCCGCGCCAGTTCGCCTTCGTCCCGGCCGGGCGCTAGCGCGGCGGCGACGATGTACGCCGCAGCCGTCGACCGGCTGATGCCGGCGTAGCAATTTATCGCCAACGGCGCGCTGCGATCCCAGGCCCGCACGAAGGCCAGCAATTCCGCCACATGTGCGGCGGCCGGCGCCACCATTCCATCCGCCTCCTCGGTGATGTCGTGCATCTGCAAGAGCAGGTGGTCGCCCGGGGCCAGCACAACGGGACGGACGAAATCCGCATCCTCGCGGAGTAACGTCACCAGCCGTCGTGCCCCGGAGCGCATCAAGGTGTCTTCAAGCTTCGACAGCGGGGTCACATAGATCATGAGACGATTCTACCTCCGCTGCCGACAGGTTCCAGCCCCGTTTGGCAGGATGATTGCTGGCCTGGCCGCCACCCGTTCAGGGCGCCCGCCAGCCGTTCCGACTCCCGCTTGCCGGCGGGAAGTCCGATGCGCAGCGCGTCGGGCAGGTCAACGAATCGGCGAACTAGAACGCCCGCGCCACCGAGGCTCTCAAACAGGCTGGGGGCCTGAGGCGTCCGAACGAAGCGAAACAGACTGGTGCCACCCTCAACGGTGATGCCGTTTTGCACCAGCAGGTCATCCAGCGCCGCAGCCTCGCGCTCCAAGCATCGTCGCATCGACGCCTGCCAGCTCCGATCGGCGAGGCCAGACAAACCGAATTCGACCGCAGGCCCGGCCACCGCCCATGGACCCAACTCTGCGCCGAGGAATTCGGCCAGACGCACCGGCGCCAGTGCGAATCCCAGCCTGACGCCGGCAAGTCCGAAGAACTTGCCGAAGGATTTGAGCACGACCGCTCCGCAACCCTCGACGTCCGCCGAAACGCTCTCGTGCAGCGGCCCGACGTCCATGAACGCCTCATCGACAACCAGCAGGCCGCCCTTGCGGGCGAGGTGCTGCGCCAGATCGACGAGCCGCCCCCGCTCGATGATTCGTCCGTCGGGATTGTTCGGATTGACGACGATGGCGAGCTGCACGTCGTAGAGAGCGTCGAAATCGCGGACATACGCCGCGTCATGGCCGGCAATCGCCGCGGCGCGGCTGTGCTCGGCATAGGTCGGTCCCAGAACGCCGGCCTTGCCCGGAGCGATCAGTGAAGCGACCCGCGGCAGCAATATCTGCGTGCCCGGCGCCGCAACCACGTTCGCAGCCGACGGGGCTCCATAGTTTTCTCCGGCGACGCGGCACAGCTCGGCGTTCTTTCCCGGCTCGGGCAGGCGCGTGAATGCGTCCGCCGGCAGGATTGGTTGCGGATAGGCGTGCGGATTGATACCCGTCGACAGATCGATCCACGGTTGCGGCGCGTTCGGGAAAAGCGAGCGTGCGGCGTCCAGGCTGCCGCCATGGTCGGTGACTGACGCAATTTTCTTCCGGACCGCCATGTCAGCTCCCCTTGCTCTTTTGTCGCTCATGCTTGAGCTCGTCTTCGGCTATCCGGAACGGGTCGTGCGAGCCATCGGCCATCCCGTGATCTGGATCGGCAAGCTGATCGACATGCTCGATCGCGCGCTCAATCATGCGGGGCATACGGCTGCGCGGCGCAAGCGTCTCGGCGTGGTCGCGCTGGTCCTGCTGGTCGCCGTTGTTTGGCTGGCGGCGTCTCTCGTGCAAGGCCTGCTGCTGCAACTCAGTTTCGGTATCGTGCTGGTGGCCATCCTCGCAAGCACGCTGCTGGCGCAGCGGAGCCTTGCTGCTCATGTGGCCGCGGTGGCGGACGCGCTCGAAGGCGAAGGGCTCGAAGCGGGACGCAGGGCGGTCTCGATGATTGTCGGACGCGATCCCGAGCGGCTTGACGAGGCAGCCGTCTGCCGCGCCGCGATCGAGAGCCTTGCCGAGAACTTCTCGGACGGCGTCGTCGCGCCGGCATTCTGGCTCACCGCCGGCGGGCTGCCGGGCGCGGCCGCCTACAAGGCGGTGAACACCGCCGACAGCATGATCGGCCACAAGAACGAGCGGCACGGCGCGTTCGGCTGGGCCGCTGCCCGCTTCGACGACCTGATCAACCTTCCCGCCTCCCGCCTGACCGCACTGCTGGTCGTCGCGGCCGCATCTTTGCTGCCGGGGGCGAACCCTGGCGAGGCATGGCGTGCGGTAAGACGCGATGCCCGGCATCATCGTTCGCCGAATGCCGGATGGCCGGAAGCCGCCTTCGCCGGCGCGCTTGGTTTGGCCATTGCAGGCCCGCGTCATTATGGCGGCGTCCTCACGCAGGATCCGACGATAGGACAAGGTCGGCGCGAGGCGACGCCGGCGGACATTCGCCGCGCACTTGCACTCTACCGGATCGCCGACGCCCTCCTGATCGCGCTGATCGGCGCAGTGGCCGCGCTCACCTGGCATTTTTGAGCAGGCCATCCAGGTCGAGATGGCGCTCCATGTGAGCGGCGAGCGCATCGAGGACCGCCTCGACCCCGTCGTCATAGTGCAGGCCTGACGGTTTGCCGTTCAGCCGCTCGATCCACGCCGCCCGTTGCGCATCGTCGCTGAAAAAGCCGTGCACATAGGTGCCGGCCACGCGGCCGCTGGCCGAAACGGCTCCTTCCGGCGAGCCGTCGGCCAGCGTCGCGAACGGGCGTTCGCGCCCTGGCCCTGCGGTCGCACCCATATGCATCTCGTAGCCACGAAAGCTCACGCCGTCGGTGGTGTGTCCGGCGGTCGCCACGAGCCGCTTGCCCTGCGTCAGTTCCGTGGCGACGTCGAGATGGCCGAGGCCCCGAACCTTCCCCGCAGGCCCCTCGGTTCCGTGAGGGTCGGCAATAGAGCTGCCGAGCATCTGGTAACCACCACACATACCCAGCACGTGGCCGCCTCGCCTGATGTGCGCGGCGAGGTCGACGTCGAAGCCCGCGGACCGGAACGCCGCCAGATCGGCGATCGTCGCTTTGGACCCCAAAAGCAACACCAGGTGTGCATCGCCTGGCAGGGCGTCGCCCGGCCAGACGCGGACGATCTCGACGTCCGGTTCCGCCTCGAGCGGATCGAGATCGTCGAAGTTCGCGATGTGCGGCAGGATCGGAACGGCAATCCTGATGGCCCCTCGCCCGTTGATCCCGGGAATCTCCCGCGACAGCCCCAGCGCGTCCTCGGCAGGCAGCTTCCTGGCATCCGGAAAGAACGGCAGCAGGCCGAACGGCGTCCAGCCGGTGCGTTCGGCAATCTCGCGCATCCCGCTGTCGAAGAGCCTCGGATCACCGCGGAAGCGGTTGACAAGAAATCCCTGGATCATGGCCGCGTCAGCTGGGTCGATGACATGCCCGGTGCCGACGAGGCTCGCGATGACCCCGCCGCGGTCGATGTCCCCGATCAGGACGACCGGGACATTTGCGGCGCGCGCAAAACCCATATTGGCGATGTCGTTGGCGCGCAGGTTGATCTCCGACGCGCTGCCGGCTCCCTCGACCAGGACCAGGTCTGCCTCTGCGCGCAACCGGGCAAAGCTGTCGAGCACGTAGGGCATGAGATTCGGCTTCACGCCCTGGTATTCAGCCGCCTTCGCCGCCCCGAACACCTTTCCTTGAACGACGATCTGCGCGCCGGCTTCTCCCTGCGGCTTCAGGAGGACGGGGTTCATGTGGACGCTTGTGGCGACCCGCGCAGCGCGCGCCTGCAACGCCTGGGCCCGGCCGATCTCGCCACCGTCCTCGGTGACGGCGGCATTGTTCGACATGTTCTGCGGCTTGAATGGCCGCACCACCAGCCCGCGATTTGCGAATGCGCGCGCTAGTCCGGCGACGACCAGCGACTTGCCGACATCGGAGCCGGTGCCCTGGAACATCAAAGCGCGCGCGGGCATGGCTAGAACTCTATGCCCTGCTGGGCTTTGACGCCGGCGGCGAAGTGATGCTTCACCGCCGTCATCTCGGTCACGAGGTCTGCGGCCTCGATGAGGGCCGGCTTAGCGTTGCGGCCCGTCACGACCACGTGGAGGTCGGAACGGCGAGCCTTCAATGCCTCCACCACCTCGTCGAGATCGAGGTAGTCGTAGCGCAGCGCAATGTTGAGCTCGTCCAGGATCACGAGACTCATCTCAGGATCAGCCAGGAGCTCCCGGGCTTTTTCCCAGGCGCGCCCGGCGGCCGCGACATCCCGTTCCCGATCCTGCGTCTCCCAGGTAAACCCCTCCCCCATGGTGTGCCACACAACCCTGTCGCCGAACGCGGCGAGCGCATCCTTCTCTCCGGAATGCCAGGCGCCCTTGATGAACTGGACCACGCCCACCTTGCGGCCGTAGCCCAGCATGCGCAGCGCCAGCCCGAAGGCGGCGGTGGACTTGCCCTTGCCCGGACCGGTGTTGACGATCAGCAGGCCCTTCTCGATGGTCTTCGACGCCACTTCGGCGTCCTGCACGGCCTTGCGCTTGGCCATCTTGGCCTTGTGGCGCTCGGCTTCGGATTGCTCGGCACTCACGTCATTTCACCTATGTCATTTCACTTTCATCGGCAGGCCGGCGATCATAAAAATCACCTCTTCTGCGATCGCCGCAATGCGCTGGTTCAATCGGCCCTGCGCGTCGCGGAAGCGGCGGCCGAGCGCATTGTCCGGCACGATGCCGAGCCCTACCTCGTTGGAGACCACGAACCAGGGCCCGCGGGGATGGGCAAGCGCGGCCTCGAGCGCCGCGCATTCATGGTCGAGATCGTTGCCCGCCAGCAGGTGGTTGGACAGCCATAGTGTAAGACAGTCGACCAGAACCGGCCGATCAACTTCCACCAAGCTCAGTACACCCACCAAGTCGAGCGGCGCGTCGAGCGTGGTCCAACGTCCGTCGCGCCTCGCCTTGTGCAGCTCGATGCGCTCACGCATCTCCGCGTCGAAGGCCTGACCGGTGGCCACATAGGTCCAGGGCGGCGGCAGCTCTTCGATCAACGCCTCGGCGTGGCGGCTCTTTCCGGAGCGCGCCCCGCCGAGAATGAAGGTCAGCCTGCCGTCAGGCAAAGCTGTTGCGAGCCCCTTGCTCCGCCGTCGAAAAGCGCGACCGGAGGTAGCCCGCGGCCGCACCGAGGACGAGCCAGAAGACGAGGTTCGTCACGGTCGAAGCCACGATGAAGCGGTGATGCAGGTCCGGCGGAACGGGCGTCTCATAGTCCGTCGGCTGCGGTGCGCCTATGATGTGTGGTGCAACCATCAGCGCCACGGCCAGGATCGCAAGCACGGGCGAACGTCCGAACGCGATCAGAGCCAGACCGGCCGCGGTGGCTGCGGCCGTCCCGATCCACCACACCTGTCTCGCGAACAGGTCGGCGGCGGGCATCGCCGGCAGTTCCGGAGCCAAGCCGAGCCCCGGAGCCAGGGTGAAGACGGCAAAGCCCGCAAAACCCCAGACCAGTCCGCTCCGCCAGTTGGCGATGCCACCGGCGAACTCGGACAGAGCGACGAGCACCAGCGCGAAGCCCATGCCGGTCACGATGTTCGCAAGCGCATTGAAGGCCGTACGCTCAAAACCGTCGGCAGGAGCCCAGCCGTCACCATGATCATGTGTCGAATGATCGTGCGACTGGACGGAGGGAGCAACTGCGACGCCCGCGTCTGGCGCGGGGCCATGGTCGTGCGCAGGTTCGGTGCCCTCGTAGGTTTCTGCCTGGAGGATCAGCGGCACCGTGGCGTAGGCCTGGAGAGCGGTCATGACGACGCCGGCCAGTAGCCCGCAGACCGCCGCGATGAACACGACGTTACGAAAATATGTCATTTGGGAAGACCTTGGTCAGTGGCAGGGAAAGTTCATCGAATGCCGGTAGTCGTGAGCGGCATTATGAACGACTTCCATCTGGGAGAATCCCGCGAAGCCAATGACGAAAAGTCCGAGAAGCGCGGCGAAGCCGAGCTGAAGGGCGCGCGACTGCGAAGAAACTGCGCCAAACGTAGTTGTGGTGTTCATATGAAATCCTTTCGCCCTCCACCCGAGGGCCCAAGCCAATATCAAGTCGACAGCAGGTCTCCTGGCTTACGGCTTTGGCGCCGCGATCCGCCTTCCCGGTTTCACCCAGTGGCATTCGGATCCGGCTCGCCGCTCACAGTTGCGGGGGCAGCCGCGGAATTGGAGCACAAGCTCCGCACCGCATTCCCTCTGGTCCTTTCGGAACCATCGACACCGGAGTCATAACCTAAATCGGACGGTGGGCAAACCGTATTTCGCTCGCCCTGTCCGCACGCGACATGGAGCTGGTCCCGCGAGGAGGAAACGGGCGCAAAGAATAGCCACGAAGCCGATGCACCATATCGCCTGCGCCGGGGCCCGCCTGACGAGGAATGAGATGGTTATCGAAACCTCTCGTGACCCGATTGCCTTCCAGGCGTTCGAACTCGACGGCTGGGATGCTGTCAGCAGCGGCTATGAACGGCATTTCGGTCGCCTCACGGCGCAGACCGTTCCCGCGATTCTCGGCGCCGCGCGCGTTGAAAAGGGAACGCGCCTGCTCGATGTGTGCACCGGGCCGGGAGTGCTCGCGCGAGCGGCGAGTGCGCGCGGCGCCGAGGTGGTCGGCCTCGATTTCTCCGGCAACGTGATCGAGGTCGCAAAACGCAACGTTCCCGACGTCCAGTTTCTTCAAGGCGACGCACAGGACCTACCGTTCGAATCCGGGACCTTCGAAGCCGTGGTATGCGGCTACGGCATCATTCACGTCGCGCAGCCGCAGAAGGCTTTGCTGGAAATGCATCGCGTGCTGAGGAGGGGTGGCCGCGTCGCCGTGAGCGTCTGGCAGGCGCCGACCCCCGCAAACGGCTTCGGCCTCCTGCTCGACGCCATCAAGGCTCATGCCGACGTCTCGGCGCCGCTGCCTCACGGGCCTGACTTCTTCCAGTTCAGCGAGCCGGAGAAGCTTGAGGAAGCGCTCCAGTCGACCGGTTTCACGAAGACAGTCATCCGCACTGTTGAGCAGACATGGGAACATGCCGAACCCACGGCCCTCGTGAGGGCTATTCTCGAAGGCGGCGTCAGACTGCGCGGTCTGCTGCTCGCCCAGAGCGACGAGGTTCGCGATGCGGTCTCCAGGGCGGTCGAGATGGAGATCGGGCGGCATCTCGGCCCGGACGGCGCCTATCGGGTGCCGATGCCGGCGCTCGTCGGATCGGGAAGGAAATGATTCCCAGCAGCGGCGCCGATGCCGGGAAGATGGATTTCCGTCCGCATCCAAGCAGTCGACAGCACGCGTTGACAGCCCCACATTGCGCGGCCTAAATGCCGGCCAGACGGTCTTCGCCCCTCAAGGGACGAGGCTAAGAGGGAATGCGGTGCGAGCAATCAAATCCGCAGCTGTCCCCGCAACTGTAAGCGACGAGCTTTACGCCGATTGCCACTGGAATATCCGGGAAGGCGGCGCAAAGCAGCGACTCGCGAGCCAGGAGACCTGCCGTCGATAAATGTTTGCCAGTGCCTGGCGGGTGTCCCGGGCAAGGAGCGCGTGTGAAAGTCGACTACGAAAACGCTGCTGCGGACGTTTTTGCGCAAGAAACATGCGCCGACGACTGCCATCCGAATGTCGTCATCGTCGTCTGCAGCTCATGCCGGGACGAAACTGGCTCCGATTCCAGGCCGCGTGCCGGCGAGCAGCTCGCCCTCGACACCAGGCGCGCCGCTGACGCCACCTCTATCCAGGTCGAAACCGTCGAATGTCTCGGCAACTGCAAGCGCCGGCTGAGCGCGGCGATCGCCAAGGACGGCGCCTGGAGCTACGTGTTCGGCGACCTCACCACGTCGAGCGGAGCCGACCTCGTGGCCGGCGCGCAGCTCTTCGCCGGTTCCGATGAGGGCGTCATGCCCTGGCGCGGTCGCCCGCAATCCCTCAAGCAGGGCCTCGTTGCCCGCATCCCGCCCATCTTCTCCCGAAAGGACCCTAGCGCATGACCGCCGTAAACCGCGTCCCCTGCACCGTCGTCACCGGTTTCCTCGGCGCAGGCAAGACTACGCTGATCCGCAACTTGCTGGAAAATGCGCGGGGCAAGCGCCTTGCCATCATCGTCAACGAGTTCGGCGACGTCGGCATCGACGGCGAAATCCTCAAGGGCTGCGGCATCGATGCCTGTCCCGAGGAGAACGTGGTCGAGCTCGCCAATGGCTGCATCTGCTGCACCGTGGCGGACGACTTCGTGCCTGCGCTCGACCAGATCCTCTCGCGAGAACCCAAGGTGGACCACATCCTGATCGAAACGTCCGGGCTCGCCCTGCCCAAGCCGCTCGTGCAGGCGTTCCAGTGGCCGGCGATCAAGGGTCGCGTGACCGTGGACGGCGTGATTGCGGTGGTCGACGGTCCGGCGCTGGCCGAGGGCCGCGTGGCGTCCGACATGGACGCGCTTGCCGCGCAGCGCGCCGCCGACGATTCCATCGATCACGAAGACCCGGTCGAGGAGGTCTTCGAGGACCAGGTGGCCTGCGCTGACCTGATCATCCTGTCGAAGAGCGATCTTCTTGACGACGATGCAGCGGCAAAGGCGCGGGCCGTGGTTGGGGGAAGC
Organism: Mesorhizobium shangrilense; assembly: GCF_028826155.1. Classification (NCBI taxonomy): domain Bacteria; kingdom Pseudomonadati; phylum Pseudomonadota; class Alphaproteobacteria; order Hyphomicrobiales; family Phyllobacteriaceae; genus Arvimicrobium; species Arvimicrobium flavum. The sequence goes on from NZ_JAQGPN010000001.1 coordinate 3,239,226, forward strand.
CTCGGCCGAGCCGTTAAGATCGTGCCTTCCGCGCATGGCCAGGTCGATCCGTCTGTGATGCTCGGCCTCGGCCTCGCCGTGGAGGACGATATCGAGAACCGCAAGACGCATCACGACGATGAGCTGGACCACGAGCACGACGACTTCGACAGCTTCGTCATCGAGCTGCCATCGGTGTCCAGCCCGGAGGCGCTCGCCCAAAAGGTCACAGCAGCAGCCGAAGCCGCCAATGTCCTGAGACTCAAGGGTTTCGTGCATGTCGAAGGCAAGCCCCTGCGGCTCCTCGTTCAGGCGGTCGGCCCGCGCGTGTCGCATTACTACGATCGCGCCTGGCAGACCGACGAGGACCGCCGTACGCGGCTCGTGGTGATCGGCCTCAAGGGTCTCGACCGGCAGGCGGTGGAACGAATCCTGGCGGCGTAGCGGCACGAACGAGGAGCGCGGGAGAACGGGACAGTGCACATCCTGGCCACATCGACGGCCTCACTCGACGATCTCGTCGAGCCTGTCGATTTGCGGCAGGAGCCCGCGGACATGCTTGCCCTGTCCTTCACCGACAGCGACCTGTCGGCCCTTTCGGCCGCCTGGACGGCACAGGCCGGCGTGCTACCCTCCATGCGGCAGGCGGCCCTAAGGGATCTGCGCCACCCGATGTCGGTCGATCTCTGGATCGACAAGGTCGGTCGGCACGCGAAGATAATCCTCGTGCGCCTGCTCGGCGGCTATGAATGGTGGCGCTATGGCGCCGACCAGCTTGCCGCCGCGGCCCGCGCGCATGGTTTCAAGCTGGCGCTGCTTCCCGGCGAGGGACACGACGTCGACGAGCGGCTCGCCGCACTTTCCACCCTGCCCCGCGGCGAACTCGAAGACCTGCTCGCCTATTTTCGCGAAGGCGGCCCCGCCAACATGGCGGAGTTGGTGAAGCGGCTTGGCGGCCATGCCGGCGCCGACTGTGTCGCCAGACCCGCCGAAGAACTCCCGAAATCCGGTTTCTATCTTCCCGGCGAGGGTGTGGTTGGCCGTACCCGCGCGCTGGAAAGGTGCGCCAGCGCGCAGGCGGTCGTGCCGATCCTGTTCTACCGTTCCATGCTGCTGGCGTCCGACATCGCGCCGATCGATGCGCTGCATCGCGCGCTGGCAAAGCGCGGGCTGGCCGGAATCCCCATCTTCCTATCCAGCCTCAAGGACAGGGCCGTCGCTCAATTTGTCGAAGACGCCGCCCGAGACCTGAAACCGGCTGCGCTGATTGCGACGACCGCCTTCGCGGCGGGGACCTGCGACGACGGCCGCACCTTGTTCGACAGGATCGGCGCGCCGGTGTTCCAGGTCGTGATGGCGACGACGCGCCGCGAGGCGTGGGAGAGCGGCCAGCGCGGCCTCGCGCCTGCCGATCTGGCCATGCATGTCGTGCTGCCCGAACTCGACGGGCGCATCCTCGCGGGCGCGATATCATTCAAGGCGGATGCCGCGCCCGACGCCACGCTGGGCCTCCGCGGGCAGGTCAATCGCACGGAGCCGGACCGCGTCGAGCAGGTCGCCGCGCGCATCGCAGATTTCGTGGGCCTGCAACGGACACCGCCCGGAGAGCGCCGCATCGCGATCCTGCTGCCGGATTATCCCAGCGCGCCCGGCCGCACGGGCTATGCTGTCGGGCTGGACGTTCCGGCGAGCGTCCTGGCGATCCTGGAAGACTTGAGGACTTCCGGATATCGCGTTGACAACATTCCGGAAACGCCAAAAGCGCTTCTCGCCTGCCTCGACAGCCGCACGACGGGCCTTGCGCTCTCCGACTACGCTGCGTCGTTCACGGAATTGCCTGCCCGCGTGCGGCAGCAAGTGACAGAGGCCTGGGGCGGTCCCGACGTGGGCGATTCGCGCGGTTTCTCGTTCCGGTCGGCCCAATTCGGCAACATCACGGTGGCGCTGGCTCCCGACCGCGGGCGTTCCGAAGACCGTCGCGCTGACTATCACGATCCCTCGCTGCCGCCCCGCCACGAACTCGTCGCCTTCGGCTTCTGTCTGCGGAAGGCGCTCGGCTGCCACGCAATCGTCCATGTCGGAGCGCACGGCACCCTCGAATGGCTGCCCGGCAAAACGGTCGCACTCGGGCGCGATTGTTTTCCTGAGGTCGTCACCGGCGCCCTGCCCGTCGTCTATCCCTTCATCGTCAGCAATCCCGGCGAGGCTGCGCAGGCCAAGCGCCGCATATCCGCCGTCACCATTGGGCATTTGCCGCCGCCGCTGGCATCTGCAGGGCTCGACGAACACCATCGGACTCTTGAAAGGCTCGTGGACGAGTATGCGCAGGCCGACGGACTCGATCGCCGCCGCCGAGACCGCCTCGCAAAGCTGATCGTGGAGACCGCCCAGGCGTCCGGATTGGCCAAGGAGGCGGGTGTCGCGGCCAGCGACAATCCTGATGCGGCACTTACCCAAATCGACGCATGGCTCTGTGATCTCAAGGATTTTGTTGTCAAGGACGGGCTTCACGTCTTCGGCCGGGCGCAAGCCGGCGCGACTGATCCGCTCCGCTCCTCGAGTGCTGCAGCGGAGCGTGCTGCTCTCCTATCCGCTCTCGACGGACGCCACCTGGCGGCGGGTCCTTCCGGCAGCCCGACGCGCGGACGCACGGACGTGCTGCCCACCGGCCGCAACATGTTCGCCGCCGACCCGCGAACCATGCCGACCCCGACGGCCGTCGATCTCGGCAGAATGGCCTCCGATGAGATCCTGCGCCGTTATCTGCAAGATCATGGCGAGTGGCCCCGTTCCCTGGTCATCGACCTCTGGGGCAGCGCCTCGCTGCGCACCGGCGGCGAAGAAATCGCACAGGGCCTGGCGCTGATGGGCTGCCGACCGCAATGGGAGTTCGCGACTGGCCGGGTGACCGGCATCGAGGTGCTGCCGCCTGCAGCCGTCGGTCGACCGCGTGTCGACGTGACCTGGCGCATTTCCGGTCTGTTTCGCGATATGTTCCCCACACAGATCGCATTGATGGACGCTGCCTCGGCCGCGGTGGCCGCCCGTGATGAGCCTGATGAAGCCAACCCCCTCGCCCAGACGCGCCGGGCGCTCGGAAAATGTCCACCTCGCATCTTCGGCTCCTCGCCGGGCACGTACGGAGCTGGCATTGAGAGCCTGCTTGCCGACGGCGGCTGGGAAAAGCGGGAGGAACTGGGGCGCGCCTATCTTGCGGCCACCTCGCACGCGTTCGGGGGCGCCGACGGCGCAGGCCAGGCAGTGCCGGGCGCGTTCGCCGACCAGGTCGCGGGTGCCGATCTTCTCGTCCATGCGGGCGACGACCCGGGCCGGGACATCCTCGAAGGTTCGGCAGACGTCGCCTTCATCGGCGGCTTCTCGGCCGCGCTCGCGGCGCTGGGGGGCAAGGCGGACCTTGTCGCGCTGGACACGACGGACCCGCAAAGGCCGCGCGCGCGATCGGTGGCTGAAGCGGTGACCCGGACTGTCCGCGCGCGCGCGGTCAACCCCCGCTTCATCGACGGTCAATTGCGCCACGGCCCGCGCGGAGCCTCCGAGTTCGCAGAGACGGTCGACAGGCTGGTCGGCTTCGCCGAGACGACCGAAGCGATACCGGGCGCGCTCATCGAAGCCGTCTACGACAGCTATGTCGGGGACCAACGCGTCCGCGACTTCCTGCTGGACCAGAATCCGGCCGCCGCGAAGGTCATCGCGGAGCGGTTCCTGTCTGCCCGCAACCGCGGCCTTTGGCACCCGTTGCGCAACTCGATCGATGACGATCTTTCCGCACTGATCGCGGAAGCCGAAGGCAAGCTGCCCTCGTTGGGCAGCGTACAAGCACGCCGGGAGCGCGTCGCATGAACGCGTCTCTGCGCCGCAACGCCTGCCCTTCACTGGCCGCGCCGATGCCGACCGGCGACGGGCTGCTCGTGCGACTGAGCATGGTCGCGGGCTCGATCGGGCCATCCGCACTGCGATCGGTCGCCGCGTCCGCTGCCCGCCATGGCAACGGCATCTTAGAGGTGACACGCCGGGGCAGCCTGCAGATCCGGGGGCTGACCACCGAAACCAGTTCTCGCCTTGCCGCCGACATCGAAGGTCTCGGGATCGACCTGCTCACCGGCGTGCCGGTGCAGGTCGGGCCGCTGGCAGGGCTCGACGCCGAGGAACTCGCCGATCCCCGCGCGCTTGCGGATCGGCTGCGCGCGGTGATCGTGAACGCCGGGCTGACCAACCGCCTTGGTCCGAAGGTTTCGATCGTCGTCGACGGCGGCGGCCAGCTCCCGTTGCGCGACGTGATCGCCGACGTGAGGCTGACGGCGGTGCCCGGCGCGGACGGACGGATCGGATGGGCGGTTGCAGTCCGCCCTGATGCGGAGGCCATCGCAGTCGCGGATGCGGAGGACGCCGCCGTGATGGCAGTCGCGCTGCTGAAGGCGATCGCGGCGCTCGGCCGCTCGGCGCGCGCGAAAGACCTTTCCGGCGCCGCGGTTTCGACCGCGCTCGGATGCCGTCCCACGCAGACCATTGGCTCGGCTGCAATCCTGCCACCCGCCCCGGCGCGCGCGCAACTGCCCATCGGCAGTTTCCGCCTTACGCTGGGCCGGACCGGGCTCGGCATCGGCCTCCCGTTCGGACAGGCAGACGAAACGCAGATCGGAACGATGGCGCAGGCAGCCGAAAGATGCGGCGTGACCGAGTTCCGCCTCGCGCCGAACCGCGGGCTGATCGCCATCTGCCGGACGGAGAGCGTCTCCAAGCGCCTCAGGGTCGCAGCGGAAGACCTTGGATTCGTTGTCGATCCCAACGATCCTCGGCTCGGCGTTGTTGCGTGCGCCGGCGCGCCCGCTTGCGGCTCCGCCCATATCGCGACGAAGCCGCTGGCTGCGGATATCGCAAGCGACTTCACGAGTGCCGGCCCGGTCCACATCTCTGGTTGCGAGAAGCGCTGCGCTGAACCGGACGCGCCGAGCTTCACCATCGTCGGCACGCCGGACGGAGCGGCGATCGTGGAAGGCAAGGCGAGGCGCGAGATCGACCGTATCCCTGAGAGCGAAGCAGCCGCCGCATTCCGGCGGATCATCAACCAACCGCAATCCCCCAAAGGACCAATGACCCAGCAGACCTACATCAAGGATGGCACGGCGATCTACGAGCGCTCCTTCGCCATCATCCGGGCCGAAGCGGACCTGTCGCGGTTTTCGCCAGCGGAGGCCGACGTTGCGGTGCGCATGATCCATGCTTGCGGCCTTGTCGAAGCGGCAGCGCATTTCGTCTTCTCGCCCACATTCGCCGAGGCCGGCCGCAGTGCCCTTGCCGCCGGGGCGCCGATCCTATGCGATGCCGAGATGGTCGCCCACGGCGTGACCCGCGCCCGTCTCCCAGCCTCGAACGAGGTGATCTGCACCCTCCGCGACGCGCGCACTGCAGCGCTCGCCGCCAAGCTCGGCAATACGCGTTCGGCCGCGGCGCTGGAGCTGTGGAGGGACCGGCTGGCCGGTGCGGTCGTGGCGATCGGGAATGCGCCGACCGCGCTTTTCCACCTGCTCGACATGATCGATGGCGGCGCGCCGAAGCCCGCCGCCATCATCGGCATGCCGGTCGGCTTCGTGGGCGCGGCGGAATCGAAGGATGCCCTGGCCGAAAATTCACGCGGTATTCCCTTCGCCATCGTCCGTGGGCGGATGGGCGGAAGCGCCATGACGGCGGCCGCGATCAACGCGCTTGCCAAGGCGGGCATCTAATGGCCGGAAACCTCCAGCAGGGGCGGCTCATCGGCGTCGGCACTGGCCCCGGCGATCCCGAACTGCTGACGCTGAAGGCGATGCGCGCGCTCGCTGAGGCCGATGTGGTCGCCCACTTTGCCAAGCGCAGCTCCATCGGCAACGCCCGCGCCATCGTCGACTCGCATATGAGGCCGGGGGTGGTCGAGCTGCCGCTCCACTATCCGGTGACGGTCGAGATCGACAAGGATCACGACGACTACAAGGCGCAGATCCTGGACTTTTACGAGCGCTCGGCGGCGCTCGTCGCCGGCCACCTCGCCGAAGGCCGGACGGTGGCGGTGCTGTCGGAAGGCGATCCCTTCTTCTACGGCTCCTACATGCACCTGCACGTTCGACTCGCGCACAGCTTCCCCACCGAAGTGATCCCCGGCGTCACTGCCATGTCCGGCTGCTGGTCGAGCACAGGACAACCCATCGTGCAGGGCGACGACGTCCTTTCGGTGCTGCCTGGAACGCTGGGCGAACAGGAGCTGGCGCGCCGACTGGCGGATACCGACGCAGCCGTGATCATGAAGGTGGGACGGAACCTGCCAAAAATCCGGCGCGCACTCCAGCAGACAGGAAAGCTGGAAGGCGCCCTGTATGTAGAGCGTGGCACGATGGCCAATGGCGGCTGGATGCGTCTCGCCGACAAGGCGGACGATCGTGCGCCCTATTTCAGCATCGTGCTCGTCGCCGGCTGGTCGAAGCGGCCGACCGTGACGGCTTCGGGGGTGGTGCTATGAGCGGCCGCCTGACAGTCATCGGGCTCGGGCCGGGCGACGCGGCGCAGGTGACGCCGGAGGCAACCGCGGCGATCGCTGCCGCGACCGACTTCTTCGGCTATGCGCCCTATCTCGACCGCCTCTCGCTGCGTGAGGACCAGCATCGCCACGCCTCCGACAACCGGGAAGAGCTTGACCGCTCGCGCGCCGCCCTGGAGGCGGCCGTGTCCGGCAGGCATGTCGCCGTCGTCTCGGGCGGCGACCCGGGCGTGTTCGCGATGGCCGCCGCGGTCTGCGAGGCCATCGAAAGCGGCCCGGAAGCCTGGAGGCAGCTTGACGTTTCTGTCGTGCCTGGCGTCACGGCCATGCTGGCAGTCGCAGCGCGCGCCGGTGCGCCCCTCGGGCACGATTTTTGCGCCATCTCGCTCTCCGACAATCTGAAGCCCTGGGATCTGGTTGAGCGGCGGCTCAAGGCCGCTGCGGGCGCAGGCTTCGTCATCGCGCTCTACAATCCGATCAGCCGCGCAAGGCCTTGGCAGCTCGGCCGCGCCTTCGAATGCCTTCGCGACGTGCTTCCGGCGACCGCCCCAGTCATTTTCGGTCGGGCCGCATTCCGTCCGGCCGAGCGCATCGAAGTGATGGGGCTCGCCGACGCGAACCCAACCAAGGCAGACATGGCGACATGTATCATCATCGGCTCGCCGGAAACGCGGGTGATCGATCGTGATGGCCGCGCGCCGCTCGTCTATTCGCCGCGCTCGGCCGGAGGTTTGAGCAGATGATCGAGCCTCGCCAGAGCCTCGTCGACCGATCCGGCCGCACTGCCTTGTGGGGCAGCCGGTCGCCGGACCAGGAACACGGGAATGCCCAGCATCCGCGCCGCCTCGATCTTCGCATAGGCCGCGCTTCCGCCGCTGTTCTTCGCGATGATGGCGTCGATGCGCGCGCCCTCCAGCAGGGTTTTCTCCCGCGCGAGCTCGAAGGGTCCGCGATCAAGGATGTACTCGGCGTGCGGAACATCGACGCGCGGCTCGACCGGATCGACACTGCGAATGACGTAGTGGTGCTGCGGGGCCGCTTCCAGCGGTTTGAGCTCCTGGCGTCCCAGCGTCACGAACACGCGGCGGGGCCGCTCGCCCAGCGCGGCAACGGCGGCGGGTATGGAATCTGCAAACGTCCAGTGATCGCCCGTGGTCTGCTTCCATTCCGGCCGCTGTATGACGAGCAGCGGCACCTTGGCGGCTGCGGCAGCAGCGCTCGCGTTGGCGGAAATGCGCGCGGCGAACGGATGCGTCGCGTCGACCAGCAGATCCGTCCGGCTCTCCCGCAAGAAATCGGCAAGACCTTCGGGGCCGCGGAAACCACCGATGCGAACGGGTACCGGCTGCACCACCGGATTGACCGTTCGGCCGGCCATCGACAGCGTGACCGCAAGATCTTCACGACCCGCCAGCCGGGCGGCAAACTCGCGCGCCTCGGTCGTGCCACCCAGGATCAGGATACGGAAGGTCATCATGCCTTCTAGTGCTCAGGCTCCCTCCGTATCAACCGGCAAATGGCTTTCGATCATCGGGATCGGCGAAGACGGTGTCGCCGGCCTGGGCGATGCGGCGCAACGGACCATTTCGGAAGCTGAGGTGGTGTTCGGCGGCGAGCGGCATCTGGCCTTGGCGCGTGAACTGATCCGCGGCGAGGCTCGGCCCTGGCAGATCCCCTTCGACGCCGAGATGCATGGCGTGAGGGCGCTCGCCGGCCGCAAAGTCTGCGTGCTTGCATCCGGCGATCCATTTCTGTTCGGCGTCGGGGCGACGCTGTCCAGGGTGGTGGCACCCGAAGAGATGCTCGTCATCCCCGCCCCTTCCGCATTCAGCCTCGCCGCGGCGCGCCTCGGATGGGCCCTGCAGGCGGTCGAGACGGTTTCGCTCCATGGCCGCTCCGTCGACCTGTTGCGGCCCCTGCTTCATCCGGGCCGTCGCGTCCTGGCGCTGACATCCGACGCCTCAGCGCCCGCGATCATTGCGGGCATGCTCAGCGCCTCGGGATTTGGGGGATCCCGCATCACGTTGCTCGAGGCGCTTGGCGGACCGAACGAACGGATCACCGTCAGCACTGCCGATCGATTCAACGGAAGGGATTCTAACCCCCTGAACCTGTTGGCGATCGAGATCGTGGCAAGCGCGGATGCGCGCATTCTGGCGCTGACGCCGGGTTTGGACGACAATCTCTTCGAGCATGACGGTCAGATCACCAAACGCGAGATCAGGGCGCTGACCCTGTCCTCGCTCGCGCCGCGGCGTGGAGAACTGCTCTGGGACATTGGGGCCGGCTCGGGATCGATCTCCATCGAATGGATGCTGGCGGACGCCTCCATGCGCGCCATCGCAATCGAGGCCAGGCCCGACCGTGCGCAGCGCATCCGCAGCAACGCGGTCCGCTTCGGCGTGCCAGGCTTGACCGTTATTGAAGGCGATGCGCCTACGTCATTGGAAAACTTACCAATTCCGGATGCAATCTTCATCGGTGGCGGTGGCAGCGACAACGGCGTACCAGATGGCGCCATACAGGCGTTGCGGCCCGGAGGACGTCTCGTCGCCAATGCCGTGACGCTGGAGATGGAAGCGGTGCTGCTCGACCTCCATGCAAGAAACGGCGGGAGCCTGACCCGTATCGCCATTTGTCGCGCGGAGCCGGTGGGCTCCATGCAGGGCTGGCGCCCTGCCATGCCGGTCACGCAATGGACGTGGGTGAAGCCATGATTGTCGCAGGTATCGGTTGCAGGGTGGGCGTGTCGTCCGTCGCGGTTCTGACCGCCATCGACGCCGCCCTCACCCAATTTCGGCGCGAGCGAGCGGAGATCTCGGCGCTTGCCACGGGAGCCGCCAAGCACAGCGAGACCGGCATCATCGTCGCGGCGAGCACGTTGGGCGTGCCACTGCACTACGTCGGCGCCGAAGCTTTGGCCGAAGTTCGGCCTGGTCTGTTGACCGTCTCTGAGTCCTCCGAGCGGACGACGGGCTCGCCCTCTTTGTCGGAAGCCGCAGCGCTCGCAGCGGCCGGCAAGGGCGCCCGGCTGCTGGGCCCCCGCGTCATTTCCGGGCACGTGACCTGCGCCCTCGCGACAGAGGAGGAGTTGACCGAATGACGGTGCATTTCATCGGCGCCGGTCCTGGCGCTGCCGACCTCATCACCGTGCGCGGCCGTGACCTGATCGCGGGCTGTCCCGTCTGTCTCTACGCGGGTTCAATCGTGCATCGGGACCTGCTGCTGTACTGCCCGCCGGGTGCACGGATCGTGGACACGGCGCCGATGTCCCTCGACGAGATCGAGGCGGAATATGTCGCGGCACACCAGGCTGGTCTCGATGTCGCGCGCTTGCACTCCGGGGATCTGTCCGTGTGGAGCGCGGTGGCCGAGCAGATCCGCCGCCTGGAGCGGAACGGCATCGGCTACACGCTGACACCCGGCGTTCCATCCTTCGCGGCCGCCGCGGCCGCGCTCGGGCGCGAACTGACCATCCCCGAGGTGGCGCAAAGCCTCGTGCTCACACGCGTTTCCGGACGCGCCTCGCGGATGCCCGAAGGCGAAACGCTTGCCGGCTTCGGCGCGACCGGCGCGACGCTGGCGATCCACCTCGCCATCCACGCGCTGGACACTGTGGTGGCCGAACTGACGCCGCTCTACGGCCCGGACTGTCCCGTGGCGATCGTCGCCAACGCGTCCTGGCCGGAACAGCGGATTGTGCGCGCTACGCTCTCGACCATCGAAACGATGCTGACGGATGAGCCTATCGAGCGCACCGCCATCATTTTCGTCGGACGCTCGCTCGCTGCAGCCGACTTCCGCGAAAGCTCGCTTTATGACGCCTGTTATCAGCGGCGGTTCAGGGGGCGCGAGGCGTCATGACGCTGGAACGGCGCCCGGCCGACAAGGCCACCCTCGCGGTCGAAGATCAGGATCTCGAGTTCAACGTCCGCATCGCGAAGGACCGGCACGGCGGTTCGCCACGCCCGCACGGCCACTTCGTTGCCGATCATGATTCCGCTTTCGGACGCGATATCAAATGCTTCGGCGACGGTGTTCGCAGATCCCATGCGCTCCGCCACATGCTGATCCGCACCAGCGTCCAGCGCTATCTCGGCCAACGCGGTCAGGTCCGGCGCTCCCCGGTTGGAGTGAACGTCGAGCATGCCCTGCGCGAGCTTGCTCATCTTGGCCACGCCACCTGCGATGGTCACGCGCGACACGGGATGGGCGCGGATATACTTCAACATGCCGCCAACGAAGTCGCCCATGTCGATCAGCGCGATTTCCGGCAGCCCATGATGCTTCTGGGCGGCCGCCTCGGAGGCGGAGCCGGTCGCGCCCGAGACATGCTGAAGGCCGGCGGCGCGCGCCACGTCGATGCCGCGATGGATGGAGTGAATCCAGGCCGAACAGGAATACGGCACGACGATGCCCGTCGTGCCCAACACAGAAATGCCGCCGACAACGCCAAGTCTCGCGTTGAGGGTGCGCCGAGCCATCTCCTCGCCGTCGGGCACGGAAATCTCGACTTCGAAGTCAGCCCCCTCGCCGGCCACTTCGGCGATCCCATCGGTGATCATCTTGCGGGGAACGGGATTGATCGAAGGCTCGCCGGGCGGCATCGGCAGACCCGGTCGCGTCACTGTTCCGATACCGGGGCCGGCAAGAAATGTGATGCCGCTGCCCGGCGCCCCGCGCCGCACCGTCGCGGTCATAACGGCGCCATGGGTGACATCCGGATCATCGCCCGCATCCTTGACGACCGCCGCTACCGCCTCCCCGTCCCGAAGCTCCCATCGGGCCAGGGCGAAGGCGGGACGCTGGCCGCCGGGAAGCGCGACCTCCACAGGATCAGGAAACTCGCCGGTCAGCAGCCCGGCACAGGCCGCCTTGGCGGCCGCTGCCGCGCAGGTGCCGGTGGTCCAGCCTCGACGCAAGGGGCGCTCTTCGTTGCTCATGGGCTCGTCTATAGGACCGCCCTCTACGCCCGTCACGACCAAAAAGGCCAGTCATGAGTTTGCAACACGCGATCAGTCGCCTCAGCCCGAAACTCACCGTCTTCGAGCCTGGGCATGTCTGGCTCGCGGGCGCCGGCCCAGGCAATCCGGGCGCGCTCACGCTCGACGTGGTTTCCGCTCTCTCGCAGGCGGACGCCATCGTCTATGACGCCCTGGTCGACAGCTCCATCCTCAGCGCGGCCGAGAGCGCCGAACTCCATTTCATGGGCAAACGTGGTGGTCGCATCTCGGCGGCGCAGGACGACATCACGGCGCTGCTGATTGCGCTTGCCGGACGCAAGAAGCGGGTCCTGCGCCTCAAAGGGGGCGATCCGTACGTCTTCGGCCGCGGCGGAGAGGAGGCGCTGGCCCTCGCCCGGAATGGCATCCCGTTTCGCATCCTGCCGGGCGTCACGTCTGCTTTCGGCGCGATGGCAAGCGTAGGCATCCCAGCCACGATGCGGGGTCTGAACAAGGCTATCATCCTGGCGACCGGACACGCCGCCGGAAGCGATGAAGACCTGGACTGGGCCGCGCTGGCGCATACGGGTCAGCCCATCGTCGTCTACATGGGGTTGAAGAACCTTGAGACGATTGCCGCGGCGCTGCTTGCCGGGGGGCTGCGGCCTTCCACGCCCGTCGCCGTCATCGCCTCCGCGACCACCGCCGACGAGCGCATCCTGATTTCCGATCTCGCCAACGTCACGGCGGAAGCAGATGCCGGTGGCTTCGCCTCGCCGGCGCTCATCATCGTCGGTTCGATCGTCTCGATGCGAGCCGAACTGCTCCAGTTCGCAAGGGAAATGCAAAGCGCATGACGGCTCGAGGGTTGATCGTCGGCGCGCCACGCTCCGGGTCAGGCAAGACCAGCGTCACCATCGGCATCCTGCGCGCGCTCAGGCGGCGCGGCATCGACGTGCGCGGCGCGAAGTCGGGACCTGATTACATCGATCCGGGTTTCCACGCAGCGGCGACCGGCCGCATAGGCGTCAACCTGGACAGCTGGGCAATGGGTCCGGCGTTGCTGGACGCACTGCTTCGGGAGGCCGCCGAAGGCGCGGATGCGGTGATCGTCGAGAGCGCCATGGGCCTTTTCGACGGCATCGAGGCCGGCCGGAGGCGTTCCGGGGCAGCGTCCGACCTGGCCGCCAGGTTCAGCCTCCCCGTGCTACTCGTGCTGGACGTGTCGGGCCAGTCGCGAACCGCCGCGGCCATTGCCAAGGGTTTTGCGGTCTACGACCCCGAGGTCCGGATTGCTGGCGTTGTGCTGAACAAGGTGGCCAGCGAACGCCACCGTTCGCAGTGCGCAAATGCCATCGAGGCCGCCGGCCTGCCGGTGCTTGGCGCAGTCATGCGCAATCCGGACATGGAGATACCCGAGCGCCACCTAGGCTTGGTCCAGGCCAGCGAGCACGAAGCGCTCGAAGGGTTTATCGACCGTCTGGCGGACGTGATGGAGAAATCACTCGATCTTGACCGAATCCTTGCCGCCGCGAGCCCGATCGCGGACGGCGGCGACGCTGCGGCAGAAGCGCTTGATCCTCCCGGCCAGCGCATCGCACTTGCGCGCGACAAGGCCTTTGGATTCCTCTACCCGCACCTGCAGTCGACGTGGCGCGAAAAGGGCGCGGAACTCGTCTTCTTCTCGCCCCTGGCCGACGAGGCGCCTCCAGGGGACTGCGATGTCTGCTGGCTGCCGGGCGGTTACCCGGAGCTTCATGCAGGGCGATTGGCGGCGGCCGAAATTTTTCGCGCAGGCATGGCGCGTTTCGCCGAGACCAAGCCCGTCCACGGCGAATGCGGAGGGTTCATGGCGCTGGGTGTCGCAATCGAGGATTCGGAGGGGATCACCCATCCGACGCTGGGTCTTCTCGGTCACGCCACCAGCTTCGCCAGGCGCAAGATGAACCTCGGCTATCGCCAGGCGCGGCTGCTCTCCGACTGCGCCATCGGGCGCGCGGGCGAAACGGTGCGGGGCCATGAGTTCCACTATGCCAGCGTCGTCGATGCCGGCCACGACGCTCCGCTCGTCGAGATCGCGGACGGTCTCGGCAATCCGCTCGGCCGGGCCGGCGGTCGCCGCGGCAACGTCACCGGCAGCTTTTTCCACGCGATCGCAAAGGGCTGAGCGGTGAACGGCGTCTTAGCGGTTCGCACCATCGTCGGCGACCTGTTCAGCTGCGTCGGCTTCTTCACGCGCATACCCGTCTTCGGCCCAATGGAGCGTCGTCTTGCGGACGCGATCTGGGCGGCCCCGCTCGTCGGCATCGTCGTGGGATTGGCGGGCGCGCTTGCCTTTGCCGTTTCGGCCGCCCTCGGCCTGCCGCCCGCCATATCGGCGATCCTGGCGATCGCCACGACGATGCTCATCACCGGATGCCTGCACGAGGACGGCCTGTCCGACGTCGCCGACGGATTCGGCGGCGGCGTTACGCGCCAGCGCAAGCTGGAGATCATGAAGGACAGCCGCATCGGCGCCTACGGCGTCATTGCGCTCGTCGTCACCGTTCTCTTGAGATGGCAGGCACTCATTGCAATCGCCGATACCGGTTCCGTTCTCCTCGCCCTGCTGGCGTCGCACGCGGCGTCCCGGTCAATTATTCCGGCCTTCATGATGCTAGTGCCGCCGGCGCGCGATACGGGTCTGTCGGCGACCGCGGGCGCCATTCGGGCGGGCGCGGCGCGGACGGCCTTGCTGGCGGGCGCAGCCTCTCTGCTGTTGCTCGGCATCGGTCCGGCGATCGTCGCCGCCATCGTACTCACCATCTGGTTCATCGCCTTGAAATGGCTCACCGAACGCCAGATCGGAGGTCAGACCGGCGACGTGCTCGGCTGCTTGCAGCAGGGGGCCGAGATCGCGGTCCTGCTGGTGGCGCTCTCGTTAGATCATTGAATCATTCTGAGGTTACAAGTGTCTGTTTTCCCGACCATTGACGCCCTGCGGCAAGCCTGCTCCTCGCTCAGCTCCGGAGATGACGCGGCAGCTGCGGCGGCCATCGCGAGGCAGGATACGCTGACGAAACCTCGGGGCAGCCTGGGACGCCTTGAAGACCTCGCGATCTGGTTGGCGCGCTGGCAGGGAAAGCCTGTTCCCGCCCTCGACAACGTGGCCGTCCTCATCTTCGCCGGCTCTCACGGGATCACGGCGCGCGGTGTTTCGGCGTACCCCGCGGAGGTAACCGCACAGATGGTGGCCAATTTTGCGGCCGGCGGTGCAGCCATTAACCAGCTCGCACGCATTGCAGAGGCCGAACTCAAGGTGACGGCGCTCGACATCGATCGTCCGACGGCCGACTTCACACAGGCTCCGGCGATGAGCGAAGCCGAGTTCCTGGACGCGTTTTCGAGGGGATACACAGCGCTCCCGGAAGGCACGGATCTGGTGTGCGTCGGCGAGATGGGGATCGGCAACACCACGACTGCGGCAGCGGTGGCCGCCGCTCTCTTCGGCGGCGCAGGTGCGGACTGGACAGGTCGCGGCACCGGCGTCGACGATGCCGGCCTTGCACGCAAGGCGGCAGTGGTGGACAGCGCGATCTCCTTCCACGGCGCAGCGCTCGGTGACCCGCTCGAAGTCCTGCGCCGCGTTGGCGGCCGCGAACTCGCGGCCATTTTCGGGGCGGTGCTCGCGGCGCGGCGCATGGGAACCGCGGTCCTGCTCGACGGCTTCGTGACGACTGCGGCTGCCGCGCCTCTGGCCCGTCTTGTTCCCGGCGGACTCGATCATGTGCAGGCGGCACACTGCTCGGCCGAGGCCGCGCATGCGCGCTTGCTTGAAAGACTCGAACTCCGTCCAATCCTCGATCTCGGCATGCGCCTTGGAGAGGGATCGGGCGCCTGCCTGGCTGTCAACATCCTGAAATCAGCGGTTGCATGTCACTCTGGCATGGCGACTTTTGCCGATGCCGGCGTCGCCGAAGGCTAGTCGTCGCCGGGACTGTTCAGTTTCGGAACCAAGCGCGCTATGATCCGTTCTCGAAAGGGACATTCCGTTTCTCGAGGAGATTCGAGATGAAGAAGTTCTTATCCGGGTTGATGCCGTCCGCGCTGGCGGCTTCGTTCGCGGTGGCAGCGGGCGTCCCCGCGGGCGCAGCACCGATGGCTGCGCCTTCCGTGCCAGCCGCTTTCCAGGATGTGCAGAAGGTTCAGGATTGGAGATGGCGGCGTTTCGGCGATCACGTCAACTCAGACCACATGCGCTACGCCCAAGGTCAGCGGCCCTGGGTCTACAACAACAACGGATGGCGGGGCCGAGACAATTGGCGCGGTGGGGATCGCTGGCGCGGTAGCGACTGGCGCGGCGGCAACTGGCGCGGCCATGGTGATGGCTATTGGCGCGGCCATCGCGGTTACCGGTACTGGCGCAACGGCTATCGAGAGTACAATGGCTGGTGGTATCCGCTGGCAGCATTCACGGCTGGCGCCGTGATCGGCAACGTGCTGAGCGAGCCGCGCGTCATCTATCGCGAAGGCGGCGATGCTCACGTGCAGTGGTGCTACAACCGCTACCGGTCCTACCGGGCGTACGACAACACGTTCCAGCCCTACAACGGGCCGCGTCGTCAGTGCTACTCGCCATACGGCTGAACGCCTACAAACAGCATGAGCATTGAACCCGCGCCAGCGCGCGGGTTCATCTGTCTGATGGGACGGTCAGGTTTCCGAAAGCGTGCGCCGCACCGCGTTGTGCCATCCCTGCAGTTTCCGGGCGCGGGTCGCTTCCTTCATTGCGGGCATGAAGCGCCGGTCGAGAGCCCATGCCTTGGCAAAGCCGGAGGCGTCCGGCCACACGCCGGCGCGCCAGCCCGCCAGCCATGCCGCGCCGAGTGCAGTGGTTTCCAGAATCGTGGGACGATCAACCGGCGCGTCGAGGATGTCCGCCAGCCGCTGCATGGTCCAGTCCGACGCCACCATGCCGCCGTCGACCCGCAGCACCGTCTCACCATTCCCCGTATGCCAGTCCTTTGTCATCGCGTCGTGCAGATCGCGCATCTGGAAGGCGACCGACTCGAGCGCCGCTTGAGCGAACTCTGCGGGACCGGTGTTCCGGGTCAGGCCGTAAATGGCTCCACGCGCGTCGGCGTCCCAGTGCGGCGCTCCCAATCCGACGAAGGCCGGGACCAGGTAGACGTCCTGTGATTGGTCGGCGAGCGCCGCCATCTCCCCCGAGTGTTCGGCGCGACCGATGATCTTCAGCCCGTCGCGCAGCCACTGCACCGCCGCGCCCGCGATGAAGATCGATCCCTCCAGCGCGTAGGTGGTCTTTCCGTTCAAGCGGTAGGCGATGGTGGTCAGCAACCGGTTCTTAGAGAGGCACATGTCGCTGCCAGTGTTGAGCAGCGCGAAACAGCCGGTACCGAAGGTGGATTTCACCATCCCTGGCTCGAAGCAGGCCTGGCCGATTGTCGCGGCCTGCTGGTCGCCGGCGACGCCAAGGATCGGTATCTCGGCGCCCAGCACCGACTTGTCGCTGACGCCAAAATCGTCGGCACAGTCCTTAACATGCGGCAACAGCGAAGCCGGGATGCGCAGGACCGCCATCAGCTCCGCGTCCCATTCGTTGGTCTCGATGTTGTAGATCAGCGTGCGCGATGCATTGGTGGCGTCGGTTGCATGCATCTTGCCGCCAGTCAGACGCCAGATCAGGAAGGTGTCGATCGTACCCGCCAGAAGCTCGCCTTTCTCGGCGCGAAGGCGCGCGCCCTCCACATTGTCCAGCAACCACGCCAGCTTGGTCCCCGAGAAATAGGGATCGAGCAGCAGGCCGGTCTTGCCGGTGAATTTTGCCTCGAGCCCCTGCTCCTTGAGTTTTGCACAGAGCGGCGCGGTGCGGCGGTCCTGCCAGACAATGGCGTTGTGGATCGGCTTGCCGGTTGCCTTGTCCCAGATCACCACCGTCTCGCGCTGGTTGGTGATGCCGATGGCAGCGATGTCCGCGGCGCCGAGGCCCGCTGTCTCCAGCGCGGTCCTGCAGGTCTCTACGACCGTTGACCAGATCTCTTCCGGGTCATGCTCGACCCAGCCCGAGGCCGGGTAATGCTGTTTGAACTCCTTCTGGCCGACACCGAGGGGCTTCATGTCTTCGCCGAAGACGATGGCGCGCGACGAGGTGGTGCCCTGGTCGATCGCGAGAATGTGGCCGGTCATGGTCGGGTCCCCGCGAGCGAATGCTGCTCAAGGCAAAGTTCGAGTTCCAATTCCGTCTCTCCGCGCAAGAAGGAGGCGGCATTACTGCCGCCTCCCGTTTCCTAAGCCAAGGCCTGGCAGCCTCAAAATGCTCAGCCCCTCACCAATTCGTCATGATCGACGGCGATCGGCCGAAATAGACAGAGGCAGCGCCCGGCGTCGCGGCGCGGTGCGCATTCCCCTGTCGCCCCTTCCATGCACTCCCTGAACAAGCCTATTCGGCTGCCGCCCTGCGCCCGTCGCTGCCGTTCTGATCCAGATAATCCGCCAGTGCGGCGGCCTCCTCCGGCTTCAGCACCAGGCCCCGCTTGGTGCGCCGCCACAAGATGTCGTCGGCCGTGCGGGCCCATTCGTGCTCGACCAGATAGCGGACCTCGGCTTCGTAGAGATCCGCGCCGAAGTGCCGTCCGAGATCGCCGAGCGATCCAGAACGCCCCAGAAGCGTGCGCGCCCGCGTCCCGTAAAGGCGGGTGAGCCGTCGCGCCATGCCGGCGCCGAGAAATGGATAGGAAGACTTCAGCTTCGACACCTCGGCGTCGAAGGCGGTCGCAGGGAAATCGCCGCCGGGCAGCGGCGCAGTCTCAGTCCACGGCTTGCCACGCGCGCCGAGCCTGGCCTCGATCAGTTCCAGCATGGATTCGGCCAGCCGCCGGTAGGTGGTGATCTTGCCGCCGAAGGCATTGATGATCTGGGGCTGCCCGGGCTTGCCTTCCGGCTTCAGCACATAGTCGCGCGTTGCCTCCTGGGCCTTCGAGGCGCCGTCGTCGAAGAGCGGCCGCACGGCGGAATAGGTCCAGACGATGTCCTCACGCCTCACCGGCTCCGCGAAATACTCACTCGCCGCGGCGCACAGATAGTTCGTTTCCGCCTCGGTGATCTCGACCTTTCGCGGGTCGCCGTCAAAATCCCGGTCGGTCGTGCCGATCAGCGTGAAATCTTCCTCGTAGGGGATCGCGAAGATGATGCGCCCGTCAGTATTCTGGAAGAAATAGGCCCGCGGGTCATCGAACTTCCTGCGCACGACGATGTGGCTGCCCTGGACCAGGCGTACATTGTGGACGCCGCTGTTACCAACCGCCTCCGAAAGGACATGATCGACCCAGGGTCCGGCCGCATTGATGAGCAGTAGCGCCTTCACGAGCTGCGCGGAGCCATCGGGCCCCTGGAGCGTGACCAGCCAAAGCGAACCTTCGCGCCGCGCCGAGACCACCTTCGTTCGGGTGCGGATGATCGCCCCTCGGTCGGCCGCATCGCGCGCGTTGAGCACGACGAGACGCGCATCGTTCACCCACCCGTCGGAATACTCGAAAGCCTTTGTGAACAACGCCTTGAGGGGCTTTTTCGCCGCATCGCGGGTCATGTCCAGCGTGCGCGTCGGGGGCAGCAGCTTGCGGCCACCGATGTGGTCGTACAAGAAGAGGCCAAGTCGCAGCATCC
This sequence comes from Mesorhizobium shangrilense, assembly GCF_028826155.1. Classification (NCBI taxonomy): domain Bacteria; kingdom Pseudomonadati; phylum Pseudomonadota; class Alphaproteobacteria; order Hyphomicrobiales; family Phyllobacteriaceae; genus Arvimicrobium; species Arvimicrobium flavum. Next base: position 3,258,339 of record NZ_JAQGPN010000001.1, read on the forward strand.
ACGCCGGACGCGGCCCGCCTTTGAAAAAGGGCAACACGAAACGCATCGGCCAGATGATGTGCGGCGCGTTTCGCCACAGGACCTCGCGCTCCATCAACGCTTCGCGCACCAGCCGGAACTCATAGTGCTCGAGGTAGCGCAGACCGCCATGGATAAGCTTGGTCGAACCGGAGGATGTGCCGCTCGCCAGATCGTTCATCTCGGCCAGCATGACGCTGTAACCGCGCCCAACCGCATCACGCGCGATGCCGCAGCCGTTTATGCCGCCGCCGATGACGAAAACATCATGGACCGTTTCGTTGTCCAAGGGGCTTACTCCGCACTTTCGCAGTGCAGCGCCCTGCCCACCTACTCGAAAACGCAAAGCGATTATTTCGAAGTATAAACGAATGTCAAACGAATTTCGCCCAGCCGCGGCTCTGCCTCAGCGGGCGGTTTCGATGAGTTCGACTTCCGCCTCGGCGCAGATGCTGCGGATGCCTGGCAGATCGCACCGGTCGGTTATGAAGGTATCGACCTGGGACAGATGGGCGATGCGCACGGGCGCCGTACGTTCGAATTTGGTGGAGTCCGAGACCAGGATCACGTGGCGGGCGTTTGCGATGATCGCCTGCGCAACCTTCACCTCACGGAAATCGAAGTCGAGAAGCGCCCCGTCATGGTCGATCGCGGATGCGCCGATGACCGCATAGTCCACCTTGAACTGCTTGATGAAGTCGACCGCCGCCTCACCGACGATGCCTCCGTCGGAACCGCGGACGACACCACCCGCAATCACGACCTCCATCGAAGGATACACCCGCATCCTGTTGGCAACGTTGATATTATTGGTGATGATCATCAACCCCGAATGATCTAGCAGCGCCTTGCTGACGGCCTCCGTGGTGGTGCCGATGTTGATGAACAGGGAGGCGCTGTCGGGGATGAGCCTGGCCGCCGCGGCGCCGATGGCTTCCTTCTCCATTGCAGCAATCTTGCGCCGCGCCTCGTATTCGACGTTCTCGATGCCGGACGGGAACAGCGCGCCGCCATGGATGCGGTTCAAGAGCCGCTGGTCGCACAGATCGTTGAGGTCCTTGCGGATCGTCTGCGGCGTGACGTTGAAATGGGTAGACAGATCGTCGACCAGGACACGCCCGTGATCCTTCGCCATCTGCAGAATTTCAGCGTGGCGTGGCGACAGGAACATTGGCTAGCCCTCTGACTTTCGTTTACGGGAACTATATCAATAAACGAAAGTCATTTCCACTCGGTTGAGCCAGTAACGAAATTCGCCGACTCGAACCAGACTCCCAGGAATTGCAAGGTCCGTCGGCTCAGTTCAGCGAACCGGCAATCTCGGTGATAACGTCATAGGCGAAGTCGACATCCGCCGTGGTGGTTTCGAATTGCCCGACCTGAAAGCGAATCGCGACGCGCCCGTCGACACGCGTCTGCGTGACATAGATGCGGCCGTCGGCGTTGATCTTCTCGACCAGCGAGAGATTGTGCATGTCGAGGTCGCGATCATCGCCGGCAATGTGCCGGAACGAATAGAGGGAAAGCATGGGCTCAGAGACGATCTCGAAGCCGCGCGTGGCGCGGATGCGCTCGCAGTGCCGGCGCGCCCACGAGACATGATCGCGGATCATTTTGCGCAGGCCTTCGAGCCCGTGCGCCCTAAGCAGGAACCACAGTTTCAGTGCTCGGAAGCGGCGACCGAGCGGCACTGACCATTCGGAGAAGTTGATGATGCCGTCCTTGCCGTGCGTCTTCAGGTACTCCGGCTTGATCGCAAGTGTTTTCACGAGGCTTTCGGGATCGCGCAGGAACTGGATCGAGCAGTCGAACTGCGCGCCGAGCCATTTGTGCGGGTTGAAGACGATGGAGTCGGCGCGTTCCGCGCCGTGCCAATAGTGCCTGAACTCCGGGCAGATCATCGCTGAGCCCGCCCACGCCGCGTCAACGTGAAGATAGAGACCGTTTCGCGCGGCGACATCAGCGACCGGGTTCACATCGTCTGTTCCCCCGACGCTGGTGCCGCCAATGCAGGCGATGATCCCGGCCGGGATCATGCCTGCGGCCCGATCGGCGGCTACGGCTGCTTCAAGCCTCGCGGCGTCCATCCCCCGCAACGGGCCACTCGTCGGGATCCGCACGAGGTTGTCTTCGCCTATTCCCGAAATCCAGATCGCGCGGTCGATCGAAGTGTGGACGTGTTCGGAGCAATAGACCCGCAAACGCGGCTGGCCGGCGAGGCCTGCACTGTTGCCTTTCCAGTCCAGCGCCCGTTCCCGCATGGTCAGCACCGCGGCCAGGGTCGCCGTCGAGGCCGAATCCTGGATGACGCCGGCAAAGCCGTCGGGCAGACCGAGCGCCTGCCGCATCCAGTCGACCACCCTCACCTCCAGTTCAGTGGCGGCGGGCGACGTTTGCCACAGCATGCACTGCGCGGCCATCGCGCTTACCAGGTATTCCGCGACGACGGAGACCGGGGCCGCGTTTGCCGGAAAATAGGCGAAGAAGCGAGGATGTTGCCAATGGGTCATGCCGGGCAGGATCTTCGCTTCGAAATCAGCGAAGATCGCTTCCATCGATTCCGCGCCTTCAGGGGGAGCATCCGGGATGAGCGCCGCAATGGAGCCGGGCTGGACTTGCGCACGCACAGGTCGGTCACGGACCCCGTCCCGATAGTCCACTCCCCAATCGGCCGCGCGGCGCGACCATTCCCTAAATGTGTCGCGGTCCATGCTTGTGTCCCCCTGCTTCGCTTGATTACTTCTCCGGATAATCAGGAAGCGCCGTGAAGGCGTTCCGCAACGCGTTCGACCAGGCGTCGGAAACTGTGCGGTAATACGGATCGTCCTGTGTGATCCGTCGCTTGAGGCCGACACGGAAGGTGTCGCGTTCGTAGAACATCATGTCGAGCGGCAGGCCGACGGACAGGTTCGACCGCACCGTCGAATCGAACGAAACCATCAGCAGCTTCGCCACCTCGGCAAAGTTCATGTGCCGGTCGTAGGCGCGAACGATGATGGGCTTGCCGTACTTGGTCTCGCCGATCTGGAAGAACGGGGTATCCTCGCTCGCCTCGATGAAATTGCCCTCCGGGTAGATCAGGAAGAGGCGTGGCTCGCCGCCGCGAATCTGGCCGCCGAGGATGAACGAGGCGTTGAAGTAGGACTCGGCCTTCTCCCCTTCCGGCGCCGACGACGAGATCACCTCCTTGATCGTGCTGCCGACGAGCCTGGCCGTCTGGTAGAGCGACGGCGTTTGCAGGAGCGACGGTACCCGGTCGGACGGCGCCTTGGATCGCTCATTGAGCAGACTGACCACGGATTGCGTCGTGGCGAGATTGCCCGATGTCAGCAACACGATGACGCGCTCGCCGGGCTCCTCCCAGACGTGCATCTTGCGAAACGTGGAAATGTTGTCGATTCCGGCATTCGTGCGGGTGTCGGACATGAACGCAAGGCCCTGATCAGTCTGCAGGGCGACGCAGTAGGTCATATTATGCTCAAGATCGGCGGCAACGCCGATTCCCGTTTGGCTTGTCCGTGATTACTGCTCCACGGTAATCCTCACTGCAAGGCGCTCGTCGCCTTGTCCAAGTCGAACGCCCGACAGGGGCATGGCGTCGCGATAGTCACGCCCGGTCGCGATCCTCACATAGCGCGCGTCGGGCGAGATGCCGTTGGCGACATCGAAGCCCACCCACCCGAGTTGACGAACATGCGCCTCGGCCCACGCATGGGTGGCGACCTGGTGCGTGGCGGAATCCATCATCAGGTAGCCGCTGACGTAGCGCGCTGCGAAGCCGAGATGGCGGGCTGCGGCGATGAAGACATGCGCGTGGTCCTGGCAGACGCCTGCTCCCGTCGCCACTGCATCCTCCGCGGTCGTCAGCGTGTCCGTCGCGCCGGTCTGGTAGGCCACGCGCTTACGGATGAGCGTCATCAACTCGTGCAGGCGCGCCAGTTCGTCACCCTGTGGCGCCGCTTCCGCGATCGACCGCACACCCTCGCCGATCGTGGTCAGGGCGGTGTCCGATTGGAAGAGCCACAACGGCGCGAAGCCGCGATGGGGTCCGGCCACCCCTGCCCGGTCCTCCGTTTCCACCTCGCCAGAGACCTCCACCGCAATCACATGCGGTTCGCCGCTGACGCTGAGCAGGCGGGTGTCGTTGCCGAAATGGTCCACGAAGCGGAGTTCCTCGCGAGCGCCATCGATCGCCATCGACCAGGACAGGACCGTCTGGCCCTCTCCCGTCAGCGGTACGAGACGGATGCGCTGCAAGGCGTAGGCTACCGGCGCATCGTACTGGTACTCGGTCCGGTGCGAGATTCTCAGCCGCATGGCCGGCCTTCAGTGGAATTGGTAGTCGAGCGCGATCTGGTCGCCCAACTGATTGTTGTCGCGGATGAAGTCCGAGAGGAACTCGTGCAGGCCCGCATCGATGATCTCCTTGATCGAGCCAACCCGCAACTTGGCGAAGATGCGGTCGAGCGCATCATGGCTAGGATGCCGCATGCCGTACGCCGCCGCCAGGGAATTCAGATGTTCCGAGATCATGCGGTAGCAGAACGCGAGCGAGCGGGGCATACGCCCGTTGAGGATGAGGAAGTCGGCGATGTTGGTCGGCCTGTATTCCGCCTCATAGACCCAGCGATAGGAACGGTGCGCCGAAACCGAGCGCAGGATGGACTCCCACTGGTAGTTGTCGAGTGAGGAGCCAACCCAGGAGATCGACGGCAACAGGACGTAGTATTTGACGTCGAGGATGCGCGCGGTGTTGTCGGCGCGTTCGATATAGGTGCCGATCTGGTAGAAATCGAAGATCTCGTTGCGCAGCATGGTGCTGTAGAACGAGCCGCGGATGAGGGCCGCCTCGCGCTTCACGGCGTCGAGGACGGCCGGCAATTCGCGGCCATCGATCGGCCCCTCAAGCATGCGCTCCAACGACATCCAGGCTTCATTGATCGCCTCCCACGTTTCGCGGGTCAGCGCCGTACGCACCATGCGTGCGTTGTTGCGCGCCGTTTCGACTGCCGCGAGCACGCTGGACGGGTTGTTGCCGTCGCGCAGGAGAAATCCCGCGACCGTCTCCTCGGTGTAGTTCGTGCCGTGCATCGTCTGGAACGCTACCTGGGCGCCGGCGCTGGTCACCACGGAAGACCACTCCTCCGCGGTGTTCTCGGACCGCGTCAGCGCCATGCGCAGCCCTGCGTCGACCAGACGCGCCATGTTCTCCGAGCGCTCGATGTAGCGGCTCATCCAGTAGAGGCCATTAGCGGTGCGGCCGAGCATCAGGGGCGCCCGCTGGCGAGTGAGTAGTGAATAGTGAGTAGTGAGTAGTGGACGACAGAGTTCATGATTTCTCCTGCAATCGGCGGATCGACGAACGCAGCATCTTTCCGATTTCCTTTGTCCGTTTCATCAGCTGCTTCACATCGGACTCGCCCAAGAGATTGACGCGATCTACTCTCTACTCTCCATCTAATCATCCAGCACCCACGTATCCTTCGTCCCGCCGCCCTGGGAGGAGTTGACGACCAGCGACCCCTCCTTGAGCGCTACGCGCGTCAGGCCGCCGGGCACGATCTGGATACGGTCGGAGACAAGTACGAAGGGGCGCAGGTCGACGTGGCGCGGCGCTAGCCCTTTTTCGGTGAGGATAGGACAGGTCGAAAGCGAAAGCGTCGGCTGCGCGATGTAGTTCGAGGGCTTCGCGGCGAGCTTCTTCGAAAAATCCTCGCGTTCCTTCTTCGAGGCGGCGGGTCCGACAAGCATGCCGTAGCCGCCAGAGCCGTGCACCTCCTTCACGACCAGTTCGGCAAGGTGCTCCTGGACGTATTTGAGACTGTCCGGCTCGGAGCAGCGCCATGTCGGGATGTTGCCCAGGATGGCCTTGCGGCCAGTGTAGAACTCGATGATCTCGGGCATGTAGGAATAGATCGCCTTGTCGTCGGCGATGCCCGTGCCGGGCGCATTTGCGATGGTGATGTTGCCGGCGCGGTAGACATCCATGATTCCCGGCACGCCGAGCGCGGAGTCGGACCGGAAGGTCAGCGGATCGAGGAAGGCGTCGTCGACCCGGCGATAGAGCACGTCTATCTGCCTATAGCCCTCGGTGGTGCGCATGGCGATGTGGCCGTCGATCACCCGCAGGTCCTGGCCTTCGACGAGTTCGACTCCCATCTGGTCGGCCAGGAAGGCGTGCTCGAAATAGGCGGAGTTGTAGCTGCCGGGCGTCAGGATCGCGAGCGTGGGCGGACCTTTCAGATTGGCCGGGCAGACCGCGGCCAGGGACTGGCGCAGCAGTTGCGGATAGTTCTCCACCGGACGGACCCGCACGCGCTGGAAGAGCTCCGGGAAGAGCTGGAGCATCGTCTCCCGATTCTCCAGCATGTAGGAGACGCCGGAAGGCGTGCGGGCGTTGTCCTCCAGGACGTAGAACTCGCTTTCGCTGATGCGCACGATGTCGACGCCGATGATGTGGGTATAGACGCCGCCGGGCGCGCGTACGCCGATCATCTCGGGCAAAAACGCCTCGTTTCCGGCGATGAGGTCGTGGGGCACGCGGCCCGCCTTCAGGATCTCCTGCCGATGGTAGATGTCGTCGAGAAACGCGTTCAGCGCTTGAACCCGCTGCTCGATGCCCTGCGTCAGGCGACGCCATTCCGAGCCGGACAGGATGCGTGGAACGATGTCGAAGGGGATCAGCCGCTCGGCGGCCTCTTCCTCCCCGTAGACGTTGAAGGTAATGCCGGTCCGCCGGAACACGCGTTCCGCGTCGCACATCTTGTCGGCCAGCCGCTTGGGATCCTGCCCGCTCAGCCAGCCCTCATAGGCTGCGTAAGGCTGGCGAATTCCCGCGCCGTCCGGGAGCATTTCGTTGAATGCGGCCACGCATGTCTCCCCTGCATGGCCTATTCAACGGCGCGCGGGAGCAAATGCAAGCGGATTCAATGCGCTGGGGTGTCGGGGAAAGCGCGGGCTCATCAACGTGCCCGCTTCGTCGTCAGCCTGCCTTCGGAGCGGGCAGCGACTGGCCGCGATGTGGGCAGCTCAGAAGGCGCGATAGGTGACGATCGTGTGGGTGTCCTTGATATGGGGAATCACCTGAACGCGCTGGTTGACGAAGTGGCCGATATCGATCTCGTCCTCCTCGACATAGAATTTCGCCAGCAGGTCAAAACTGCCGGCGGTCGAGTAGATCTCCGAAGCGATCTCGGCATCGGCGAGCGCGCTGGCGACCTCGTAGGACTTTCCAAGCTCGCATTTGATCTGGACGAAGAACGCTCTCATGGCCGCACCGTCGATTTGTCTTGCCGGTTTCTGGCAGACCACGCCCGCGGTTTCAAGGCGAGTGCGTCGCTTGCCCTGTCGCTGCGCCGAAATTTCGCGGCTTGGCGAAACCGGACGCGCCAAAACGGCGTATGATCGCCATAATCGGTTATCGCCGCCCCAACGGACAAGGGCATAGGATCATGCTTCGCGCCGTCATCATCTTGTTGGTCCTCTTCGCGCCACTGTTCGCCCGAGCGGGCGAAGTCGAAGTGCAGGCCGCCCAGACCACCATAGACAGCCAGATCCGCGCATTTTTGGCCGATGATGCGGATAGAGCCTACAGTTTTGCGGCGCCGAACGTGCAGCGTCTTTTCCCCACGGTCGAAACCTTCATGGGAATGGTCACGGGCGGTTACCAGCCGGTATATCATCCGCGCGACTGGTCCTTCGGCAAGGTCAAGGAGATGGACGCAGTCTCCATCATCCAGCAGGTATTCACCGTGGGCCCGGATGGGAAGGATTATGAAGCGGTCTACACACTGGAATTGCAGGCTGACGGGGTCTGGCGCATCACCGGCGTCAGTTTGCGCGCCGCGAACAGCGTGAGCATGTAGTGCGTCAGGCGGGCCGACGCGCCTCGAAGCTGATGGTGTCGTCCGTCCGTTGCGGAGCGCGACCGTACTGGTAGTTGCCGGAGGCAACGACGTCCACGAATCCCGCCGCGCCGAGAGCCATGGAGAATTCGGCCACACCCCACCAGCGCAGGCTGAACAGCTCGCGCTCCGTCTCAACCAGCCTGCCCTCGCGCCAGCGTTCGTAGCGGTGCTGGGAGACGGTGGTCTGGGCGACGAAATCCGTCTCGATCCGCTGATCGGTCAGCGTCAGCACATCAGCCTCCTCCGTGGTCCAGCTGCGAACGGCGCTGCCGGGGTCAAGGAAGCCTCCTATCGGATCGAGGTCCACCATCAGCCGCCCATTCGGGGCGAGATGGTGGTGAAACCGCCGGAGAACCGACATGGCCACGGAGAACTCGGTAATGAGCTGGAACGAACCAAGCGGAATGACGATCGCCTCGAAGCGGCGATCGTAGGAAAAGGTCTCGAACCTCTGACAGGTGAGGCTTTCGTCGAAGGCGCGCACCTTCTCGTGGCTGCGGCAATGGGCCAGCATCTCTTCTGAGGGGTCGAAGCCCTCGACGGCGAGACCGGCCTCCAGCATCGGAACCAGGAAGCGCCCATTGCCTACCGCCGGCTCGAGCACAGGTCCCTGGCAGCTGGCGAGGCGCGCCCGATAATACTCGACGTCCCCGAAGGAGCAGCCCACAGGCTTGTCCAGATTGTAGACCCAGGACGCCAAAGTCCCGTAGCGATTGTTCATGCGCCCCGCGCCCTCTTGCGTCTCGCTACCATCATGGCGGCAACCTCGAGTTCACCGCGCCTGATAGACGGGAAGGTCGCCCCTCACCCAGCCTTCGGAGATTTCCGCGGCGCGATCGGTGAAGCGGCCCGCCTCGATGGCGTCGCGCAGGTCCTGCATCAGCCTCTGGTAGTAGGCGAGGTTGTTCCAGGTGAGCAGCATGGCGCCCAGCGCCTCCTGCGATTTCACCAGGTGATGCAGGTAGGCCCGGGAATAGTCGCGGGCGGCGGGGCAATTGCTCTCCTCGTCGAGGGGGCGCGGGTCGTCGGCGTGGCGCGCGTTGCGCAAATTGATCTTGCCGCGCCGGGTGTAAGCAAGGCCGTGCCGCCCTGCCCTGGTGGGCATCACGCAGTCGAACATGTCGATGCCACGCGCCACCGATTTCACGATATCGTCCGGCGTGCCGACGCCCATCAGGTAGCGCGGCTTCTCCGTCGGCAGCTCAGGACAGGTGACGTCGAGCATGTCCAGCATCACCTGCTGCGGCTCGCCCACCGCGAGGCCGCCGACTGCATAACCCTTGAGATTCATCGACTTCAGGGCCTGCGCCGACCTCACGCGCAACGGCGTGCTGTCGCCGCCCTGCACGATGCCGAACATAGCCTTGCCCGGCTGGTCGCCGAACGCGACCTTGCAGCGCTCCGCCCAGCGCAGCGAAAGCTCCATCGCGCGCTCGATCTCGTCCGGCTTCGCCGGCAGCGCGGTGCATTCGTCGAGCTGCATCTGGATGTCGGAGTCGAGCAGACCCTGGATCTCGATCGAGCGCTCCGGCGTCATCTCATACGGCGCCCCGTCGATGTGGGAGCGAAAAGTGACGCCTTTCTCGGTCAATTTGCGCAATTTCGACAGCGACATGACCTGAAAACCGCCGGAATCCGTGAGAATCGGATGGGGCCAGCGGGCGAATTCGTGCAGTCCGCCGAGTCGGGCGACTCGTTCAGCGCCCGGACGCAGCATCAGGTGATAGGTGTTGCCGAGGATCACGTCGGAGCCCAGCGCCCGCACCTGATCGAGATACATCGCCTTGACCGTACCGCCAGTGCCGACCGGCATGAAGGCGGGGGTGCGGATCGTGCCGCGCCGCATGGTGATTTCGCCGCGCCGCGCCTTTCCGTCGGTGGCGATCAGGCGGAAGGAGAACTCGTTACTCATCACGGATCTGCTTGTGCGAATGGGCGTAGGAAATGGTCAAGGCGCATCCCTGAACAGCAGGCTGGCGTCGCCATAGGAATAGAAGCGATAGCCGTTGCCGATGGCGTGCGCGTAAACCTGCCGCATGCGGTCCAGCCCCGCAAAGGCTGAAACGAGCATGAACAGAGTCGACTTCGGCAGATGGAAATTCGTCATCAGCGCGTCGACAACACGAAAGCGATAGCCGGGCGTGATGAAGATATCGGTCGAGCCTGACCAGGCTTCCAGATGACCATCTTCGCGCGCCGCGCTCTCCAGCAACCTCAAGGAGGTCGTGCCGACGGCAACGACACGGTTGCCGCGTACCCTGGCGGTGTTGATCGCAGCAGCCGTTGCTGCCGAAACCATGCCGGTCTCGGCGTGCATCTTGTGGTCTGTCGTGTCGTCGGCCTTGACCGGGAGGAAAGTTCCGGCGCCGACATGCAGCGTCACGAAATGCCGCTCGATGCTGCGTGCATCCAATGCTGTGAACAACTCGGGCGTAAAGTGCAGGCCCGCCGTCGGGGCAGCCACCGCGCCTTCTTCGCGTGCATAGACGGTCTGGTAGTCTGCACGGTCGCGGTCGTCGTCCGGGCGCTTCGACGCGATGTAGGGCGGCAGAGGGATATGGCCGACGGCGTGCAAGGCCTCGTCCAAAAATGCGCCGGAGAGTTCGAAGCCGAGCAGCACTTCGCCGGCCTCGCGCTTTTCAATGACGGTCGCGTCGAGCTTGCCGAGAAAGCACACCTCGCCGTCGTGGCCGAAGCGGATGCGGTCGCCGGGCTGGACGCGCTTGGCCGGCCGCATGAAGGCAAGCCACTGGTCCGGCGCCACCCGCATGTGGAGCGTCGCATCGACGGCGGCGACCGCTTCACCGCGATGCCGTATGCCGCTGAGTTGCGCCGGGATGACCTTGGTGTCGTTGAACACCATGACGTCACCCGGATCGAGCAATGACGGAAGCTCGCTGACGATGCGGTCAGCCAGCACCTCGTCCGGCTTCACGACCAGCAGTTTAGCGCTGTCGCGCGGCTCCGCCGGTCGCAGCGCAATACGGTCGTCCGGAAGATCGAAATCGAAAAGGTCGACACGCATCTCGGGTCAGTACAGCCTGACGAGGAGGGCCCCCGCCATCAGAAGGAGTGCTCCGGTCAGCCGGCCGACCGAAATCTCGCGCACGGCCATGCCCAGGAAGCCGATGCGATCGAGAACGATGCCGGCAATGAGCTGCCCGGCAACCAGAAACGCCATGAGCGAGGCAGCGCCGATGCGCGGCGCGAGTATCACGGAGATGGTCACATAGGCGGCGCCCAGAAGGCCGCCCGTGACGAACAGCCAGGGTGCGGGTGCGCGCCAGTCGAGCACAACGCCCTGCCCCCGCGTGACGGCGATCGACACTATGCCGAGGACCACCGCGCCGGAGAGGAACGAAAATGCGGCGGCCGCGACCGGAAGGCCGAGGCCGCGCGACAGCTGCGCATTGATGGGCGCCTGGATGGCGATGAAGGCGCCCGACAGGATGCCGAGCAGCGACCAGATGAGCCCCAACATCGCCGAATCCGCTTCGGTTAGGCCGGCTTCACGTCGGCCGCGACCTTCATCGAAACGATCGTGTCGGGGTCCTTCACGGGCTCACCGCGCTTGATCTTGTCGACATTCTCCATGCCCTCGATCACCTGGCCCCAGACGGTGTACTGGCGGTTCAGGAAGCCGGCGTCCTCGAAGCAGATGAAGAACTGCGAGTTGGCCGAATTCGGATTCTGGGCGCGCGCCATGGAGCAAGTGCCGCGGGCATGGTTCATGTTCGAGAACTCGGCCTTGAGATCCGGCTTGTCCGAACCGCCCATGCCGGCGCGCGACGGATTGAAGGACGCGCCGCCGGTCTTGCCGAACTTAACGTCGCCCGTCTGGGCCATGAAGCCGTCGATGACGCGATGGAAGACGACGCCGTCATAGGCGCCTTCGCGCGTCAGCTCCTTGATCCGCGCGACGTGGCCGGGCGCGAGATCCGGAAACAGTTCGATGACGACGTTGCCCTTCGTCGTCTCCATGATGATGGCGTTCTCGGGATCTTTGATTTCGGCCATGGCCGCTTCCTTTCGTCTGGTGAATTGCCGGTCAGTTGCCGTCGGCGCCGATGCGCACCTTGATCATCCTGTCCGGATCGGCGACGACGCCGTTCTGGTTCGGGTCGCCTTTCTTGATCATGTCCACCACGCCCATCCCGGCCTCAACATTGCCGACCACGGTGTACTGGCCGTCGAGCCCCGGATTCGGGGCGAACATGATGAAGAACTGCGAATTGGCGGAGTTCGGGTCCTGCGCGCGCGCCATGCCAACGGTGCCGCGCACGAAGTGTTCCTCAGAAAACTCCGCTGGCAGGTCGGGCAAGTCGGAGCCGCCGGTTCCGGCGCGCTCCGCGCTGTATCCGTCGTTCAGGTCGCCAAACTGCACGTCGCCGGTCTGCGCCATGAAGCCGTCGATGACGCGGTGGAACGCGACGTTGTCATACGCGCCGTCACGCACCAGCTTCTTGATCTGCTCGACATGCTTCGGCGCCAGGTCGGGGCGCAGGGCAATCGTCACATCCCCATCCTTGAGCGTGATGATCATGGTGTTTTGCGGCTCGGCGGCCTGGGCGGCCGGAGCCCCTGCCACCACGGCGGCGAACGCGAATGCGAGTGCGAACTGTCTCAGGCGCATGATCGATCTTCTCCCTAGGATCGCTTTGGGAACTTGGTCTGGAGAGCGGCTGCGACGTCGGTGGGCACGAATGGGCGGATGTCGCCTCCCATTCCCGCAATCTGCCTCACCAATGTCGCGGTGATGGTGCGAACCGATGGGCTGGCCGGCAGGAAGACGGTCTGCAGTTCGGGCGCCATCGTCTCGTTCATGCCGGCCATCTGCATCTCGTAATCGAGGTCAGTGCCGTCCCGCAGGCCGCGGATCATGATCGAAGCGCCATGTTTCCTGGCAGCGTCGATGACGAGACCGTCGAAAGCGACCACTTTCACCCGCGCACCGTTCTCGCCAAGTTCTGCCCGGCAGGCCTTCTCGATCAAGTCGACCCTTTCCTCGAAGGAGAAGAGCGGCGTCTTGCCCGGATGGATGCCAATTGCGGCATAGATCACGTCCGCCACGGCGAGCGAGGCCTTGATCACGTCGAGGTGACCGTTGGTCAGCGGGTCGAAGGAGCCCGCGTAGATGGCGATGCGTTCTTTCATGGCGCTGCTTCTATCGGGCGACGCAGCCAAACGCAATTCGCCAGCCGCAGGTTGAAGGGGCAACGACGCATTCAGCAACTGTTCAGGCAAGCCGCCGCAACGTCGCCGCACGTCAAATGCAACCAAACTCCCGAACGGCCGTTACTTGCCGCAGGAGATGAACATCATGCTGATCTACATGCTCGCTATTGCCATGACCGTGCTGATGCTGATCGCCACCGTGTTTGGCCTGCACGAGGAAGCTCAGCGCGTCAGGGCGGAAAACCGCCGACGCGGTTCCGAACGCTTCGGTCCGGGCTGGAACTGACCTCCGACACCCGGTCCCGCTGCACCATCCTCCCAAGAAGAAGTGCGGATTGCGCTGCAACGCAATCCGCCCTTCTTGATTCCACCGAGGCAGGGCCGATGCTCAGTCCGAAATCACGGCTCCGGCGAAGCCGCTTCGTCCTCTTCGCCTTCCGGTTCCGAAATACGCTCCACCGACACGACCTTCTCGCCTTCGGCGGTGGAGAAGATGGTGACGCCCTTCGTTGCTCGGCTGGCGACGCGGATGTTGTTCACAGGAACGCGAATCACCTGCCCGCCGTCCGAAACCAGCATGATCTGGTCCTCGTTCTCCACCGGGAAGGTCGCGACCAGCTTGCCGATCTCCGCCGTCTTGGAGACGTCAGTGGCCCGGATGCCCTTGCCGCCGCGTCCTGTCAGACGGAAATCATACGAAGATGACCGCTTGCCGTAGCCGAACTCCGTGACTGTCAGCACGAACTGCTCATGCGCCTTGAGGAATTCGTACCGCTCATCATTTAGCTGTGCGTCCTCGCTTACCTCTTCGTTGGTCAGGGCGATTTCTTCGTCGTCGCCGCTCACTGCGCGACGCTCAATCACCGAGCGCTTGAGATATGCAGAACGCTCCGCCGGATCGGCGTCGACATGCTCCAGGATGGTCATGGAGATGGCGCGGTCGGTCTCACCCATCAGGATGCCGCGCACGCCCTGCGAGCCGCGGCTCTGGAAGACGCGGACATCGGTGACCGGGAAACGGATGCACTGGCCAGAATCGGCCGTGAGCAGCACGTCGTCGTTCTCGGTGCAGGTTTCCACAGCGAGGATGGCGTCGCCCTCCTCGTCGAACTTCATGGCGATCTTGCCGTTGCGCTTCACGTCGACGAAGTCGGACAGCTTGTTGCGGCGCACTGTTCCGCGCGTGGTCGCGAACATGACGTCGAGGTTGCCCCAGCTTTCCTCGTCCTCCGGCAGCGGCATAATGGCGGTGATGCGGTCGCCGCTTTCGATGGGCAGCATGTTGATGAGGGCCTTGCCGCGCGACTGCGGCGTACCGATGGGCAGGCGCCAGACCTTCTCCTTGTAGACGATGCCACGGGAGGAGAAGAACAATACCGGCGTGTGCGTGTTGGCCACGAACAGGCGGGTGACGAAGTCGGTGTCCTTGGTGGACATGCCAGACCGGCCCTTGCCGCCGCGATTCTGCGCCCGGTAGATCGAGAGCGGCACGCGCTTGATATACCCCTCGTGGGTCACGGTTACGACCATGTCCTCACGCTGGATGAGGTCCTCGTCCTCCATATCCGCGCCGCCGTCGGTGATCTCCGTGCGACGCGGTGTCCCAAACTCGTCGCGAACCGCGGCCATTTCATCCTTGACGATCTGCTGGATGCGCGCGCGAGACGACAAAATGTCAAGGAAATCAGCAATTTCAGCGCCGATCTTGTTCAGTTCGTCGGCGATCTCATCGCGGCCCAGCGCCGTGAGACGGGCCAGACGCAGTTCCAGGATGGCGCGCGCCTGCTCGTCGGACAGATTGTAGGTGCCGTCTTCGTTGATGCGGTGGCGCGGATCGTCGATGAGCAGGATGAGCGACTCGACGTCGGCCGCCGGCCAGCGCCGCGTCATCAACTGTTCGCGCGCCGTCGACGGATCGGGCGCATGGCGGATCAGGCGGATCACCTCGTCGATATTGGCGACCGCAATCGCCAGTCCCACGAGCACGTGGGCACGCTCGCGCGCCTTTCGAAGCAGGAACTTCGTGCGGCGACTGACGACGTCTTCGCGGAAGGCGACGAACGCCCTCAACATGTCGAGCAGGTTCAGGATCTCCGGCTTGCCGCCGTTGAGCGCCACAACGTTTGCGCCGAACGACGTCTGCAGCGGCGTGAAGCGGTAGAGCTGGTTGAGAATGACCTCGGCGTTGGCGTCGCGCTTCAGCTCGATGACGACGCGATAGCCCTGCCGGTCGCTCTCGTCGCGGATGTCCGAGATGCCTTCGATGCGCTTGTCGCGCACCAGTTCGGCCATCTTCTCGATCATCGTCGCCTTGTTCACCTGGTAGGGAACTTCGGTGACGACGATGGCCTCGCGCTCATTGCGGATCGGCTCGACGTGCACCTTGCCGCGCATGATGATCGAGCCGCGGCCGGTCGAGTAGGCCGAGTAGATGCCGGAGCGACCGAGAATAAGCCCGCCGGTCGGGAAATCCGGTCCGGGAATGATCTCCATCAACTCCGGCAGATCGATTGCCGGATTATCGATGAGCGCTATGGCGCCGTCCACGACCTCCGACAGGTTGTGCGGCGGGATGTTGGTCGCCATGCCGACGGCGATGCCGCCCGACCCGCTGACGAGCAGGTTTGGATAGCGCGCGGGCAGGACCTTCGGCTCGCTGTCGGTACCGTCATAGTTCTCCTGGAAATCGACCGTGTCCTTGTCGATGTCTTCAAGCAGTTCGTGGGCGACCTTGGTCAGGCGCGCCTCGGTGTAGCGCATGGCCGCCGGCGGATCGCCGTCGATGGAGCCGAAATTGCCCTGCCCGTCGATCAGCGGCACGCGCATGGACCAGTCCTGCGCCATGCGCACCAACGCGTCATAGATCGAGGCGTCGCCGTGCGGGTGATACTTACCCATCACGTCGGACACCGGACGCGCCGACTTCACATGCTTGCGGTTCCAGTGATAGCCGCTCTCGTGCGAGGCGTAGAGGATACGCCGATGCACCGGCTTAAGCCCGTCGCGCACGTCCGGCAGCGCACGGCTGACGATGACGCTCATCGCGTAGTCGAGATAGGACCGCTGCATCTCCTCGATGATGGAGATGGGCTCGATATCGGAGGGACCGCCTTCAGAACCGGGCGGCGTTTTCTGGTCTGTCAAAACGGATCACAAAAGTTGGGAATCACTTGATCCTTATATAGGAACACTATCGCCTTCTCCAATGCCGTCGAAGCTTTTCCAACGACGATTTCCATCGTTATTTCAAAAGGATATTAGACTGCTTCACGACGCCGCAAGGAAGCGGCGTACTGCGCGCAAGGTTTCCGGAACAATGGAAGCCGTGGCCGCTGGTCTGGCGCGCCGTCTGGCTTCACGATAGCTTTGCACCGGGGGAGATCCGCAGCGTGCCCAATTTCGACAGCCTGTTCAACGCTTTCGTGACGATCCTGGTGACCATTGATCCGCCGGGCCTGGCGCCGCTTTTCCTGGCGGTGACGCGGGGCATGAACCGCCAGCAACGCTATCAGGTGTCCATCCGCGCCTCGGTCATCGGATTCGGCGTGCTGGCGGTGTTCGCGCTGATGGGCGCCGCCATCCTGGCCGCCTTCGGCATCACGCTGCCGGCCTTCCGAGTCGCAGGCGGCCTGCTGCTCTTCTTCATTGCCTTCGAGATGGTGTTCGAGCGGCGCAACGAGCGCAAGGAAAAGAGCGCCGACACGGCGATCACCAAAGACCACATCCACAACGTCGCGGCCTTCCCCCTGGCCATTCCGCTGATCGCCGGTCCCGGCGCGATTTCCGCCACGGTGCTGCTGTCCGGCGGCATGCCGACCACCGCCGGCCAGATTGCACTGGTCGCCATCATTCTCGTCTGCCTGCTGATCACTTATCTCGTCTTCGTGCTCGCCGAGCGCATCGACAGCCTGCTCGGGGAGACCGGCCGCTCTATCCTCACGCGCCTGCTCGGCGTGATCCTGGCGGCGCTTGCGGTTCAGTTCGTCGCCGACGGCGTCAAGGCGCTGATGGCTATCTGAGGGCACAGCAGCGGAGCCGAACATGGTTTCCGATCTCACCCGTCACCGGCGCGACTTCTGGCAGTATTTTGCCGACACCCTTCCGGAGCTCAACGTTCGCATGCAGCGCGGCAACGAGCACTCGCGCTGGCTGGCCGTCGGCCATCGGCCGCTGGTCATCGCCCACTACATCGCCAACGCCGGCGTCGGGCTGTTCATTCGCGGCGAGGCCGGAGAGCCGACCTGGCGCGTGCGCGAGTTTCTGTTCCCGCACCGCGAATTCCTTGCCAGACGCCTGGACCGGCCCGGCCTCAAGCTGGGCAACATGTTCCTGCTGCCGAATAGCGTACGCCTGGACATGACCGATCGGAGCAACTGGCAGCGGGCGACGGCGTGGTTCGCGCAAAACTCGCCAGTCTACGAAACAGTGTTCACCGACTTGCAATCGAAACGGGAGGGCTGGCCGGACGAGCGCCCTCCACCACCCGATCTGAGATCAAACACACGATGACACAGGACAGGACAACCGCCGGTGCCGAACCCATGACCGCCAAGCACGGCCCACATCCAGCACGATTGCTTGGCGCGGAACCGGTCGTCTTCGTGACGGATTTCCCCGAATCCCTCGCCTTCTATACCGGCGCGCTCGGCTTTCAGGTGGCCTTTACCTATGGCGATCCGCCCTTTTACGGCCAGGTCCGGCGCGACGCTGCGCGCCTGAACCTTCGCCATGTCGACGCTGCTGTCATCGATCCGGCGCAGCCGGCGCGAAGATCTGCTGTCGGCGGCGATCACGCTGCGCGATCTCGACGCCCTCTTCATGGAGTTTCGTCAGGCGGGCGTCCTCTTCCACCAGACGCCGCGCACCGAGCCATGGGGCGCAAGAACCTTCATCGTGATCGATCCCGACGAAAATCTCATCCTATTCGCCAGCGACGATGCCTGAGAGCCTGCCGCGGCATTGGCCGCGATACGGGCCATAGCGCCGCCTGGCAAACGCGCCGCGCGCGTTGCGCCAGTGTGCCTTTCGACTTGTTTCGGCTGGGTTGTGGGTCTATCTCAGGGCAACAATGTTCGCTCGACTCCCACGAGCATATGAAAGGTTCGCGCCAATGAGCGGCATCAACGAATACATCGACAATGAGGTCAAGGGCAGCGACGTGGTGCTGTTCATGAAGGGCACGCCGGGCTTCCCGCAGTGCGGCTTCTCGGGACAAGTCGTGCAGATCCTCGACTACCTGGGCGTCGAGTACAAGGGCGTCAACGTGCTGACCTCGAACGACCTTCGCCAGGGCATCAAGGACTATTCCAACTGGCCGACCATCCCGCAGCTCTATGTGAAGGGCGAATTCGTCGGCGGCTGCGACATCATCCGCGAGATGTTCCAGGCAGGCGAGCTCCAGAGCTTCCTGGAGGACAAGGGTGTGAGCGTCAAAGGCGCCGTGTGATCTCCAGATCATGAATTGAGGTCCCGTCACGCGGGGCCGCTAAGAATGCGCCGGTAGTCCGGCGCATTTCCTTTCCGGCATTGACGCGAGACATCGAATGGACCAGCAGAGATCCGCACCTTCGCAAGCGGCCTTCGGCATTCCGCAGTGGGAGTTCATCACAATCGCGGCAGCGCTGATGGCGCTCAATGCGCTGGCCATCGACATCATGCTGCCCGGCCTGCAGGAGATCGGCGCCAGCCTCGGGGTCGAGAATGAGAATCATCGCCAATATGTGATTTCGGCCTATTTCGCCGGCCTCGCCTTCGCCTTGCTCGCCTATGGCCCGTCGTCGGATCGCTTCGGCCGGCGCGCACCTCTGCTGTTCGGCCTTGGCGTCTACATCGTGGCCGCGTTCGCGGCAGCCTTCTCGACCGATTTCACCACGCTGCTCGTGCTACGCTTCATCCAGGGCATCGGCGCAGCCTCGACGCGGGTCATCGCCGTGTCCATGGTGCGCGACCGCTTCGGCGGGCGTCAGATGGCCGAAATCATGTCGCTGATCTTCATGGTGTTCATGGTCATCCCGGTCGTGGCGCCGGGCATCGGTCAGATCGTCATGCTGTTCGCCGAATGGCACTGGATTTTCATCTGCATGGCCGTCATTGCGCTGGCCATCATGGCATGGGCGGCGATCCGCCTACCTGAGACCCTGCCGGCCGAACACCGGCGTCCTATGGATATCGGATCCGTCGGACGCGGCTTCGCGGCCGTGCTGACCAACCGGCTGTCGCTGTTCTATACGCTGGCCTCGACGATCCTTTTCGGCGCGCTGTTCGGCTTCATCAATTCGGCCCAGCAGGTCTATGTCGGCATCTATGGACTGGGCGTCTGGTTCCCCGTCATCTTTGCTGCGATCGCCGGCATGATGGCGGTGTCGTCCTTTCTCAATTCACGGCTGGTCGGGACGCTCGGCATGCGCAGGCTGTCGCACGGCGCACTGCTTGGCTTCCTGGGGGTCAGTGTGATCTGGCTCGCCTGGTCGCTCGTAGGCGTCATTCCGCTCGCCGCCTTCGTGCTCCTCTTTGCGGCCGCAATGTTCCAGTTCGGCTGGATCGGATCGAATTTCAACGCGATCGCGATGGAACCGCTCGGCCACATTGCCGGAACAGCGGCGTCCGTCCAGGGGTTTTTCCAGACGCTGGGGGGCGGACTGATCGGCGCGTTCATCGGACAGTCGTTCGACGGAACGACGACGCCGCTTGCCGCCGGCTTCTGCGGCGTCGCCCTGTTGGGATTGACGATGGTCCTGATCGGCGAACGCGGCAAGCTGTTCACGGCTAGCCACAAGCCAACCCGCTAGGACCTACTCCGCCCACAGCTCTTCGCGCAGCTCGCGCCAGCTGTCGCGGTCCGGCGCGACCAGCAGCCCGCCGTCGACATGACCCGGCATATAGGAGCTACCATCGATACGTGCGGAGTATCCTCCAGCCTCCTGGTGGATCAGCACGCCGGCCAGGTGGTCCCAGGGCATCAGCTTGTTGTAGACGACGAAGTGGCCGAAGCCGCTGGCCAGCAGGCGGTATTCGTGCGCTGCGCACCGGTAGCCGAACTGCGCGAGGCTCTTGGCCTGGTTCTTCGCCATGCGCGAGCGCATCGGCTCCTTGAGATAGTGCCAGGAGACGGCGCCCGTCATCTGCGAGATGGGGGCGGGCGCGGCGACCCGAACTGGCGCCTGTGAGCCGTCGGTCGATCTGACATGGCTTCCCGCACCCTTTGCGCCGATCAGCCAATCCCGGCCGAGCGGGTCATGGATGAGACCGGCGACTGTCTCCCCATTCGCCACGACGGCGAGCATAACGCCGAACAGCGGGACGCCTGATGCGAAGTTGAACGTGCCGTCGACCGGATCGATGACAAAGGCCAGCTCTGCATCGGAGAGACCCGGGAGAAGCGAGTTGTCCCGCTCGTGCGCCTCTTCGCCGACGATCAGGGCGTCTGGGAACTTCTGCTTGAGTTCGGCGGTGATCATGAGTTCAGCGCGTTCGTCGGCTTCGGTCACGAGATCGGCGGCCGAAGTCTTCTGGCGGATGTCGTCGGGCGAGAGCCGCCGGAAGCGCGGCATGATCTCCGCAGTCGCTGCACGGGCTAGAAGATCGGCAAGCCAGTCGATGTCGGCGTCGCGGAAAGTCGTCACTCAATTCTCCTTGTCATTCGGCTGCGCGAGCGTAAGCCCGGCAAAGTCGAAGAGCCTGCGGTCCAAAAGGTGCGAGGGCTTCACGTTGCTCAAGGCCCGCAGCATCGTCTCCTTGCGACCCGGCATCCGGCGCTCGATGTCGTCGAGCATGGCCTTCATGGCGTTGCGCTGCAGTCCGTCCTGGCTGCCGCAAAGATCGCACGGAATGATCGGAAAGCGCATGTGCTCGGCGAAGCGGGCGAGATCGGCCTCGGCGCAATAACTCAACGGCCGGAGCACCATCACGTCGCCTTCGTCGTTCAGGAGCTTCGGCGGCATCGCCGACATGCGGCCGCCGTGGAAGAGATTCATGAAGAACGTCTCGAGGATATCCTCGCGGTGGTGGCCCAGCACCAGGGCAGAGCACCCCTCCTCCCGCGCGATGCGGTAGAGGTGTCCCCGGCGCAGCCGCGAGCAGAGCGAACAGTAAGTCTGGCTCTGCGGGATCTTCTCGGTCACCACTGAGTAGGTATCACGATACTCGATCCGATGTTCGATACCCAGCCCGTCGAGAAAGTCGGGCAGGACATGCTTGGGAAAATTGGGCTGCCCCTGGTCCAGATTGCAGGCCAGAAGGTCAACCGGCAGCAGGCCGCGCCATTTGAGATCGAGGAGCACCGCGAGCAGCCCGTAGGAGTCCTTGCCGCCGGACAGCGCGACCAGCCATCTCTCGCCGGCGTTCGCCATGGCGAAATCCTCGATCGCCTGGCGGGTCAGACGCAGCAGCCGCTTGCGCAGCTTGTTGAACTCGACCGACGAAGGCGCGCTGCGGAACATCGGGTGGCACCCGTCTTCCGGCAGATCCTCGATCAATTCCGACATCATGTTCATGGCGCGGGCGCTCCTGTCGCGAAGCGCTCTAGTCGACCTCGCCGACAAAGAAAAGGCCGCCTGGAGGCGGCCATTTCGATCGAAGGCGTCTGATCGGTCACATCACGATCACGTGCGTGCCCATCTTCACGCGAGAGTAGAGGTCCTTCACATGCTCGTTGACCATGCGGAAGCAACCGTTGGACGAGTTGGTGCCGATAGTCTCCGGCTGATTGGTTCCGTGGATGCGCAGGTAGGTGTCCTTCCTGCCCTGGTAGAGGTAGATGGCGCGCGCGCCGAGCGGATTGCTCGGACCGCCCGCCATGCCGTCCTTGTACTGACCATACTTGTGCGGCTCCCGCTTCTGCATGTCCTGCGTCGGGATCCAGCGCGGCCATTCCTGCTTGTCTCCGACGGTGACATTGCCCTTGAACTGCAGCCCCTCGCGTCCGACGGCGATCGCATAGCGACGCGCCTTCGACGAGGACTGGACCAGGTAGAGGTAGCGGGCGGAGGTATCGATGACGATTGTGCCGGCCTCGTATCCGGGAAACTGAACTGTCTGCGGCTCGAAGTCGGCCCTGACCTTGAATTTGCGTCTTGCCTCCTGCTGCTCCAGCGCCGCGTCCAGGGCGCGCGTCTCCGGAAGCATCGACGCAGTCGGGGCGGCGCCGAACAGACCGAGGAACCCGGTCTTCTGGGGCGTCGCCAGCGTCTCGCTGCGAAGCTCACCGTTGTTTCCGGTGCGCGCAATGTCCATCGACGCAAGTTGGGCGAGTTCGGCCTGGCGTGATGCCTCGGCGGCGCGGACGCGGGCCTGATTAGCGTCCTCAATCGCCTTCAGCTTGGCCAGACGTGCGTCTTCCCTGGCCTTTTCCTTCGCAAGCTTGGCCGCGAGAGCTGCGTCTGCCTTTGCCTTCGCAGCCTGCTGCTTCTCCTCGAGAGCCTTGGCCTTTGCGGCGAGGCGCTCCTGCTCGGCCTTGGCCTTGGCTGCCTTCTTCAGCTCCGCAGCCTTGGCGGCCGCTGCTTTCTTCTCGGCAAGCTCCTTGGCACGAGCAAGCTTCTTCGCCTCTTCGGCCTTCTTCTTCTCGGCGAGCTTCTTGTCCGCCTCGGCCTTGGCCTTTGCTGCCAGCTTCTGCTTCTCGGCCGCCTTGGCCTTTGCGGCGGCCTCGCGCGCCTTCTTCTCAGCCGCCTTCTTCTCGGCGGGTGTCATCTCTTTGGCAGTCTTGGCGTTCTTCCTGACCTTGGCGGGGTCCTGGGCGGAGGCTGTCGCCTCCGTCTTGAGAATGGATGTGAAAATCTTGCTTTCCGCGAAGGCCGGCGAACTGACGCCGATCAACGCGCAGAGGCTCAACGCGACGAAGCCACGGAGTTGCATGAGAAAAATCCCGAGTATGCTCTAATGTTTTTGAACGCGCGCCAAGGGCACCGAACATATCTCCCCCCGGCCGCCGGCACTCATAATCGAACTGCTTGTGACGACTCAAGCGCAGACATGCAACACTCGGATGCGCATTGCTTTTCCGACGGGCAAATCACGCGAGTGTGATCGAATCACAACAAGCCCGCATACAATTTGTTGCGGGCCTGCCAGGAAATGTTTGAGGAGCGCTACTGGCCCGTGGGGACCTGCGGCTGCGCGGGTGCGGCCGGCGCCTGCGATTCGCCGGCGGGAACCGTCGCAGAGCCGGCGGGAGCCGGAGCGGTGTCGGTGCTCTCCGCAGGAGCAGGGACAGCCGGCGCGGTGGAGCTGCCGCCAAGCTGGTCAAGCACGCCGGCGCCGCCGCTCTGGCCCTGGCCGCTCTGCGCGGGCACGCGGTCAAGGATGTCGATCGGACGGTCCGAATAGCGCGCAATGATCGACAGCGTCAGCGAGGTGGCGAAGAACGCGATGGCAAGGATGCCGGTGGTGCGCGTGAGCGCGTTCGCCGCGCCGCGGGCCGTCATGAAGCCCGAACCGCCGCCGATGCCCAGTCCCCCGCCTTCCGAGCGTTGCAGCAGAACGACGCCGACCAACGCCAGCACGACCATGAGGTGGATGACAATGATGATTGTTTGCATGGTCGTTCCAAAAGCTAGTCGCAAGCGGGCCGGATGACGCGCTCGATGGAGGCGGCTCAGTACAATGGTTTCATTGCAAATCCAAGCCCCGCGCGAATATGGGGCGGGGCAGGCGAATTGCAACCGCGACGGTCACATCGCGCGATAGGCTTCCGCAATGCCAAGAAAGTCGGCTGCCTTCAGGCTGGCGCCACCGACAAGCGCGCCATCGACATTGGCGACTCCCAGCAGCTCGACCGCATTCGACGGCTTGACCGAGCCGCCATAGAGAATGCGCAATTTCGCTGCTTCGCCACCCACTTTGTCGTGAAGCCGGGCCCGGATGTGGGCATGCGCCTCGGCAACATCCGAGGCGGTCGGCGTCAGCCCGGTACCGATGGCCCAGACCGGTTCATAGGCCACGATCGTGTTGTTCGCATCCGCGCCCGGCGGAACGGAGCCCACGATCTGGCGGGCCAGCACGTCGAGCGTGGCGCCCGATTCGCGTTCGGCCTGCGTCTCGCCGATGCACACGACGGCTACCAGCCCGGCCCGCCATGCCGCCTCGGCCTTCGCACGGACGATGTCATCGGTTTCTCCATGATCCGTCCGGCGCTCGGAGTGGCCGACGATGACATGCGAAGCGCCCGCATCCTTCAACATCTCAGCAGCAATGTCGCCCGTGTGGGCGCCGCTCGGCTTCGGATGACAATCCTGTCCCCCGACCTTCAGCGGCGTGCTCGCCGCGATAGCCGCGGCGCGGTGAAGCAAGGTCGCAGGCACGCAAATCAGCGCCTCCGTTTCGGCATCCAGCCCGCCCATGAAACCATGGCCGATGCTTCTCAGCTCATCGAGCTGCGGGCCCGCGCCGTTCATCTTCCAGTTCCCCGCCACCAGCGGGCGAATGCCAGGTGTCATCAGCCGATCTCCAGTAGGCCGGTCCCCGGCCGCGCGGGGCTTCACTAGCAAAATCAGGCCACAAAGCAATCGACACTGGCGGCGAAGGACGCTATTGCGCTTGCCAGGAACAGCGCACAACAATGCGCAACACCGGATTTTGCGATGCTTGACAGTCTTAGAAAAGCCGCCGGAACATGGGTGGCAAAGCTTCTTTTGCTCCTCCTCGTGGGCAGCTTTGCCGTATGGGGGATCTCCGGCCAGCTGGTGACCGGCATGGGCGGCAACAGCGTCATCGTGGCAGGCGGCACCGAGGTGTCCGCCACGGACTACCGCCTCGCCTACGACCGACAGCTTTCGGTCATGTCGCAGCAGTTCGGGACGCGCATCACCCGCGACCAGGCGACGGCGCTGGGCATCGACAACCAGGTGCTGGCGCAACTGGTCGCTGGCGCCGTGCTGGACGAACAGGCGCGCAAGCTCGGTCTCGGAGTTTCACGGGATCGCGTCGCCGCCCTCACCGTCGAGGATCCGGCGTTCCAGGGTCCCGACGGCAGGTTCGATCGCAACCAGTTCGACTATGTGCTGCGTCAGGTCGGAATGCGCCCGGAGGATTACCTGACCAATCGTGAGCAGGTGGCCGTGCGCCAGCAGATCGTCGAAGCGGTTTCGGACGGACTGACAGCGCCAGATGCGTTTTTCCGCGCTCTCGCTTTGTACGAGGGCGAGGATCGTACGGTCGATTTCGTCGTGCTGCCCAGCAGTCTGGTCGAGCCGATTGAAGATCCGTCCGCCGACGTGCTCGCAAAGTGGTTCGAGGACCGCAAGGCGAACTATGGAGCGCCCGAGTACCGCAAGATCTCCTACGTCAAGCTTGAGCCGGAGGACATCGCCGACGAGTCGGCTATTACCGACGATCAGGTCGCCAAGGACTACGAGGCCAGCAAGGCGCGATACACGACGGCCGAGACGCGCAGGATCGAGCAGCTCGTGTTTGCCTCCGAAGAGGCTGCCCAGGCTGCGGCCGACAGCCTGAAGGCCGGCTCCACCTTCGATCAGGTCGTCGCCGCGGAAGGCAAGTCGATGGGCGACGTTCAGATGGGAGCGTTGACGAAGGACAAGGTGCCAGATCCCGCCGTCGCCGAGGCCGCGTTCAAGCTCCAGGCCAATGAAGTGAGCCCCATCATCAAGGGTTCATTCGGCCCCATGCTCGTCCGCGTCACCGAAATCACGCCCGAGACGGTCAAGTCGCTGGACGACGTGAAGACGGAGATCCGGAAGGCCCTGGCGCTCGCCGAGGCCAACCGCATCCTGCTCGACGTTCATGACAGCTACGAGGATGCGCGCGCCGGCGGCGACAGCCTGCAAGATGCCGCCACGAAGCTCAATCTCAAGGTGACGACCATCGACGCCATCGATCGCACCGCACAGCGCCCCGATGGCACGATCGTCGACGACATCCCGGAATCGGCGGCCCTTCTCGCCGCGGCATTCGAATCCGAGGCGAACGTCGAGAACGACCCGATCAACATCGGCAGCAACGGCTTCGTCTTCTTCGAGGTCGAAGGGATAACGCCGGCGCGGGAACGCATGCTGGACGAAGTTCGGGAAAAGGTTGTCGCCGACTGGAAGGTCGCCGAAGTCGCGGCTCGCCTCGGCGCGAAGGCGACCGAGCTCGAGAAGCGCCTGAAGGATGGCGCCACACTGGACACCATCGCAGCCGAGCTGAAGCTGGAGAAGCAGACGAAGCGCGGACTGAAGCGCCAGGCAGACGATGCGGATTTCGGCCGCACGGGCGTCGCGGCGGCTTTCGGCGTCCCGGAGAAGGGCGTGGGCCTCACTCCCGCCCCGACCGACGGCGGACAAATTCTCTTCCAGGTCTCCGAGGTGTTCGAGCCTGCCGGCGCCGATGCCAGCACCCTGCCCGAGCAGACCCGTACCTCGCTTTCGCAGGGGCTGGCCGATGATCTGCTCGACCAGCTGGTGGCACGGCTCCAGGCCGAATACGACGTCGAGGTCGACCAGGGCGCTATCCAGCGCGCACTGAGCTTCTGAACCCAAATGAGCGCGCTCAAGCCATACATAGCAAAGGCAGCCGGCGCCCAGTCGCTGACCTTCGAGGAAGCCAGGGACGCCTTCGACATCATCATGTCGGGCGACGCCACCCCGGGACAGGTCGGCGGCTTCCTGATGGCGCTGCGGGTGCGCGGCGAGTCCGTCGACGAGATCGCGGGCGCTGTGGCGACCATGCGTGACAAGATGCTGCGCGTCGAGGCGCCCGCCGACGCCATCGACATCGTCGGAACCGGCGGAGACAATTCGCACAGCGTCAACATCTCTACGGCGTCGGCATTCGTGGTGGCCGGCTGCGGCGTCCCAGTCGCCAAGCACGGCAATCGCGCCCTCTCCTCCTCAACCGGATCCGCGGATGTGCTGACGTCGCTTGGCGTCAGGCTCGACCTTGGGCCGGAGATGATCAGCCGTTGCGTCAACGAGGCCGGCATCGGCTTCATGTTCGCGCCGGCGCATCACCCCGCCATGAAGCACGTTGGTCCGGTGCGGGCCGAACTGGGGACGCGCACCATCTTCAACCTGCTCGGGCCGCTCTCCAACCCGGCCGGTGTCAGCCGGCAGCTGGTCGGCGTCTTCGCACCTGAGTGGGTGGGGCCGGTTGCCGAGACGCTTCGCAACCTCGGCGCGGAGACGGCCTGGGTGGTCCATGGCGACGGCTTCGACGAGATCACGGCGACAGGCGAGACCCAGGTGTCACGGCTCGCCAACGGCGGCATTGAAACTCTCGTGCTGAAGCCAGAGGACCTTGGCCTGAAGCGCCATGCCCGCGAGGCATTGCGTGGTGGCGACGCCGCCTTCAACGCGCAGGCCCTGCATGCGGTCCTCACCGGCCAGCAGGGGGCATACCGCGACACCGTCCTGATGAATGCAGGAGCAGCGCTGGTCGTCGCCACCAAGGCCGAAACACTCCAAAGCGGTATTGAGCAGGCTGCAGCATCCATAGACAGTGGCCGCGCTGTCGGCGTTCTCGAAACCCTCAAGCGCGTATCAAACGCTTGAACCGGCAGGCGTGACGATGGCCGATATTCTCAAACGCATCGAATCCTACAAGCGCGACGAGATCGAAGCTGCAAAGTCGCGCGAACCAATCGCCGAACTCAAGGCGCGCATCGCCGACCAGGACGCTCCGCGAGGCTTTCTGCGCGCCCTCGAAGCGCGGCGTGCGGCGCAGTCGTTTGGGCTTATCGCCGAGATCAAGAAAGCGAGTCCGTCGAAGGGCCTGATCCGGCCGGATTTCGATCCACCCTCGCTGGCGCAGGCTTACGAGGCCGGCGGCGCAGCCTGCCTGTCCGTGCTCACCGATGCGCCATCCTTCCAGGGCGCACCGGAGTTTTTGACCGCCGCGCGGGCGGCAACGCGTCTGCCTGCACTGCGCAAGGACTTCATGTTCGAGCCTTACCAGGTGTACGAGGCGCGCGCCTGGGGCGCGGACGCCATCCTGATCATCATGGCCAGCGTCGATGACGGCATGGCGCGCGAATTGGAGAGCACCGCCTTCGAACTTGGCATGGACGCCCTGATCGAGGTGCATGACGAGGCCGAGACCGAGCGCGCGCTCAAGCTGTCGTCGCGCCTCATCGGCATCAACAACCGCAATTTGCGGACCTTCGAGGTCAGCCTGACGACCTCGGAGCGGCTGGCTGGCATGATCCCGGACGATCGCCTGCTGGTCGGCGAAAGCGGCATCTTCACCCACGAGGACTGCGCGCGACTGGCGCGCTCCGGCATTACGACGTTCCTGGTCGGCGAGAGCCTCATGCGACAGCAGGACGTCACGGCGGCGACGCGCCTGCTGCTCGGAGGCGCGCCCGCCGGCGCGACCGCGGGCTGAAGCCATGACGGCCGGACCGAAACTCACCCATCTCACCGCCTCGGGCGAGGCGCACATGGTCGACGTGGGCGCGAAGGCCGAAACCGAACGCACGGCGATCGCGGAGGGCGCGGTATCGATGAAGCGCGAGACGCTCGAGATGATCCTCGCCGGCGACGCCAAGAAGGGCGACGTGCTCGGCGCCGCGCGCATTGCCGGCATCATGGCCGCCAAGCGCACGCACGAACTCGTCCCGCTGTGCCATCCTCTCCTCCTCACCAAGGTCACCGTCGACATAGAGCCGGATTCCAATCTGCCGGGCCTGCGCGTGACCGCCCTCGCCCGGGTCACCGGCAAGACGGGCGTTGAGATGGAGGCGCTGACCGCCGCCTCGATCGCCTGCCTGACGATCTACGACATGGCCAAGGCGGTCGACCGCGGCATGGTCATTTCGGACATCCGGCTCCTGCGGAAAACCGGCGGCAAGTCCGGCGATTTCCAGGCAGATTGAAGCAATGTCGCTCCTGCCCGTCGAAGACGCCCTCACCCGCCTGCTCGACGGCGCCAAACCGAGACCCGCAGAAACGGTGGCCCTGAACCGGGCCGCCGGGCGCGTTCTCGCCGCCGACGTGAAGGCGCGCCGTACGCAGCCGCCGTTCGACGCGTCGGCCATGGACGGCTACGCTGTCCGCTGGAGCGACACCGCCACCCTTCCCGCGAAGCTCAAGGTCATCGGCCAGGCGCCAGCCGGCAGACCCTTTCAAGGCAAGATCGGCGCCGGGCAGGCCGTGCGCATCTTCACCGGCGCTCCGGTGCCCGAGGGCGCGGACACCGTGGTGATCCAGGAGAACACCAGGGCTGTCCCGGGCGCGGTCGAGATCGTTGAAGCCACCCTGAAAGGCCGGAACATCCGCGCCCGCGGTCTCGATTTCGCGGAAGGCGATATTCTTCTCGAGAAGGGCCGCCTCATCGACCCGGCAGCGCTGTCGCTGGCCGCCGCGGGCAACAACGCCACGCTCGAGGTCGTTGGACGGCCGCTTGTCGCCATCATCGCCACGGGCGACGAGCTTCTGCCGCCGGGCAGCGATCCCGGGCCAGGGCAGATCATCGCCTCGAACGGTTACGGTGTGGCCGCGATCGCGGAGCAGGCCGGCGCTGACGTGCTGGATCTCGGCATCGCGCCGGACGATGTGACGGCTGTCTCCGCGCTGGTCCGTCGCGCGCTCGCGGCGAAGGCGGACGTGATCGTCACGCTCGGAGGGGCCTCCGTCGGCGATCACGACCTCGTTCATGAGGCGCTGACGGGCGAAGGCATGACGCTCGATTTCTGGAAGATCGCCATGCGCCCGGGGAAACCGCTGATGTTCGGCCGGCTCGGCGCCACCCGCTGCATCGGCCTCCCCGGCAATCCGGTAGCCAGCCTTGTCTGCTCGCTGGTGTTCCTAAAACCGCTGCTGGCAAGCCTTTCCGGCGCCGCGCGGTCTGCGAGGCTGCTTGAGGGCGAACTCGAAACGCCGATGTCCGCAAATGACCACCGACAGGACTATATCCGCGCGGTCGTCAGTGAGACGCCTCGCGGCCTGAGCGCAGCACCCTTCCCTGTCCAGGATTCGTCCATGCTGCGAACGATGGCGACCGCCAACGCGCTGATCGTACGCGAACCCCATGCGCCAGCCGCGCCCGCTGGGGCGATGTGCCGGCTGATCCGCTTTCGCTGAACAGTCCGCTGTACGCCTTTGACGGCTGACGCCGGCTCAATGGGGTCGGGCCGGCGGGTATCCGAAAGCGTGCTTGTGTCTCCGACAGCCGTTCAGTCGAGGCCAAGCAGGGCAAGGCTGTCGCGGTGAATGATCTCTTCGATCTTGTCCTGCGGCACACGGGGCATCCTGGTGCCTTCGAGGATGTCGTTCACCCCCCGAAGCCCGGCCATGGTCTCGGCGGGCGTGGCGATGGGAAAATCCGAACCGAACAGGATCTTGTCCAGGACGTTCCACTCCGTGGCCTTTATCAGCGCCTCGTAGGAGGTGTAGGGCCTGTAGAACAGGCCTGAAATGTCGGTGTAGACATTGGCGTGCTTGCGCACGACCACGACCGTGTCGACCGTCCACGGGTGCCCCATATGGGCCATGATGATCCGGAGTTCGGGATAGCGCATCGCGATCTCGTCCACGATCAGCGGGTGCGCTGCAGGGATCGGCGCGGTCTTCACTGCAGAGGTGCCGGTGTGAAAGAGGATCGGCAATCCGTGGCGCTCGGCGTACTGGTAGACGGCCAGCGCGCGCCGGTCGAGCGGATCGTAGCTCTGGTAGTTGGCCCCCAGCTTGACGCCCTTCAGGCCAAGGTCGACGCGGCTGCGCTCCATCTCGTCCATGAGCTGGAGGTCGTAGGGGTGGACCGCCATGAAACCTATCAGTTCGTCCGGATAGGCGTGGACGAACGCCGCCGTGCCATCATTGACTCGGTCGGCCACATCGCCCTCGTCCTTGGGGCCGTTGCTGCCCCCGACGCGCTCGCCTGGTTCCCAGGCGATGCCGAAGACGATCGACTTGTCCACCGTGGACTGGGCCTCGCGATACTCAGCCCATGAATAGTTGGACGGCCTGGCCGCATCGGGCCGCCAGGTCGTATTGATGCGCCTGCGGTCTTCGGGCACCGCGTTGCGGAACTGTGGCGTGTGCGTATGGACGTCGATGATCATGCGCGAAACCGCTCCCTGCAAATATCCGAGTGCCTGAAGGATGCAGCGCGTTCCGGACCGTCACCCGCTGCATCCGAGGCATTGCGCCTGGGCGCTTTTCTTACCGATCCATCAGTTGAGCGTGCTGACAACCTTTTCGGTCATCTCGATGGTGCGGTCGATGTCGGCGTCAGTGTGGGCCAACGAGATGCTGCCCTGCTTGGTCACGACGGGGAACTGGAAGATCCCTTCCTCGATCAGCGCCCTGCGGTAGGCGATGTCGCGATCCATGTCGTGGTTGAGAACCACGTCGCGCCAGCTGACCGGAGCATGGTCCATGAAATAGACGGCGAACGCAGAACCCTGCCTGACGATCGTGGTGGGGTAGTTCCGCGCCGCGAACACCTCGTTCAGACCCTTCTCTAGGCGGGCGCCGAGGCGCTCCAGTTCGCCATAGACTTCACTCTCCCGCGTCTTGAGACGCGTGAGACAGGCCTTGGCGGCAGCGACATTTACCGGATGCCCGTTGTAGGTGCCGGCCACGACCACGCGCTTGGCGGCTGATGGGTGGCTGCACAGGCTCATGATGTCGCGCTTGCCGCCGATGACGCCCATCGGATAGCCGTTGGCCACGGCCTTGCCGAAGGTGCAAAGGTCGGGGGTCACGCCGGAAAGCGCCTGATACCCGCCCAACGCATGGCGGAAACCGGTCTTCACCTCGTCGAAAATCAGCACCGTGCCGTACTTGTCGCAGAGCGCCCGCAGCCCTTCGAGGTAGCCCGGCAGCGGCTTGACGATGCCGATGTTCTGGAGAACCGGCTCCAAGATGATCGCCGCGACATCCCCCTTGGCAAGAGTGCGCTCGGCGGCTTCGAGGTCGTTATACTCGATGGCGCGCACCGTCTGGTCGATGACCTTCGGAACGCCGGCCGTGATAACGCTCAGCGGGTATTCCTCGCCGGCCATGTGCGGCTCAACGAAAGAGGCCGGATCCATCAGATTGTAGCTGACGTAGTCGGAACAACCGTTGTAGCCGCCCTGCATGACGACGACGACGTCGCGTCCCGTATGGGCCCGCGCCAGGCGCAGCGCATAGCCGACCGCTTCCGAGCCGGTGCTCGTGAGCTGCAATTGTTCGATGCCCGGAACGCACTCCACCAGCAGTTCCGAGATTTCCGCCTCCCAGGGCATGGTTCCGGCGCCGATGAGGGAGGCGCCGGACCGGATCGCGGCGATTACCGCCTCGTCGATTTCCTCGTCGCCGTGACCGAACAGATAGGGAGCGAAACCGGCATGATAGTCGATGTATTCCTTGCCATCGACATCATAGAGATAGGCGCCCTTTGCGCGGACGAAGAGCTTCGCGGGGTTGATCGCCCGGTTGACGGACATGGTGCCGCCGGCGATGAACTGACGCTGCCTTTCGACCGAATTGCGCAGATTTTCAGACATTTCTCAGCTTTCGATTTGTTGGTGGCGGCCGTTGTCGACGATGCCGAGACGTGTCCCGGGTGTTCTTGATCCGGCCCTGGATCCCAAATTGGGTAAGATTTAACGTTAAGTCAATGCCGAAAGCCGCCAATATCGGTGGAATCTGATCAGGTGACGGGTGTCAGGGGAGATCTGCCGGCGAAGTGGGCGTCGAGATTGGCGACGACGAGCGCGCCCATGGCGTCCCGGGTCTCATAGGTGGCGCTGCCCTGATGCGGAGACAGGACCACGTTCTCCATCTCCCACAGCGCTTGCGGCACGGTCGGCTCGGCCTCGAACACGTCGAGCGCCGCGCCGCCCACTCCCCCGCTCTGAAGCAGTTCGACAAGGGCCTCCTGGTCGACAACCGTTCCGCGCGCGACGTTGACGAGCATGCCGTCCGGACCGAGCGCCTCAAGCACGGCGCGGCTGACCAGCTTGTCCGTGCCGGCGCCGCCAGGTATCACCACAACGAGCCAATCGGCATCCCGAGCCATATCCAGAAGGCTGGAGTAAAAGACGTAGGGCTGGTGGTCCTGCCGGTTGCGGCCGTGGTAGACGACGCGCATCTTCATCGCCTGCGCCCGCAGCGCGATCTCCTTGCCGATGCGGCCGAGGCCGACGATCCCCAGCGTGCGTCCCCTCAGCTCGTGGGTCAGGGGAAAATTGCCGGCCGGCCAGCGCCCTTCCCGGACATACCGGTCGGTCTGGGGGATGCGGCGCGCAAGGGCAATCATCAGCCCGATGGTGATTTCCGCCATCCCGTCATTGAGGACGTCGGGGGTATTCGTCACCGTCACCTTGCGTGCAGCGGCCGCGCGCACGTCGATGGAATCGTAGCCCACGCCGAAATTCGCGATGATCTCGAGGTTTGGCAAACGGTCCATCAGCCCTGCCGAAACTTGGCCGCCGGCGATGGCTCGAATCAATTTCCCGGTGTCTGTCAGCAGCCGGTCGCGGTCCGTCGCCTCGTACAGCTTGTGGACAATGAAACGCTCGGCAAGGGCCGTTTCGCAGCTCTCGTGCAGCGGATGGGTTTGAAGGATATGAATGCTCATGTGTCTCGTTCCTGGTGGCGGAAGGGAAGTGGGCGACAAGATCTACGGCCAGAAGGTGCTGCCCTCGATGAAGCCGTACCGGGCAAGGAGTTCCTCATTCAGCCTCACGCCGAGGCCGAGAGCGGTCGGAGCGGCGATCTTGCCGTCCACGAGCTTGAACGGGGTCTCCGCCAGTTCATCGACAAGCGGCAGCCCGTGGGTCGGATATTCGAGATAGCGCGCGTGGGGGTCGGCGAAGGCGAGGCTGTAATTGGCCGCCAGGCACGGGGCCATGCCCCATGAGTGATAGATGACGCCGACGCCGTAGGCGCGGGCGAGCGCGGCAATGTCCATGCACTCCGTGATGCCGCCGGAATGGGTCGGATCCGGCTGCACCCAGTCGAGCGCGCCGCACTCGAAGTAGGGCAGGAACTCGTGCACGCCGACGGCCGTTTCACCAGCTGCGACAGGGACCGGCGAATTCTGGCGCACGAAGGCGCAGCCATCGTAGTCGCGATTGCCGACCGGATCCTCGAACCAGGCGATATCGAACTTCTCCAGCGCGTTAATATGCGCGAGGGCCTGCTTGGCCGAGAACGGGCGCGGATTATGTCCCATCACCGCATCGACCATGAGCTCTACGTCAGGCCCCAGCACGTCGCGGCAAAGACGTACCTTCTCGACATCCTCGGCAATGGATTGGCCGATTCGAATCTTGACGGCGCGAAAGCCGCGTTCGAGGTATCCTTCCATCTCGGCGATCAATTGATCGCGCGGAGCATCCATGCCGCCGCTGGCATAGGCCGTGATCGCATCATGCGCCTTGCCGCCAAGGAGTTCATACAGCGGCACGCCAAGCGCCTGCGCCTTGATGTCCCAAAGCGCGACCTCGATGGAGCCGGCGACCATGAGCGGCAGCCCCGCCTTGCCCCAGGCGAGCGATTTCGAGCGCAGCTTGTGGAAAAGTCCGGTTGCCTCGGTCGCATTCTCGCCGATAAGTAGTGGGGCGTAATTTTCAACAAGCGCGCGTGTCGCCAAGGGGGCGCTAAGGCCGGGATAGTATGCCTCGCCGAAGCCGCGCAGGCCGTCTGCCGTCGTCACTTCGACGAGCGCAGTGTTCCAGTAGCGCATGTTGCCGCCGGCCCACCTGATGGCGAGTTGACTGATATCCTGCGTCAGGAGATGGCAATGGACCTTCGTAATGGTGGTATCTGTCATGAGCATCCTCCGCAAAAGGGTGAGAGTGGCCGCATGGCCATGTTCAAGGGTTGATTGACGGTTCGAAGCGGGAGTTGAGGGTTTGGCGCAGCTGGAAAAGCCGACGGGGGAAAGACCGGTCACGATTAAGGACGTCGCCCGCGAGGCGGGCGTGTCGGCGATGACGGTTTCCAACGTTCTCAACGGGCGCGGCCGCGTTTCGGATTCCACTGCCGAGCGCATCCGCGCCGTAGTCGAGAGGCTGGGCTATCGACCGTCCGTCGTCGCCAGACGACTGCGCCTCTCGCAGCAATGGACAATCGGCATGCTGATCGTCGTCGAGGATCCCGACTTTCTCAGCGATCCCTTCATCACCGCGCAGGTCACCGGTCTGACGAACTATCTCACGGCGAACTCGTACAGCCTCATCCTGCGCGGCATAAAGCCGTCCGATTTCCGCACGACCGGCCTCTTCCAGGACATCGAGGCGGACGGGATGGTGGCGATCCTGTCCGGAGAGAAGGTCCAGCGAAACTGGTTCGTAAGCGAATTGGCGACGCTGCGCGTACCCTTCGTTCTCCTGCAGGAGCACCACGTCCCCGAAAACGCAGACTGCGCCATTATCCGCCAGGACGACGAGGATGGAGGGCGTCAAATCGCCCGCCATCTTCTGGCTACCGGCGCGCGCAAGTTCTGGATGCTCATGCCGCAGGCCGAATGGGCCGCGATGCGATCCCGCATGGAGGGCGTCGCCTCGGTGATCAGGGAAGCAGGCGCTCCCGACCTCGAAGTGATCCGCTGCGGCGACGAAAGCTATGATGTCACCTTCGACGCGACGCTGGCCGCGCTCGGTCAGCGCCCGCCGCCGGACGCCATCATCGGCGGCAACGACCAGATGGCAATTGCCGCGATGAAGGCCTGCATCGCCAGGGGCATGCGCGTCCCCGAGGACATCCAGGTCAGCGGCTTCAATGCCTTTGACATCTGGCGCTATGTCGACCCGGTGCTGACGACTGTGCGTTCTGCCGCGCACGCGCTCGGCGAGCGCGCGGCATCGGAGCTGATCGCCCGCCTTCAGGAAGGCAAATTCAGCAAGACCGAAATCGTCCTTCCCATCGAGTTCCAGCCCGGCCGCTCGACACGATCCCCCGTCTAGTCGCATCCACCCTCCCCGGTGCGTTTCGGATTCTCTGCGTTTGACAAGACCCGAGATTGATGTATCGTTAAACCAACTGGACAACAATACGGTTCTTTAGTCGCGCTGGGCATTCAGGAGGGGAAGCTTCGGTTCGATCCGTAGCTCCATGCCGCCGGAAAGCCTACCAAAGCTTGGGCCTGAGGCCGTCCGGCCATTCGTTTCGAAATGGAGCGCAGCGCATGATCGTCGATTGCCACGTCAACATCTTCAACGCCGACCAGTTTACACCGCCGCCCGTCGACCTGAGCGGCGGCGCGCGTCCGGGCGGCGTGCCCATGAAGGCCGACGCGGACACGCTCTATGAGGCGATGCGCGAGGTCGACAAGGCGATCATCTTTTCGCTGCGCTACAAGGATGCGGTCGGCATCGACGGCAATGACGAAGTGACTGCCGCGGCGGTCGCGAAGTATCCGGACAAGTTTGTCGGCTTCGCCTGCGTCGATCCGCGGCGGCCTGACTACATGGACCTCCTGGAGCACGCCATCGGAACGCTCAAACTGAAGGGCGTGAAGTTCGGGCCGATCTACAACAGCGTTCCTCTCGATGATCCGCGCCTCGATCCGGTCTACGCATACTGCCAGAAGAACGACATTCCGCTGACCATGCACATGGGCACCACATTCGCCCGCGACACGCTGCTGGACGCCGGTCGGCCGCTGCATGTCGATGCAGTGGCGCAGCGCTATCCCGACCTCAAGATGATCATGGCGCACATGGGCCACCCATGGATCGACGAATGCATCGTCGTGGCCCGCAAGCGGCCCAACGTCTACACCGAGGTTTCAGCCCTCTGCTATCGTCCCTGGCAGTTCTATCAGGCGCTGATCTCCGCCCAGGAATACCTCATCACCGACCGGAACAAGATCTTCTGGGGCACGGATTTTCCGTTCGCCCAGGTGCGCGAATCGATCGACGACCTGCGCAACATCAATCGCTTCACCGAGGGAACATCGCTTCCGCGCGTATCGAAGGAAACGATCGACGCCATCCTCTACTCCAACCCTTTCGAACACTGGTGGCACACGCCGCTGGCTGTCTGAACAACGCCACAACAGGCTTCAACCGATCAATGGGAGACTATCGGATGAGAAGATATCTTGAGTTCGCGACCGCAGCCGCAATGGCCGTCGGCCTCACCGTTTCGGCGGCATCGGCCAGCGAATGGCCGAACCGACCCGTCACGCTGATCGTAGCCGCCGGAGCTGGCGGCGGCACCGACGCGACCGCTCGCTGGCTGGCGGCGGACCTGGAGAAAAAGTTCGGCAAGCCGTTCAACGTCGTCAACCGCGCCGATGGCGGCGGCATCGCCGGCATCACGGAGCTCTCGAACGCTACGCCCGACGGCTACACGGTCGGCATTCTGTTCAACTACGCGCCGTACCGCTTCCTCGGGATGGGAAATTTGACGAGCGATTCCTACACCCCGATCGCCCAGTACAATTTCGACTACTCCGCCATTCACGTCAAAGCGGACAGCCCGTTCAAGTCGCTGGCAGACGTCATCGAAAAGCTCAAGGCAGATCCGCAGTCGGTCGCCATCGGCTGCGGCGCGACCTGCCCCAGCAGCTGGAGCAGCGCCTTGTCGAAGGTGCTCATCGACAACGGCATCGACATCAAGGTCCTGCGCTGGGTCCCGAGCGCCGGCGCCGCGGCCGGCCTGCAGGAACTCGTTGCCGGCGGCGTCGATGTGCTGACCGCATCGGTTCCGGAAGCCGCATCGATGCTCGATGCAGGCGAGGTGCGCTCGCTTGCCGTCCTCGCGCCCGAGCGACTGGCAGCCTTTCCGGATGTTGCGGCCGCCGGCGAACAGGTGAAGGACGCAGCTCCGGGCGGCGTCTTCCGCGCGCTTGCCGGCCCGCCCGGACTGCCCGTCGAGATCGTCGACAAGCTGGAGGCGGCAGTCGAGGAAATCTACAACAGCGAGTCCTTCCAGAAGAGCATGGGCGACCGAGGCTTCGGCCTTCAGTACCGTGACCGCGAAGGCCTGCTCGGCTGGATGAAGACCCACGAACAGGACACCGAAACGGTGCTTCGCGCGGCCGGCGCGGTCCAGTAGTCCGGACCCGCTTCGAGGCGTCGACAGCAACGAGAGAGGAGGTCTTGTGAAGGTATCCGACATCATACTGGGACCGATCATCGTCGCCATCGGCGTCATCGCGCTGATCGCCGCGTCGGTGCAGCCCAAGCCGATCTTCGGCGGGGGTTATGGAGGGGGATTCTTCCCCTCCATAATCGGGGTCGGCCTCCTCGGCGCCGGCTTGATCCTGAGCTGGAATGGCTGGCGCGAACGCGCCGGCGTGCCATTCGTCGCCTTCGACGGCTGGATCAGGTCTCCGAGGCATATCGCGAACGTCGCGGTCGTCATCGGAGCGCTGCTGTTCTACATCCTTGCCTCCAACTGGCTCGGCTTCATCATCGCGGGCTTCATCACGCTGTTCGCGACCCTCCTGCAGTTTACCCGGTCTCCCATGCGCTCGCTGGTTGTCGCGGCCATCACGACCCTGGCCGTCAAGGCGACGTTCCAGGACATGCTGCTGGTTCCGCTGCCATGGGGATTGCTCGAGCCCTATGCGGGAGTGCTGACATGGCGGTGATCTACGACGCCTTCCTCGCGCTGATGGCGCCCGAAGTCCTGATCGTCGTGGTGCTGTCGTCGGTCTTCGGGCTGTTCGTCGGCGCAATTCCGGGGCTGACCGCGACCATGGCGGTCGCGCTCCTGGTGCCCGTCACCTTCTTCATGGATCCGTTGCCGGCCATTGCCGCAATCGTCAGCGCCAGCGCCATGGCAATCTTCGCCGGCGACATCCCGTCCGTGCTGTTGCGCATACCGGGCACGCCCGCATCCGCCGCCTATACGGAAGCGGCCTATCGCATGACCTTGCGCGGTCAGGCCGAGCTCGTGTTGGGCGTCTGCGTCGTCACTTCCGCCGTAGGTGGTCTGGTCGGCGCGCTTTTCCTGATGTTCTTCGCGCCGGCAGTGGCCCGTTTCGCACTGAATATCAGCAGCTACGAATATTTCTGGCTCGTCTGCCTGGGCCTGACCTCGGCCGCGTTCATTTCGCCGGGCAGTGCGGTGAAGGGCATCATATCGCTTCTTCTCGGCTTGCTCATTGCGCTGATCGGCCTGTTCCCGGTCACCGGACAGCCGCGCTTCACATTCGGCAGCACAGCCCTCTATGGAGGGGTTGGACTTGTCGCGACGCTGATCGGCATGTTCGCCATCGCGGAGATCCTTCGCTTCGCGATGTCACGCGACCCATTGCCCAGCATGGCGAAGATGAAGATCGGCAACATCTTCAAAGGGCTCATGCCCGAACTCTGGCGATACCGCAAAGGCTTTGCCAACGGCATTGTCGTGGGGACCGCCACCGGACCATTGCCCGGCGCCGGCGCCGACATCGCGGCCTGGATCTCCTACGCGCTGTCACGGCGCTTCAGCCACAACCGCAAGGAGTTCGACGAGGGAAGTCTTGAGGGCATCGTCGCAGCGGGCGCGGCCAACAACGCCAGCGTTTCGTCGAGCTACGTTCCTGCGACCGTTCTCGGCATCCCCGGGGACTCGATGACGGCCATCGTCATCGGCGTCCTGTTCATGAAGGGCCTGACGCCCGGCCCGACGATCTTCCAGACGCAACCGACGCTGATCTACGGCATCTTCCTGTCGTTCATCCTCGCCAATCTGCTGATGATTCCGCTGGGTTACGGCGCCATCAAACTCTCCCGCTACATCCTCGATGTTCCGCGCGCATATCTGATGCCGATCATCATGATCTTCTGTGTGGTCGGCGCTTTCGCAATGGACAACACGCTGACGGCGGTCGTCACCATGCTCATATTCGGCGTCGTCGGATGGTTCATGGAGGAAAACGGCTTTCCCATCGCGCCCGCGCTTCTGGGCATCGTCCTCGGCCGGATGCTCGAGGAAACGTTCCTGACCTCGATGATCAAGGCGCAGGGCGATTTCCTGCAGTTCTTCTCGAGGCCCATCGCCGGCACGATCGGAGTGATCACCATACTGGTCTGGGTGTCGCCGATCCTGGTCATGCTGTGGAAGCGCACCAGCGGCCGGAAGGTGCTCGCTTAGCCTCTGCACCTGAACCTGCATTCGAATTGGATAACCGCCGGCGGCCGCGCCGGCGAGGAGGAGATTTGCATGACGAAACCTGCAGGCGAGAAGCCGGGTAGCCAGACACCCATGCGCAGTGGCGAGTGGTTCGCCCGCGAGGGAAAGTACGGTTTCATTCCACGCAGCTGGATGCGCAGCCAGGGCTTCGGGCCGGAACTGTTCGATGGCCGCCCCGTGATCGGCATCTGCAACACCTGGTCGGAGTTGACCCCTTGCAATGGGCACCTGCGCGATCTCGCGGAGTTCGTGAAGCGGGGCGTGCTCCTGGCCGGCGGCTACCCGCTGGAGTTTCCCGTCATGAGCCTTGGCGAGCCGTTGATGCGGCCGACCACGATGATGTTCCGCAATCTCGTCAGCATGGACGTCGAGGAGACCATTCGCGCCAACCCGATCGACGGGGTCGTGTTGCTTGCCGGCTGCGACAAGACCACGCCGGCGTTGCTCATGGGCGCGGCGAGCTGCGACATCCCCTCAGTGCTCGTGTCCGGCGGACCGATGCTGAACGGACGTTTTCGAGGCCGTGAACTTGGCTCCGGCACCGACGTCTTCCGCTTCGACGAGGATTACCGGACCGGCCGCCTGAGCCGCGAGGAATATGCGGAGGCCGAAGCGGCGATGAGCCGCTCGGCGGGTTCCTGCATGACCATGGGAACCGCGTCCACCATGGCCTCGCTTTCCGAGGCGATGGGTATCGCCCTTCCCATGAACGGCTCGATTCCGGCAGTCGACAGCCGGCGGAGCCGCCTTGCCGAGGAGGCTGGCGGCCACATCGTCAGCCTGGTGCGCAGCGGCACGACCATCTCGCGCATCCTCACGCGAGCAGCCTTCGAGAATGCTATCGTCGTCAACGGCGCCATCGGTGGATCGACGAACGCGGTGGTGCATCTGCTTGCGCTGGCGGGCCGTCTCGGGGTGCCGCTCACGCTCGACGATTGGGACAGGCTCGGCGCGGACGTGCCATGCCTTGTCGACCTCAAACCTTCCGGCCGCTTCCTGATGGAGGATTTCTACTACGCCGGCGGCCTGGCCGCGCTGATGAAGCGCATCGAAGACCGGTTGGACCTCTCCGCGCGCACGGTAGAAGGCGCTGCGATCGGGGACAGGCTCAAGCGCGCCGATTGCTATGACGACGCCGTGATCCGGCGTCGCGACGATCCCGTCACCGAACTGGGCGGGATTGTCGTTCTGCGCGGCAACCTCGCGCCTGAAGGCGCGGTGCTCAAACCATCGGCGGCTTCGCCACGCCTGATGAGTCATCGCGGCAAGGCGCTCGTCTTCGACAACGCCGACGACTATCGCGCGCGCATCGATGATCCGGACCTGGAGGTCGACGCGGACACCGTGCTGGTGCTGCTGAACGCCGGCCCCGTCGGTTATCCGGGCATGCCGGAGGTGGGCAACCTGACACTCCCAGCCAAGCTGCTCGCACAGGGCGTGACCGACATGGTGCGCATTTCGGATGGGCGGATGAGCGGCACCGCATACGGAACGGTGGTGCTGCACGTATCGCCGGAATCCGCCATCGGCGGCCCTCTGGCCCTCGTGCGCACCGGGGACGAGATCGTTCTGGACGTCGCATCGCGCAGCCTGGAGCTCAAGGTTGACGAAGCCGAGTTGCAGCGACGCCACGCAGAGCTGGTGCTGCCCCCGCCGTATTTCGAAAGGGGCTACGGCCACATGTTCATCAACTCGGTCCAGCAAGCCCATCAGGGCGTGGACTTCGACTTCCTCGTCGGCGCGACGCGCATTCAGCCGAGCAAGGTATCGTTCTGAACCGGCCCACCATCCATAGCCTTCTTCACGCAATTGCGAACGGGAGAACCAAACGCGCGACAACTAACTTTCGGCTTTCTGAACGCATTCATTAAAATTTAAACAGTTGCGGAACACAACTGGAACAGATAGTGATTGTTCTGGTTTTGTTTTGATGCGATTCACAGGGGCCGCGAAATGCTGACGCGCAAGCAACTTGAACTTCTGGTGTTCATCAACCAGCGCCTCCGGGAAGCCGGCGTCCCTCCCTCGTTCGACGAGATGAAGGAGGCGCTGGACCTCGCATCGAAATCCGGAATCCACCGCCTGATCACGGCGCTCGAGGAGCGCGGCTTCATCCGCCGTCTGCCTAACCGGGCGCGCGCGCTCGAAGTGATCAAGCTGCCCGAGGCCATGGCTCCCGGATTGGGCCAGCCCCGAAAATTCTCTCCGAGCGTCATCGAGGGCAGCCTTGGCCGCAAGACGGAACCACCCAAGCGGCCGATCGCCGGCAATGACGACGAATCCTCCGCCGTCTCGATCCCCGTAATGGGGCGCATCGCGGCGGGTGTGCCGATCGACGCCATCCAGCACAAGACGCATTCCATCGCCGTGCCCCCGGAAATGCTCTCCGGCGGCGAGCACTATGCGCTGGAGGTCAAGGGCGATTCGATGATCGAGGCCGGCATTCTGGACGGCGATACGGTGATCATCAAGAATGCCAGCAACGCCAATCCGGGCGAAATCGTCGTGGCCCTGGTCGATGATGAGGAGGCGACCCTGAAGCGGTTTCGTCGCAAGGGCGCATCGATCGCGCTGGAGGCCGCCAATCCGGCCTACGAGACACGCATCTTCGGGCCGGATCGGGTGAAGGTGCAGGGCAA
Organism: Mesorhizobium shangrilense; assembly: GCF_028826155.1. Lineage (NCBI taxonomy): Bacteria > Pseudomonadati > Pseudomonadota > Alphaproteobacteria > Hyphomicrobiales > Phyllobacteriaceae > Arvimicrobium > Arvimicrobium flavum. Next base: position 3,301,071 of record NZ_JAQGPN010000001.1, read on the forward strand.
GCTGGTCGGACTGATCAGAAAATACTGAGCGAGGCGACGCATGTGTCGGCGCTTGCGCCCGCGTGCGCGAGGCTCTTGGTTGCGCGCACGCGCGGATTGCTCTTCATTTCCCAGACCGTTAGGGTTGTTTTCCGGGAACCTTGCGGGCTGAGTTGGGCGCTGGCGCGTATCGCAATGCGAGCCCCCTCCTCCTGATCAGTGCACTTCGCAGCCCTAGGCGCTGCGCCTTTGCTACACTCGCCGACGCTCCTGGACCAACCGCCGCCCAAATGGCTCCCTCGCGCCGGGCTTGTATCAGGCATTTCCCTGCACCTGAGATGCGAGCCTGCTGGACTTGGCGTTCGCTAGCCTGCTGCGGGCTTGCGCTTTGCCTTCGCGGGGTCCGGCTTCCAGGGCGGAAGTCCTCTCGCCTCGCGTGAAAATTGTCGGTGGACGTGCCAGGGGCGATAGGGCTCGAAAGTCGCGAAGGTGGCGCGATAGGCGTGTTGCCCTGATCTTTGCGACTCAACCACGGGCAGCGCCTGCGAGCCTGGCGCGACATGCGGATTGGCGGCATTGGCGCTGACAGCATCGTCGCTGGGAGCAGCATAGCTCCGGCGCGAGGGGAGTGTTTCGCGGAAGATCATCGCGCTGCCCCAACGTGCAAGCTCGCGACGCGTAATGACAAGGCCAGCCGTCGCCGGGCAAATGTCGACCACGGTCGGATCGTCGAAGATCAGCACCGCCGCATCGCCGCAGGCCGCGCGTGCTATCGACAGGTCGGACGTCGTGACAACGAGGTCGCCGTCGAGTCGCGCCACGCAGGTCGATCTGGTGCAGGTGAAGCGCGCAACATCGTCTGCGCCGGCCGCAGGCATGGCGGACGCCTCTCCGTCGGCCGCCTGATCGACCAGAATCGGCTTGCTCACGCCGCTTGCCGCCATCGCCGACTCCCAGTTCCGGAGCGTGAAATCGTTCGGACCTGAGCGGTTGAGCGCGATGCGTCCGTCCTCCGTCAGCAACGCCGCCAGCCGCCCGTCTTCCGAGACGATCAGCCGGGGCGTCGGAGGAAGGAAGCACAGGACCAGCCCGCCGGCGATGAAAGGGACGGCCAGCAGCCGAAGCCAGGTGGTCAACAGCGTGGCGAGGACCAGCGCGATAGTGAGCGCGATGATGGCGGATGGAGCAATCATCCCGATCACGTCGATCGGTGAGCGGTCCGAAAACCACCGCGCGATGGCGACCATCATCCGCAGGCCCTGCCCCATCACGCCGAATGGCAGGTCATCAAGGCCGAACGGCATGGCAACGACGCCGAGTACTGCGAACGGCATGACCAGAACCGAAACGACCGGCATCGCCGCGAGGTTGGCGGCGAGACCCAGCGGCGACACCCGCTGGAAATGGTAGGCGCCGTAGATCGTCGTCGCAACGCCGGCCAGCAGCGACGTCGCAGCCAGACCCAGGACATAGAGCACAACGAGGCGGATTGCCCGCAGCAGAAGATGAGAGCTGCGCGCATGCGGACCTTGCGGCCGCCGCCTCGACCAGGCCGCATAGGCTCCGATCAGTGCTGCGGTCGCGGCAAACGACATCTGGAAGCTCGGGCCCACCACCTCATGCGGCGACACGACGATGACGACGATTGCGGCCAGCGCAAGATTTCGCATTGTGAGCGCAGCATGGTCGAAGAGCAGCGCGATCAGCATGATGGCGATCATGATGAAGCTGCGTTGCGCCGCGACCTGGTAGCCGGAGATGAAGAGGTACACCGCCAAGACGGCCAGCGCGACCGCGCCGGCATATTTGCGGACGGGACGACGCGCTGAAAAATTCTGGAAGCAAGCAAAGAACGCGCGCATTGCGCCCATGATCGTGGCCGCGACCAGCGCCATGTGCAGTCCCGATATCGACAGCACATGAGCGAGGCCGGTCCGGCGCAGGGCCTCGTTGACATCCTCAGGAATGCCTGCGCGCACGCCCGCGATGAGTGCGGCGGCGATTTCGCCCTCTGCGCCACCGATCGTGTCCCGGATGCGGGCCGCCAGTGTGTCACGGGTATTTTCCACGACCGCACCGAGACGCTCCGAAGGCGTCGGCGGATCGGATGTGGCGATCAGTGTCGGCTCCATCAGGAAGAAGCCGGTTGCGCCGACGCCGTCGAAGTAGCTTTCGAAGGCGAAATCGTAGGCGCCGGGCCGCACTGGGCCGCGCGTAGGCAGCAGCCTGACGACCCCTTCCAGCACGTCGCCCGCCTCTGTCCCTGCTGGAATGGCGCGCGCCGAGACACGCACCCGCTCCGGCGCATGGCGAAGGCTCGGGCGTTCTGTCGCGATGACGTCAAGCGTCAGGCGCACCCGGCCGCTGGCAAGATGGTCCGTCGCGACGATCCGCCCGGTCAGGCGGGTGGTGATCTCGCCTCCCAACATCTTGGTGCCGGCGCGGATGGTCTCGACCTTGGCGAAGAGTGCGCCCAGCGAGATGCATAAAAGCGCGGCGGCAATCAGTTGCGCCAACGCCGAGCGTCTTGCCGCGAATGCGGTCACTGCAAGAGCGCCGGATGCGCCGAATAGCGCCCAGAGAGAGGGCTCGGCTCGGGCAACGAAATAGGCGAACGCCCCGATCGCAAGAAAGACAGGAACGAAGGTGAACGGTGTGCCGCGCTCCATTTCCACGGCAACGGCCCGTGCGATGCCTTTGTGCAGTCTTGCAAGCCGCTGGTGCGGCGCCAGCGCCGAAACGGTCGCGTCGAAGGCGCTCAGCGTACCCGCGACGCCCCCTGCGGCCGGCGGGTCGCCCCCGTCCCCGGGCGGGCGAAAGGGATCCGTCGCCAGACGATAGGCGGCGTCCGGCGACGGAGCGAAGAATCGGTCTTCCTCTGCGTCTATGGAGGACGAACCCACCGTTCGCCGGTTCCCCAACCCTTGCACCCCCGGGAGCCTATGCTACATGGACGCCATCAGCGCGCCACTGGCGCGAAACCGTACCTTGCCGCGCGTATTGCCGGCCGCTCGAGAAGCCCCATGACCGACACAATCGTTACCCGATTTGCGCCCTCACCGACCGGCTACTTGCACATCGGCGGCGCGCGCACCGCACTCTTCAACTGGCTCTACGCCCGCCACACTGGCGGCAAGATGCTCCTGCGGATCGAAGATACCGACCGCGAGCGTTCGACGGACGCTGCAACTGCCGCGATACTCGACGGGCTGACCTGGCTCGGCCTGCACTGGGAAGGCGAGCCGATTTCCCAATTCGGGCGCGCCGAGCGGCATCGGGACGTCGGCGAGGAACTGGTGCGCCTTGGCAAAGCCTATTACTGCTACGCATCGCAGGCCGAACTCGAGGAGATGCGCGAGAAGGCGCGCGCCGAGGGTCGTCCCCCGCGCTATGACGGGCGCTGGCGTGACCGCGATCCTTCCGAGGCGCCCGCGGGCGTGAAGCCGGTCATCCGAATCAAGGCTCCGCGCGAGGGCGAGACGATCGTGCGCGACCGTGTGCAGGGCGACGTGCGGTTCCCAAACAAGGATCTCGACGATTTCATCATCCTGCGCTCGGATGGAACGCCGACCTACATGCACGCGGTCGTGGTCGACGACCATGACATGGGCGTCACGCACATTATCCGGGGCGACGATCACCTGACCAACGCGGCGCGCCAGACGGTCATCTACGACGCCATGGGCTGGGAGGTGCCGGTGATGGCGCATATCCCGCTGATCCATGGAGCTGATGGCGCCAAGCTGTCGAAGCGCCATGGCGCGCTGGGCGTCGAGGCGTATCGCGCCATGGGCTACCTGCCGGCGGCACTGCGAAATTATCTTGTGCGGCTGGGCTGGAGCCATGGCGACGACGAGGTCATGAGCCTCGACGACATGATCCGCTGGTTCGATGTGGATGACATCAACAAGGGCGCGGCGCGCTTCGACTTCCAGAAGCTGGAGGCGCTGAACGGCCTCTACATGCGCAAGATGGATGACGCCGAGTTGCTGGACGCCTTCATCGTCACCCTGCCCTATCTTCCCGGCGGTGACGAGATATTGAAGCGGCTGACGGACGACCGCAAGGCGCAGTTGCTTGCCGCCATGCCAGGTCTCAAGGAGCGCGCAAAGACGCTTGTTGAACTCGCCGACGGCGCGGGATTCCTCTTCGCCGAGCGCCCGCTGCCAATGGACGAAAAGGCAGCCGCGTTGCTCGATGCCAACGGACGCTCTGTGCTCGCCGGCGCCCATGCGGCGCTGGAGGGGACGCAGGAGCCCTGGAGCGCGGCCTCGACCGAGGCTGCCGTCAGGGCTTTCGCGACCGAAAAGGGCCTCAAGCTCGGTGCGGTGGCGCAGCCGCTGCGCGCCGCTCTGACCGGCAAGGCGACGTCACCGGGGGTGTTCGACGTGCTTGCCGTGCTTGGCCGAGATGAAAGTCTTGGCCGAATTCGGGACAAAATCGATTAGGTCAGCCTCACTGCCCCAAAACCGTATTGAGTCCCGACTTTTGCGATGCAACATTGCTGTCACGGGCGAGCTTGGCACGTGTGCTGAAATACGTTAGCACAAGCCGCCTTCCATCATACTGTCCCCTGCGCCGGCGGGCCGTCCGTCCCTCGGCGACGGGGATTTTTCAAGGAGCCTTCCATGACCAATTCTTCGGCGAAACTCGAACTTGGCGGCAAGACCCTTGATCTCAAGATACGAAAAGGCTCGGTAGGACCGGATGTGATCGACATCGCCCCGCTCTACAAGGAAACGGGCGCATTCACCTACGACCCCGGTTTTACCTCGACCGCATCCTGCGAGTCCGAAATTACCTTCATCGACGGCGATGCGGGCGTGCTGCTGCACCGCGGCTATCCGATCGACCAGCTCGCCGAGCACGGCGATTTCCTCGAAGTCTGCTACCTCCTGCTCTACGGCGAACTGCCGACCAAGGCCCAGAAGGAGGACTTTGACTACCGCGTCACGCGCCACACAATGGTGCATGAGCAGATGTCGCGCTTCTTCACCGGTTTCCGCCGCGACGCGCATCCGATGGCCGTGATGTGCGGAGTGGTCGGCGCGCTGTCGGCTTTCTACCACGACTCCACGGACATCTCCGATCCCTACCAGCGCATGGTGGCGTCCATGCGCCTGGTCGCCAAGATGCCGACGATCGCGGCGATGGCCTACAAGTACCACATCGGCCAGCCCTTCGTTTATCCGAAGAACGAGCTCGGCTACGCCGCCAACTTCCTGCATATGTGCTTCGCGGTTCCGTGCGAGGAGTACAAGGTGAACCCGGTTCTCGCCCGGGCGATGGAGCGCATCTTCATTCTGCACGCAGATCACGAGCAGAACGCCTCGACCTCGACCGTGCGTCTGGCCGGCTCGTCGGGCGCCAACCCGTTCGCCTGCATCGCAGCCGGCATTGCCTGCCTGTGGGGTCCGGCGCATGGCGGGGCCAACGAAGCGGCGCTGAACATGCTGGCCGAGATCGGCTCGGTCGACAACATTCCGGAGTACATCGCCCGCGCCAAGGACAAGAACGACCCGTTCCGCCTCATGGGCTTCGGCCACCGCGTCTACAAGAACTACGATCCGCGCGCCAAGATAATGCACAAGACCACGCATGAGGTTCTGGGCGAGCTGGGCATCAAGGACGACCCACTTCTGGACGTCGCCATGGAACTCGAGAAGATCGCCCTCACGGACGAGTACTTCATCGAGAAGAAGCTTTACCCGAACATCGACTTCTATTCGGGCATCACGCTGAAGGCGCTGGGCTTCCCCACGACCATGTTCACCGTGCTGTTCGCCGTCGCGCGCACCGTCGGCTGGATCGCACAGTGGAAGGAAATGATCGAGGATCCGCACCAGAAGATCGGCCGTCCGCGCCAGCTCTACACCGGCGCGCCGGAGCGCGACTACGTTCCGATCGCCAAGCGGTAAGCCGCCGGCGCTAGATCGAAGATCCGGGGAAAGAAGGCGCGAGGTTCGCGCCTTTTTCTTTTCTTGCGGAGCCTACCGGCCTCTCCGCGCCTCGATCAGCTGCCTGACCACCCCGGCCGCGATCTCGCCGGCCGGCCGATCGACAGCCATGCGACGGGCCACTTCGGCAAAGCCCTCTTTCTGCCAGGCGCGCAGAGATGTGTCGCAGAACAGCGCCTCCATGTGCCTGACGATCGTCTCGGATCGGATATAGCGGTCGTACACTTCCGTCACGATGGGGCGGTCGGCGATGATGTTTGGAAGCAGGGCGGACCACGTCGTCAGCATCCTCACGGCAAGCTTGGCAATCGGGTCGAGCGTGTAGCAGGAGTACATGGGCACGCCCGCCAGCGCCAGTTCGAGCGACACTGTGCCCGACGCGATCATGGCGGCGTCGGCCTCGCCGAAGGCCTTCCATTTGCGCTCGGGTTCGACCGTGATCTCCGGCTTGACGTCCCAGTCTGTCGTGGCGTTGGCGACAAGTTGCGCAACATGCGGAACCGTCGGCATCAGCACCTTCAGCCGATGGCCGCGGCGCTGCAGGGACGACACCGCCTCGCCGAAGACGTCGATCAGGCCCGAGACTTCCCCGCGGCGCGAACCTGGCAGCACAAGCAGCTTCTTCTCACGCCCAGGCGAAAGGTCGGCCTTTTCCGCTTGCCTCTGCGCAGCGCGCAAAAGACTGGGATCGTGTGTCAGCCGGTGACCGACATAGGTGCCGGGCGGCCCGCCAAGACGCGCAAGCGCCTCGACCTCGAACGGCAGAATGCAGAGGATGTGGTCGACATGACCGCGCATTGCAGGCGCACGCTTGGGACGCCACGCCCACACGCTCGGGCAGACATAGTGGATGATCGGGATATCGGGGGCCGCCGCCCTCACCTTCCTGGCGACGCGCAGCGAGAACTCGGGACTGTCGATCGTGATCAGACAATCCGGTTTCGCCGCCACGATCTCACGCGCCGTCTGCGAGATACGGCGCATCAGCCGCGGCAGATCGCGCACGATGGCGCCGATGCCCATCAGGGCGATCTCGCCTGCATCGAACAGGCTGGTCAATCCGAGGTCCTGAAGGTGGCGTCCGCCGACGCCGACCAGCTCAAGCCCGGAGCTTTCGGCCCGCAGCGCCCGCACGATATCGGCGCCCAGCAGATCGCCAGACTCCTCGCCCGACACGATCGCTATCTTGAGCGCGCGGCTGATCATGGTTCGCGATCCGACTTCAATCCGACGACGAACAGTCCCAGCGCGTCGGCCCTCTCGATGACCTTCGCCCAATCCAGGATGAGCGAACGCCCGGCCTCCACACCGATTCCCGCAAGCCCGGCGGCATGGGCGCCGTCAACGGTCGCCGGACCGATGGCCGGCAGGTCCGCCCTCACCTCCTGATCGGGCTTGGCGCACTTGACGATGACGCCGCGCTTCAGCTTTGCGATGCGGCCGTGGGTGCGCAGCTCCCGGGCGCGCTCCAGCAGGCCGTCGGTGCCCTCTATGCCCTCCAGGGCAATGACGCGCCCATTGACCGATATCGCGGCCTGCCCGATGTCGAGGGCGCCTATCGCCAGGGCCGCCTCGCGCGCTGCCTCAAGGTCGCGCCAGTCGTCCGGCAATGGCTGAACCGCGGTCAGCGAACCTTCCAAGGCAAGCAGGTCCGGGACAATCTCGTGGGCGCCGACCACCTTCATGCCGGCCGCCTCGATGTGCTCGATGAGCAACCTCAGCATGCCATCGTCGCCGCGCTTCAGGGCTCTGGAGAGCCGCGGAAGCGCGGCCAGCAGGCCGAGATTGAGCTTGTAGGAACCCAATGAAGGACGTCGGTCGATGCTGCCGGCGAGCACCACATGGGTAACCTTGCGGCGCTTCAGCAGGCCACGGAGCGCGCCAGCGTCCTCCAGACTCATCGTCCTGTGCTCGAAACGGTCGAGACGGGAATCCGCGTCGGTTTCACCCTCGATAAGGACCACGAAAGGATCGTGTCCCAGCGCCCTAAGGCCTTCCGCGACATTGACCGGAAGCCGGCCGCCGCCGGCAACGACCGCGACCTTGTCCGGCGCAGACAGACGAACGGTTGCCCGCCGCTCAGACGTCTTCGACATCGGCGCCGGCGTCGCGGCCCTTGCCACGGGGCGGCACGACGAAATGCCTCTTGCCGCGCGCTGTGATGAAGTCGACGATCTTCAGCACTGTCGGTGAACCGGAGAACTCGGTCCGCACCCGTTCCACGTTCTCGCTGACGGGGCGCGCCTCGTCGAAGAGCGCACGATAAGCCGCCCGCAGGGTGTATATCTCCTGGCGCGGAATGCCGGCGCGCTTCATGCCGATGATGTTGAAGCCGCGCAGGCTGGCCTTGTTTCCTTCCGCCATTCCAAACGGGATGACATCCCCGGCCACGCCGCAGGCCCCACCAACGAAGGCATTGTCGCCGATCCGCACGAACTGATGAACGGCAGTCAGCCCGCCGATGATGACGTTGTTGCCGACTTCCACGTGACCACCCAGCGTCGCCAGGTTGGCGAAGGTGACGTTGTCGCCGACGATGCAGTCATGAGCAATGTGCGTGTAGGCCAGAAAGTTGCCATTCTCGCCGACCCTCGTCTCGCCGCGGCTGGTGTCGGTGCCCGTGTGCATCGTCACGCCCTCGCGAATGGTCGTGTTGCGGCCGACGATCAGCGTGGTACGGCCGCCCTTGTGTTTGGCGTTCTGGGGCGGTGCGCCAAGCACGGCCTGCGGAAACACCTTGCAGCCCGAACCGAGCGTTGTAGCGCCCATTATCGTCACGTTGTTCATGAGCTCGACGCCGTCGCCGATCTCCGCGTCCGGGCCGATGCAGCAGAACGCGCCCACGCGCACGCCAACGCCCAGCTGAGCACCGGGTTCAACAAGTGCTGTGGGGTGGATAAACGTCTCGGCGGTCATTCGGGCTCCTGGTCGGACGTCTTCGGCGTCATCAATGCGGAAATCTCCGCTTCGGCGACCTTGCTTCCAGCCACGATTCCCTCGCACTGGAAGCGCCAGATGTTTCCGCGCTTCTTGAGTTTCTTCACATGGAGTTCCAGCCTGTCGCCCGGAATCACGGGCTTGCGGAACTTGGCGTTGTCGATGGTCATGAAATAGACGAGGGACGGTTTGTCCCCGCCCATTGAAAGCAGGCAGATCGCCCCAGCCGTCTGGGCCATGGCCTCCACGATGAGCACGCCCGGCATCACCGGCGCGTCCGGGAAGTGACCCTGGAAATGCGGTTCGTTGATCGTGACGTTCTTGATCCCGATGGCTGAATTGTCCTGGTCGATCTCGACGATCCGATCGACCAGCAGGAAAGGATAGCGATGCGGCAACAGACGAAGCAGCCGCATGATGTCGACTGCTTCCAACGCGGACTGTTCGGCCTCAGCCATCTGATGTTCCTGCCTTGCCCTTAGACTTCGCCAATGCACGCAAAACCGCGATCTCGCGGAAATGCGCCTTTACCGGCTGCGCGGGATAACCCGCCCAGCGCGATCCTTCCGGAGCGTCCTTGATAACGCCCGAGCCGCCGGCGATCTGGGATCGCGCGCCGATGGTGACGTGATCAGCAATGCCGACGCTGCCGCCCAGCATCACGAAATCCCCCAGTGTCACCGACCCGGAGATGCCGCAGTGTCCGGCGATGATGCAACCCCGACCGATGCGGCAGTTGTGGCCGATCTGAACGAGATTGTCGATCTTCGTCCCCTCGCCGATCACCGTATCCGCGAGCGCGCCACGGTCGATGGTCGAATTGGCGCCGATCTCGACGTTGTCCTGGATAACGACGCGGCCGAGCTGCGGCATTTTCTCAGGACCTTGCGGGCCCGGCACGTAGCCGAACCCATCCTGGCCGATCCGGACGCCCCCATGGACGATGACCCCGTTGCCGACAAGCGCATACTGAATAGACGCTCCCGGCCCGACAAACCCGTCACGCCCGATCTGGCAGTTGCGACCGATCACGGCATTCGGTCCGATCACTGTGCCGCTGCCGACGCCGGCGCCAGGACCGATCACCGCGCCCGCCTCGATAATCGCGCCATCCTCGATATGCGCTGACGGATCCACATGGGCGCGGCGCGAGATCCCGGTCTCGCCGGTGATCGCCGCGGGAACGGCGGCCTGGGGAAACAGCAACCGACCGACCTGCGCAAACGCACGGTGGGCGTGTTTCGTCACCAGCACGGCGACGCCCGGCGGCACCGCCGAGGCGAGTTCCTCCGGACACAGGATGGCCGCGGCGCCAATGGCCGCAACGTCGGCCGGACGGCGGCGCGAATCGGCGAAGACGAGGTCACCCTGTCCGGCGTCGGACAGGGATGCCACGCCGTCGATCTCGACATGCCCGTGCTGGGGCGTCGCCAAAACGGCGCTTGTCAGCATCGCAATCTCCGCGACGGAGAAACGACGCGCGGGAGCGAAGAAAACCGGTTCTGTCATGACAACCTGCCTTCCGGGCCAGAGGCCCGGAAGCCGTGCAATCGCGTGCTAGAACTTGTTGCTGATGCTGAAGTTGAAGTTCTGCTCGTCGTCGGTGTCCTCTTTGGCGACCGGAACCGCATAGTCGATGCGCAGCGGTCCGAACGGCGACGCCCAGATCACGCTGGCGCCGACCGAAGCGCGCCACTCCATGTCCCTGCTGCCGATGGTCACGCCCGGAACCGAGATGTCGTTTCCGTACAAGGTGGCCGCATCGGCGAACACGGCGCCCTTGAGCCCGAAGCTCTGTGGGATGCCGGGTACCGGGAATTGTGCTTCCGCGCTCACGTTGAAGTAGGTCGTGCCGCCCAGGTGATCGCCGGTCGCGGCGTCGACCGGACCGATGCCGCCATACTCGAAACCGCGGATCATACGGTCGTTGCTCTGGAACAGGTCGAACACCCGCAGGCCGTCATCGCCGATCGGCTCGATGTGGCCAGCGCCCAGACGGATCAACCCGATGAGATCCATTTCTTCGTTGAGCGTGTGGTAGTAGTTCGCACGCCCGGCGACCTGGAAGAAGTTCGCATCGCCGCCGAGGCCCGCGAACTCCGTCGTGAACGTCGCGTAGAGACCCTGGCGTGGGTTCTTCATGTCGTCGATGTTGTTGTAGGTCGCCGTTGCGCTGAGCGAGGACTTCGACCACGGGCTCTGGTTCTCGATCGCGTCCTGGATGACCGGGCTGAGATCGCACTTCGTCGGATCGAACGCGCCGAATGCGTCAACGCACTCGTCGTTATATTCGTACTCTTCCTCGGTGTAGTTGTAGGCCAGCTGCGTGCTCAGGTTCTCCGTGATCGGAAGACCAAAACGCACGGTCGCGCCGTTCAACTCGCTCTTATAGTCGTCATAGGTTCGCGTCTGGCGGTAGACGTCGAAGCCCGCTGCGATACGGCGACCGAGGAAATACGGCTCGGTGAACGAGATCGAGTAATCGCGCGCGTTCTTGCCACCGCCGGCAGAGAGCCGGATGAACTGGCCGCGGCCGAGGAAGTTGCGCTCGACAATCGAGCCTTCAACCGTGGGACCGTCGGTGGAGCCGCCCGTCGTATACCCGCCACCGATGGCGAACTCGCCGGTCGACTTTTCCATCAGATCCACGACCAGCACGACCTGGTCGGGCTCGGATCCGGGCACGGTCGAAATCTCGACGACCTGGAAATAGTCGAGCTTCTCCAGCCGGCGCTTGGCGCGCTGGATGAGAACCTGGTTGAACGCGTCGCCCTCGGCAATGTCGAACTCGCGACGGATGACATAGTCGCGCGTCTTCGCGTTTCCGCGGATTTCGATGCGCTCGACGTAGGTGCGTGCGCCCTGGTCGATCGTGTAGACGACGGAGATCGTCCGGTTCTCGAAGTTGCGATCGCCGCGCGGGGTGACCTGCGCGAACGCATAGCCCATCCCGGCCAGACGCTCGGTGATGGCGATGATCGTGTCTTCGACATTCTTGGCGCTGTAGACATTGCCGGAATGCGTCTCGAGCAGCGAATTGAAGGACTCGCTCTCGACGCCGGGAATGGTGCTTTCGACGCTGATGTCGCCGAATGTGTAGCGCTCGCCCTCTTCCACCGTGATCGTCACGGTGTACTCGTTGCTGGTCTCGTTCAGCTCGCCGACGGCCGACAGAACCTGGAAGTCGGCATAGCCGCGATTGTAGTAGAAGCGGCGCAGCGCTTCCTCATCCGCCCGCAGACGGTCCTCGTCGTAAATGTCGTCGCGCGTCAGCAGCGACAGGACGGTCGACCGCTTGGTCGAGATCACGTCGGCCAGACGGCCGTCGCGGTACGCGGTGTTGCCGACAAAGTTGATCGCGGCGATCTTGGTGCGATCGCCTTCGTTGATCTGGTACACCACGTTGACGCGGTTGTTGCCGAGATCGATGACCTGAGGCGTCACCGTGGCGTCGTCACGGCCGATGCGCGAATAGGCCTGACGGATCATGTCGGCGTCGGCCTCCATGGTCGCGGTCGAGAATGCGCCACGAGGCTTCAGCTGCACCTGAGCGGCAAGCGCGGCATCCTTGAGCTTCTTGTTGCCCTGGAAGAGCACCTGGTTGACGACGGAAAGCTCGCTGACCTCCACGACGAGCGTCGAGCCCGCCTGACTGACGCGCACGTCCGAAAACAGTCCAGTGGCGAAGAGCTTCTTCACCGCTTCGTCGATGTCGTCGTTGGAAAACGACTTGCCAGGCTGGATGCCCACATAGCTGCGAATGGTTTCGGCGCCGACGCGCTGGTTGCCCCGCACTTCAATGCGGCTGACAACCGCAGCCTCCGCGGCGGTGACGGCGACCAGCTGGATCGCAACCGCGCCCTGCAAGGCAAGGGCCGCGCTTAAAGCGACCGCCGAAACGGCCCCCTTGAAACTTTTCGTTGCCTTCATCGGGCGTTCAAACCTTTTTTCTCGTAGTCCCCACGGCGAGAAATCCGGACGTCGCTGTGTTTGCGATACCGTAATAGCCGGATTTTCCCTACACGCAAGGCTTCTGGTTAATTTGTATTTACTAAGCGTTCCGGCGTGACATTCGCGTCACGCCTAACGAGCCTCATGGTAAACGAAATCTCAATACGCGCCCGCATCCCATGGAATTTCCTAACTTTTCAGCAGCCAAAGAGATCATTCCAGAAGACGAACACCATGAACCCCAAAACCAGAAACATGCCGACGCGGTAGATGGCGTCCATGAACCGCTCCGACACGGGCCGCCTCAGCACAGCCTCGGCTCCGTAGAACGCGAGATGGCCCCCGTCCAGAGGCGGAATCGGGAGGAGATTGAGTATGCCGATTCCTACGGAAAGCAAGGCCACCAGTTGCACCAGCCACTCAAAGCCAAGCTTTGCCGCGCGTCCCGCCATGTCCGCTATCTTGACCGGCCCTCCAAGCTGGCATTTGTCCTCACGCCCGACAACAAAGCGTTTCAGAAATTGACCGGTTCGAGCCACTACGTGGCCGGTCTCGCGGACCGCCTCCACGACCGCACCGGCGGGCGTGAAGGTGATCACTCGCGGCTCGCCCATCTCGGCATTGTTGATCACGCCTATGGCGGCCACCTTGATCTTGTTGCCTAGCGCGTCCTCCTGCTCAACGAGCTCAGGCGTCGCCCGCAGGGTGACCTCCCGCCCGTCACGCAGGACGACGAAGACCAGCTCGTCGCCGGCCCGCCCCTGAACGAATCGCTGCAGGTCGGCAAAGGTCTCGACCACACCGCCATCGACGGACACGAATCGGTCGCCCGGCTCGAATCCCGCGGCGGCGGCGGGGCTGTCCGGACGGACTTCGGCGACCGTGGGTTGCAGAACGGTCTTCCCATACATCGCGAAAAGTACGGCGAAAACGGCGATCGTGAGCAGGAAATTGAATAGCGGTCCGGCGACTACGGTCGCCGCCCGCTTCCAGATCGGCTGCAGATGGAAAGCGCGCCGGCGGTCGGCCTCGCTGAGGTGACTGGACACATCGCCGCTTGGACTGCTGGTGACGCTCATGTCACCGACGAACTTCACGTAACCTCCGAGCGGCACGGCGCAGATCTTCCAGCGCGTGCCGTGCCGATCATTGAACCCGATCAGCTCCGGCCCGAAGCCGATCGAAAACGCGGTAACCCCGATGCCGCACCAGCGGCCTACGAGATAGTGGCCAAGCTCGTGGACGAAGACGACCACCGTCAGCACGAAAAGGAACGGGACGATGGTGCCGATCAGCAGTCCCTCGGTACTGAAGATAGCGGGCAGGAGATCGCTCAAATGACACACTCAGCGCTGGCAGGGACCTTGCGCGCAATTGCCAGAGCAATGGCGAAGAATCCGTGGCTTGTCGTCTGTGACGATCGTGGCGTGGGCCCGGTCTCCCGCCGCCCCGTCACGGGAAGAGGGATTGTGCCGGGTGGTTGAGCCCGCCAGTCGCCGCTCCGATCAGGTACAGACCAAACGCGGCCGCGACAAGCCCGTCGACGCGATCCATCACGCCTCCGTGACCCGGAATGATGTTGCCGGAGTCCTTCGCGCCGTGGCGCCGCTTGACCGCGGATTCGAACAGATCGCCGACCTGCGATACGATCGAGAGCAGCAGCGCGACGAGCGCCAGCATCGGAAGGTTGCCGGCTCCCGCCACAAGGGCAACAAGGACCCCGCCGAGAACGCCGCCGGCAGCGCCACCGAGCGCGCCGCTCCACGTCTTGCCAGGGGAGATCGACGGCGCGAGCTTCGGCCCGCCGACAGCGCGGCCGACGAAATAGGCCAGGATATCCGTCGCCCAAACGACCGCGAAGAGATACAGGATCGCCAGCAGCCCTCCGGCATCATTGTCGCGCAGGAACGCCAGGGAAATCGCCGCCGCGCCCGCATAGGCTAGGCTTGCGGCCGTCTCCCGGCCGTCGCCCCCTGCGAGACCGAAGGCGAAGCTCGCCACGACCGAGGCCGTGACCAGCAGGATCACCGTTTCCGCCGAAAAACCCGCCACAAGCGCCAGCATGCAGCCGCCGAGCAACGCACCGGCAAGAATCTTCCCCGCTACGCTGCCGGTCCGCCGCGAGATCGTCGACCACTCATAGATGATCGACATCGCTATCAATGCAGCAAGCAGGCGGAACCAGAAGCCGCCGACCCACGTGATCGCCAGCACGGCCACCGCAAGGATAATCGAGGAAATGACGCGCAGCTGGAGATTGCTGAGCGGCAGCCTTCCTGGTTCCGCGTTCGTCACGAAGCCACGTCCCGGGCGGCAGCGCCGCCAAACCGCCGCTCCCGCGCGGCGAAGATCTTCAGCGCCTCGTCGAGATCGGCCGTGGAGAAATCGGGCCAGTAGCAGGGAAGGAATACAAGCTCGCTGTAGGCCGCCTGCCATGGCAGGAAATTGGATAGCCGGACTTCTCCGCTGGTTCTTATTACGAGGTCGGGATCCGGCATCTCCGCGGTGTCGAGGCAGCGCGCAAAGGCGGCCTCATCTATCGCGTCCGGCTCGATGGCGCCTGCCCTGACCGCCTCGGCGAGCTTCCGCGCCGCCCGGGCGATCTCGTCGCGACCTCCATAGTTGAAGGCGATGACGAGATTGAGCTGACCGTTTCCGGCCGTCAGCGTCTCGGCCTCCTGCAGCAATGCACGGATGTCGGGCGCCAGGCCCTCACGGTCGCCGATCACGTGAACGCGTACGCCGTTCTGATGAAGGTCGGCAAGGTCGCGTCGAATGTAGATCTTCAGCAATCCCATCAGATCGCTGACTTCCGACTTGGGCCGGGCCCAGTTCTCGGACGAGAAAGCATAGACCGTCAGCCAGGGGACGCCGGCGTCGCCGACGAAGCGCACCGTCTTGCGAAGCGCTTCGACGCCCGCGCGATGCCCCGCGAGGCGCGGAAGGCCGCGAGCCTTCGCCCAACGGCCGTTGCCGTCCATGATGATCGCTATATGAGCGGGCGTCGCCATTCCCTGCCCTTCAAGCCGCCCCGGTCAGACGCCGGTGCGGTCAAACCTGCATGATCTCAGCTTCCTTTTCAGAAAGCAGCGAGTCGACCGTGCTGATCATGTCGTCGGTCATCTTTTGCACGCGATCGTGTTGGGCGCGATGATCGTCCTGACTGATGGTGCCGTCTTTCTCGGCCTTCTTCAGGATCTCCATACCGTCGCGGCGCACGTGGCGCACGGCAACGCGCGCGTTCTCGGCGTAGGTATGAGCGATCTTCACCAATTCCTTGCGCCGCTGCTCGTTGAGCTCCGGCAGCGGAATGCGCAGCGTGGTGCCGTCCATGATCGGATTGAAGCCGAGATTGGCTTCGCGGATCGCACGATCGACGGCGCCGACCATCTGCTTGTCCCATACCGACACCGAGATCATCCGGGGTTCCGGCACAGAGACCGTGGCCACCTGGTTGATCGGCATGCTGCTGCCGTAAGCGGTCACCTGAATGGGATCCAGCAGGTTGCTGGAGGCACGGCCCGTCCGCAGCGAAGCAATATCATGCTTGAAGGCGCTGATTGCGCCATCCATGCGCCGCTGCAGGTCCTTGAAGTCCGCCCCTTCCGACATCTTTAGTTCTCCTTGCTACTGCTGGGGACTGCGGCGATCAGGCGTCCGCCACGATCGTACAGCGTCCGCCGCCTGTCAGAATTTCCCCAAATCCGCCTTTCTCATGGATCGAAAAGACAATTATCGGGATGTGGTTTTCACGTGCAAGCGCTATTGCGGCGGTGTCCATGATCGACAGCCCGCGCTGCAGCACTTCGTCGTGGGTGATGCGTTCGTAGCGCTGAGCGCTCGGATCCTTCTTCGGATCAGCCGAATAGACCCCGTCCACCTGCGTGCCCTTGAAGAGCGCATCGGCGCCGATCTCGGCTGCCCGAAGCGCGGCGGCGCTGTCCGTCGTGAAGAATGGATTGCCCGTGCCGCCGGCAAAGATGACGACCTTGCCCTGATCCATGTAGGCGGTCGCCTGCCGCTGCGAGAAGCTCTCGCACAGCTCGGGCATGGCGATCGCGGACAATACGACCGCGTCGACGCCAAGCTTCACCAGCGACGTGCGCAGCGCGAGAGAATTGATGACGGTCGCCAGCATGCCCATGTGGTCGCCGGTGACCCGGTCGCCGCCCTTGGAGGCGACTGCAACGCCGCGGAAGATGTTGCCGCCGCCGATGACGACGCCTACCTCCACGCCAAGCGCCCTCGCCTCGGCGATGTCGGATGCGATCTGGTCGACCACGGAAACGTCGATGCCAAAGCCTTGGCCGCCCATCAAAGCCTCGCCCGACGCTTTCAGGAGCACACGTCGATAGAGAGGCTTCACCGGCATTTGTTTCCCTGGATTCGTTGGATGCGGTGCTGCGATACACGAAGGCTGCCGCGATGTCACGCCGCGCACGGCCGAGTTCACAGCCGTCGCAGGGATTCGGCAGTGCGGGCCATGAGCTCGCGGCTCAAAACGCATCGGCCGGACATTCTCACGAATGCCCGGCCGAAGATTTACCTGCTTGTGGGCAGATCGATCGTTAAAAGACTCAGCTCTTCACCGCCGCGGCGACCTCGGCCGCGAAGTCTGTCTCTTCCTTCTCGATGCCCTCGCCGAGCGCAAAGCGCACGAAAGCGGTGATCTTCGCAGGGGCGCCGATGTCCTTCTCGGCTTCCTTGAGCGCGTTCTCGACCGTAACGTCCGGGTTCATGACGAAAGCCTGCTTCAGGAGCACGACTTCCTCGTAGAACTTGCGCAGGCGGCCTTCGACCATCTTCTCGATGATGTTCTCAGGCTTGCCGGACGCACGCGCCTGGTCGGAGAAGATCGCCTTCTCGCGCTCGACGGCAGCCGGATCGACCTCATTCTCGCTCAGCGCAAGCGGGTTGGTCGCCGCCACATGCATCGCCACCTGGCGTGCGAATGCGGAGGCCTTCTGCGCATCGCCGATCGTCTCGATGGCGACGAGGACGCCCAGCTTGCCGAGATTGTCGGCGACCGAGTTGTGGACATAGGTCGCCACCGCGCCCGACGAAACCTCGAGCTTGGTCGAACGACGGAAGCCCAGGTTCTCGCCGATGGTGCCGACGGCGTCCTTGATCGTCTCGGTAACGGACTTCTCGGAACCCGGATAGCGCGCCTCAGCGACCGCATCGGTCTTGCCGCCCTGCGCCAGGGCAACCTTGGCGACGTTGCGAACGATTTCCTGGAAGGCGGCGTTGCGGGCCACGAAGTCGGTCTCGGAGTTGACCTCGACGATCGCGGCTTCGCGTTCGCCGGCGTCGACACCGATCAGGCCTTCGGCAGCAGTACGTCCCGCCTTCTTGTCGGCCTTGGCGATGCCCTTCTTGCGCAGCCAGTCGACGGCAGCCTCGATGTCGCCATTGGTCTCGGCAAGGGCGGCCTTGCAGTCCATCATGCCCGCGCCGGTCAGATCGCGGAGTTCTTTCACCTGTGCAGCAGAAATGCTCATCTCGAAACCTCTTGTGTAAACACGGCGGCGCACCATCGGTTGCGATGATGCGCCGTTCGCCGGCGCGGATCATACGCGCCGAATCAATCAGGGGTTTGAAGGCCCTGGAGCGGGCCTTCGCACTCAGGCCTTCGGCGCTTCGTCGGTCGATTCCTCGAGCGCAGGCTCGACAGGAACCTCGGCGGACGCGCCAACGTCGACGCCCATGGCGCCCTGCTGGCGTGCGATGCCGTCGATCGCCGCCTTGGCGATGAGGTCGCAATAGAGCTGGATGGCGCGCGCGGCGTCGTCGTTGCCCGGAATCGGGAAGTCGATCTTGTCCGGATCGCAGTTCGAATCGATGATGGCGACGACCGGGATGCCGAGACGCTTGGCTTCCTGGATGGCGATCGCTTCCTTGTTGGTGTCGATCACGAACATCAGGTCAGGCGTCGAGCCCATGTCCTTGATGCCGCCCAGCGCCTTGTTGAGCTTCTCGCGCTCGCGATCGAGGTTGAGGCGCTCCTTCTTGGTGAAGCCCTGAGCCTCGCCGCCGGCAAGAATCTCGTCGAGCTTGCGCAGGCGCTGGATCGAGTTCGAGATCGTCTTCCAGTTGGTGAGCATGCCGCCCAGCCAGCGCGAGTTGACGTAGTACTGCGCCGAGCGCGCTGCTGCGTCAGCGACGATGTCCGACGCCTGGCGCTTGGTGCCGACGAACAGGACGCGACCGCCGCGGGCGACGACGTCGGAAACCTGCTTCAGGGCCTGATGCAGAAGCGGCACCGTCTGCGACAGATCGATGACGTGGATGTTGTTGCGAGCGCCGTAGATGTAGGGCGCCATCTTCGGGTTCCAGCGATGGGTCTGGTGGCCGAAGTGAACGCCAGCTTCCAAAAGCTGACGCATGGAGAAATCTGGCAGAGCCATTCTTTAGTTTCCTTTCCGGTTGGCCTCCACGGACATCGGCAGCTTCCGCCTGAACCGGATCGAAAAGCCAAAAAGCGATTCGGGGTTAGCTTCTGCCGCCACCGGAGGTCTCAGCCGGATTTCTCCCGGACAGACACCAAAGTCCGTGTGTGGAATGGTCGCGCATATAGAGGGAGATGCGAGGAAAGGCAAGCGCGTGGCCGGTAAACGTCTGCCGCGGCCACGCGGGAGCGTGGACCAGACCCTAGTTCTGATCTTCATCCCCCAGATCCCCGTCCATCCGATCATCGGCACGACCATGGAAGAAGATTTGAATCTCCTCCATGTCGACACGCCCGTCTGCATTTCCGTCCACGCCCTTGAAGATACGAGCATGGAAGTCCTGAATTTCCTGGAGCGAGAGTGCGCCATCCCCGTCAGCGTCCGCGACGGCGAACAGGATCTTCATAGCCGGACCGTGCATGCCGCCTCGCCTGTCTCTCCAGCCGTCACGTCTTCCGTGACGAGCCATTCGGTCACCATAGCGGTCCCGGTTCCAGTGAGGCCCGCGATCGCCGCCCCCACGTTGCTCGCGGGACATCATGTCTTCCATCATCTGACGCATCATCTGGCGCATTGCTGGAGCGTCGCCGGGCATTGCCTGCCCATTCGCGCCAGAAGGTGAAGCGGTGGCATCACCCGTCTGAGCCGAGGCGGGTGACACGGCCGCCGTCACCCCGCAGGCGATTGCGAGAGTTGCTAGTTTCCAGAGCGTATTCATCGTCTCCTCCGCTGCACAAAGTGTGCGGTTCACCATTCTGCCGATCGCAGGATGGTGAAGGTGCGAAGACAATTCATCGCCCAGAAGATTGTTCCGACGATGCGATCAAGTGCACGATAACGAGGTTGGAGGTCGTCACGATCCGCATGCTGAGGAAGCGTGGGAGCTTCGCCTCACTTGCAGCCTGTCTCGGCCGGGGCAGGAAACATCGACAGGTTGACGAGCGTACCCTTCATGGAGAAGTCCCCATAATCCATGACCAGATCGCGGCTCATGCCGTTCTCGTGCAGCTTGAAGCTGATCCGGTATTCGGGCACGTCCTCCCCTCCCGTCGCCGCCTCGTCGAAATAGGCGATGTCGACCGGCCAGAATGCGTCCGCGGCAAGCGTCGCCAGCACCTTCTTCTCCGGATCGGAGTCTTGCGGCTTCTGCCGTTTGCCGATGATCACGGTGGTGGTCATCACCTTGTCGGCATCCTCCGAGCCGTCGAAAAGACTGGTCTCGTAAAAAGTCTCGCCGGCCTCGGCCTTATGGATCAACTCTTCCAGGTGCTTGGTCGGAAACTGCGTCGGCTTGAGGTCGATCTCGGCCGGTTCCGGCTTCTCGATATCGACCACGAGCCTGTCGCCCTGGAGCTTGGCAGTGCCCTTTACTTCCCGATCGGGGTTCTGGTCGACGAAGGATTTCGTCACGAAGCTGAAGGTCTTGCCCTCTGCATCCTCGAAGGTGGTGGTCTGCTGATCGGTGAGCCGCGAGACGTCGCGCGTCTGGATGTCGGTGACGAATCGGAACTTGACCGTGTAACCGTCGCAGGGCGAGCCGTTGAATTCGTAGACCATGCGTCCGTTGAGCCCGATGATGCCCGACCGCTCGCTCGCCTTGTCCAGCACCAGATCGTAGACGGCGCGATGCGGCGCCAGCGGCGTGGCGGCTGCGGCGGGCTGCGCGGCAAGGGGAAGAAGCGGCAGGAGAGCAAGGGCTGCGAGGCGCTTGGCGCGCATGAAGTCACTCCGAATGCGCGGTCACAATGAGACCGCTGGGCAAGTTGCCCCACCATAAAAAAAGTCGTGGCGGAAGCGAGGCAAAAATAGCACCTTCCGGCCGATCCGTCCGAACTGCCCCCAAGATTTGAGGAAGACGACCATGGCTGAGACAATCGAGCAAAGGCTGGCGAGCCTCGGTGTCGAGTTGCCCGCGGCGGCCGCGCCCGCCGCCAACTACGTGCCGTTCACACGCACCGGCAATCTGCTGCTCACCGCTGGCCAACTGCCGCTGAAGGACGGGAAGCTCGCGGCCAGCGGCAAGCTCGGCCGCGACCTCGACGTCGGAGCCGGCAAGGAGGCTGCCAAGCTCTGCGCCATCAATATCCTCGCCCAGGCAAAGGCGGCGCTCGGCGACCTGGAGAAGATCGCGAGACTGGTCAAGATAACCGTCTTCGTCGCTTCCGATCCGGAGTTCACCGAGCAGCATCTTGTCGCCAACGGCGCGTCGGACTTCCTCGCCCAAGCTTTGGGGGAACGTGGCAAGCATGCGCGCTCTGCGGTCGGCGTATCCTGTCTTCCGCTCGGCGCGGCCGTCGAGATCGAAGCCATCATCGAGGTCGCGTGAGCCATGGTGTCGGATATCGCATGGCTCACCGAACGCCCGATCGCGCATCGCGGCTATCATGACCTGAACAACAAGATCTGGGAGAACACGCTGACCGCCTTCGCCCGTGCGGCAGAGCACGGATATGCGATCGAATGCGATGTGCATCTCTCTTCGGACGGCGTTCCGGTGATCTTCCACGACACCACGCTCGCACGGCTCACCGGGACCGAGGGATTTGTGTGGCAGCGCACGGCGGCCGAAATGCAAGCGCTGCGCATCGGCGGCACCGCGGACCATGCACCCTCGCTTCAGGAAATGCTCGACCTCGTGGCAGGCCGCGTGCCGCTCGTCATCGAACTGAAGGGCATTCCCGGCAGGGATGCCGGGCTGGTGGCGGAGGTGGCTCGAACGCTCAAGAACTATCGCGGCAAGGCTGCGATCATGTCCTTCGATCACTGGCTAATCCGCGATTTTTCCCGCGACGCGCCCGGCGTTCCGGCAGGCCTCACCGCCTGGGGAGACAAGGAGCACGAACTCGAGGCGCATTTCTCGATCCTCGCCCATGGCATCGACTTCGTATCCTACGGGGTCGGTCACCTGCCGAACCGGTTCGTGTCCTTCGTCCGGGAGCGGCTGAACATGCCGGTAATCACCTGGACAGTACGCGACCAGGCCGCGGTCGAGGCGACCTTTACCCATGCCGACCAGATGACATTCGAAGGGTTTGCGCCCGGCGCAGTGGCTTGAAGGCGGAAACAACGCCGCCAGTTTCAGGCGCTTGTTTTCGCAACTGCGAAGCGTAAGTAAGGGGAATGGACGGCGAAACCGATGCAGGCTTGCAACGTGGGGATGGCG
The DNA here is from genome assembly GCF_028826155.1 of Mesorhizobium shangrilense. Taxonomy (NCBI): domain Bacteria; kingdom Pseudomonadati; phylum Pseudomonadota; class Alphaproteobacteria; order Hyphomicrobiales; family Phyllobacteriaceae; genus Arvimicrobium; species Arvimicrobium flavum. The sequence continues at coordinate 3,323,507 of NZ_JAQGPN010000001.1, forward strand.
CGCTGGTCATCCGGGCCGCCTCGAGTGTCGGCGCGTTCAGCCGCAGCGAGTGGCTCGCGCTTCGGGGAACCTCCAGAAGCGACTCAAGCATCACTTACAACCCGTTTGTTTCATACGACTTTCTGTGCTCGCTCGAAGAGTCGGGCTGCGCCGTTCCCCGTTCCGGATGGCAAGGGCATCATCTGCGACTGGAAGCGACGGACGGCACCCTGCTGGGAGCCGTACCCTGCTATCTGAAATCACACAGCCAGGGCGAATATGTCTTCGATCACGGCTGGGCGGATGCCTTCGAGCGCGCCGGCGGGCGCTATTATCCGAAGCTGCAGGCCTCGGTGCCCTTCACGCCGGCAACGGGACCGCGGCTGCTGGTGGGGCAGCATGGCGAGCCCGGCGCGATAAAGGCGGCGCTCGCGGCCGGGCTGAAGACTGTCTCGGAGAAGCTCGGCGTTTCCTCCGCCCATGTCACATTCGGGGAAGCGGGCGACATGGCCGCGCTCGAACAGACAGGCTTCCTGAAGCGCACCGACCAGCAGTTCCACTTCTTGAACGCCGGCTATTCCAGCTATGACGACTTCCTAGGATCACTGGCCTCCCGCAAGCGCAAGGCCTTGAAGAAGGAACGACGCGAAGCGCTGGCCGATGGTATTTCCATCGACTGGCTGACCGGCAAGGACCTGACGGAATCCGTGTGGGACGACTTCTTCGCCTTCTACATGGACACGGGCAGCCGCAAGTGGGGGCGACCGTATCTCAATCGAAGATTCTTCTCCCTGATCGGCGAGCGCATGGCGGACGACGTGCTGCTCATCATGGCTAAACGGGCGGGGCGCTACGTCGCCGGCGCCATCAATTTCATCGGCTCGGACACGCTCTACGGACGCAACTGGGGCTGCATCGAGCATCACCCCTTCCTGCATTTCGAGGTCTGCTACCATCAGGCGATCGATTTCGCGATCGAGCACAAGCTGAAGGTGGTCGAAGCCGGCGCTCAGGGCGAGCACAAGCTGGCGCGCGGCTACACCCCGGTCACGACGCATTCGGCGCACTACATTGCCCATCCCGGTCTGCGCCGCGCCATTGCCGACTACCTGGCGCGCGAGCGCCGGGAGGTCGAGAGCATCGGCACCTATTTCGAGGAACATACACCGTACAGGAAAGTGAGTAGTGAATAGTAAGTAATAATCCGCCGATTCACGCTTCACCGGAGAGGCAAGGACAGCAGGCGCATGGGCAGGTCCTGCACAAAATGAATGTGTCTCAGGCATAGATCATTCAATTGTTCCAATCGCTACTCTCTATTTTCTACTCACTACTCACTACTCACTACTCATTATTCACCATTCACTATTCACTATTCACTATTCACTATTCACTATTCACTAAGGAAGCACCATGACACCCCAGTACGACGACGGCAACGTGTTCGCGAAAATCCTGCGCGGCGAGATGCCCGCCTACAAACTCTATGAGGATGGCGACACCCTGGCCTTCATGGACATCATGCCCCGGGGAACGGGTCATTGCCTGGTCATCCCCAAAGCGCCGTCGCGCAACATCCTGGACGTGACGCCTGAGAGCCTGGCGGCGGTGATGAATACCGTGCAGAGGCTGGCGCGCGCCGTGAAGAAGGCCTTTTCGGCCGACGGCGTTACGGTCCAGCAATTCAACGAGACCGCCGGCGGACAGATCGTCTTCCACCTGCATGTCCACATCCTGCCCCGCTTCGAGGGCGTTGCGCTGAGGCCGCATACGGGCGTGATGGAGAAGGCGGACGTGCTGGCGGACAACGCCGAAAAGATCAAATCCGCCCTGCAGGAGGCGTGAAGCGGCGGCCGTCCCCGCAGGGACCGGCCGCTATGGCGTTGCCAGCAGTCCGATCACCAACACAGCCTCGGCGGCAAGAATGCCGGCGAGGACCGAGCGGCGAACCAGGATGAATGTCGCGAAGCCGGAGGCCGCGGCGCCGACACGCAACACCAGCGGGCTCTCAGCCAACTCGCCACCCGGAAAGACGATCAGGTTGCCGATGACGGCCGCCACGAAGGCCGTCGCCACTGCCCGCACGAGCACCATGAACTCCGATTTCTCAGGGATGCGGTCGCCCAGATAGACGCCGAGGAAGCGCCAGGCGTCCGTGGCCAGCCAGCCGCCGACGATGATGAAGAGGTAGGGCCACCACCAGGCGTCGAAATATGCGAAGGTCATGTCCGACGGCCCGCCTTGAGCAGCCTGTGAGCCCCATAGGCGGCGGTCCCACCGATCAGTCCCCCGGCAAGCAGGTCTATCCCCGGCGCAAGCACGTGAAAGACCGGTCCCAGCACCATGCCGAACGCCATCGCGAAGTGCCCGGCCCGCTCTCGCGACGAAGCCCACAACGACGTCAGGAAGTACATCGGCGTGAGGAACAGCAGCGAGGCCGACGCCATCGGCGGCAGCGTCTCGGCCACTGCAAAGGTGACGGCAACGACGGCCATGTTGAGAAGGATCAGCGTCGAACCCAGGCCTGCATAGCAGGATGTCCGCATCTCGGGCGGCACGCTGCGCAGCCTTTCCATGGCGAGCACCCAGGACGTCACCGCCACGAAATGCGAGAGTGCGTAGAACACCCAGCGCGGCGTGCGCGCGCCGCGCAACTCCGGCAATAGCGCAATGACCATCGGCATCAGCCTGACCGAGGAAAACGCCACGGCCAGCGCGGCGGCAGGCAGCGTCGCGCCCGACATGATGGCGCCGATGAGCACGACCTTGGCCGGCAGGGCCCAGACGATGGCCGTCATGAACAGCGTCTGCTGAACGGTGAGACCGGCCTCTCGGGCCAGTCCGGCGAAGCCCACGAAGGAGACCGCCAGAATGAGACCGGGTATCGAGAAGGCCATGATCACGCCGTGGAAGAACCATCGGCGTCGGTTCTGGAAGGATTGGGGTGCGAATTCGGCCATGCTGTCCGGCGCATATCACGGGCGTCCGCAGGCAGCGATGCACATTCCTCACAAAGATGTGCTGTGGCGCCATCAACTCAGGGCCGTCGTTCGGGCGGCGGCTTGTGAAGCGCCACGCCGCCCGTGACGAGCGCGATGCCGAGCAGGTCCCGCAGGGTCGGGATCTGCCCGAGGACGATGGCAGCGATCAGGGTTGCGATGGCCGGAAGCAGCGAGAGCATCAGCGCGAACGTGGCGCGCGGCAGCCGCGACATGGCAAGTTGGTCAGAGACGTATGGGATGACCGAAGAACAAACTCCCACGCCTATTCCGGCCAGGAGAAGGGTCGGCGAGGACATGGCCTCGATCGCCTCGCTCACCCCGATCGGGAACACGACGATGAGTGCTATCAGCATGGCGCTCCCCAGCCGCTCGACGCCCGTTCCAGCCCCCGCCTCTGCTGCCCGGTGGCCGAGCACGATGTACATCCCGAAGAGTGTCGCGTTGGCGGCGGCGAAGGCCAGGCCGACCGGGTCCGAAGCCAGGCTGAGGTTGATGAGCACGAAGACACCGAAAGCTGCGAGCGCAAGAGCCGCCAGATTGCGCAAAGATCGAAGTCCGACGAGTGCGACACAAATTGTCGCGACGAACTCCATTGCCGCGACGAGGCTCACGGGCAGGCGCGCCAGCGCCACGTAGAACGACACGTTCATCAGGGCGAGGCAGGCGCCAAGCGCCATCAGCAGGACTCGGCTTCGCCCGTCGGCGCTGCGAAACGTTTTAACAGGTCGCGTGACGGGCGCGAAGATGAGCGCCGCCGAAGCGATGCGCAACCAGGCCACTCCCAGGACCCCGACGGCAGGAAAGAGCAGGACTGCGAAGGCGGGGCCGAGATAGTGAAAAACAGCACTGACCCCGAACCAAGCTTGGGGCGGAACTCTTTCGGCCATTTCCGTAAAGACTTGCATTGCGCTCTCCCACCAGCACAATGCAAGTCACGAAGCGTATTATCGATAAGCGATCGTCGTCACCAGTTGCCTATTGGCCGACAAAAATGAGAGATTTCGAATGAAACGCCTTCGATATGAAGATGGCAACGTCGACGCCGTGGACGCTCGGATTCTCCAGGCCCTGTCGCAGAACGCCCGCACAAGCGTCGCCGATCTGGCGCGCGCTGTCGGCCTCTCCGCGCCGAGCGTCTCCGAACGGCTCAAGCGCCTGGAGGAGAACGGCGTGATCGAAGGCTATGCCGTCCGGATCAACGCAAGAGCGCTGGGGCTTCCGGTGGCGGCATGGCTCCGCGTGCGACCGCTGCCCGGCGAACTGCAGCGCGTCGCGGATATCTTGAGAAAGTTGCCAGAAGTGGTCGAATGCGACCGTATCACCGGAGACGACTGCTTCATGGCCCGCGCGTTTGTGCGGGACATGCAGGATCTCGAACGGGTGATCGACCAGATCATTCCCTATGCGATGACAAATACGTCGATCATCCAGTCGACGCCTGTGGAGCGCCGCATGCCACCGCTTGTCGCCGGTTCGCGATCAACCACTGGCGCTTTCGCAGCCCGGATTCCCGGCAAATGAAAAAGGCCGCCCGAGAGGACGGCCTGTTTCAGATCAGCTGGAGGCTACTTTCGTGGCAGCTGCGGCACCAGACTACGCTTGGGGCCCTTCCCGGCCGCAGGCTTCGGCTTGGGTGCGGCCGCCTTCTTCGGCGCCGCCGCCTTCTTCGCCTTGGACTTGCGGGGAAGCGGTTTTTCCGGCTCCTCCTTCTTCGGCTTGACCGGCACCTCGTCGGCGACGGTGTCGAGCTTCAGCTTGTCGCCGTCCACGGTGACCCGGACCGTGCCGCCCTTCCTGAGCTTGCCGAACAGCACTTCGTCCGCCAGCGGCTTCTTGATGTGCTCCTGGATCACGCGGCCAAGAGGCCGCGCGCCCATGCGCTCGTCGTAGCCCTTGTCCGCCAGCCAGGCGACAGCCTCCGGCGCGAGGTCGAAGGTGACGCCACGCTCGGACAACTGCGCCTCGAGCTGAATGACGAACTTCTGCACCACCTGGTGGATGACCGGCACGGGCAGCGAGCCGAAGGGGATGATCGCGTCGAGACGGTTGCGGAACTCCGGCGTGAACATCCGGTTGATCGCTTCCATGTCGTCGCCTTCGCGCTTCGATGAGCCGAACCCGATCGCCGCCCTGGCCATGTCGGCTGCACCCGCATTGGTCGTCATGATGAGGATGACGTTGCGGAAGTCGATCTGCTTGCCGTTGTGATCGGTCAGCTTGCCATGGTCCATCACCTGCAACAGGATGTTGAACAGGTCCGGATGCGCCTTCTCGATCTCGTCGAGCAGCAACACGCAATGCGGATGCTGGTCGACGCCGTCGGTCAGAAGGCCGCCCTGGTCGAAGCCGACATAGCCGGGAGGCGCGCCGATGAGCCTGCTCACCGTGTGGCGCTCCATGTATTCCGACATGTCGAAGCGCAGAAGCTCGACCCCGAGCGAGGCAGCAAGCTGCTTCGCCACCTCGGTCTTGCCGACGCCCGTCGGACCGGAGAACAGGTAGGAGCCGATCGGCTTTTCCGGTTCGCGCAGGCCGGCACGCGCCAGCTTGATCGACGCCGAAAGCGCCTCGATCGCCATGTCCTGGCCGTAAACGACGCGCTTCAGCTCGGCCTCGAGATTGGCGAGTACCTTCTCGTCGTCGGCAGAGACGGTCTTGGGCGGGATGCGCGCCATCGTGGCGATGGTCGCCTCGATTTCCTTCACCGAGATCGTCTTCTTGCGCTTGGCCTCCGGCAGCAGCATCTGCGACGCGCCCGTCTCGTCGATCACGTCGATCGCCTTGTCCGGCAGCTTGCGATCGTTGATGTAGCGGGCCGAAAGCTCGACAGCCGCCTTGATCGCGTCGTTGGTGAACTTCACTTTGTGGAAGTCTTCGTAGTAGGGCTTCAGGCCCTTCATGATCTCGATGGCATCATCGACCGTCGGCTCGTTCACGTCGATCTTCTGGAAGCGACGGACGAGGGCCCGGTCCTTCTCGAAGAACTGGCGGAACTCCTTGTAGGTGGTCGAGCCGATGCAGCGGATCGTGCCGGACGACAGCGCCGGCTTGAGCAGGTTGGACGCGTCCATGGCGCCGCCGGACGTCGCACCCGCCCCGATCACTGTGTGGATCTCGTCGATGAAGAGGATGGCGCCGGGGTAGTCCTCGAGCTCCTTGACGACCTGCTTCAGCCGCTCCTCGAAGTCGCCGCGATAGCGCGTGCCGGCAAGCAGCGTGCCCATGTCGAGCGCGAAGATGGTGGCGTTGGTGAGCACGCCGGGGACGTCGCCCTCGACGATGCGCTTGGCCAGTCCCTCGGCGATCGCCGTCTTGCCGACGCCGGGATCGCCGACATAGAGCGGGTTGTTCTTGGAGCGGCGGCACAGCACCTGGATCGTGCGATTGATTTCGGACGCCCGCCCGATCAGCGGGTCGATCCGACCGGCCTTGGCCTTGTTGTTCAGGTTGACGCAATAGGCCGACAGCGCATCTTGCTGCTTCTTCTTGCCGTTGTCTTCGGACTGATCGCCGTTCGCCTGGCCGGACTGCTCCTCCTCGGCGCCACGCGGCGAACGCGATTCGTTGGCCCCCGGCCGCTTTGCTATGCCGTGCGAGATGTAGTTGACCGCGTCGTAGCGGGTCATCTGCTGCTCCTGGAGGAAGTAGGCAGCATGGCTCTCGCGCTCGGCGAAGATGGCGACGAGCACGTTGGCGCCGGATACCTCCTCACGACCCGATGACTGCACGTGGATCACGGCGCGCTGAATCACGCGCTGAAAGCCGGCCGTGGGCTTCGAGTCCTCGTCATAGCCCGTGACCAGGTTGTCGAGCTCGGTGTCGATGTAGGTGATTACTGTCTGCTTGAGCTCGTCGAGATCGACATTGCAAGCACGCATGACCGCGGCGGCGTCGCCGTCATCGATCAGCGCGAGCAGCAAGTGCTCGAGCGTCGCATACTCGTGATGGCGTTCGTTGGCGAAGGTCAACGCCTGATGCAGCGCCTTTTCCAGGCCTTGGGAGAAAGCCGGCATTATAACCTCACTTCTTCTCCATCACGCATTGCAGCGGATGCTGATGCTGACGGGCAAAATCCATGACTTGCGTCACTTTGGTCTCTGCGACCTCGAACGTATAGACGCCACACTCGCCCACTCCGTGATTGTGGACATGGAGCATAATGCGCGTCGCGGCTTCCCGATCCTTCTGAAAAAAGCGTTCCAGCACATGGACCACAAATTCCATCGGCGTGTAGTCGTCGTTCAGGATCAGGACACGATAGAGCGAAGGCTTCTTGGTCTTGGGTTTCGTGCGCGTGATCACGGCTGTGCCGCGACCGGGTCCGCCGCTCCGCTCGTCGCCGTTCTGCATTCGCGCCACGATGTCTCGCGTGGCCGCACCGCCCATTCTCACAACATCTGCCCTTGATTCCGCAAGCTCGCTCACTTCCACATGTATGTGCTTCGGTCTCGATTTTAAGCCCTTCTTCCACGCTGACAATACGGTGCGGAACTGACCATGCGGAGAGTTGACGGAATTGTGTGGCAGGGCGTGCATAGCAAAAGCCCGGCCGCGCTTCCGCGACCGGGCTTTTGATGCCTGTTGCTGACGCTGACCGAAGTCAGACGTCGGCGATCATTTCGCCTTGGCGATGATGGACTCGTAAGGCTTGTAGGCTTCCTTGGCCAGATCGGCATAGAGTTCGCCGAGCTTGGTGGCTTCGGCGACGAGGCCCTCATAGGCCTGCTTGGCGTAATCCGACTGGATCTCGATCGCCTTCTCGAGCGACTTCGCAGAGACCAGCTTCTCGAAAGCCTGGCTGCCGGCCTCGAAGCTCTTCTTCGAATAGTCGGTCGCCTCGGCTGCGATCGCCTGGGCGCCCTTCGACACCGAAGCGTAGCTCTTCAGCCCGGTATCCACGAACTCTTTGCCATACTTGCTGAAATCATCAAACGACTGCCACATCTGGAAATCCTTTCATTCCTGGGGATGCTGCGGTGCGCTAGAGATATTGTGCACTGCACAATTTGTCAAGAAGCGCCCCGCGAAAAGGCCGGAAACCGCGGTTTCGAGACAAGGTCGAATGAAATTGTGAACGTCTCGGTTACCATAAACGGATTGGTAACGCTGGCGCAGCTAAAGTCCCCGGATGCTTGGATGGACACCTTTGGCCGTCCGGGGACCGACAAGAACATCAAAGGATGTAACAGTGCGTCAGGCGTTTGCGCTGCCCAGCAAGTGGGCTTTCTTCGGCCGGCCGGCCGCCCTCCTCCTCGCCATCGTTCTCAGCTTGTCGTTCGCCGCCGAGGCTGTCGCGGCGAAGTATGCGGCGATCGTGGTCGACGCGAACACCGGCAAGGTCCTGCACTCGTCGAGTGCGGATTCGCGACGCTACCCCGCGTCCCTGACGAAGATGATGACGCTCTACCTGACGTTCGAGGCGCTGCAGCGCGGCAAGATCAAGACGACGAGCCAGGTCCGGTTCTCCCAGCATGCTGCGTCGCAGCCGCCCACGAAGCTCGGCGTGAAGGCCGGCGGTTCGATCAGCGTCGAAACCGCCATCTATGCGCTGATCACGCGCTCCGCCAACGACGCGTCTTCGGCGCTCGCGGAACTGCTCGGCGGTTCAGAGGCCGACTTCGCGAAGATGATGACGGCCAAGGCGCGCAGCCTCGGCATGAAGAGCACGGTGTTCCGCAATCCACACGGCCTCCCCAACACCGGCCAGTTCACGACGGCGCGCGACATGGCAACGCTCGGCATCGCGCTGCGCGAGCACTTCCCGCAGTATTACGACTACTTCTCCACCCGCTCGTTCAAGTACGGCAAGCAGCGCATCGCCAACCACAACCGCCTGCTGGGACGCATCGAAGGCGTCGACGGCATCAAGACCGGCTACACGCGCGCATCCGGCTTCAACCTCGTTTCCTCGGTGGTCGACGGCAACCGCAAGATCGTCGCCGTGGTGCTCGGCGGCGAGTCGGGCCGCAGCCGCGACAACCGTATGGCCGAACTCATCAAGACCTACCTGCCGAAGGCTTCGGGTCGCGGCGGCGGGGGCGATCTGATCGCCAAAACCGACCCCAAGACTCTGAAGGACATGGCTGTCGCCATGCTGCCCAAGAGCGACGCGCCGACGCCCGACGAGCGTCCTGACGCGTTCGACGTCTCCGAAGGCGACGCCAATGACGTCGCCGACGCGATCGAGGAATACAAGATCGCGTCCGCCGGCGTCGCGATCGAGGCGCCCGCCGCTGAGCGCTTCGGCGGTGACGTGCCGACGCCGAAGCTGCTGGCGCGGCAGGAGCGTGTCGAAGCGATCGAGCAGGCCTACGCGGACCCCGCCCCCAGGCCGAAGGTCGCCGTCGACCCGATCAGCACGGCATCCACGCGTGGCGGGAGCGGCTGGTCGATCCAGGTCGCCTCTTCGCCCAGCGAAAGCGAAGCCCGCAAGGCGCTGGAATCCATCGCCCAGAAGGCGGGCGCCGCGGTTGCCTCCGCATCGGCCTACACCGTCACCTTCGAGAAGGACGGGACCCTCTACTATCGCGCCCGTTTCGGTGGGTTCGAAACCAAGACCGCCGCATGGAGCGCCTGCGGCGCGCTCAAGAAGAAGAAGATCGCCTGCTACGCCACTCAGTGAGTGGGTGAACTCTCCGCCTCCGGGCTTGTATTTCGTCGAAGGAGCTTCAGTTGTGATCGGAGAGAAGGACGTCCTTGGCTTCGTTGATCCGCGCCGCCAGGAACGGCGATCCGCCGATGTCGGGGTGCAGGCGCTGCATCAGGCGGCGGTGCGCCTTGCGGACATCCGCCGGGGTAGCCCCCGATTCAAGACCAAGGACCTTGTAAGCCTCCTCCTTAGTCATGGCGCCCGAGCCTGGAGGAATTCCCTTCCCGTGGCCAGCGTCCGCCTTCAGGTCTTCGCGCCAAGCGGGAAATCGGCCGTCAAGGTACGTCTCAAGTAGCTGCCGGCTCTCGCCGTCCGACGCCAGCTCGGCGTAAATGCCGAGCAGATCGGCCTCGCTCATCCGAGTCAGGATGCTGCCTTCGTAGCGACCGGCAAGCACGATTCCTTCCAGGGCGCCGGTGTCGTGGTCAAGCTCCATCTCCAGCGCAGCGGTACGCACCGTCGAGCGCCTGGAGGGCGACTTCGTCGCTCGGGTGGCGCGGCGCACCGACGCGAACCATGCCAGTGCGCCGGAGATGAGCATCCCGCCCAATCCTGCGCGTCCGAGCAACATGAGCACGACGCCGGCGACGCCGGCCACCACCGGCCCGGCCAGCCGCAGTCCGTTCGCCAGGGATTGCGCGTCCGTCCTGACAAAAACGACGAACAGAGCGGCGATCACGGTCAATCCCGCGAGCAGTCCAAGAAAAACGCTCATCTCGACCCGCTCAGATGTTCGATCATCAGGCGATCTTCGGGGCGATTGCGCGCCTGCAGCGCCTTCAGACCGCCAGTGGCGAAGACGGCGATCGACGATAGGAGCTTTGCCAGCGTCGACGCCGAGTCGCGGTCGAATCGGAACCATGCGCCTTTCGTCAGGCGCGCGATCTCCTTGAATGCGCGTTCCGCCTGTTGGTCCCTGCCCTCCTGGAACACAAAGGCCGGCACGCCATGCAACCCGAGCCGACCGGCCTTCTCGGCGAGGTCGTCGATGCTCTCTTCCATCGCGTCGCCAATATAGACCAGAGCGGCGATCTTCTGTCCGCTTGCTTCCTTGAGCGCGTGCGTCAGCACCTTGCCGATCTGCGTATGGCCGGCCCGGCAGTCGATCCTGGTCATCAGGTCCTTCAGCGAGTTCGTGTCGGCGACGAACCTTGATGACCGGCATTCGCCGAAGCCGCGGAAATAGACCAGCTGGACCTTCAGCGCGCCGGTCTTGCCCACGGCATCGAACATCTTCCCTTGCAACTCGCAGGCAAGGTCCCAGGTCGGCTGGCGACTCATGGTTGCGTCCAGGGCAAGGATCAACCTGCCCGCGCCGGAGGTGGCGGCGGCGGCCTGGACCTGACGCACGAAGGCCTCGATCTCGCTCGGCGCGGAGCGCCGCAGCGACGGCTCACCGGCCTTTCCGGTGGATGTGAGGGATTTTTCGTCGCTCATCACCATCAAGATGTGGCGAACGCCCCGCGCTTGCAAGCCCGCTGGTGGCATGAAGGCTGAACTGGACCGAACGCGGTCAACCTCAGCGCGTTCTTACAGCAGTCCAAGCGAGGCGAGTTCCTGCCGAAGGTCGGCAGGCATGGCGACCAAGCCGGCATGCCCCTTCCCGAGATCGGCCGGGGCATCTTCCGCCTTCAGGTAGCGCCATCCCTGGAAAGCGCGGCGCGGCTGCCAATCGGTGCGCACCACGTTTTCATCCAACATGAGCTTGCAGCGCCCGATTCCCTCGCCGTCGACGAACGGCCTGATCTCGGTGATCAACTGGCGGCACTGCACGTTGCCCTTGATGACCCAGTAGAGCGAACCGCCCGACGTCACCTCGTTGGTGCGGCTGGGCACCATGCGCGTCGTATGGAAATGCTCCACAGGCTCGCCGGCGCGCCGCCGCTCATCGAGCTTGAACGCGATCCATTCTTCGAGATCCTCAACGCTGTCGCAGCCGACGCAGAGTTTTAGGATGTTCAGGGCCATTGCAGGACCGTTTAAGCCTCCGGCATGGCGGGTCAACCGTGAAGGCGGTTATTCACAGGGGGCGCTCAGCACTCCACGACGTTCACGGCAAGCCCGCCCAGACTCGTTTCCTTGTACTTCTCGTTCATGTCGACGCCGGTCTGACGCATCGTCTCGATGGCCGCATCGAGCGGCACGAAATGCGTTCCGTCCCCCTTGATCGCCAGCGAGGCAGCGGTCACGGCCTTCACCGCGCCGAGAGCGTTGCGCTCGATGCATGGCACCTGCACAAGACCCGCAACGGGATCGCAAGTCATGCCCAGATGATGCTCGAGGGCGATCTCGGCAGCATTCTCGACCTGCTCGGGCGAGCCGCCCAGCACTGCCGCCAACCCGGCGGCGGCCATTGCCGATGCGGAGCCCACCTCTCCCTGGCAGCCCACCTCGGCGCCGGAGATCGAAGCGTTGGTCTTGATGATGCCGCCGATGGCGGCCGCCGTCAGCAGGAAGTCACGGATGCTCGCCTGGTCGGCCTCGGCGTGAAAATGCAGCCAGTAGCGCATCACCGCGGGCACCACGCCGGCGGCTCCATTGGTGGGCGCCGTGACGACGCGGCCGCCGGCCGCATTCTCCTCGTTCACGGCCATCGCGTAGATCGACAGCCAGTCATTGGCGAGCAGAGGATTGGGCCGATTCCGTTGCCATTCGTCCTGCAGCTTGTCGTGCAGTTGGCGCGCCCGGCGGCGCACCTTGAGCCCGCCAGGCATGATGCCGTCCTGGGAGAGCCCGCGGTCGATGCAGGCTCGCATGGCGTTCCAGATCGCGTCGAGGCCGGCATCCAGCTCGTCGCGCGACATGAGGCTTTCCTCGTTCACGCGCTTCATCTCGGCAATGGAGAGCCCGCTCTTCTCAGCCATCGCGAGCATTTCAGCGGCGCTCCTGAACGGATAGGGCACCTTCTTGCCGGCCGCGGCCTTGGCGCCCTGCGCCTTCATGCGCTGCAGTTCCTCCTCGGATACGACGAAACCGCCGCCGATCGAGTAGTAGATGCGCTTGAGGAGCAGTCGGTCGGAAGCGTCGTAGGCGTAGAAGGCCATGCCATTGGCATGACCCAGCAACGGCGTCTTCTTGTCCAGGACAAGGTCGTGGGCCGGATCGAAACGGTAACCCGAATGTCCGGGCGGCGACACGCGCCGTTCTGCCGTGATGCGGGCGATCGTCTCGTCGACCCTGTCCGGATCGACAGTCTGCGGGGTCTGGCCCGTCAGCCCCAGGATGACGGCGCGGTCACTTCCGTGGCCGACACCCGTAAAGGCCAGCGAGCCGTGCAGGCTGGCGGCCACGCGGTCCACCCGGACACCTGCCGGGCGCGGCCAGTCGCCGTTGAGGATTTCGTCTAGAAACCGAACGGCGGCCGACATCGGCCCCATCGTGTGCGAGCTCGACGGGCCGATGCCGATCTTGAAAAGGTCGAATACAGAAAGGAACACGCGCCTGAGCTCCCGATATGCCGTCAGCAGGTATCGATAGGCTTTGTCGATTTGATGGTCCAGCGCGCAACTGTCGCCGTCTTCGGCTGGCGGACGCACGACATCGAGCCTGAGAGAATGCAACGAGGGCGCAGCCCCGAAGCCGCGCCCCCAACAATCCCGGATTGACCGTCTATCTTGCCAGCACCGCTGTCGCGGTTTCAGCTCCGGTGAAGAGCCATGCCAGAAGCAACAAAACTGCAATTCCAATCACTGCTTTGACGGTGACGCCCCAGCAGGATTTCTGAACGCTTTCGTCCATGATTTTCCTGTATGCCTGCCAATCCCACCGGGGACACCGGCTTTGCCGCATCTTTCCCGGTCCCAAGTGACGCCTTGGGATACGCGTTCGGTTCGCCCTTCGCAACGAGAAAAGTGGCAAGAACGTGGCAGCGCCCCGCAGGCCTGCCATGCACAAAGCACATGCCGTCGTCAGATCAATGGCTTAGCCGCGGCAGCGCGTATACGCATTGGTAGGATTTGCGGCAAGTCTGCGGCGGCGCGCCACCCTGCTCCGCTCCTCGATGGTTCGTGCTAGACAGGCGCATGGCCGAATCCCTTCCTTTGTCCGGTGCGGACATTGCCTCCCTAGCGCTGTTCCTGATCGTCTGGATTGTTCATTCGATGGCCGCCGACGGGCGGCTGTTTTCACGCGTCTCGCTGTCGAGGGCGATGAACCGCCAGCGCGAGGAATGGATGCGCATGATGGCGCGCCGCGAGTTGCGCATGATCGACACCAGCATCATGATCGGGCTCCAGCAGGGTACCGCGTTCTTCGCCTCGAGCTCCCTGATCGCGTTGGGCGGCTGTTTTGCACTGCTGGGCTCGCGTGACGTCGTCCACTCGGTGCTGGTGCAGCTTCCCTTCGTCACCGAGCCGCCGCCCGGCGTTTTCGAGCTGAAGGTCGTCGGCCTCGCCGTGTTGCTGGCCTATGCCTTCTTCAAGTTTGGCTGGTCGTACCGGCTGTTCAACTATTGCTCGATCCTGATCGGCGCCGTGCCCCTGCCGCACGACGCGGCCTCTTCCGGCACGGCGACCGAGATCGCCGCCTGGCGCGCCGCCCGCATGAACGTTCTTGCCGGACGGCACTTCAATGCCGGGCTGAGGGCGATCTTCTTCTCGATCGCTTATCTTGGCTGGTTCGTCGGCCCGCTGGCGCTGGCCGTCAGCACGCTGCTGCTGTTTGGCGTCCTGGTACGGCGCCAATTCTTCTCCGAAGCGCGGCACGCCGCCATCCGCGCGTCGACCGGTCAGGGTGGCCCGGGAAATGGGGTATCGATGCGGCCGGAGAACCAATAGGCAAGGAGCCCTATCCACTCGCGGATCGCGGTTCCCGTGTTGCGGATCGAATCGTTGGGGTTGTCGCGGAAGAAGCCAAGACCCTCTGCTCCGGAGGTGCGATAGTCCACCGGCCATGGCAGCACGTCGAACCCAGCTTTACGGAAAAGCGCCATGGACCGAGGCATGTGGAACGCCGACGTGACCAGCAGCCAGGTCTCGCCCGGTTTGGGATCGACCATTGCCTTGGTGTAGACCGCGTTCTCGTAGGTGTCGCGAGACTGGTTTTCGAGGGTCAGTCGTTCGCGCGGAAAGCCGAGGGCTGTGAACAGGCGCACCGCGGTATCCGCATCGCCTTCCCCCTCCAGGATGAGGGTGCCCACCCCACCGGTCACGACAACCCTCGCATCGGGGAACCGCCGGCCGAGCACCGCCGCCTCGAGGAAGCGGTCGCCGCCCGCATTGAGCTCGTAGCCGCCGCGCACGCGGTTGATCTGTCCTTCCAGCCCGCCGCCAAGGACGACGATGCCGGTCACGCTTTCTGGGAGATGGGGCCGCTGGAAGCGTTCCTCAAGCGGATTGAGCAGCAAGGCGCCCAGCGACGTCCAGGCCGACAGCACCAATCCCAACGCCGCAGCGGACATCACGGCCGTCGCTGTCGTCTTCCATCCGATCAACAGGAAAAAGACACCGAGCAGAAGCAGGATCGCCGTCAGATTGATCGGCTGCGCGACGAACCAGAAGACCTTGGCGGCGACGAAGAACAAAGGGTCAGCTGCCGATGGGCCTACCACCACCTCTCGGGCTCGAAACGGCCCGCGGCCTTCTCGATCACCGCACCGGTGCGGAACAGCGTCTCCTCGTCGAAAGGCTTGCCGATGAGTTGCAGCCCAAGTGGGAGCCCGTGACCGTCAAGCCCGGCAGGCACGGCAATGCCCGGCAGGCCGGCCATGTTCACGGTAACGGTGAAGATGTCGTTGAGGTACATCTTTACCGGGTCCGCGGCCATATCCTGGTCGGCAAGGCCGAAGGCGGCGGATGGCGTTGCCGGCGTCAGGATGACGTCGACGCCCGCCGCGAAGACGTCCTCGAAATCCTTCTTGATGAGCGTACGCACCTTCTGCGCCTGCAGATAGTAGGCGTCGTAGTAGCCGGCCGACAGCACATAGGTGCCGATCATGATGCGACGCTTGACCTCGCGGCCGAAGCCTGCGGCGCGGGTCTTCTCGTACATGTCTATGATGTCCTTGCCCGGCACCCGAAGGCCGTAGCGGACGCCGTCGTAGCGGGCGAGGTTCGAAGACGCCTCGGCAGGCGCCACGATGTAGTAGGCCGGCAGCGCATATTTCGTGTGCGGCAACGAGATGTCGACGATCTCCGCGCCGGCATCCTTCAACCATGCGATGCCCTTCTGCCACAGGGCTTCGATCTCCTGCGGCATACCGTCGACGCGGTATTCCTTCGGGATGCCGACCTTCATGCCACGGATGGACTGGCCGATAGCCGCCTCATAGTCAGGGACCGGACGGTCTACCGAGGTGGTGTCCTTGGCATCGACCGAGGCCATCGACTTCAACATGATCGCCGCGTCGCGCACGTCGCGCGTGATCGGCCCGGCCTGGTCGAGAGACGAGGCGAAGGCGACGATGCCCCAGCGCGAGCATCGCCCGTAGGTGGGCTTGATGCCGACCGTGCCGGTGAAGGCCGCAGGCTGGCGGATCGAGCCGCCGGTGTCCGTCGCCGTTGCTCCGGCGCAAAGCCACGAGGCGACGGCCGAGGCGGAGCCGCCGGAGGAGCCGCCGGGAACCAGATCGCGATTGGAGCCCTTCGCACGCCACGGGTTCTTGACCGGCCCGTAGTAGGACGACTCGTTGGAGGAGCCCATCGCGAACTCGTCCATGTTCAGCTTGCCGAGCATGACCGCGCCGTCGGCCCAGAGATTGGACGAGACGGTCGATTCGTAGCGAGGCTTGAATCCGTCGAGCACGTGGCTGCACGCCTGGGTGTGCACGCCTTCGGTGGCGAACAGATCCTTGATGCCGAGCGGAATGCCTTCAAGCGCGCCGCCCTCGCCGCTCGCGAGCTTCGCGTCCGAAGCCCGGGCCATGTCCCGCGCCTTCTCATGGGTCACGGCGACATAGGCGTTGATTGCCGGATTTGCCCGGTCGATGGCGTCGAGATACGCGTTGGTCAGCTCGCTCGACGTGAATTCGCGAGCACGGAGCTTTTCGCGCGCCTCAGCAATCGTCAGTTTCGTCAAATCGCTCATGGCAACAGATTCCGTTCAGCCTTCGAGGCTCTTTTCATAGAAGACGGACCACTTGGAGTCCGGGTAGTCGAGCACCGGCCCGCAGCGCCTGAATCCGGCACGTTCGTACACCGCCCATGCCGCCGGGTGGCGATCGCCCGTTTCCAGAACCAGCCGCTTGAGGCCTTCCTTGCGGGCCTGCGCCTCGATCCGTCCAACGATCTCGGCGCCGATCCTGCGACCCCGATGCGTCCGCCGCGTGTACATGCGCTTCACCTCGCCGACGCCGTTGTCGTGGCGCTTCAGCGCTCCGCACGCGATGGCCTGCGCGTCATCGCGCGCGATGAAGACGGAGGTATCGGCATCCGCCATCTGCTCGACGGTCATGTGATAGCAGAATTCTGCAGGCGTCAGTTCGAGCAGCGTGGCGTTGAGCTCGGCAATCAGCGCGCGCACGTCGTCCTGCAGCGGGCTCTCGACTGCGACCGCGAGGACCATCGCCTACTCCACCACTTTGGGGACCAGGAAGAAGTTCTCGTCCGTAGCCGGTGCGTTCGCCACGATGTCGGCGGCCTTGTTGCCGTCGGTGACCTGGTCCTCACGCTTCTTCATTTCCATTGGCGTCACCGAGGTCATGGGCTCGACGCCCTCCACATTGACCTCGTTCAATTGCTCGACGAAGCCAAGGATGGCGTTCAGTTCGCCGGTCATGCGCTCAGCGTCCTCATCGGTCACTGCAATTCGGGCAAGATGCGCAACGCGCTTCACTGTCTGGAGATCGACGGACATGGATGCTCGTGGTTCAGCTGAAGTCAGTACCGGCCTATAGCGGCGCGGCGGCGGCGGCGCAACACACCCACCCGGAGGAACCGGCCGGATTTCTCCCAAGCGAGGCGAGAGGCACGCCCAGCCGGTCCTGCACGGCGATGCGCCTAGATGGTGAACGCTTCGCCCGGCTTCGGCAGCTTCACCTCAACGCCGGATCCCTGCATCCCGGCGACGAACTTGTCGGCGTTCTGGTCGATGATCGGAAACGAGCCATAGTGGCAGGGGATGACCGTCTCGAACTTGAAGAAGCGCTTGCAGGCGAGCGCGGCCACAGCGCCGCCCATCGTGAAGCGATCCCCGATCGGCACGATACCGACAGCAGGCTCATGCAACTCGTTGATCAGCGCCATGTCGCCAAAAATGTCGGTGTCGCCCATGTGGTAGAGCGACTTGTCGTTCGGAAAGTGCAGCACGAGCCCAGCCGGATTGCCAAGATAGGTGTTGGAGCCGTCGCCGGCATTGAAGGACGAGGAATGCAGGGCATTCACGAAGGTCGTGGTGAAGCCGCCGCAATCGACGGTGCCGCCGTGATTGCCGGGGTTGATCCTGTCGCCGCTGACGCCCTGGCCAACGAGGTACATGCAGATCTCGAAATTGGCCACCAGCATGGCGCCGGTCTTCTTCAGGATCGCCGCCGAGTCGCCGATATGATCATTGTGACCATGGGTGAGCAGGACGTGAGTCACGTTTTCGGCAGCCCCCTCCCAGCCGCCGCTCCACGAAGGATTTCCGGTCAGAAAGGGGTCAATCAGGATGGTCGCGTCTCCCGCTTCGACGCGAAACGCCGAATGCCCGTACCAGGTGAGTTTCATCGCGATCTCCTGTCTCGATTTCAAATCGCCGGGAGGATAGAACGCGGTAGCTTCAAGTCAAAGGAAAGCCGTTGCCCGTCATCGAAATCGACGCCGTTCCCGCTCACCTTGGCGAGCGCGGCGCTCTCGCGGCTCTCGACCTCGGCGAGAAGACGATCGGTGTCGCCGTGTCGGACCGCGGCCTGTCCTTCGCGCATCCCCGCCCGGTGATCATCCGCAAGAAGTTCACCGCCGACGCCGAGGCGCTCCTGGCTTTGCTGGCCAGGGAGGGCGTCACGGCAGTGATCATGGGATTGCCGGTCAACATGGACGGCTCCGAGGGCCCACGCGCACAAGCGTCCCGCGCCTTCGTGCGCAACATGGCGCGGCTGACCGAAATGCCCTTCGCCTTCTGGGACGAGCGCCTGTCGACGGTGGCCGCGGAGCGCGCGCTGCTTGAGATGGATGTGTCCCGCAAAAAGCGGGAGGGCCGGATCGATTCGGCCGCGGCCGCTTTCATTCTGCAAGGAGTGCTGGACCGGATCCACGCTCTGCGTTGAGCGCCACTGACTCCGGTGCTTCCCTGCGCCGGCGCCACCAGGCCGCTATCTCGCGGCGGCGGCGGAATGCCCAAATCGCCCCGATGATCCCCGTGTCGATGATGCAGGCTTTCAGGATCATGCCGGGAATGACCGCAGGATCGATGCCGAGAATCTGCCCGTACATCCGGAACGCGAAATCGTGGACCTGTCGGCTCAGCATCGCGTAGCCGAAGTTGATGTCGTTGAGGGAGAGAAAATACCAGCCCCAGAATATGACCAGCGGCAAAGCCCACAGCGTCAGGATATAGCGCATTATCGGCGTCCTCCGGACGCGGGTACGGCGGATGCGGACATCCGGCTGGAAGTGAGATCGGATATCGGAACGCGCCGCATGATTTGCCTAATCTGCTGAGACTAAAACTGACGCGGGCGGAGGCCGACGGCAACGTAAACCATTTGTTAAGGTTAACGCGCATCGCAAAAACGTGGAAAACCCGCGCTGCGAGGTGGGCTGCGCGGGAACCGTATGACTGCGAGCGCTTGTTGTCCTACGACGCCGGATAGAGCGTTTCGACGATCAGCCGCGCGTCGTGGCGCGCGTCCAGCATGCCGTAGGTTCCTCGCCATTGCCCGGCGAGCCGGGTCTCGAGGAAGGCGTCAGCGATTCGCCCTGCCCCCAATCGGCGCAGTTCGGCAGCAGCGGCAGCCAGCGCGAGCTGCTCCGTGAGGATGCGCGCCGAACCCTCGTCGCGGCCGGCGACCTGCATTGCCGCCCGCAGCACGCCAACGGTACCGCGGCCATGCGCCCCGAGATCGCGCTCGATACCGCCCAGCACCTCGTCGAACAGCGCAGGGGCGCGTGACAGCACACGCAGGACGTCGAGCGCCATCACGTTGCCGGACCCCTCCCAGATGGCGTTGACGGGCGCCTCGCGATAGTAGCGCGCGACAGGCCCTTCCTCGACATAGCCGTTGCCGCCCAGGCACTCCATCGCCTCATAGAGCAGCGCCGGGGCGATCTTGCAGACCCAATACTTGACGACCGGCGTCATCGCCCGGGCAAAGGCCGCCTCCCCGCGCGATTCCGCCGCCTCGTCGAACGACCGTGCGAGGCGGAACGAAAGCGCGGTCGCGCCGGCGACGTCCAGGGCCATGTCGGCCAGGACCCGCTGCATGAGCGGCTGGTCGAAGAGCGCATTGCCGAAAACCTTGCGGTGGCGGGCATGGTGCACCGCCTCGCTCAGGCCTGCCCGCATGAGGCCGGCCGAGGCCACCGCGCAATCAAGCCGGGTCAGCGTCACCATGTCCATGATCGTCTTGATGCCGGCGCCGGGCTCACCCACCATCTCCCCGATGGTGTTTTCGAGCTCGACCTCGGAAGAGGCGTTCGAGCGGTTGCCGAGCTTGTCCTTGAGCCGCTGAAAACGGAAGCCATTGCCCTTGCCGTCGCTGAGGAGCCGGGGCGCAAGGAAGCAGGACAGACCTTCCGGCGCCTGCGCGAGGATAAGGAATGCGTCGGACATTGGCGCCGACATGAACCATTTGTGGCCGGTCAGTCGGTAGAACCCGTTCCCCGCGCGCTCGGCGCGGGTGGTGGTGGCGCGCACATCCGTCCCGCCTTGCTTCTCGGTCATGCCCATGCCCAGCGTCAGCCCGGTCTTCTCGACGGGCGGCTTCTGCGACTGGTCATATTTGCGCGTGGTCACACGCGGAGCCCATTCGCGGAACAGCTTCGGGCTCGACATCAGCGCGGCGAGCGAAGCGGAGGTCATCGTGATGGGGCACAGGTGGCCGCATTCGAGTTCCGCCGTCAGGTAGAAGCGCGCTGCCCTTACCTGATGTCGACGTCCGATCTCGGCGTCGCCGTTCTCCCAGATCGAGGCGTGAAGGCCGTTGGCGATCGAACGCCGCATCAGGGCGTGATAGGCCGGATGGAATTCCACCATGTCCAGCCGGTTGCCATGCCGATCGTGCGTCTTGAGCTTCGGCGTCTCGCTGTTGGCAAGGCGGGCGAGCTCCTGGGCTTCCCCGTTCGTCACGAATCGGCCCAGCTGGTCCAGGTCCCTGCGCACCGCTTCCGAAAAGCGCTCGCCTATCTGGGTCAGCAGCGGGTCGCCACGCCAGGCATTGGTTCCCGTCATAGGCGGGGACTGATTGGTAACCTCGTGGTTCAACTGAAACCTTTCGCTCCGCCCGCCGGCGGAGAATTCTCGGATGCCCGCGTCGCTTATAAACCATGGCTGCACGCCGTCGCGACGAAAATCCCGGTAAGAATCGCCACTATCCCCGGTCGCCGCTTGCAGCGGGCTGCCCCCCCGCCTATAGCACCGGCTTGAGATGACCGAGCCAAGATCCCTGCCGCTCTACCCCCACCGCCACCTGCTTGGCATCCGCGACATGTCGCCCGTCGACATCGAGCTGCTGCTCGACCGCGCCGACGCCGCAGTGTCGATCTCTCGTCAGCAGGAAAAGAAGACGGCGACGCTGCGCGGACGCACGCAGATCAACCTCTTCTACGAGGCGTCGACGCGGACCCAATCGTCATTCGAACTCGCGGGAAAGCGCCTCGGCGCGGACGTCATGAACATGTCGGTCGGCAGCTCTTCGGTGAAGAAGGGCGAAACGCTGATCGACACGGCCATGACGCTCAACGCCATGCGACCGGATATCCTGATCATTCGCCACCAGTCGGCCGGGGCCGCCGCGCTGCTCGCGCAGAAGGTGGGATGCTCGGTCGTCAACGCGGGCGATGGCGCGCACGAGCACCCAACCCAGGCGCTGCTCGACGCGCTGACGATCCGGCGCGCAAAGGGTTCGATCTCCCGACTGACGATCGCCATATGCGGGGATATCCTCCACTCCCGCGTCGCTCGCTCGAACATCATTCTTCTCAATGCGTTGGGCGCGCGTGTTCGTGTGGTTGCGCCATCGACGCTGCTGCCCAGCGGCATCGCCGAGATGGGCGTGGAAGTTTCCCACAGCATGGCTGACGGCCTCAGGGGCGCCGACGTCGTGATGATGCTGAGGCTGCAGCGCGAGCGCATGAGCGGCGCATTCGTGCCGTCCACGCGCGAATACTTCCGCTATTTCGGCCTCGATGCGAAAAAGCTGAGGGTCGCCAAGGAGGACGCCCTGGTCATGCATCCGGGGCCCATGAACAGAGGCGTCGAGATTTCGTCGGAAATTGCCGACGGACCGCAAAGCGTGATCCAGGAACAGGTCGAGATGGGCGTAGCCGTGCGGATGGCCGTGATGGAGGCCCTGCTCGATCCGCGCCGCAACCGGGACGCTGTGTGATGTCCGTTACAGTCTTCACCCATGCGCGCGTTGTCGACCCCTCGCGCAACATCGACGAGATCGGCGCGGTCATCGTGGATGGCGCCACCATCGCGGCCGCCGGCGCGTCGGCGATCAACCAAGGCGCGCCTGCCGGTGCGAAGATAGTCAACCTTCACGGCAAGACCATCATCCCGGGCCTCGTCGACGGACGGGTGTTCGTCGGCGAGCCAGGGGCAGAGCATCGCGAAACGCTAGCCTCGGCGAGCGTCGCCGCCGCCGCGGGCGGCGTCACGTCGATGGTGATGATGCCCGACACCAACCCGGTCATCGACGACGTCGCCCTGGTGGAGTTCGTGCTCAGGACCGCTCGCGAGACGGCCTGCGTCAACGTGCATCCCGCCGCGGCCATCACCAAGAGGTTCGAAGGCCGCGAGATGAGCGAGTTCGGCCTCTTGCGCGAGGCCGGCGCCGTCACCTTCACCGAAGGGCGGCATACGATCGCCAACCCCCTGATCATGCGGCGCGCCCTCACCTACGCCCGCGATTTCGGCGCGGTCATCGCGCATGAGACGCAGGACGTGGATCTGGCCGCCTCGGGCGTGATGAACGAGGGGCTCTATGCCAGCTGGCTCGGGCTGTCAGGCATTCCGCGCGAGGCCGAGGCCATTCCGCTCGAGCGCGACCTTCTGCTCGCCCGGCTGACCCGGGGCGCCTATCATGCGGCCAAGATCTCCACCGACATGTCTGCACAGGCGGTCGCGCGGGCCAAGTCGGACGGTGCGAACGTCACCGCGGGCGTCTCGATCAACCACCTTTCCCTCAATGACAACGACGTCGGCGAGTACCGCACTTTCTTCAAGCTCTCCCCGCCGCTGCGCGCCGAGGAGGACCGGCGGGCGATGGTCGAAGCGCTGAGGGACGGGGTCGTCGACATCATCGTCTCCTCGCACGATCCCCAGGACGTCGACACCAAGCGCCTGCCCTTTGCCGATGCGGCGGACGGCGCGATCGGCCTGGAGACGCTGCTGGCCGTTGCCCTGCGACTCCATCACAATGGCGAAGTTCCTCTGCTGCGGCTGATTGAGGCTCTCTCGACGGCGCCGGCTCGCATCTTTGGTCTGCCGGGCGGCACGCTCGCACCCGGCTCGACGGCCGACCTAGCGATCGTCGATCTGGATGCGCCGTGGATCGTGCGCGAAGCCGATATCCGCTCGCGCTCCAAGAACACCTGCTTCGAAGGCGCCCGCCTCCAGGGCAAGGTCTTGCAAACGCTGGTGGCGGGCCGCACAGTGTTCGAGGAAGGTGGAGGAGCTTGATGGAGGGGACGACTGCCGAAGCCGGCGCGCTTGCGCTCGTCCTGTTCCTGATCCTCGGCTATCTGGTCGGATCAATTCCGTTCGGCTTGCTTATCACCAGGGCTGCGGGCCTCGGGGATGTCCGTAGCATCGGATCCGGCAACATCGGCGCCACTAATGTGCTGCGAACGGGCCGGAAGGAGCTTGCGGCGCTGACCCTCCTGCTCGACGCGCTGAAAGGCGCGGTCGTGGTCTGGATCGCTGCGCAATGGGGAGGGTATGCCGCAATCGCCGCCGGGTTTGGCGCGTTCATCGGTCATCTGTTCCCCGTTTGGCTCTCGTTCAAGGGCGGCAAGGGGGTCGCGACCTATCTCGGCGTGTTGCTGGGGTTGGCTTGGCAAGGATTTGTCGCTTTCGCCGTGGTCTGGCTCGCCGTCGCGTTCCTCACGCGTTATTCGTCGCTGGCCGGTCTCATAGCGGCGATCACCACGCCCATCTTCCTGTTCTTGTTCGGCGCTGAACCCGTCGCCATCCCTCTTGCCGTGATGAGTGCGCTCATCGTCTGGAAGCACCGGGCGAACATCGAGCGGCTGCTTGCCGGCACCGAAGGCAAGATCGGGGCGAAATAGATGAACGACGCGCCGCAGGCCGGAGCCCTTCACCTCTCCGACCGGCAGCGCCTCGCCTGGCTTCGCCTCATCCGGACGCCGAACGTCGGTTCGGCCAGTTTTCGCGAATTGATCAATCGATTCGGGTCGGCAGAGGCGGCGATCGAGATGTTGCCGGAACTGATGCGTCGTGGCGGCGCAGTCCGCCCGGTTCGCATTCCCTCCATTGCCGATGCCGAGGCGGAGCTGGATCAGGCGCGGACGTGCGGCGCCGCGTTCGTCGCCATCGGCGAACCGGATTATCCGCCGATGCTGAGGCGCATGGATCAACCGCCGCCGATTCTCGCGGTCAAGGGCGCGACATCCGTATTCCGTCTTCCACCGGTCGCCATCGTCGGCGCACGCAACGCTTCGCTCGCCGGATGCAAGTTCGCCCGGCAGATCGCCGCGGATCTGGGCCGCGGAGGCTATGCCGTCGTTTCCGGATTGGCGCGAGGCATCGACACGGCCGCCCACCAGGGGGCCCTGCACTCGGGTACGATTGCCGCAGTCGCCGGCGGCATCGACCGCCCCTACCCGCCCGAGAACGCCGGCCTGTTGGGCGAAATCGCCGCCCGCGGCGGGGCGATCGTCTCGGAAATGCCGTTCGGCTGGGAGCCGCGGGCGCAGGATTTTCCACGACGCAACCGGCTCATCGCAGGCCTTTCGCTGGGCCTTGTGGTGGTCGAGGCCGCCAGACGGTCGGGATCGCTGATCAGCGCCCGCCTCGCCGGCGAGATGGGGCGCATCGTCTTCGCCGTTCCCGGCTCACCGCTCGATCCGCGCGCCGAGGGGACAAACGGGCTCCTGAAAGACGGCGCCATTCTGGTGACGAGCGCCCTCGACGTCTTCGAGCACATCGCGCCATTGTTGCCGCAACCCGCTCCGTCGACGGACCGCCTCAATGAGCCACCAGACGATCAGGGAGATTTCGCCTCGGCGCCTGCCCCGGCCGATCGGGACCGCGCCGCAATCATCGAGGCCTTGGGGCCGACGCCGGTCACGGTGGACGAACTGATCCAGCATACCGGGCAGCATGCCGCCCAAGTCCTGATGGTTCTCCTGGAACTTGATCTGGCGGGTCGGCTGGAGCGTCACTCAGGCGGCGCTGTTTCGCTTTTGTTTCCTGATTCTTGACGGCCGCTCCCCGCGCAGGATGTCGCCGGCCTCCACATAGGCCATGTCAATCAGGTATGTCAGCATGTCGTGCCCATTGGCCTGGGTGAGCCCACGCAGCTGACCGAGCATCGACTGGACATAGTCGAGCGTCTCCGACCGACTGTCAGCCATGCGCCCAGACCTAGACATCTCTCCCGTCCATGGTTGGCATGTCACGCTGTTGCGGAGGCCCGGCCGGCACCTTTGCCGGCAAAGCCATGCGGCCAACGCGCGTCATGCTTGCTGGCATAAATCCAATCATAAGTTGTATCATCATTTACTACATCGTCAAGGTTGCACACGTCGCCCGAGCCGGATTTTGCGCCCTCGCCCTTGACCTCCTCGAAAACCACAGCCATGTGACGGACGATTTTCCTGCGAGCGGACCGTATGCCTCGCAATGCCGGTCATCTGACCGCCTGTTTCAGTGAGAGAGAATGGACGTCGTCGTCGTCGAGTCACCGAACAAGGTGAAGAGCATCAACAAGTATCTCGGGCGGAACTACAAGGTTCTCGCCTCGTTCGGCCATGTCCGCGATCTCCCCGCCAAGGACGGATCGGTCAAGCCGGACGAAGACTTCGCCATGTCCTGGGAGGTCGATGGCCCCTCATCGAAGCGGCTAACCGACATCGCCAAGGCGGTGAAGGAGGCCGATGGCCTCATTCTCGCCACCGACCCCGACCGGGAGGGCGAAGCGATCGCATGGCACGTCCTGGAAGTGCTGAAGCAGAAGCGCGCGCTCAAGGACAAGCCGGTCAAGCGGGTGGCCTTCAATTCCATCACCAAGCAGGCCGTTCTCGACGCCATCGCCAATCCGCGCGAGATCGATCCGCCCCTGGTGGACGCTTACCTCGCCCGGCGAGCGCTGGATTACCTAGTCGGTTTCACGCTGTCGCCTGTCCTGTGGCGAAAGCTGCCGGGCGCGCGGTCGGCGGGCCGCGTCCAGTCGGTCGCGCTACGCTTCGTCTGCGATCGCGAAGCGGAGATCGAGCGCTTCGTGCGCGAGGAATACTGGAACATCGCCGCCGTACTGGGCACGCCGCGCAGCGAGAGCTTCGAGGCGCGGCTCACCGCCTATGACGGCAAGAAGCTGCAGAAGCTCGACATCAAGAGCAAGGATCAGGCCGACGCCATTCGGACAATGCTGGAAGGCGCGGCCTTCAAGGCAGTGTCGGTGGAAGCGAAGCCGACCCGGCGCAATCCGGCTCCGCCGTTCACCACTTCGACGCTGCAGCAGGCCGCCTCCTCGCGCCTCGGCTTTTCCGCCAGCCGCACCATGCAAGTGGCGCAGCGCCTCTATGAAGGCATGGAAGTGGGCGGCGAGACCACCGGCCTGATCACCTATATGCGTACCGACGGCGTGCAGATGGCGCCGGAGGCGATCGCCGAGGCGCGCACCTCTATCGCCAGGGAGTTCGGCGAAAAGTACCTGCCGGAGAAACCGCGCCACTACACCACCAAGGCCAAGAACGCCCAGGAGGCGCACGAAGCCATCCGTCCGACTGATTTCTCTCGGCTGCCGCAGGAGATGAAGAAATACCTCGATGCGGACCAGGCGAGACTCTATGAGCTGATCTGGAAGCGGGCGATCGCCAGCCAGATGCAGCCGGCCGAGATCGAGCGAACGACGGTGGAGATCGAGGCTGTCAACGGCGGCCTCACCGCCGGTCTGCGCGCGGTCGGGTCGGTGATCCGCTTCGACGGCTTCATCGCTGCCTATACCGAGCAGAAGGAAGATGACGCGGACGACGAGGAGAACAAGCGCCTGCCCGACATCCGCTCCGGCGAGAGCCTGAAGCGTGAGAGCGTCGTGGCGACGCAGCACTCCACCGAGCCGCCGCCGAGGTATTCCGAAGCCTCCTTCATCAAGAAGATGGAAGAACTGGGCATCGGCCGTCCTTCGACCTATGTCGCGACCCTGAAGACGCTCGAGGATCGCGACTACGTCAAGATCGAGAACCGCAAGCTGATGCCGCAGCCCAAGGGCCGTCTGGTCACCGCCTTCATGGAGAGCTTCTTCCAGCATTACGTGGAGTACGACTTCACCGCGTCTCTGGAGGAGAAGCTCGACGAGATTTCGGACGGCAAACTTGCCTACAAAGACGTGCTGCGCGATTTCTGGCGCGATTTCTCGCGAGCCATCGCCGACATCAAGGATCTGCGCGTCACCGAAGTTCTCGACGCACTGAACGAGGAACTTGCCCCGCTGGTCTTCCCCGAGCGCGAAGACGGCTCCAATCCGCGCATCTGCCCGAAATGCGGCTCCGGCAATCTGTCGCTGAAGCTCGGCAAGTTCGGCGCGTTCGTCGGCTGCTCCAACTACCCCGAATGCAGCTTCACGCGCCAGCTCGGCGACGCTGTGAACGGCAACGGCGAGGCCTTGTCCGGCGAGGACGGCACCAAGGTGCTCGGCAACGATCCCTACACCGCCGAAGAGATAACTTTGCGCAGCGGCCGCTTCGGCCCCTACGTCCAGCGCGGCGACGGCAAGGAGGCCAAGCGCGCCAGTTTGCCGAAGGGCTGGACGACCGACAGCATCGATCATGAGAAGGCTTTGGCGCTGCTGTCCCTGCCGCGCGACGTCGGCAAGCATCCCGAGTCCGGCAAGATGATCTCGGCCGGCATCGGCCGCTATGGTCCCTTCGTCCTCCATGATGGCACATACGCCAATCTGGAAAGTCCCGAGGATGTGTTCTCGATCGGCATCAACCGCGCCGTCTCGGTCATCGCGGAGAAGCAGAGCAAGGGCAAGGGTGGACGGAACGGCGGCACGCCGGCGGCGTTGAAGGATCTGGGCGCCCATCCGGACGGCGGCGGCAACGTCACCGTACGCGACGGGCGATACGGCCCTTATGTCAATTTCGGCAAGGTGAACGCCACGCTGCCCAAGGACAAGGATCCGGCGTCGGTGACCCTGGAAGAGGCGCTCGTGCTGATCGCCGAGCGAGAAGCGAAGGGCGGCGGCAAAAAGCCGGCGCGGGCGAAAAAGGCTACCGGCGGCGCAAAGAAGCCGGCCGCGGCCAAAAGCGCCAAAGCGAAAGGCTGATTCGGGTTGGCGCGCAGCATCTCCGGCCGAAACAGGTCCAGGTCCACCGGCAGCAGCGTCGCTCCTGCCGACGCACCCGACTATCGACCGACGCGCGAGCAGATTCTCGCCTACATAACCGAGAATCCCGATCAGGCAGGCAAGCGCGAAATCGCCAAGGCCTTCCGGCTCAAGGGAAGCGACCGTGTCTGGCTGAAGGACGTGCTGCGCGACCTTCAGGACGACGGCCTGCTGCAGAAGAGCCGCAAGCGCCTGTCAAGACCGGGCGCGCTGCCGGCTGTGGCGGTGCTGGAAATCTTCGGCCGCGACGCAGACGGCGGACTTCTGGCAAGGCCGGCCGAGGGGGACGAAGCGGAAGGCGAAAGTCCTGTCGTCTCCGTACGGGTCCCGCGTGACGCCAAGGGCCCCACCCCCGGCATCGGGGACAAGGTGCTTGCCAAGACGTTTCGGGCGAAGGAGCCGGAGGGACCCGCCTACACGGCCCGCGTGCTGAAGGTCCTGGATTGGCGCGTGGAGGCGGTTCTCGGCGTCCTTCGCGCCGGCCACAATGGCGCCTTCCGCCTGGAACCGGTGGAGCGCCGCCAGCCGGCGCTGATGATCGACGCTGAGTTCGTCGGCGACGCCAAGCCCGGCGATCTGGTGGAGGCTGAGCCCGTCAAGGTCGGCCGCTACGGCCTGCCTCGCGCCAAGGTGCGCACGGTTCTGGGCTCCATGACGTCGGAGAAGGCGGTCTCGATGATCGCAATTCACGCCCACGACATCCCGCATATCTTTCCGCAGGGCGCCATCGACGAAGCGGAAAGCATGAAGCCCGCAACGATGGCGGGCCGGGAGGACTGGCGTGAGCTGCCCCTGATCACCATCGATCCGGCCGACGCGAAGGACTATGACGATGCTGTCCATGCTGCGCCCGATCCGGATGAGAAGAACCCCGACGGCGTCATCGTATGGGTGGCGATCGCCGACGTTGCCGCCTATGTGCGCCCGGGGTCGGCACTCGACAGGGAAGCGCTGAAGCGCGGCAACTCCGTCTATTTCCCCGACCGCGTCGTACCGATGCTGCCGGAGCGTATCTCAAACGATCTCTGCTCGCTGCGCGAGAACGCCGAACGCCCGGCGATGGCGGTGAAGATGACCTTCGCCGCGGACGGACGGAAGATCCGCCATTCCTTCCACCGCGTGATGATGAAATCGGCCGCTCGCCTCGCCTATCCCCAGGCACAGGCAGCCATCGACGGTTCCCCCGACGACAAGACCGGCCCAATCCTCGATTCTGTGCTGAAGCCGCTTTGGGACGCGTATGCGATCCTGAAGCGAGGGCGCAATGCTCGCGAGCCCCTCGAACTCGATCTTCCCGAGCGCAAGATTCTGCTCAAGCCCGACGGGACGGTGGACCGTGTCATCGTGCCGGACAGGCTCGACGCCCACAAGCTGATCGAAGAGTTCATGATCCAGGCCAATGTGGCCGCCGCCGAGACGCTGGAGCAGAAGCGACAGCGGCTAGTCTACCGCATCCACGACGGCCCGTCGCTGGCCAAGCAGGAGACCCTGCGCGAGTTCCTGGCCACGATCGGCATGTCGCTGGCGCGCGGCCCACAGCTGCGGCCCTCGCAATTCAATGCCATCCTGGAGAACGTGCGCGGGCGCGACAACGAATCGCTGGTCAATGAAGTCGTTCTGCGCTCCCAGAGCCAGGCCGAGTACTCGCCGGACAATATCGGGCACTTCGGGCTGAACCTGCGCCGCTACGCCCATTTCACGTCGCCAATCCGCCGTTATTCGGATCTGATCGTTCACCGCGCCCTGATCAGCGCGCTCGGGCTTGGTCCCGACGGCCTGACGCGCGAGGAGGAGGCGCGGCTCGAAGAGACGTCGGCGCTCATTTCGGCCAGCGAGCGGCGCGCCATGGCGGCGGAGCGTGACACGGTCGACCGCCTCGTCGCGGCTTATCTTTCCGAGCGCGTCGACGAAACCTTCGAGGCGCGCATCTCCGGCGTCACCAAGGCCGGCCTCTTCGTGAAGCTGCCGCATTTTGGCGCAGATGGCTTCATCCCCGTGTCATCACTCGACGGCGACTATTATATCTATGACGAGGCCGCGCATGCGCTCTTCGGCGAACGTACCCGCAAGGGTTATCAACTTGCCGACAGCGTCGAGGTGCGGCTGGTGGAGGTGGCGCCGTTGGCCGGCGCAATGCGTTTCGAGATGTTGACCGAACCCAAGCCATTGCCCGGCTCGAAGCGGTCGTTTGAGAAATCACGCGGACACAAGGGTCGTCTGCGAGCAGCCCAGGGCCGTGATCGCGCGCGCGGCAGGAGACAATGATGGAAGAGCAGATTTTCGGCGGAGAACGTCACAGCAGCCGCCCCGCCCGCAGCATTTGGCAGGCTATGAAGCGCGGCATGCTTTGCAGCTGTCCGAACTGCGGCGAGGGAAAGCTCTTCCGCTCCTTCCTGAAGACGGTCGACCGCTGCGAGGCCTGCGGCGAGGAGATATACCATCATCGTGCCGACGACCTGCCGGCCTACCTCACCCTTGTCATCGTCGGCCATGTCGTCATCGGCGCCTTCATGGGCGTCGAGGCCGCTACGGCCCACTTCTCGCTTCTGCAGCATCTCGCCATCTGGGTGCCTTTGACGGTCATCGGCTCGCTGGCGATGCTCAGGCCTGTCAAGGGCGGCGTCGTCGGCTTGCAGTGGGCGCTCTACATGCATGGCTTCGGAGGCGAAGCTGAACTCGCCGAACCCCACCCAGAACTTTGAAGGCGGTCGCTTCGATGTCAGCGCCTGCAATTGCTGGGATGACGCGTGCGGCCCTGGATCAGGCCGAGTCACGTGACTTTGCACTGGGCAAGGGGCCGCTGAAGCCCCGAGACG
This sequence comes from Mesorhizobium shangrilense, assembly GCF_028826155.1. Lineage (NCBI taxonomy): Bacteria > Pseudomonadati > Pseudomonadota > Alphaproteobacteria > Hyphomicrobiales > Phyllobacteriaceae > Arvimicrobium > Arvimicrobium flavum. Next base: position 3,354,602 of record NZ_JAQGPN010000001.1, read on the forward strand.
CCGCAACATTGATACTTCTCGACCGTTGCGGGAACGACGTCCTCGTGCTCATGGGCCGCCGTCATGCCCGCCACGCCTTCATGCCGGGCAAGTTCGTCTTTCCGGGCGGCCGCACCGATGCTGCCGACAGCCGTGTGCCCGTCGCGACGGCCCTGCATGCCGCCGAGGAAGCCCGCATCGCAGGCGGTGGCGTCCGGGCGACGGCGACCAGGGCGCGCGCCATCGCCCTCTCCGCCATCCGTGAGACCTACGAGGAAGCCGGCCTGCTGATCGGCCGCAGGGGCCCCTTCAGCGGGCAAAATGCCGGTTGGCAAGGCTTTGTCGAGCACGGTGTCACGCCTTCACTGGAAGGCCTGCGCTTCATTGCGCGCGCCATCACGCCTCCCGGCCGCGTCCGGCGCTTCGATACCCGGTTCCTTGCGGCGTGGAGAAGCGAGGTCGCCGTGGCGCTGCCGGACGGCGGTCCTACCGACGAACTCGAAGAACTGGTCTGGCTGCCCATCGCCGAGGCCAAGAAGCTGGACCTGCCGACCATCACGTCGAGTATCCTGGACGACCTCATGCTGCGGTTCGACCAGGATCCGCAATTGAGCCCGGGCGGAGCGGCGCCGTTCTATCGAATGCGCCACAACAGATTCCATCGCGAGATTCTCTAACCCTCGCATGACCGTATCCATCGAAGAACAGGGCGGCCAGTCCCTGGACCGCGTACGCTGGCTATCGATCTCGGCGGCAATCGCATCCATCAGCGTGGTCGGCATCGCCATCGGGCTCGGCGTTCCCCTGCTGAGCTTTATCCTGGAACAGCGCGGCTATTCGGCCACGATGATCGGGCTGAACACCGCCATTGCCGGCATCGCCTCCATCGCAGCTGCTCCGATCGCGACGCCGCTGGCGGCACGATTCGGGGTGGTTCCGACAATTCTGGCGATGATCGTCGTCGGAGCGCTTTCCTTTGTAGGCTTCTATTTCGCCCCGGCCTTCTGGATGTGGTTTCCCCTGCGGGCTCTGCTCCACGTCTCGCTGACCGTGCTTTTCATCCTTTCCGAATTCTGGATCAGCATGTCGGCGCCGCCCAAGCATCGCGGGCTTGTGCTCGGCATCTATGCGACGGTGCTGTCGTTGGGATTCGCATTCGGCCCGTGGCTTTTTGCAATGATCGGAAGCCAGGGCTTCCTGCCGTTCGCCATCGCATTCGTGATCGTGATGCTGGCTGCAGTGCCCGTGCTTGCCGCGTGGGGCGACAGTCCGCCCATGCAGGGCGGGGCGAAGGCGACGGGCTTCCTCCCCTACGTTTGGCTCGTGCCGACGGCCACGGCCGCGGTGCTGGTCTTCGGCGCCGTGGAGACAGGCGGGTTCGCACTGTTTCCCGTCTACGGCACGCGCATCGGCTTTTCCGAGGCGGAAGCGGCAATGCTGCTCTCCATGGTAGGCCTCGGCAACGTCGTTCTGCAGATTCCCCTCGGCATGATCAGCGACCGCGTGCGCGACCGGCGCTACCTCTTGATGTGCTGCGCCGCTTTCGGGCTGGCAGGCATGCTGGTTCTGCCGGCTGTCACGTCCAACTGGCATGCGACGGCGACGCTGCTGTTCGTCTGGGGCGGCGCGGTGGCGGCCATGTACACGATCGGCCTTGCTCACCTCGGCTCGCGCCTTTCGGGCCGCGATCTCGCCAACGCCAACGCAGCCTTCGTGTTTTGCTACGGCCTCGGGATGCTTGTCGGCCCGCAGGCTGTCGGCCTCGGCATGGACATGTTCGGGCCGGCGGGCTTCGCATGCTCTCTCGCCGCGTTCTTCATCGCCTATATCGTGCTGGCTCTCGGACGCCTGGTCGCCGCCAGGTAAACCCGCGGGAGCCGGAGCGTCTGAAGGCTCGGCGCGGCCCGCGTCAATCCGCCAGACGTTTCTCGAACCAGTAATCCGCGTAGGGATTGTCGTTGTAGCGGCCGACTTCTGAAAACCCCTCGCTGCGATAGAGCGCATGCGCTTCCTTGAGCGCTCGGTTGGTGTCGAGGCACAGCCGGCGGAAACCTGCCTCGCGTGCGATCTGCTCCAGCTTGTGCAGCATCCGGCGCGCGAGGCCCTGGCCGCGTGCGGCAGGCGACGTCCACATCCGCTTGATCTCCGCTGTCTCGTCCGACAGCCGCAGGAGGGCAGCGCAGCCGACCGGCTCCGCGCCGCGGCGCGCGACAAGGAAGTAACCCGCCGGCGGCGTCATCTCCGCTTCCGACACCGTGTTGCCCTTCGTCTGGTCAAAACCCTCCTCGAAGCGGGCGGCGAGCTCGGCAAAGTATTCGGCGAGGCACCAGCGCGCGTCCGCGCTGCCCGGCGGCTCCACGCCGATGTCGATGGCCGCCACCTGCAGCAGCCGCCGTACCTCCTCCATGGCCGAAAGCAGCCGCCGGCGCTGGCTCTCGTCGAGCGGGTTCAGGATCGAAAGCGCAAGCTCATCCGAGCGGCTCTCATAGGCGTCGAATTCGGCCCGCCCCTCGGACGTCAGCATGGCTCGGCGGACGCGCGCGTCCCTTGGGCTGCTCTCGACGTGGACCAACCCCTGCCCTTCCAGCGAGCGCAGCAGCCTGCTGAGATAGCCCGAGTCAAGGGAGAGCCTGCTGCGCAGGTCGCGGATGTCAGCGCCGGTGGCGCCGATCTCGTAGATCAGGCGCGCCTCACCGAGCGGCCGCCCCTGGCTGAGGTAGCTGTCCTGCAGCGCGCCTACCCGCTGCGTGACCATGCGGTTGAAGCGGCGAACTTCCTGGATCCAGCTTGCGTCCATTACCTGACTTTAGTCAGATAAAGCGGCCTCAGCAAGACGCTTCACCGGTCATGCCGGGCGAACACGGCCGATCACGCAGGCCACCTCCCTACGGCGACCGGGCTTCTCGCCTCTCGCGGTCAATGGTAATTTGCAACCGGGGCGCTTCGGAACAGCTCATGGCTCGAATCATAAAGGCCATCGTGAGCAGAGATGCGCCAACCGACGGCTTCGATCCGGACGTTCCCTATCAGATGGTCCCGTTGCAGGGCACGCGCGACATCATGGTGGAAACGTTCGAGAACAAGGCGGAACTGTCGTTCCGGACCGCCGGCGTGGCGCGGATGTCGAATTTTCGCATCCGGCGCCAGAGCGTGCCCAGCCTGTTTCCCCTACCCGGCCCAGCCGAGCTGGTGGAGCGCATCGTGCTTCCGGAACGTTCGCTTATCGAGTTAACGCTGACCGGCATGCGCATCGAGATGACCGCCCTCGATGCGCGGGAAAGGCTGCCCTCAGGCGCCCTCGAGCCTACTCCCCGTCTCATCCTCGCGGTATCAGTCAAGGAGCATCACACCCGCACGTTCGCCGTCTGCTACCTGTTCGACCGCGTCAACCGCGACACCGGCCGCCGCCTGGGTTTCGGTCGCCATTTCGAGGACGTGAGCACCATCTGGCTGGACCAGGCGAACTTCACGCTGACCAATGTCGACGGCCACAATTCGAGTTCGGACTTTGCGCGCACCCTGATCGTGCCCGGCTCGCTGGGGGCCGTTCTGGATGTCGAGAACAATGCCAACATCCAGATGATCGTCGATGCATTCGATCTGCGCTTTCCCGGGCTCTTTCATCAGCACCACGCCATTGTCTTCGCCTCGCCCGTGCCTGTCCGCTCGCAGGGGCTGCTGCGCGACGGGATCGCCGTGAAATTCCGGCGAACCTTCGACCAGCGGACGTTCAGCATGATCTTCATCCCGCCCCACACACAGGATGACGTGCTCCGCCACACGATCGCGCATGAAGTCGGACATTCCCTTGGTCTCGGCCACGTCCCTGAAAAGATTCCCGACAACCTGCCCCAGGACGCGCCGATCCTGCGGTTGGTGGATTCGCACAACATGATGTTCCCCAACAACGTCCTGCTGTCGAACCGGCTGAATGCCTCGCAGATCGAACTCGTCCATCTGCTCGGGCCCCAGTTCCGCGAACTGAACATCTGAAGGAAGGCGATGCGATGCCGCTGCAGTCCAAAACCTTGTCGGGCGACGAAAGGCTCGAAGCGTGCCTGGTCCAGGACAGCGCCCATCTGACCAGGGGCACGACCGGCGAAGCCGTGGCAAAGGTCCAGGCGGCGTTGATCTTTCTGGATGACGCCGCAATCGACAGGGACGAGCTTCTTGCCGAGACATACGGCCCGTCGACGGCGGCAGCCGTCCTCGCCTACAAGACCGCACGCAAGATCATCAACACGTCATATCAGCAGACAGCGGACGAAATCGTCGGCAAGATGACGATCAGGGCGCTCGACGACGAGTTGCTCATCGCCGAGGCGCGCCCTCCGGGTTCTCCGCGCGGGTTCCTGTGCGCCTGAGACGGCGCGACAGCCCCGGTCACACCAGACGTGACTGCTCCACCGCCGCTTCGATGAAGCTGGCGAACAGCGGGTGCGGCTCGAACGGCCGGCTCTTCAGTTCCGGATGGTACTGCACGCCGATGAACCACGGATGATCCTGATATTCGACCGTCTCGGGCAGCACGCCGTCAGGCGACATGCCGGCGAAGACCAGGCCGCAGGCCTCAAGCCGCTCCTTGTAGTCGATATTGACTTCGTAGCGGTGACGGTGGCGCTCGGAGATGGCCGTGCCGCCATAGATGTCGGCGATCTTGGACCCGCCCTCGAGCCGCGCTTCGTAGGCGCCCAGCCGCATGGTGCCGCCGAGGTCGCCGGCTTCCCGGCGCTTCTCAAGCATGTTGCCCTTCAGCCATTCGGTCATCAGACCGACGACCGGCTCATCGGTCGGGCCAAACTCCGTCGATGACGCGTTCTCGACGCCGGCCAGGGACCGGGCCGCCTCGATGCACGCCATCTGCATGCCGAAGCAGATGCCGAAGTAAGGCACCTTGCGCTCACGCGCGAACTTGGCCGCAAGAATCTTGCCCTCCGACCCGCGCTCGCCGAAGCCGCCCGGCACGAGGATGCCATGCACCTTTTCGAGGAAGGGCGACGGGTCTTCCTTCTCGAAAATCTCGCTCTCGATCCAGTCGAGTTTTACGCGGACCTTGTTCGCCAGACCGCCATGCGACAGCGCCTCGATCAGGGATTTGTAGGCGTCCTTGAGGCCGGTGTACTTGCCGACCACGGCGATCGTGACCTCGCCTTCGGGGTTGTGAATGCGGCTCGCGACTTCCTGCCAGCGCTCCAACCTCGGCTTCGGCGCAGGATCAATGCCGAATGCGGCCAGCACCTCCGAATCCAGGCCTTCCTTGTGGTAGGCCATCGGCACATCGTAGATGTGGCCGACGTCGAGCGCCTGGATCACGGCGCTCTCGCGCACATTGCAGAACAGGGACAGTTTCCTGCGCTCTTCCTTCGGAATGGCGCGGTCGGCGCGCACAAGCAGAATGTCGGGCGCAATGCCGATCGAGCGCAGTTCCTTGACGGAATGCTGGGTGGGCTTGGTCTTCAGCTCGCCCGCCGTCGGGATGTAGGGCATCAGCGTCAGATGCACGTAGACGGCGTTGTTGCGCGGCAGGTCGTTGCCAAGCTGGCGGATTGCCTCGAGGAACGGCATCGCCTCGATATCGCCCACCGTACCGCCGATCTCGCAGAGCACGAAGTCGTACTCCTCGTTGCCGTCGAGGACGAAATTCTTGATCTCGTCGGTGACATGCGGGATCACCTGCACGGTGGCGCCGAGATAGTCGCCGCGGCGCTCGCGCTCGATGATGTTCTTGTAGATGCGGCCGGTGGTGATGTTGTCCTGCTGGTTGGCGGAGCGGCCGGTGAAGCGCTCGTAGTGCCCCAAGTCGAGGTCAGTCTCCGCACCGTCGTCGGTGACGAACACCTCGCCGTGCTGGTACGGGCTCATCGTGCCCGGGTCCACGTTCAGGTATGGATCCAGCTTCTTGATGCGCGCGCGGTAACCGCGCGCCTGCAGGAGGGCTCCAAGAGCCGCCGCTGCAATGCCTTTGCCAAGCGAGGAAACCACGCCGCCGGTGATGAATACATATCGCGCCATGGGAATCGGTCCTTAACGCCGCGGAGTTGATTCCGCCAGCGGAAAACACCGATCCGAGTGCTTTTCCAAGGCTGCGGGAACAGCGACCTCGCCGCTATTCGCATGCCCTAACGGCAGGCGCCTACTTCTTGGCTGCCAGCCGATCGCCGATCTTCGAGGCGTAGTTCATCACGTGGAAGGTGTAGTTCTCCTCCACCGTGCCCTGGAAGAGATGCGCCCAGGGGCCGATCGCATAGATGCCGAGATCCTCCCCGCCATGCGTCTCGCTGCCCAAGGGCACCAGCGAAGGCTGCACGAAATCGGGCTTCATGGTTTCCTCGGAGGTCAGCATCGGCCGTTCGGTCGGCTTTTCCGCGCCGCCCGGCCCGTTCGCGAAACCGATGGTCGTGTATGTCTTGCCGTCCTTGCCGTAGATCGGCTCGTCGTCGACCCCCACCGATACGCCGAGGATCGGGTTGCCTCGCTTGGCGTAGCCGGAAATGGTCAGCGTGTGGCTGTGGTCGCCGGTCACCACGATCAGCGTCTCTTCGAGGTTCACCTTGCCCAGCACGGCCTTGACGGCCTCGTTCATCGCCACCCCGTCCGACAGCGTGCGGTAGGCGTTGGATTCATGGCTGGCGTGGTCGATGCGCCCACCCTCGATCAGCAGCACGTAGCCTTCCGGATTGCGCGACAGGATGTCGATCGCCTTCTCCGACATCTCCGCCAGCGAAGGTTCGCCCGCCCCATCTCCGGCACGATCATGCTCGTATTGCATGTGAGACGGTTCGAACAAGCCAAGCAGATGGTCGATCTTGGCCGAATCGATGGCGGCGAATTGCTCCTTGTTCCAGACATAGGCGCCCTTCTCGCCATACCGGTCGAGCCAGGTCTTGGTCAGGTCCTTGCCGTCCTTGCGCTTGGGCTTCTTCTTCTCGTTGCCCGGGTACTCGGGGTCCTGGGCGGTTTCCGGCAGGAAGTAGGCGCGACCACCTCCCAGCGCGACCTCCAGTCCGTCGCCATACTTCATCTCGACCAGTTGCCGCGCGATGTCGGTGCATCCAGCGCTCAAGGCTTCCGCGGGCATATTGGCGTCGGCTTCCCAGTCGCGATTGGCGATGTGCGAGTAGGTGGCGCCGGGCGTCGCATGCGTCACCCGCGCTGTGGTGATCGCACCGGTCGCCATGCCGATCGTTTCGGCCATCTCCCAAAGAGTGGTCACATGCTTGGTCTTTTGATCCTCACAGGAATCGAGCCTTGCCGTGTGGTCCAGTCCCATCACATCGTTGATGGTCTTCACCCCTGCGGTCATCGCCACGGCGCTCGGCGCCGAGTCGGTGATCTGTGCGTCCGCCGAATAGGTCTTTGATGCGGCCAGATAAGGAAACGCCTCCCAGGCCAGCACATTCGATTCGCCATCGACGCCGCGCTGCTGACCCTCGAAGATGCGGGTGGCGGTGACTGTCGAGAAACCCATGCCATCGCCGACGAATAGAATCACGTTCTTGGCGCGGTTGGTGTTTTTCTGCTGTCTCAGGATAGCGCCGAGCGCTGCGTCGGCCTGCTTGTAGTAGGGGTCGTCGCCCTGGATCAATCGGGCGTCCTCGGCGAAGGCGCCCGCCACGCCGGCCGTCATCCACGCCAGCGCTGTCAGCGCGTGCGCCGCATGCTTCCGCTGCATTCTCATTTGCTCTCCTCCCCACCGGGCCCGTTTCGCAAATAAAGATTAGCCTGCTAACAATCTCATACAACAGTGAAAGACTGGCAATTGCAAGCCGAAACGGTGGCGGAGCGATCGCCATCGGCGTCAGCGATAACCGCAAACGAAAAAGGCCGCCCGGAGGCGGCCGATTTGTACTGCCGTGGGTGGCAGATCAGCGCGAGTAGAACTCGACGACCAGGTTCGGCTCCATCTGCACCGCGTAGGGCACGTCCGACAGAGCCGGCACGCGCGCGAAGGTCGCGGTCATCTTGTTGTGGTCGGCCTCGATGTAGTCAGGCACGTCGCGCTCGGCGAGTTGCACGGCTTCAAGAACCATGACGAGCTGCTTCGACTTCTCGCGAACCTCGATCACGTCGCCGGGCTTGCAGCGATACGAGCCGATGTTGGTCCGCTTGCCGTTGACGTTGACGTGGCCGTGGTTGACGAACTGACGGGCCGCGAAAATGGTCGGCACGAACTTGGCGCGGTAGACGATGGCGTCGAGGCGCGACTCCAGGAGGCCGATCAGGCTCTCCGGCGTGTCGCCCTTGCGGCGGTTCGCCTCCTCATAGGTCTTGCGGAACTGCTTCTCCGAAATGTCGCCGTAGTAGCCCTTGAGCTTCTGCTTGGCGCGGAGCTGCAGACCGAAGTCCGACATCTTGCCCTTGCGGCGCTGGCCGTGCTGGCCCGGGCCGTATTCGCGCTTGTTGACCGGGGACTTCGGGCGGCCCCAGATATTTTCGCCGAGACGGCGATCGATCTTGTATTTTGCGGATTCGCGCTTGCTCATCGCATTCCCTTTCAATCATACGAACCCGGACCTCGCGGCCGGGCGAAGGAAACGCGCCCTCCTCTGGCCTCCTTTTCCGAGACCTGACAGGATCTTCCACGCACGCTTTGCGGAAAGATCCACGGGACACGTCAATGACAACACCGGACCTCACGGCCCGGCGTTGGCGGCGAGATAGGGGAAACAGCCGCCGATGTCAACGGCGCGCGAGACACCCGGAAGCTCCCAAATGCCCCCGTCTGGCTGGCGGACACATATCCGGGAGCCATCGTTCGCAGCTCTGCGGACAGGATCAGGCGTTCCTGAAGGCTTTCCAATGCGCCAGCTGTTGTGCGATCAGCGCCACTCGCTTCTGGTCATCACGACCATCCAGTACGCCTACGTCGTCTGGATGGGCGCGCCACCACACGCCAGCCGTCCGAGTCGTCATGTGAGGTTCCGAGTCCGCACGGATCGTGAAGAACCCGTTTGCGCGGTCCTCGGTTTCCAGCCGAATCTCGCCTACTCCCTCCAGTTGCGGCGCGTTCGGGTCCAAGGGCCGCTCTCCCTTCCAATAGAAGAAGACGCCTGCTGGTCCTTCCCTCTCCCTGACCGCCTCGCTCCAGTATCGCGCAGAGAGACGTCCATCCTCTCGCCACGCCCGACCCGTCAGATCGAGAGCGCCAGTACGATCGCGCGAGATCTTCAAAAGGCTGACGGCATCGGGCTCCCTGGCGGTGCGCTCCGTCAAGGAAAAGTGCCACCATGAGCCTTCGATGCGCGCAACGCGACCCTCGTTCTCGATTGCTTTGCGGATCTTCTGGTTGACCGCCTTCATCTCGGACGGCGTCATCTCGCCGGGATAGCGGACGCATGTGAGGCCAAGGAGGTCGCTCGGAAGCTTTGCCCCGCTTGCGTGGAGGATGAAGGTTCGACGCATCCCCAGGACGCCGCCGAATAGCCCGGCCTCGAACACGACATTGTCGCGCGGCGACGCCTGACCCGGACCTTGCTGGGCAGAAGCCGCTGGGGTGCTCGTCGTCCAGTCGTCCTGGGCGAAGACGAACGCCGCGAAATCCACCTCCTGGGTGAGTTCAAGCAGGCGCTCCAGCGTGGAGGTGCCGGGATTGAAGGATGTCGTCCACGGTTCGACGCGCGCAATGTCGCCGAGGCCACGCGTCAATGCCTGTAGCAGCTTCTCCTGTTTTCCGGACGAACCCAAAAAAAGCCGAGGCTTATCCATCGGCGTCTCCAGCAAAACCCCAGATGACCAACACGTCGCGACTTGATTGTACCAAGCTGAGGCCGGATGACCATTGAATTCACTCGGCTGACAGCTCGATAGGCGACGGGATGCATAATCCGTCACGCTGCCCCCGGCAAATCGGTCGGCTTGGCGAGTTGGCAGGGGACCGCATGCAAAAGAGCGGTCCCGCCGGGAAGGTCGAGCGCGGCATGTTCACTGCCGCTCTCGACCACAGCAGCCTGCCATGATTGGACGCACCCGAATTCAGGCCGCCTGACGATCCGGCGCATGCGCCTCGAAGGCGTCCAATTGCCCCTTCAACGCACGCTGGAAGGCCGGGCGCGCCTCACAGCGCTCCTTGTAGGCCTTCAGTTTCGGGTAGCTGTCGAGCAGGTCCGTATGGCGCAGGATGCGCAGCACATGCGTCATCATGATGTCGCCGGCGGTGAAGCCGCCATCCAGATACTGCTTGTCGTCCAGCCAGGTTTCGAGATCGTCCAGGCGTGAACGGAGAAACGCCTCCGCCTGCGGACGCCGCTCCTTGGCCCAGGCTTCCTCAGGATGGAACAGGTCGATGACGGCGAGTTCCTGGACGAAAGGCTCGATCGAATTGAGCGCCGCAATGACGTTCTGCGCGACCCGCGCCCTGCCCGCGTCGTCGCGCGGCATCAGTATATCGCTTTTCCCGGCGATGTGCAGCACGATGGCGCCGGATTCGAACAGGACCAGTCCCTTGTCCTCCAACACCGGGACCTGGCCGAACGGCTGCATGGCTCGGTAGGCTGCCGATTTCTGGTCGTCCGTGTCGATGAGGCGGACCTCATAGGGTAGCCCGGCTTCCTCCAGCGCCCAGCGGACCCGCAGGTCGCGCACCAGTCCCTGCGCCATCAGCGGCACCCACTTGAACGCGGTCAGCGTAATCATGCGGCTTCTCCCTTCGCCAGCTTCTCGACATAGTCCTGTTCGCGATCGAGGCACTCGTTCCAGCCGCTGACATGGCTGTCGCGGGACTCGACCGACTTGAACGGCGTCTGGTGGAAACTCTGCACGGTCTTGCCGCCTGCTTCCCGGAAGGTGACGGTGATCAGCGTGTCCATGCCCGGTTCCGCGGGCGTCCCGTCCCAGGCAAAGCTGTAGACGATCCGCTTGTCCCGTTCGATCTCCTTGAACTCGCCGCCCATCCAGTTCTCCCCGTATTGCTCGCTCGCAATACAGGCGCGCCACTTGCCGCTGGGGCGGAAATCGAGGTCCAGATGTGTGCAGGTAAAATCCTTCGGTCCCAGCCAGCGCATCATGTGGTCGCGGCTCTCCCAGATTCGGAAAACCAGCGACACGGGCGCATCGAAGGTGCGTTCGATCAAAAGCTCGTCATCACGCAACTGCTTGCGATCAGTGCTTGCGTCCATCGTCATCTCCTTTCGTGAGTTCCGCGAGGTAGGCATCCATCTTGTCGAAGCTGCCCTGCCAGAAACGCCGGTAGCTCTCGAGCCAGTTGTCGACCGCCTTCAACGCCTCCGGTTCCAGCCGGCACGGCCGCCATTGCGCCTCGCGGCCGCGGGAGATCAGCCCGGCGGCCTCGAGCACCTTCAAATGCCGGGAAATCGCCGGCAGGCTGATGGCGAAGGGTTTTGCCAGATCATTGACCGTCGCCTCGCCTTCGGAGAGCCGCGCCAGGATGGCCCGGCGGGTCGGATCGGCGAGAGCCGAAAGCGTCGACGATAGCTCATCGTGCATTATTTTACCAGCTTGTTATTTAACTGCATTGCTAAATACAGGAGGAAAATGCCGCCGTCAAGCAGGCAGCTTGGACGCGACCAGCAGTCGTCTCCGCCACGTTCGGGGTCCTCACCACCAGCCGAAGCCGAAACCCGCTAGGTATACACCGACAAGTACGACGACTGCGCCGCCGCCCAGATACAGCGGCGGTCGATTGACGGCTTCCAAGACGCTCTCAATGGCGTCGTCAGGCAGCAGCAGGAAGAGCGCGCCTTCAATGACGGCGATCCAGCCGAGCAGCGAAATGATGGCGGCGGGCGTCGGCGACCAGACATTGTGGCCAAACACGAGAAACAGGCCGGCGAACAGTTCTATGACCGACATCACCGTCCGCAGCAGCCGCTCGCGTCCGTAGGCGCCGAACACGGGGACGAAATAGCGCCGCCGCAACAAGATGCCGGCGCCCATGATGACAAGGGCAACACCCAGAACCTTGGCGAGATAGAGGCTTAGCTGCATGGTCGGCGTTGCCAGCTGCCGTGCGGACCGACGCGAGGGACGACCTGCACGAAGGTGCGGATGCGCGACTATACGGCAGCCTCGCGGCTTTCGCTCAATCCTTCTTCACGTGCTCGGGTTTCCCCTTGCGCTTGGTTTCGGCGAACTCCTTGAGCTGCTTCTCGCTCATGGACTCATACATCTCTTTCGATGCGCCCTTGAGCTCGCTCTTTTCGGTATCGCCGCGCTTGGCGGAAAGGGCGGCGCCAGCGGCCTTCTGTTGCGCCTTGGACTTGGCAGGCATCGGCTGATCCTCATGACATTGACCATGCCGGAGAACGCCACGCTTCGGATGCGGTTCCGTCGCGAGAAGGATGGACCTTACGCCAGGGTGAGGCCGAACCCCTGCAGCAATCGCTGGGTGGCGAAGTCGACCTTGCCCGACGTGAAGAAGGCGAGGTCGCGCATGTCGCTCGACGGAGAGGCCTCGCTTCGCGGCCGGATCTCGCTGAGCAGCGAGGCAGCTCGCCTGGCGATCGCTTCGGCTGGATCAAGCCAGTCCACCGGCCACGGCGCCGTCTTGCGCATGCGGTTCACCAGGAAGGGATAGTGGGTGCAGGCCAGCACCACGATGTCGGTGCGCTTGCCGTCCTGCTCGATGAAGCAGGGGGCGATCTCCGCCCTCACCGCCTCCTCGTCGACAAAACGGTCACGCATGTAGATTTCGGCAAGCCGGGCGAGTTGCGTGCTGCCGACCAGCCTCACATGGCATTTCTGTGCCCATTGGGTGATCAGGTCGCGCGTATACTGCCGCTTGACCGTGCCGGGGGTCGCCAGAACCGAGACCAGTCCCGAGCGGGTGCGTTCCGCAGCCGGCTTGATCGCCGGCACGGTGCCGACGAAAGGAGTGCCGGGATAGGTCTCGCGAAGGGCTGCGAGCGACAGGGTGGACGCCGTGTTGCAGGGAATGACGGCAATTTCCGGCTGGAATCGCTTCAGCAGGTCGCCGAAAAGTTCGATGATGCGGGCGTTAAGCGCCGGCTCCTCCCAATCGCCATAGGGAAATGCCGCGTCATCGGCGACATAGATGAAGCGGCGGTCGGGCATCAGCACCCGCGCCTCGCGCAGCACCGTGAGGCCGCCGATGCCAGAATCGAACATCAGCACCGGCCGATCAGACATTCGTTTCGTTTCCGCCGCTGGAGCCATCTTCGGGCGCAACGTCTTCTCCATGCGCCTCGCGGTCGGCTTTGGCCTTCCGTTCCGGATAGCCAGCGCCGCGCGGCTCCTTCGGCGAGAAATAGTCGAGCGAGGCGACGACGCCGCGCAGCACCTTTATCTCCGCCTCCGAGAACCCGGGCCTGGTCAGCACGGCGCGCAGATTGTCGACCATCTTGGGCTTCTTCGGCTTGGGCCGGAAGTAGCCGCGCGTGTCCAGCGCCTCTTCCAGATGATCGAACAGGCCCTGCAACTGCACCTTCGGCGCGGGGGGCATCTCCGGACTGCCGAACGCCGTGTCGGTTTCGCGCTCGAGCCCCGACTTCATCCACTCATAGGACATCAGCAGCACCGCCTGCGCGATGTTGAGCGAGGCGAAGGCTGGATTGACCGGAAAGGTCACGATTTCGTCCGCAAGCCCTACCTCGTCGTTGTAGAGACCGAACTTCTCGCGGCCGAACAGAACGCCGACGCGCTCGCCTGCAGCGAATCGGCTGCGCAGGCCCCTGCCCGCCTCGACCGGCCCGCGCACGGGCTTGAAGTTGTCCCGCTCGCGCGCCGTCGTCGCCATCACGAAGTTGAGATCGGCGATTGCGGAGGGCAGGTCGTCGAAGAGCCTGGCATTGTCGATGACATGGTCGGCGCGACTCGCCGCCGCGCGCGCCTTTTCGTTCGGCCAGCCGTCGCGCGGCTTGACCAGCCTCAGCTCGGAGAGGCCGAAGTTCGCCATGGCCCTCGCCACCATGCCGATGTTCTCGCCGAGCTGTGGCTCGACAAGAATAATGGCCGGTCCTTCTGTCAGCATCGTGCGGTCGCGGTCGGTCCCAGCCATTTCAAATCCAGTGTCGATGAGGCGCCGCACCGTAAAACGTTCGCGGCCGGCAAAATCAAGGCGGGCATCCCAAATGGGGAAGCCATTTCTGAATCACCGCACCTTCATCTGCCTGTCAAACAACGCCCTTATCAAGCCGCCCGACAAGCCACGCAACGCGAAAAGCATGACGGAGCGACAAACGATGGACGACCACACCCAGCGCAACGACCAGAATTTTCCGACCAGCCAGCTGGAAGCCGCCGACGGCCCCGGCCGCAACCCTACGCACAACCTGACGATGGGCGAGATCATCTCGGCGCGGTTCTCGCGGCGCGGGCTTCTCAAGGGCGCGCTGGCGGTGTCGGCGATCTCCACGACTGTCGGACCGATGGCGTTGATCGCCGCCGACACGGCGCGCGCCGCCACGGCAGCATCCGCCTTCGCGTTCCCTGAAGTGGATGCGGGCGTCGACGCCGATCATCACGTCGCGCAAGGGTATGACGCGGACATCCTGCTGCGCTGGGGCGATCCGATCTTCGCCGACGCGCCGGAGTTCGATCCCGTCAACCAGACCGCGGATACCCAACGCCGCCAGTTCGGCTACAACAGCGACTATGTCGGCTATGTCCCGATGCCAGGCGCCGAAGATCCCAGCAGCCACGGCCTGCTGGTGGTCAACCACGAGTACACCAACGAGCACCTGATGTTCCCCGGCATCGTCAAGATCGTCGACGGCAAGCCCGAGGTCGCCGCCGCGGACCAAGCCCGCGTCGACATCGAGATGGCCGCGCATGGCGGCTCCATCGTCGAAATCCGCAAGGCGGAGGGCAAGTGGCAGGTGGTCAAGGACTCGCCCCACAACCGTCGGATCACCGCCGACACGGAGATGGCGATCAGCGGCCCCGCCGCCGGTCACGACCGCATGAAAACCGGCGAAGATCCTGCCGGCCGCAAGGTGCTGGGCACGCTCAACAACTGTGCCGGCGGCGTCACCCCGTGGGGCACCTACATCATGGCGGAGGAGAATTTTCACGGCTATTTCGTCGGCGAACTCCCGGCGGACCACGCCGAAGCCGCGAACTACGACCGTCTCGGCGTGCCTGACGCGACTTACGCGTGGGGCAAATACTACTCCAGGTTCGACGTGTCGAAGGAGCCAAATGAGCCGAACCGCTTCGGCTGGATCGTCGAAGTCGATCCGTTCGACGCCAACTCGACGCCCAAGAAGCGAACCGCACTCGGTCGCTTCAAGCACGAAGGCGCCGAGTCGATCGTAGCGCCCGGCGGTCAGGTCGTTTTCTATCTCGGCGACGACGAGCGTTTCGACTATGTCTACAAGTTCGTGACGACGGGTCGCTTCAATCCGGACGATCGCGCCGCCAACATGGACCTGCTGGACGATGGCACGCTCTACGTCGCGCGTTTCGACACCGACGGCGGCATGGAATGGCTGCCGCTGACGCACGGCGCCGGCCCGCTCACCCAGGAAAACGGGTTCAACAGCCAGGCCGACGTGGTGATCGAAACGCGCCGTGCGGCCGACCTCCTCGGCGCCACCAAGATGGACCGTCCCGAAGACGTCCAGCCGAACCCGAAGAACGGTCACGTCTACGTGATGCTGACCAACAACACGAAACGCGAGGCCGACCAGGTCGATGCCGCCAACCCGCGCGCCAAGAACGCGTTCGGGCACATCATCGAGATCATCGAGGATGGGGGCGACTTCGCGGCGACGAAGGGCCGGTGGGAGGTCCTGCTGCAGTGCGGCGATCCTTCCGTCGCGGAGGTCGGTGCGACGTTCTCGACCGCCACGACGGCCAACGGCTGGTTCGGCATGCCCGACAACTGCGCCATCGACGCCGCCGGCCGGCTCTGGGTGTCGACAGACGGCAACAACCCGAAGGCGACCGGCCGCACGGACGGGCTTTGGGCGGTCGATACCGAGGGCGAGGCCCGCGCCACCTCGAAGCTGTTCTACCGGGTGCCGGTGGGCGGCGAGCTTTGCGGCCCGGTGTTCACGCCGAACGACGAAACCCTGTTCCTTGCCGTCCAGCATCCGGGCGACGGCGGCGACGACTGGGAAGGCTTTGGTCGCGCTTCCTACTATGAGGACCCGTCGACCCGCTGGCCGGACTTCAAGGACGACATGCCGATGCGGCCTTCCGTGGTGGTGATCACCCGCCAGGGCGGCGGCAAGATCGGCGTCTGACGCCCCTCGCTACGGCGGGCCGCGCATCAACGGCCCGCCGCTTTCCGCGTCAACTCCCGAAGCTTGCGACCCGAGTCCCGTTCTTCTTCTCGAGCTTGGCTGGGAGCGGTTCGACGAACAGGGCAGTTGCAACACGGCGCCCCGCCTCGCGCCTCCTGCGTCCGAACGAGATCACGCCAGCGTTCAGACAAATTGAGCCGTTTGCGTGCATCAAGCCCCTTTGCTATAGGCCGCATCCAGAACGCGGCTCCTGCCGCATCCGACCATCCATTTCCCGAAAGAGGCTTTTCCCATGGCGAAGATCAAGGTCGCGAATCCGGTCGTCGAACTCGACGGCGACGAGATGACGCGCATCAT
Source organism: Mesorhizobium shangrilense (assembly GCF_028826155.1). Lineage (NCBI taxonomy): Bacteria > Pseudomonadati > Pseudomonadota > Alphaproteobacteria > Hyphomicrobiales > Phyllobacteriaceae > Arvimicrobium > Arvimicrobium flavum. Next base: position 3,371,101 of record NZ_JAQGPN010000001.1, read on the forward strand.
CTGGCAGTTCATCAAGGAAAAGCTGATCCACCCCTATCTCGACATCGATCTCGAGTATTACGACCTCAGCGTCGAGCATCGCGACGCCACCAACGACCAGGTGACGATTGACGCGGCGAACGCCATCAAGAAGCACGGCGTCGGCGTCAAGTGCGCCACGATCACGCCGGACGAGGCGCGCGTCGAGGAGTTCAAGCTCAAGAAGATGTGGAAATCGCCGAACGGCACCATCCGCAACATCCTCGGCGGCGTCATCTTCCGCGAGCCGATCATCATGAAGAACGTGCCGCGCCTGGTGCCCGGCTGGACGCAGCCGATCATCGTCGGCCGTCACGCCTTCGGCGACCAATACAAGGCGACCGACTTCAAGTTCCCGGGCAAGGGCAAGCTGTCGATCAAGTTCGTCGGCGAAGACGGCCAGACGATCGAGCATGAGGTCTTCGACGCGCCGGGCTCCGGCGTCGCCATGGCCATGTACAACCTCGACGAATCGATCCGCGAGTTCGCCCGCGCCTCGATGAACTACGGCCTGCTGCGCGGCTATCCAGTCTACCTGTCGACCAAGAACACAATCCTCAAGGCCTATGACGGCCGCTTCAAGGATATCTTCCAGGAAGTCTACGAAAGCGAGTTCGAGGCCGCCTTCAAGGAAAAGAAGATCTGGTACGAGCACCGTTTGATCGACGACATGGTGGCGTCGAGCCTGAAGTGGTCGGGCGGCTACGTCTGGGCGTGCAAGAACTATGACGGCGACGTCCAGTCCGACACCGTTGCGCAGGGCTTTGGCTCGCTCGGCCTGATGACCTCGGTGCTGATGACGCCGGACGGCAAGACGGTGGAAGCGGAAGCCGCCCACGGCACCGTCACCCGTCACTACCGCCAGCACCAGAAGGGCGAGGAGACCTCGACCAACTCGATCGCCTCGATCTTCGCCTGGACCCGCGGCCTGGCGCATCGCGCCAAGCTCGACGACAACGCAGAACTCAAGAAGTTCGCCGAGACGCTGGAGCGGGTCTGCATCCAGACCGTCGAGGCCGGCCACATGACCAAGGATCTGTCCTTGCTCATCGGTCCCGACCAGCCGTGGCTCTCCACCACTGGCTTCCTCGACAAGATCGACGAGAACCTGCAGAAGGCGATGGCCTGACGCCATTGCGCAAACCCGTTCTCTACGGCGCCGACTACAGCGTATACGTCCGTATCGCGAGGTTGGCGCTGCTGGAGAAGGGTGTTGAACACGAACTCGCCGCCCTCGACATCTTCGCCGAGGGCGGCGCCCCCGAATGGTACCGCGAACTGCACCCTTTCGGTCGTATTCCGGCATTCGAGCATGACGGCTTCCATCTCTTCGAGACCTCCGCCATCACCCGCTATGTCGACGAGGCGTTTGCCGGCCCTGCCCTCCAGCCCGAAGAGCCGCGTCGACGCGCCGTGATGAACCAAATCATCGGCCTGCTCGACGCCTACGCTTACCGAGCCATGGTCTGGGACATTTATGTCGAGACCGTTTCCAAGTCGAAGTCGGGTAGCGAGGTGGATCAGGCGCGCGTCGATGCGGCGATCCCTATCGCGGAAAAAAGCCTGGCGACGCTTGCCCGACTCGGCCATGGCGGCCGCTGGCTCGTCGGCGACGAGCTGTCGCTCGCCGACCTGCATGCCGCGCCGATTTTCGCATATTTCGCCAAGGCGCCCATCGCCGCGCCGATGCTCGACCGCTACGGCGAGCTCCGCGCCTGGTGGGAACGCATCCAGGCACAGCCGTCCTTCGCCTCGACCGAACCGACGAGCTGAAGCCCTACACGGTTGCAGGCCGCGCGCCACCTCGCTACATGCGCCCCATGAAAGCATCCGAAGCCGATATCGTCATCGTCCCGGGCCTCGGCAATTCCGGTCCTGATCACTGGCAGAGCCGTTGGGAAACACGCCTCTCCACCGCTCGGCGCGTCGTTCAGGATGATTGGCTGTTCCCGGAGCGTGAACCCTGGGTGTCGCGCGTGGCCGACACGGTCAACCGGGCCGAGCGGCCGGTCGTCCTCGTCGCGCACTCGCTCGGCGTTCCAACCGCGATCAACGCTATCCCAAAATTCGAGACCGCGGTTCGCGGCGCGCTCTTCGTCGCGCCACCCGACCTAGAGAGGCCGAACCTGAAACCGAAGATGGCGAAGCCCTTCGGCCCCTACTCCCGCGATCCGCTGCCTTTCCCCTCCATCACGATCGCGAGTCGCAATGATTTCTACTGCGATTTCGCGGTGGCGGAGGAATTGGCGGACGCCTGGGGATCGCTGCTCGTCGATGCCGGCGAAGCCGGCCACATCGACGCCGAGTCCGGCTTCGGACCATGGCCGGAAGGCTCGCTGATGCTGGCGAAACTCCTGTCCCGCCTGTAGCGCCTATTTCGCGCTCAGGGACTGCCGCGCCGCCGAGAGGATGCTCTCCGCGCCGCGCGCGATGAGCATCGGTTCGGAAGCGGTTGCGAAAAGCTGAAAGCCCATCTTCGTGTAGCGGCCCGCCATCCTCGGATCGACGACGAAGATCGCGCGCAGCTTGTTCGCCTGTTGCGCCCGTCTGGCGATGTCGGCGATCGCCTCCATCATATCCTCGAGCGCGGTGTTGACCGTCTTGCCGCGGGTCCAGGCGATCGAAAGGTCGGAGGGGCCCACAAAGACGCCGTCGATGCCGGGCGTCTCCAAAATGCCGTCGAGCGCGTCGATCGCCGCACGCGTCTCGATCATCGCGAATGCCAGGGTACGCTTGTTGGATTCGGCCAGCCAGGCGGCGAAGTCGCCCTGGCCGTGGCGTGGGAATGCGTAGGTCGGCCCCCACGACCGCTCGCCGAGCGGCGGATACTTCATCGAGGCGGCAAACGCCCTGGCGTCGGCAACCGAGTTGATCATCGGCGCGATGACCGCTTCGGCGCCAAAATCCAGCGCTCGGCTCGCCATGTCGAAGCGGCCGACCGGGATGCGCACGATGGCATGCTTCCTGGCGTTGAGGATGGGGACGATGCCGCGCAGGACGCTGTCCTCATGGTGCCCGCCGTGCTGCATGTCGAGCGCCACGGCGTCAAAACCCTGTCCCGCGATGATCTCGACCGTCAGCGCGTCGGGGACGCCCGACCATGCAGTGAAGAGCGTTTCGCCAGCTTCGAGACGTGATCTGAGAGACATTGCGGGTTCCTGGGCAACGAAGGTTCCCGCAATCAAATCATAGGCGATTGAGATCGCAACAAAAATCGGCCGCTCGCGCGAGCAGCCAATTGGTCCAGCTGAGATCAGCTGTTCTTCACGGACTCGACCGCCTGCGCCATGAGTTCTTCCATGGTACGACGGATCTGGTGATCGGACTGGTCTACGCCGGCAGCGTCGAAGTCCTTGCGCACCTTGCGGAACACATCGTCATCCCCAGCTTCCTCGAAGTCGGACACCACGACTTCCTTGGCATAGGCCTCGGCGTCCGGGCCCGACTTGCCAAGCTTCTCCGCCGCCCACAGGCCAAGCAACCTGTTGCGTCGGGCGGTCGCCTTGAACCGCAGCTCCTCGTCGAGCACGAACATCCGCTCGAAACCCTCCTCACGGTCCTTCATGCTCGTCATCGGATACTCTCCATGTGCAAAGGCGTTTTGGCGTATGTAGTCGGTTCCCGCTCAAACCAAAAGGCGCGCCCGCGGTCAATACGTCGCGTATCATGTTGCACCGCAACGAGGTAACGGGGAAAGCGGTTGATTGCGGGATTTCGCCGTTGAGCATACGTGACGATTAGGATAGACAGCCCTACATACACATCGAAGCCGCATTTTTGCCGCAGAATCGAAGGGTACGGTCCAGTGTCGACTGCCCTCCCAACCTCAGAGATACATTGATGAACCGTCGCCGCCGCATTTATGAAGGCAAGGCCAAGATTCTCTATGAGGGTCCTGAGCCCGGAACGCTGATCCAGTTCTTCAAGGATGACGCCACCGCCTTCAACAAGAAGAAGCACGAGGTGGTCGACGGCAAGGGCGTGCTGAACAACCGCATTTCCGAGCACATCTTCAACCATCTGAACCGCATGGGGATTCCGACCCACTTCATCCGCCGCCTCAACATGCGTGAGCAGCTGATCAAGGAAGTCGAGATCATTCCGCTCGAGGTGGTGGTCCGCAACATCGCGGCCGGCTCGCTGGCCAAGCGTCTCGGCATCGAGGAGGGCACGGTGCTGCCGCGCTCCATCATCGAATTCTACTACAAGGCCGATGCGCTCGACGATCCGATGGTCTCCGAGGAGCATATCACCGCCTTCGGATGGGCCTCCCCCCAGGAGATCGACGACATCATGGCGCTCGCCATCCGCGTCAACGACTTCCTCTCCGGCCTCTTCATGGGCGTCGGCATCCAGCTCGTCGACTTCAAGATGGAATGCGGCCGCCTCTACGAAGGCGAGATGATGCGGATCGTGGTGGCGGACGAGATTTCGCCCGACTCCTGCCGCCTGTGGGACGTCAACACCCAGGACAAGCTGGACAAGGACCGCTTCCGCCGCGACATGGGCGGCCTGGTCGAGGCCTATCAGGAAGTCGCACGCCGCCTCGGCATCATGAACGAGAACGAGCCGCCGCGCCCCACCGGACCGGTGCTCGTCGCGTCGAGCGACATGCCGAAGGGCACCAAGCCGCATTGAGCGGCGATGCTCAACCCATCACAGTTCCCAGAAAGCAGGATAGCCGCGTGATCAAGGCCCGCGTCACAGTCACCCTCAAGAACGGCGTGCTCGACCCGCAGGGAAAGGCGATCGAGCATGCGCTCGGCGCCCTCGGCTTCGGTGATGTCGGCTCTGTGCGTCAGGGCAAGGTGTTCGACGTGGAGTTGCAGGCCACCGACCGCGCAAAGGCCGAGGCCGAGATCAAGGCCATGTGCGACAAGCTGCTGGCCAACACCGTGATCGAGAACTACACTGTCGCGCTAACCTGAGGTTGCAGGAGGCGACGGTGACCGAGGTCACGAACGAGTTGATGTATGAGCTGCTGAAGAAGATTCATCAGCGAATGGACAAGTTTGAGAATGCGCTGGGCGAGGCCAAGCACGAAATTGTCGCAATGAGGCTTCAAGGCCTAAGCACCCAGACCGACATCAACAATATCTACGCCGTCACCGCGCGCATAGACCAACGTCTTGAACGGATCGAACAGCGCTTGGAACTGCGCGAACTCGCCGAAAAGCCCCAAGCACCCTACACGCCACCATCATGAAATCAGCCATCGTCCTCCTCCCCGGCCTCAACCGCGACCGTGACATGATCGCGGCGCTGACCAAGATCGGTGGCAAGGCCCCTGCCACCATCTGGGAAACCGACACCGAGATTCCGGATGTCGACCTGATCGTCATCCCGGGCGGCTTCTCCTATGGCGACTATCTGCGCTGTGGCGCGATCGCGGCGCGCATGCCCGTCATGCGTGCGGTCGCCGAGAAGGCCGAGAAGGGCGTCATGGTGATGGGCGTCTGCAACGGCTTCCAGATCCTGCTCGAAGCCGGCCTGCTGCCAGGCGCACTGATGCGCAACGCCTCGCTGCGGTTCGTCTGCCGCGAAGTGAAGCTGCAGGTGGCGAACGCCAATACGGCCTTCACCCGCAACTACCAGCCCGGCCAGATTATCCGCTGTCCGGTCGCCCACCACGACGGCAACTTCTTCGCCGACCCGGATACGCTGGCCCGGATCGAAGGCGAAGGCCAGGTCGTGTTCCGCTATGCCGAGAACACCAATCCTAACGGATCGATCAATGACATCGCTGGTATCGTCAGCGCCAAGGGCAACGTGCTCGGCCTGATGCCGCATCCGGAAAACCTGATCGAGAAAGCGCATGGCGGTATCGATGGCCGCGCCCTTTTCGAGGGCGTGCTCGGCATCGCCGCCTGATGGGGCTCAGCTTGATGCAATTTCGTGAAATGCCTTTGGCGAGCGCCCTGTTGCTCGCCTGCGCCGTCGCGCTTGCCGCGTGCCAGTCCAAGCCAAGCAATACGAGCAGTGGAGGCTCCGGAAAGAGCGCCGCGTTGCGCACCATGGAGCAGGTGGCGATCGCCGCCCACAAGTGCTGGTTCGAAAGCAAGGACAAGGCGTTCCAGGCTTACCGCTTCGCCAACGAACTGAACTCCATGAGCAGCCAGCCCCGTTTCCTGCTGGTGCCCGCGAAGAACTTTGGCGGGCTTCCTGCGCTGGTCGTCCAGGCGCGCGGCAATTCGAGCCAGGTCGAAGCGTTCGGGCCGCTTCTCTCCGAGCCGCTGGGCGCGCGCATCTCAGCCGATCTCGAGCGGTGGCGGACGGGCAACCCAAGCTGCAGCGCCGCGGCCTGATCGGCCGCAGAGCGCCTGTTTCTAGCTATAGGTTGCGACGGCGATCATGCCGCCTCGCTGAAATATTCGCCACTTCCCGCGACTCAAGCGTAGCCACTTGAGCGACGCACGCTACAGTGAACCCAACTTATGCGCGAAAGGGGGGCGGCATGAGCAACACCATTTTGGACATGCTTTTCGGTTGGGAAGGCGCGCCAACAGCGTGGCTTACTTTTGTCGCCGCGATTGCAGGTACATTGATTGCCCTGCGGACGTCCGGACGCTCTACCTATGGCAGTACCGTGACTTTGGAGCGTTCTCGATGGATAAACTCACTGCGTGAAAACATCGCGGGCATGACTTCGGCTGTATCCAGCGCGCGTGCTCAGGCAGATATCGGCCAATATGCAGGTGCCGAAGCGCTCGAAAGAATACACAGATTGGCTGGCACTCTAATGCTTCAGCTAAATCCGAACGGAGCTATTGAGCAAAACCTTCTGAAACTAATTCAGCCCTACATCATTAGCGCAGCCAATCCCCAAGGCGCACAGCAGTTTACAGACTATCAGAACGCAATCTTCATTCATTCACAATTTTTGCTCAAAGAGGAATGGGAGAAAGTTAAGACTGAAGCTTCAAGTTCGCTTTGGAATTGGACTGTTGGAGGCCGCCGGCGGCGGCGGCGCAAGCGGGAGTATGAACGCTACTGTCGCACTAAGGAAGCTATGCTACACGAGACTACAGGGTCCCCATCCCACCCCCCGATGCCCGTCGCAGGCACCGAGTTCATACCCCGAGGCTAAACTGGCCTTGGCGCTGAGGATACAGGCGGGTCGCCAAACCCTCGCTGATGGAGCGATCATTGGATCGCGGCACGTGGTCGATTGCGATACGATCGAGTTCTCGCGAGCGCATTCGCCGCTCATGCGCTCGACATAATTCCTACACCCTCTAATCCCAAATCCGCCGGACGCCTTCGCGATGCGCGTCCGAGCGTGAGACGCCGATGTCCTTCAACTGATAGTCGGTGAGCTCCAACAGCGCCAGGCGGGTGCGCCGGCGCTCCATCATCCGCGCCATAGCGTTCACACATGACATGATGGCGATTGCGCCCCGGCGCAGCACGCTATTCCCGTTTGTGGCGGACTGTCTTTGCGGAATTGTCTCTATTGTCATCATCGCCATGATCCGACTTGGTACATGCTGGTGACAATTCAATTGCTTGACTCGAATGCAGTGACAATCTACTGAATTGTCATGATGACAAATTGGCTTCCCGATCTCTCTTCGGGCTCCGGCCCGCTCTATCTGCGCCTGGCGGACAAGGCCGAGGCGGACATCGCCTCCGGCGCCCTGCCCGCCGGCCGAAAGCTGCCGCCGCAGCGTGACCTCGCCTACGACATCGGCGTGACGATCGGCACGGTCGGTCGCGCCTATTCGCTGCTGCGCGAGCGGGGGCTGGTCAATGGCGAAGTCGGGCGCGGCACTTATGTGCTCGAGCGCGAGGCCGACAAATCGCCGGCCGTCGCTCCCGTTCTTGCCCATTCGGGCGACAGCACGCGTCATCTCGACGCCCCGGCCGGAAAGCTGCGGTTCGACAGCACGGCAGCTCCGGACATCGGCCAGAGCGCGGCCATCGCGGAGCTTTTGTCTACGATCATGCGCGAGCATCCCGGTGAGATGGCGAGCTATACGCGCACGTTCCCAGACCATTGGTCCGAAGCGGGCGCCAACTGGCTATCGCGAAACGGTTTCCGGCCGGATCCCGGAGGGATCGTGCCAACCCTCGGTGTCCATGCAGCGGTCATGTCGGTCATTGCCGCCCTCACCGTCCCCGGCGACTACATCGTCTACGAGCACGTCACCTATGCGCAGCTGGCGCGCAGCGCCGGCCTGATCGGGCGACGGGCCGCCATGGTCGAAGTGGATGCGCAAGGTCTCGATCCCGAAGATTTCGAGCGTGTCTGCGCCCAAAAGCACCCGAGGATGGCCTTTGTCATGCCGACCGCGCAGAACCCGACCGTGGCTAGCATGCCGGGGGAACGGCGCGCCGAGCTGGTGCGCATCGCACGCGCTTATAACGTGCTACTGATCGAGGACGACCTCTACGGGGCCATGGCCGAGGATGCGACGCCCCTACTGACGGAGCTTGCGCCCGAACGCACGTTTCTGGTCGGCGGCCTGTCAAAGGCCGTCTCCGCGGGGGTGCGGGGTGGCTGGGTCGCCTGCCCGCAACACTATCGCCATCGTGTCCGCGTCGCCCATAAGATGCTGACCGGCGGCATGCCGTTCCTGCTTGCCGAGCTCGGAGCGCGGCTCGTCCTGTCTGGTGCAGCGCGCGACATCCGCACACGCGCCCTCGACGAGGTCAACGCCAGGCTTGCGATCGTGAGAACCGCGCTCGACGGCTACGACTACCGGATGGAGCCCAACATCCCTTTCATCTGGATCGCGCTGCCCGAGCCCTGGCTCTCCGGCACCTTCAAGCAGGCAGCCTATGAAGCCGGAGTGCTGATCGACGACGAGGACGAGTTCAAGGCCGGCCGCAGCGACAAGTCCTTTCACCGGGTGCGCATCGGCATTTCGGCCCCGAAGAGCCGGGAGGACGTGACAAGGGGGCTCGCCACGCTGCGCCGCCTGCTCGACGAGGGTCGCGCCGGCTACGACAGCTTCGGCTGAGGCCGCGACATATCCACATTCCGGCGATTTTCTTGCGGTTTGCGGTGTATCGCTCCGCCCGCTTGCGCTATGGAGCCGCTGACGCCGCAACCGGACACGCCTCGAGACGATGACGATCCCCAACGACGTGAAGATCACCGACGAACTGGTCAAGGCCCATGGCCTGAAACCAGACGAGTATCAGCGCATCCTCGACCTGATCGGCCGCGAGCCGACGTTCACGGAACTCGGCATCTTCTCAGCCATGTGGAACGAGCACTGCTCGTACAAATCCTCCAAGAAATGGCTGCGCACCTTGCCGACCAGCGGCCCGCAGGTCATCCAGGGCCCGGGCGAGAACGCCGGGGTGGTCGACATCGGCGACGGCGACTGCGTCGTCTTCAAGATGGAGAGCCACAACCACCCCTCCTACATCGAGCCCTACCAGGGCGCGGCGACCGGCGTCGGCGGCATCCTGCGCGACGTCTTCACCATGGGCGCGCGGCCCGTCGCGGCGATGAATGCGCTGCGCTTCGGCGAGCCCGACCATCCCAAGACCCGGCATCTGGTTGCGGGCGTGGTTGCCGGCGTCGGCGGCTATGGCAACTCCTTCGGCGTGCCGACGGTCGGGGGCGAGGTCAACTTCGATGCCCGCTACAACGGCAACTGCCTGGTCAACGCCTTCGCCGCGGGCCTCGCGAAGACCGACGCGATCTTCTACTCCAAGGCCGAGGGCGTCGGCCTGCCGGTCGTCTACCTCGGCGCCAAGACCGGGCGCGACGGCGTCGGCGGCGCGACCATGGCTTCGGCCGAGTTCGACGACAACATCGAGGAGAAGCGCCCGACCGTCCAGGTCGGCGACCCCTTCACCGAAAAATGCCTGCTGGAGGCCTGCCTCGAGCTGATGGCATCCGGTGCGGTCATTGCCATCCAGGACATGGGCGCTGCGGGCCTTACCTGCTCGGCAGTCGAGATGGGCGCCAAGGGCGACCTCGGCATCGAGCTCGATCTCGACCACGTGCCCGTGCGCGAGGAGCGCATGAGCGCCTATGAGATGATGCTGTCGGAAAGCCAGGAGCGGATGCTCATGGTGCTGCGGCCAGAAAAGGAAGAGGAAGCCGAAGCGATCTTCCGCAAGTGGGGCCTCGACTTTGCCATCGTGGGCCGGACCACGGACGACCTGCGCTTCCGCATCCTGCATCAGGGCGATCAGGTCGCCGACCTGCCGATCAAGGATCTTGGCGACAAGGCGCCGGAATATGACCGCCCGTGGACTGAGCCGAAGAAGCCGGCCGCTTTGGCGGCTAACGACGTTCCCCAGGCCGACGTCGCCGATTCCCTGCTCAAGCTCCTGAACTCTCCGAACGGTTCCAGCCGCCGCTGGGTGTGGGAGCAGTACGACACGCTGATCCAGGGCAACTCGCTGCAACTCCCGGGCGGCGACGCCGGGGTCGTGCGGGTCGAGGGCCACCCGGCCAAGGCGCTCGCCTTCTCGTCCGACGTCACGCCGCGCTACTGCGAGGCCGATCCCTATGAGGGTGGCAAGCAGGCAGTCGCGGAATGCTGGCGCAACCTGACGGCAACCGGCGCGCTGCCGCTGGCCGCAACCGACAACCTCAATTTCGGCAACCCAGAGCGCCCGGAGATCATGGGCCAGTTGGTCCATGCCATCAAAGGCATCGGCGAGGCCTGCCGCGCACTCGATTTCCCGATCGTCTCGGGCAACGTTTCGCTCTACAACGAAACCAATGGCCAGGGCATCCTGCCCACCCCGACGATCGGCGGCGTCGGCCTCGTCGCCGACTGGTCGAAGATGGCGCGCATCGCATTCGCCGACGAGGACGAGGCGATCCTTCTGATCGGCGCACCGGCCGCCTGGGGAACCCACCTCGGCCAGTCGGTCTATCTGCGCGACATCCACGGGCGCGCGGACGGCCCGCCTCCGCCAGTCGACCTGTCGCATGAGAAAGCCGCCGGCGTGCTTGTGCGGGGTCTGATCGAGGAAGGCGTCGTGACGGCTGTCCACGACCTGTCGGACGGCGGCCTCGCCGTCGCATTGGCGGAGATGGCGATGGCTTCAGGCATCGGTGCAACCATCAGCGCCCTGGAGAACACGGACCCGATCCCGGTCTTCTTCGGCGAAGACCAGGGCCGCTATCTCGTGACCATGCCGCGCGACAGGCTGGATTGGTTCTTCAACACGCGCATGAAGGACGCAGGGATCTTCGCCCCCTGGATCGGCACCACCGGCGGGGCCGAGTTGAAACTCGGGAACGCCCGTGGGATAGCTGTTTCGGACCTCAAGGCAGCCCATGAATCATGGTTCCCGCGGTTCATGGAAACGGAGTTTGTGTGATGGCTATGGACGCGCGCGAGATCGAACGCATGATCAAGGAAGGCATCCCGGATGCCAAGGTCACGATCCGCGATCTTGCCGGCGACGGCGATCACTACGCGGCCGAAGTCGTAGCCGAGAGTTTTAGGGGCAAGTCGCGCGTCCAGCAGCACCAGATGGTCTACAACGCGCTCCAGGGCAACATGGGCGGCGTGCTGCATGCGCTGGCGCTGCAGACCAGCGTCCCGGAATAGCCCCCTCTTCTGTCGGACTCTTTCTTCTTGCCGGCTGACGCGCAGAGATCGCGTCGCTGGCTCGTAGACTACCCTCACCTCTCAAGGGCAGAAGGTCTCGCCCTCACCTTCCCCTCACCGCCACCATGGGCCCGGTCGGAAAGCCGCCGCCCTCCACATATTGCTGACCGTCGTGCAGCGCCGAGATTGCGCCGTCGAAGAACAGCGCATTCGGGCAGCCCAGGCCGTCGCGGAACAGCCGCGCAAAGCTCCCCAGGCTGACCGGCTCGCGTGAAATGGCGAATACCACGGTCTTGGACTCGCTCACGCCGACGCCATTGCGAATGTAGCGTGAGGAGCCGTTCGGCTCGAAGCGTGGATGAATGCTTCCGTCGATGACCAGCATCGGCCCGGACTGTGTCGCCATCCAGACATCGTCTCCCGCAGCGGCGAATGCCTCTGTCTCCTCGACGCCCGCCCTTCCCTGCCGGTCGACAAAGAACACCCCATTCGGCTTCATGAAGAAATTGCCGAAGCCATCGCTTCTGTTGAGCGGCGTGCGCTCGACGCCGTTCTCTACATAGAGCCCGACCGGCGACGTGTCCTCGTGATACATGCCGGCGTTCATGGCGAAGTCGAACGGCGCCTCCAGCGCCAGCGCGCCGAGGCTGCCAAACGGCTTGCCGGCGCGATCCGTGTGGTGGAGGCTGATCTCGTGGCTGGCCGCATCGACCTCGCAGACGACGTAGAGGACTGCTTCGAACGCGAGTTCGCGGCAGGATGCGGGCAGTGTCTTGTCAGCAGTCATGGTCGGTCCCATGCGTAGGCGCAGAACGAGAGCTCCCCAGACGACCAGCACGGCTACGATGGCGATGCCGACGACTCCTGCCAACCATTTCATTTGCTGAAACTAGCCACTGCCCGCGAGCGCGCCTGCGCAGGAACATGATGCGCGCACGACGCTGCCCGAGTTACGTGCTTTCGGCACGGAAAGCAAAAGCGCTCCCTCCCCTTCCTCACACGAGGCGGCGGTGAGATGGTGAGAGATAGAGGACGGCTGCATCTCGCATGCGGAAACCCGGTCGGCGCGGGGTTCTTCGAACACGGCGAGGCTACGATGAAGGGAAAGCTGAAATGACAGGCAGTACACCCATCCGGCTGGGCATCGTCGGCGTCGGCAAGATCGTCCGCGATCAACACATTCCGGCCTTGGCCCGGAATCGTGACTTCGAACTCGTCGCCGCAGCCAGCCGGCACGGTCGGATCGACGGCATTCCCAATTTCTCGTCCATTGACGAATTGCTGGCAAATGTCGCCAATCTCGACGCGGTCTCGCTGTGCATGCCGCCGCAGGCGCGCTACGAGCCGGCACAGAAAGCGCTTGCCGCGGGCAAGCATGTTTTCCTCGAAAAGCCGCCTGGCGCGACCGTGAGCGAAGTCGACGATCTGAAGGAACTCGCGCACACCATGGGCGTGTCGCTGTTTGCGAGCTGGCACTCGCGATATGCGCCGGCGGTGGAGGCGGCACGCAGGTTCCTCACCGCAACCAAGGTGAGGTCGGCGGCCATCGTCTGGAAGGAAGACGTCCGGCGCTGGCATCCGAACCAGGCATGGATCTGGGAGCCTGGCGGGTTCGGCGTCTTCGACCCCTTCATCAATGCGCTTTCGATCGTCACGCACATCCTGCCGCCGCTCCATGTGACCAAGGCTGTTCTCGACTTTCCCGCGAACCGAGATGCGCCGGTGGCCGCACGCATTGAGTTCGCCGGCGCCGGCGGCCTGTCGGCGACTGCGGACATCGACTGGCTGCAGACGGGACCGCAGACCTGGGACATCACCGCCGATACGGACACGGGACGCATGGTGCTCTCAGGCGGCGGCGCGCAGCTCTCGATCGACGGCCAGCTCATCCAGGATGATCAGGAGCGCGAGTACCCTGCACTCTACGAGCGCTTTGCCGAGATCGTGCGCGCCGGCGTTTCGGACGCCGATGTCGCCCCGCTCCAGCACGTTGCGGACGCCTTCATGCTGGCCAGGCGCAACGTGGTCGAGGCGTTCTACGATTGAAGCCTGGGGCGAAGTCCCGCAACCCTTCTTGCAATCAATGAAAAAGCCGCCGGGTCACCCCGGCGGCTTCTTCGCATATCGATGAACGCAGCGCCTACTGCGCGGCGGTCGACATATCCGTGAGCATGGCGTCCGCCACCTCGGCGCCGGAGGTCTTGCGGCGCTCGTCGAGGATCAGTTCGTCCCGCGACTTGGCGATGCGGCGGATCGCGCTCATCTGGCCACCAGTGCCGGCCGGGATCAGGCGACCGACGATGACGTTCTCCTTGAGCCCCTGCAGCGTGTCCATCTTGCCGGCAACGGCCGCCTCGGTAAGGACGCGGGTGGTTTCCTGGAAGGACGCGGCGGAGATGAAGGACGGCGTCTGCAGCGAAGCCTTGGTGATGCCGAGCAGCACCGGCTGGCCGACTGCAGGATTCTTGCCGTCCTCGATCAGGCGTTCATTCGCCTCGTCCAGTTCGATCACGTCGACATGATCGCCCGGGATGTAGACGGAATCGCCCTGCTCCGTGATCTCCACCTTCTGCAGCATCTGGCGAACGATCACCTCGATGTGCTTGTCGTTGATGACCACGCCCTGCAAGCGGTAGACTTCCTGGATCTCGTTGACGAGATAGGAAGCCAGCGCCTCCACGCCCTTGATCGCCAGGATGTCGTGCGGCGCCGGGTTGCCGTCGAGCACGTAGTCGCCCTTCTCGATGACGTCGCCGTCCTGAAGATGGAACGGCTTGCCCTTCGGGATCAGGTATTCGACCGGCTCCAGCGTCGAGTCGTGCGGCTCGATGATGATGCGGCGCTTGTTCTTGTAGTCGCGGCCGAAGCGGACCGTGCCGTCGATCTCGGCGATGACGGCGTGATCCTTCGGACGGCGAGCCTCGAACAGCTCGGCAACACGCGGCAGACCACCGGTGATGTCCTTGGTCTTGGCGCTTTCCATCGGGATACGCGCCAGCACGTCACCCGGCTTCACGTGAGCGCCCGGCTCGACCGAAAGGATGGCCTCGACCGAGAGCATGAAGCGGGCGTCGCCGCCCTTCGACAGCTTGCCGACCTTGCCCTTGGAGTCGAGCACGGTGAGCGCCGGCTTGAGGTCCGCGCCACGCGGCGTCGAGCGCCAGTCGATGACCTCGCGCTTGGTGATGCCGGTCGACTCGTCGGCCGTCTCCTGAACGGAGATGCCGTCGACGAGATCCTCGAACTCCACCCGGCCCTCGATTTCGGTGAGGATCGGACGGGTGTACGGGTCCCACTCGGCGATGCGCTGGCCGCGCTTCACCTTGTCGCCGTCGTCGACATAGACGCGGCTGCCGTAGGTGACGCGGTGCGTCGCACGCTCCTTGCCGGCCTCATCGAGGATCAGCACCGCCATGTTGCGGCCCATCACCACGAGCTGGCCGTCCGAGTTGCGGACGACGTTGCGGTTGCGGATCTGCACCGTGCCCTCATACGAGGCTTCCAGGAACGACTGGTCGACGACCTGCGCCGTGCCGCCCATGTGGAAGGTACGCATGGTGAGCTGGGTGCCCGGCTCGCCGATCGACTGCGCCGCGATCACGCCGACCGCTTCACCCTGGTTGACCGGGGTGCCGCGAGCCAGGTCACGGCCGTAGCAGACCGCGCAGACGCCGACGCGCACTTCGCAGGTGAGCGCCGAGCGGATGCGCACCGACTGGATGCCCGCCTTCTCGATCACGTCGACATCACGCTCGTCGATCAGCTTGCCGCCCTTGACCAGCAGATCGCCGGTGAGCGGGTGGTTGATGTCGTCGAGCGCGGTGCGGCCCAGCACACGCTGACCGAGCGATGCCACGACCTGGCCGGCGTCGACGATCGGCTGCATGGTGAGGCCCTTGTCGGTGCCGCAGTCGACCGCATTGACGATGCAGTCCTGCGCCACGTCCACAAGGCGGCGGGTCAGATAGCCCGAGTTCGCGGTCTTCAACGCAGTATCGGCGAGGCCCTTGCGAGCGCCGTGCGTGGAGTTGAAGTACTCCAGAACGGTCAGACCTTCCTTGAAGTTCGAGATGATCGGCGTCTCGATGATCTCGCCAGAGGGCTTCGCCATCAGGCCGCGCATGCCGGCCAGCTGACGCATCTGGGTCGGAGAACCGCGGGCGCCCGAGTGGCTCATCATGTAGATCGAGTTCATCGGCTTCTGGCGGCCAGTCGCCTTGTCGAACTCGACCGCCTTGATGCGGCCCATCATCTCGTCGGCGACCTTCTCCGAGCACTTGGCCCAGGCGTCGACGACCTTGTTGTACTTCTCGCCCTGCGTGATCAGGCCGTCATTGTACTGCTGCTCGTACTCCTTGGCCAAAGCCTCGGTGTCGGAAACCAGCTTCTCCTTTGTGTCCGGGATCAGCATGTCGTCCTTGCCGAACGAGATGCCGGCCTTGCACGCGTGGCTGAAGCCGAGCGCCATGATGCGATCGCAGAAGATTACGGTCTCCTTCTGGCCGCAGTGGCGGTAGACCGTATCGATCATCTTGGAGATGTTCTTCTTCGTCATCTCCTGGTTGGCCGTCTCGAACGGGACGTTGTGGTTCTTCGGCAGCAGCTCGCCGAGGATCATGCGGCCGGGCGTCGTGTCGTAGATCTTCGAGACGACGTTGCCGTCCTTGTCGACAGTCTTGAAGCGGCCCTTGATCTTGGCGTGCAGCGTCACCGCCTTGGTCTCAAGCGCATGCTGCAGTTCGCCCATGTCGGCAAACGCCATGCCCTGGCCCGGCTCGTTCTCGTTGACGATCGACAGATAGTAGAGACCCAGAACCATGTCCTGCGACGGCACGATGATCGGCGCGCCGGAAGCCGGATGCAGGATGTTGTTGGTCGACATCATCAGCACGCGCGCTTCCAGCTGCGCTTCGAGCGACAGCGGGACGTGCACGGCCATCTGGTCGCCGTCGAAGTCCGCGTTGAAGGCGGTGCAGACCAGCGGGTGAAGCTGGATCGCCTTGCCTTCGATCAGGGTCGGCTCAAACGCCTGGATGCCCAGGCGGTGCAGCGTCGGCGCGCGGTTGAGCAGGACCGGGTGCTCGCGGATGACCTCGTCCAGGATATCCCAGACTTCCGGCTTCTCCTTCTCGACCAGCTTCTTGGCCTGCTTGACGGTCGAGGAAAAACCCTTCGCGTCGAGGCGGGCGTAGATGAACGGCTTGAACAGCTCGAGCGCCATCTTCTTCGGCAGGCCGCACTGGTGCAGCTTGAGCTCCGGACCGGTCACGATGACCGAACGACCGGAATAGTCGACGCGCTTGCCAAGCAGGTTCTGGCGGAAGCGACCCTGCTTGCCCTTCAGCATGTCGGACAGCGACTTCAGCGGGCGCTTGTTGGCGCCGGTGATGACACGGCCGCGACGGCCGTTGTCGAACAGCGCGTCGACGGCCTCCTGCAGCATGCGCATCTCGTTGCGGATGATGATGCCGGGCGCGCGCAGCTCCTTCAGCCGCTTGAGGCGGTTGTTGCGGTTGATGACGCGCCGGTAGAGGTCGTTCAGGTCGGACGTGGCGAAACGGCCGCCGTCCAGCGGGACGAGCGGGCGCAGGTCCGGCGGGATGACCGGGATGACGTTGAGGATCATCCACTCCGGACGGTTCCCGGATTCCATGAAGTTCTCGACGACCTTCAGGCGCTTCAGCAGCTTCTTCTGCTTCAGCTCCGACGTCGTGGAGGCGAGTTCGGAGCGCAGCTCACCCGCGATCTTCTCCAGCTCCATGCCGGCAAGAAGCTCCTGGATGGCCTCGGCGCCGATCTTGGCGGTGAAGGCGTCTTCGCCGAAGTTGTCGACGGCGAGCATGTACTCCTCTTCGGAGAGAAGCTGATGCTGCTTGAGGTCCGTCAGGCCATTCTCCATGACGATGTAGTTCTCGAAATAGAGAACCCGCTCGATGTCCTTGAGCGTCATGTCGAGCAGCGTGCCGATACGCGACGGCAGCGACTTGAGGAACCAGATGTGGGCGACCGGCGCAGCCAGTTCGATGTGGCCCATGCGCTCGCGGCGCACGCGCGACAGTGTTACCTCGACGCCGCACTTCTCGCAGATGACGCCCTTGTACTTCATGCGCTTGTACTTGCCGCACAGGCATTCGTAGTCCTTGATCGGACCGAAGATGCGCGCGCAGAACAGGCCGTCACGTTCCGGCTTGAACGTGCGGTAGTTGATCGTCTCCGGCTTCTTGATCTCGCCGAACGACCAGGACAGGATCTTGTCCGGGCTGGCCAGCGAGATCCGAATGGAATCGAAAACCTGCGCCGGCGCCTGATTGTTGAAGAGATTCATGACCTCTTGGTTCATGCCGTTCTCCTTTGCGGGGCCTCGTGACCCCCTGAAATTCTAGTAGGCGGCGTCACCGCCCTTGCGTTGCCGTGGCAGCGCTGGGAAGGCGCTGCCGGGCTTCAGTCGACGGCCGCCGCTGCGGCCGTCGAGGGATGCTGCTACTCGGCGGCATCCGGCAGCCGCTGCGGCTGCTCGTCGACCCTGGTGTTCTCCAGTTCGACGTTGAGGCCGAGCGAACGCATTTCCTTGACCAGCACGTTGAAGCTCTCCGGGATGCCGGCCTCGAAGGTGTCGTCGCCACGCACGATCGCCTCGTAGACCTTGGTGCGGCCGGCCACGTCGTCCGACTTCACCGTCAGCATCTCCTGCAGCGTGTAGGCCGCGCCGTAGGCTTCCAGAGCCCAGACCTCCATCTCGCCGAAGCGCTGGCCGCCGAACTGCGCCTTGCCGCCCAGCGGCTGCTGGGTGACGAGGCTGTACGGGCCGATCGAACGGGCGTGGATCTTGTCGTCCACCAGGTGGTGAAGCTTGAGCATATAGATGTAGCCCATCGTCACCTTGCGGTCGAACGGCTCGCCCGTACGGCCGTCGTACAGCGTCGACTGACCGCTCGAGTGCAGACCCGCCTGCTCAAGCATCTCGTTGATGTTGACCTCGTGCGCGCCGTCGAAGACCGGGGTCGCGATCGAGACGCCGCGCTTCATCTGCTCGCCGAGGCGAACGATGGAGTCGTCGTCGTAATTGCGCACCGGCTCGTTCCGGTCGTTTGCCGGAATGATGTCCTCGATGGTCTTGCGCAGCGGCTTGATGTCGCCGCTCTTCTTGTAGGCCTCGATCAAGTCGCCGATCTTCCTGCCCATGCCGGCGCAGGCCCATCCCAGATGCGTCTCCAGGATCTGGCCGACGTTCATGCGGCTCGGCACGCCCAGCGGGTTGAGCACGATGTCGGCATGCGTGCCGTCCTCGAGGAACGGCATGTCCTCGACCGGTACGATGCGCGACACGACGCCCTTGTTGCCGTGACGGCCGGCCATCTTGTCGCCCGGCTGCATCTTGCGCTTCACGGCCACGAAGACCTTGACCATCTTCATGACGCCCGGAGGCATTTCGTCGCCGCGCTGCACCTTCTCGACCTTGTCCATGAAGCGCTGCTCGAGCGCCTTCTTGGACTCGTCGTACTGGCCGCGCAGAGCCTCCAGCTCGCTCTGAAGCTTCTCGGACTCGACGGCGAACTGCCACCACTGCGACCGCGGATAGTCGGCCAGCAGCTCCTTGGAGAGCGTGGTGCCCTTCTTGAAGCCCTTCGGCCCGGCAATCGCTTCCTGGGCTGCGAGCATGTCGGAAAGACGGCTGTAGACGTTGCGGTCGAGGATCGCCTGCTCGTCGTCGCGGTCCTTGGCGAGACGCTCGATCTCCTCGCGCTCGATTGCCATGGCGCGTTCGTCCTTCTCCACGCCGTGGCGGTTGAAGACGCGCACTTCGACGACCGTGCCAAAGGTGCCCGGAGGCATCCGCATGGACGTGTCGCGGACGTCGGAAGCCTTCTCGCCGAAGATGGCGCGCAGGAGCTTTTCCTCCGGCGTCATCGGGCTCTCGCCCTTGGGCGTGATCTTGCCGACCAGGATGTCGCCCGGCTGCACTTCCGCGCCGATGTAGACGATGCCGGCTTCGTCGAGGTTCTTCAGCGCCTCTTCCGAAACGTTCGGAATGTCGCGCGTGATCTCCTCCGGCCCGAGCTTGGTGTCGCGGGCCATGACCTCGAACTCCTCGATGTGGATCGAGGTGAAGACGTCATCGGCGACGATGCGCTCCGACAGAAGGATGGAGTCCTCGTAGTTGTAGCCGTTCCACGGCATGAACGCGACGAGCACGTTGCGGCCCAGCGCCAGATCGCCGAGATCGGTCGAAGGACCGTCCGCGATGATGTCGCCCTTCTCGATCCGGTCGCCCATCTTCACCAGCGGACGCTGGTTGATGCAGGTGTTCTGGTTCGAGCGCTGGAACTTCATCAGACGGTAGATGTCGACGCCGGACTTGCCGGCCTCGAGGTCTTCCGTCGCGCGAATGACGATACGCGTCGCGTCAACCTGGTCGACGATGCCGCCGCGGCGAGCGCCGATGGCGGCGCCGGAGTCACGGGCGACGATCGGCTCCATGCCGGTGCCGACGAACGGCGCTTCGGCGCGCACCAGCGGCACGGCCTGACGCTGCATGTTCGAACCCATGAGGGCGCGGTTGGCGTCGTCGTTTTCCAGGAACGGGATCAGCGCCGCGGCGACCGACACCATCTGCTTCGGCGACACGTCCATCAGGTCGACGTTCTCGCGCGGCGTCATCATCACCTCGCCGGCGTTGCGGCAGATGACGAATTCGTCGACGAAGTGCCCTTCCGCGTCCAGTTCGGCGTTGGCCTGCGCAACGAAGTGCTTGGCCTCTTCCATGGCGGAGAGGTAGACCACGTCATTGGTCAGCTTGCCGTCGACGATCTTACGGTACGGGCTCTCGATGAAGCCATACTTGTTCACGCGAGCAAACGTCGCCAGGCTGTTGATAAGACCGATATTCGGGCCTTCCGGCGTCTCAATCGGGCAGATACGGCCGTAGTGGGTCGGGTGAACGTCGCGCACCTCGAAGCCAGCGCGCTCGCGGGTCAGACCGCCTGGCCCGAGCGCCGAGAGACGACGCTTGTGCGTGATCTCGGAGAGCGGGTTGGTCTGGTCCATGAACTGCGACAGCTGCGAGGAACCGAAGAACTCACGCACTGCGGCGGCGGCCGGCTTGGCGTTGATCAGGTCCTGCGGCATGACCGTGTCGATCTCGATCGAGGACATGCGCTCCTTGATCGCGCGCTCCATGCGCAGCAGACCGACGCGGTACTGGTTCTCCATCAGCTCGCCGACCGAGCGCACGCGGCGGTTGCCGAGATTGTCGATGTCGTCGATCTCGCCCTTCCCGTCGCGCAGCTCGACGAGCGTCCTGACCACGGCAAGGATGTCCTCCTTGCGCAGCACGCGCACGGTGTCCTCGGCGTCGAGTTCGAGGCGCATGTTCATCTTGACGCGGCCGACCGCAGAAAGGTCATAGCGCTCGGCATCGAAGAAGAGCGAATTGAACATCGCCTCGGCCGTCTCCAGCGTCGGCGGCTCGCCGGGGCGCATGACACGGTAGATGTCGAACAGCGCGTCCTGACGGCTCTCGTTCTTGTCGACGGCGAGCGTATTGCGGATGTAGGCGCCGACGTTTACATGGTCGATGTCGAGGATCTCGATCTCCTCCTCACCGGCCTCGATCAGCACCTTAAGGGTCTTCTCGTCGATCTCGTCGCCGGCCTCGAGATAGATCTCGCCGGTCGCGTAGTTGACGATGTCCTCAGCGAGATAGGAGCCGAACAGATCGTCCTCGGTCGCCTTGATCGCCTTCAGGCCCTTGTCGGCCAGCTGCTTGGCCTGGCGCGCGGTGATCTTCTTGCCCTGCTCGACGACGATCTCGCCGGTGTCCGCGTCAACCAGGTCGTTGACCGCCTTCAGGCCCTTGAAGCGCTCCACGGAGAACGGGATGCGCCAGTGGTCGCCGGACTTCGTGTAGGTGATCTTGTTGTAGAACGTGGACAGGATCTCCTCGCCGTCCATGCCGAGCGCCATCAGAAGGCTCGTGGCCGGGATCTTGCGGCGACGGTCGATGCGCGCGTGCACGACGTCCTTGGAATCGAACTCGATGTCGAGCCAGGAGCCGCGATAGGGGATGACGCGGGCGGCAAACAGCAGCTTGCCCGACGAGTGGGACTTGCCCTTGTCATGGTCGAAGAAGACGCCCGGCGAACGGTGCATCTGCGAGACGATGACGCGCTCGGTGCCGTTGATGATGAAGGTGCCGTTCGACGTCATCAGAGGCATGTCGCCCATGTAGACGTCCTGCTCCTTGATGTCCTTGATCGACTTCGAGCCGGTGTCCTCATCGACATCGAACACGATCAGGCGCAGCGTCACCTTGAGCGGCGCGGCGAAGGTAAGGTCGCGCTGGCGGCATTCGTCGACGTCGAACTTCGGCGCCTCGAACTCGTACTTGACGAACTCGAGCATCGACGAGCCGGAGAAATCGGAAATCGGGAAGACCGACTTGAAAACAGCCTGCAGGCCCTCGTCGGGACGGCCGCCCTTGGGCTCGTCCACCATGAGGAACTGATCATAGGACGCCTTCTGGACCTCGATCAGATTCGGCATCTCCGCAACTTCGGGGATCTTCCCGAAGAACTTGCGTACGCGTCTGCGGCCATTGAAAGTCTGTGTCTGGGCCATCGTCGCTCCTTGGCTATCCTCTTGGGGAGGGCCCCGCCGGACCCGCCTTGCAATTCTCGACCGCCGACAGCGGCCCTTCTTATGCCTCCGCCCTCGGGCGGCAATTCCAAAACGGCTGAAAACCCGTTTCCTGAAAGCCGGATCCGGCGTTCAGGAAAGAGGTTCTCCAGCATTTCCCCGACGCACGGGCGCCCCGCCAGGCGAGGCTGACGGGCGGCAGTGGCGCCGCCCGTCAGGTACCCGTGTTACTTCAGCTCGACCTTGGCGCCAGCCTTCTCAAGCTGTTCCTTGATCTTGTCGGCCTCGGCCTTGTTGACGCCTTCCTTGACCGGCTTCGGAGCGCCTTCGACCAGGTCCTTGGCTTCCTTGAGGCCGAGACCGGTGATGGCGCGGACTTCCTTGATGACTTCGATCTTCTTGTCGCCAGCGGCGGCGAGAATGACGTCGAACTCGGTCTTCTCTTCAACCGGCGCAGCGGCGGCAGCAGCGCCACCGGCAGCAGCGACAGCCACCGGAGCAGCGGCGGACACGCCCCACTTCTCTTCCAGCAGCTTCGACAGCTCGGCCGCCTCGAGGACGGTCAGAGCGGAGAGGTCTTCTACGATCTTGCTGAGATCAGCCATTTTGGTTTTCCTTGTTCGAACACGTGTATTGCTTGACAGCGAGGAACGGCCTCATGCCGCCTCGTCCTTCCGGGCATAGGCGCCAAACACGCGGGCCAACTGGCCTGCAGGTGCCTGGACGACTGCGGCGATCCGGGTTGCCGGCGTCTGAACCATGCCGACCAGCTTGGCGCGCAGCTCGTCGAGCGACGGGAGCGTGGCCAAAGCCTTGACTCCGTCGGCATCGAGAGCGGTCGAGCCCATCGCGCCACCGAGAATGATCAACTTGTCATTCCCCTTGGCGAAATCGGACGCGACCTTCGGCGCCGCAACCGGATCCTCCGAGTAAGCGATCAACGTCTGTCCAGTGAACAGATCGACGATGTTCTCGGATTCCGTGCCCTGAAGAGCGATCTTGGCGAGACGGTTCTTCGCGACTTTGACGGTGCCGCCGGCAGCACGCATCTTCGTACGAAGATCGTTCATCTGCGCAACGGTGATACCGGCATAGTGGGCCACGACGACCGAGCCGGCGCTCTTGAAAGCGTCGTTCAGGTTCGTGACGAGCTCGCGTTTTTCCGCTCTATCCACTGCCTATCTCCAGTTGACCTCCGCTCGGACTTCTCGAGACGGAGATCGGGTTGCCTTTTGCCGCACGGAACACCTCAAGGAGGAGCCCGTACGACGCTCGAGGATCCTGTCCCCTTTCGTTGCGCCGACTGTTGCCAGACGGCGTGCGGACAAAAGGCACACACGGTTCGAACCTTTCATCGGAGCATTCGCTCCTTTGTCGGGTCTTCACCCGTCTCATGCAGGCCAGATGATTAAGGTCGAGCGGGGCTCGGCCGCCTGCAATCTCGGACAGGATGTCCGGAAGCTTTCGCCTCCGGTTCCGGATCCCGATCTCCCGGGATCCGGAATTCTTCATGGCGCCGGCAATCACGACCGGCGCCCCATTCATCAGGACGCGGGCGCGAGGCTCGACGGATCGAGCTTCAGGCCGGGACCCATCGTTGTCGACAGCGACACCTTCTTGACGTAGTTGCCCTTGGCGCCGGTCGGCTTGGCCTTGGTCACCGCATCGGCGAAGGCGCGGATGTTCTGGGCGAGCGCCTCGGCATCGAACGACGCCTTGCCGACGCCGCCATGCACGATACCAGCCTTCTCGACGCGGAACTCCACTGCGCCGCCCTTCGACGCCTTGACGGCGCCTGCGACGTCCATCGTGACGGTGCCGACCTTCGGGTTCGGCATCATGCCGCGCGGGCCGAGCACCTTACCGAGGCGACCGACGAGGGCCATCATGTCGGGGGTCGCGATACAGCGATCGAAATCGATGGTGCCGCCCTGGACGATCTGGACCAGGTCTTCGGCGCCAACGATATCCGCGCCGGCAGCCTTCGCCTCATCCGCCTTCGCGCCCTTCGCGAACACGGCGACGCGCACGGTGCGACCCGTGCCGTTCGGCAGATTGACGACGCCGCGGACCATCTGGTCGGCATGGCGCGGATCGACGCCGAGATTCATCGCGACCTCGAAGGTCTCGTCGAATTTCGCCGACGCACGATCCTTGAGCAGCTTCACCGCCTCGTCGAGCGAGTAGGCTTTGTTGCGGTCGATGCCCTCACGGGACTTGGCTACACGCTTTGCGATCTTTGCCATCGTCTCAGCCCACCACTTCGAGGCCCATCGAGCGGGCGGAGCCCTCGACCATGCGCATGGCCGCCTCGACGTCGTTTGCGTTCAGATCCTTCATCTTGGCTTCGGCGATCTCGCGCACCTTGTCGCGGCTGATCTGCCCTGCCTTCGCCTTGCCCGGCTCCTTGGAGCCCGACTTCAGATTGGCGGCCTTCTTCAGGAAGTACGTCACCGGCGGCGTCTTCATGACGAAGGTGAAGGACTTGTCCTGATAGTAGGTGATCACCACCGGGATGGGCGAACCCTTCTCCAGTTCCTGCGTCTGAGCGTTGAACGCCTTGCAGAATTCCATGATGTTGATGCCGCGCTGACCAAGCGCAGGACCGATCGGGGGCGACGGAGTCGCGGAGCCCGCAGCGACCTGGAGCTTGAGCTGGCCGGCTACTTTCTTAGCCATCTCTTTGTCTGCCTTTTCTGATGCCGGATGTCCGGCGGTTGCAGTTCGGTGGTACGGTTCGAATGGCCGGCTAAGCCAACCTCACCTCCCACCACTTCGACGAAGACAACTCGCCCTCGCCCGCTGGCCGGAAATCCGGCCAGGCTTCGATCAGCCCTTTTCGACCTGACCGAATTCCAGATCGACGGGCACCGCGCGCCCGAAGATCGAAACCTCCACCTTGAGGCGCGCACGCTCCTCGTCGACTTCCTGAACGAAGCCATTGAACGAGGCGAACGGCCCATCGGATACGCGCACCTGCTCACCGATCTCGAAGGTGATCGAGGGCTTCGGCCGCTCGACGCCTTCCTGCACCTGATTGAGGATGCGCTGCGCCTCCGATTCCGTGATCGGCACAGGCTTGGCCTTGTCGCCACCGAGGAAGCCCGTCACGCGCGGCGTATTCTTCACCAGAGAGAAGATCTCGTCGGTCAGATTGGCCTTGAGCAGCACATAGCCAGGAAAGAACTTGCGCTCGGCATCGACCTTCTTGCCGCGACGGATCTCGACAACCTTCTCGGTCGGCACCACGATCTGCTCGATCTGATCGCTCAGACCCTTCTGGCGCGCCTTGTTTTCGATGTCCTCCGCGACCTTCTTTTCGAAATTCGAATAGGCGTGGACGATGTACCACCGGGCAGTCATATCGATAATGTCTCCGTAGGACCGGTGTTAGCGCCCAATGCCGAGGATCAGCTCAACGCCAAATGCCATCAGCTGATCGGCAGCAAAGAAGAAGATCATAGCAAGCGCAGCAAAGGCCAGGACCATAGCCGTCGAGATCATGGTCTCGCGCCGGGATGGCCACGTCACCTTTGCAGTCTCCTGCCTTACCTGCTGCAAGAACGTGAAAGGGTTCGTGGTCTTCGATGCCATCTGCCGCTCTGTCTCGCGAGGACCCGTTGATGCCAGGCCTTCTCAGTCTTCCGATGAAGGCGTGAAGCCCCACCATCTCGACGAAACTACACGCGACTTGCGCTTCGTTCCGCCATGCGATTTGGGCGCGTCAAGCTGATCCCTCAGCTCCACGCGCCGCGTGTCCGTCGCGCCTACATAAAGCCGATTCTCGCCACATGCAAGTGCCGAGCTCCGTTTCACGCAAACGCACCGGTTCGGAACCATCCAATCGTCCCGACAACGGCTGTCTCATATGATTCCCAGGCTCGAGGCCTGGCTGGCAGGGGCAGCAGGGCTCGAACCCGCGACCTGCGGTTTTGGAGACCGCCGCTCTACCAACTGAGCTATACCCCTAGTCCGCCGGCTTGCCGACGCGAGCGTGCTTTAACGGGTCTTTGCCGCCGCTTCAAGTCGGAATCTCTGTCGATCGCTCAGTCGCGCGATCGTAAATGCAGTATCTCGCCATCACGGCGATCCAGCCTGCTGCGCGGCGCCGTCGGAGGCGGCCTCGCAGGCGCCTTCCCCGAGAGGACCGGTTCTCCACGACGTTGGCCCCTGCCGGACGCCGATTGCGATTCGGGCCAATGCCTGACGCCTCGACACCGATATGATCGGAGGAAAGTCGCCCGATTCGTTCGTGTTGCGGCCCGCAATGTCAGGATGGCCGACAAGAACGGGAACATGCCGGGCTGCACGGTTGACGGTGCGGGGTCGGTTCCATTTAATTGCGTGGCTCTCGGACATGACGAGAGCCCCTTCCTCCGACAATTCCGGGGTGTGGAAGGATCGTTGTCCGCCGCGGTTTTCTCCATCACGCATAGTTTGAAAGAGTTTTCGATGAAGATCGCCACCTGGAATATCAATGGAGTGCGCGCCCGCATTGGCAATCTGCTCCACTGGCTGCAGGAAAGTCAGCCCGACATCGCCTGCCTCCAGGAAATCAAGACCGTCGACGAGCAGTTCCCCCGCGCCGAAATCGAGGCGCTCGGTTACAACGTCGAAACGCACGGCCAGAAGGGTTTCAATGGCGTCGCGATTCTTTCCAAGCTGAAGTTCGACGAGGTCAATCGCCGGCTGCCCGGCGACGACGAGGACGAACATGCGCGCTTCATCGAAGGTGTGTTCTCCACCGACCAGGGCGCGCTGCGCGTGGTCTCGCTCTATCTGCCGAACGGCAACCCGATCACCGAGGAGCGCAAGTTCGGATACAAGCTGAAGTGGATGGAACGGCTGGAGCGCTGGGCGGAGTCTCGCCTCGATCTCGAAGAGCCCCTTGTACTGGCGGGCGACTACAACGTGATCCCCGAGTCGGTCGACGCCAAGTACCCGCAGCAGTGGGTGAATGACGCCCTCTTCCAGCCCGTGACCCGCCAGTCATTCCGACGGCTCGCCGCGCTGGGTTTCACGGACGCGATTCGCAATGTTACCGACGCCGGCGACACATTCACGTTCTGGGATTACCAGGCAGGCGCGTGGCAGAAGAACAACGGCATCCGCATCGACCATCTGATGCTGTCGCCAGAAGCGGCGAACCGACTGACGTCCGCTTCGATCGAAAAGCACGTCCGCGCCTGGGAAAAGCCGTCGGACCATGTGCCGGTGGCCATCGACCTGGCGCTTTCGGCGCCGGCAGCCTGACGACCACAACCCTGATCGAGACGGAGCCATGTCACTCCTAGATCGCCTCTTCGGCCGCACCCCGACCACAACCGAAGCGTCTCGCGACGGCGCCGGCGTCCCGGGCGGCCTCGCGCAAGAGCAACTCGACGCCGCGGTCGAGTACGCCCGCCATCTTTGGAGAGTCATCGACGAGAAATACGAGCCTATCCTCGCCGAGGCAGAACTGACTTGCATCGTCTGCGGCCACACGGACCGGCGCAGCGGCTATGGCCTGCACCACGACAATTGCGTGTTCGGCGGCGGCGCGCTCGAACGCTACGAATGTCCCGCCTGCGGCTGCATCTTCGGAACCAAGAAATACCTGGACCTATCCGACGCGGCGGTCGATGCCGACTATCGGTTCCTCTACTCCTACTACTCGGAATCCGATTCGACCCCGAATGAGATCCGCACCTTCAATTCCCTGACGCCCAGGCAGGACGGGCTCTATCTCGACTGGGGTTGCGGCGGCATCTGGAGCAAGACCGTCTCCACCCTGCGCGAACGGGGGTTCGATGTCTGGGGTTACGAGCCGAGCGCGCCGACGTCAGGAAACCATGTCGTCCGCTCGCGCGCCGAGATAAGCGGACGCTTCGACGGCATATTCTCAAACAACGTCATCGAGCATTTTCGCGACCCGGTGGCGGTCTTCAGGGATTTCCATGGCCTGTTGAAGGCGGGCGGTGTCATGGCGCACTCCTCACCCTGCTACGACAAGAACTATACCTTCACGCGGTTTCACACCCTGTTTCTGACCGGCCGATCCGCCGACGTGCTCGCCAAGCGCACCGGTTTTGCCGTTGTCGACGAGATTCGGGACGGCGAGTACATCAATGTCGTCTTCCGCAAGGTCGACGACTGACCGACCGCACTGCGATGGCGCTGCCTGCCGCTCCGGCCGATGGGGCCTGCTGATGGCGGAAAGCAGTCTTCCGTGCTAACGTCGTCGCATGAAGACGGCTCTGCTCGGCCTGATCATCCTCGGCGCGCTCGATTTCGCGGTGACGCCGGCGGCAGCCGATTGCAAGTGTCGCGCCAACGGCAAGCTCTTCCATCATGGCGAGGTCGCCTGCCTCAGCCTGCCGACGGGCCAGCAGCTTGCCCGATGCGACATGGTTCTCAACAATTCTTCGTGGCAAAAGGTTCAGGACGGTTGCCCGGAAGCTGCCGCCCAATCGCCTGCCGCGGCATCGCCTCCCGAACCGCATGCGCAGCCGCCCGTGCTTCCGATCGATCCAGCGGCACTCTAGGCTAACCGGGAACGCTTGGCTCAGAGCGACAGCCGCATCAAGGGCCGGTTGTTTGTCTTGCGGTTCACCTCCACGAACCCTGCCCTGTCGAACACGCGCTTCGACCCGACGAACAAACCGACCGAGCTTGCGTCCCGCGACAGCTCCATCGGGCATGCGTCCAGCAGACGCGCGCCGTTTTCCCGCGCCAAGTCGATGCCTGCCGCCACTAGGCGGTGCGTGAGCCCGGCGCCCCTTGCCGTCGATCGCAGAAAGAAGCAGGAGATCGCCCAGACACCATCATCTGCGATTTCGGCGCGGTCCAGCGGCGCGGAGCTGCGCTGGTGGTTGTTCCATTCGGGCACGTCGGCGCGTGGGCCTATCTGCATCCAGCCGACCGCCCGGCTGCCGTCCAATGCCAGCAACCCCGGCGGCGGACCGGCCTCGATGCGACGCCGGATGAAGGCCTTCTTCTCCTGGCTGTTGTTGTCCCGCCGCGCCTTCGGGGACATCCTGAAATAGGTGCACCAGCAGCCGTAGCAGGCGCCCTGCTTGCCGAACAGATCCTCGAAGTCCGGCCACAGGTCGGGGGTGAGCGGGACAATTCTTGTGGTCATCGTCGGCTCCCCAGCGAGGCGTCTTGTCCGAGCAATCGGACTCGCGTAGCATTTCGATTGTTCTCTATATGTTCGCAAACATGGGCGCAGCTGTCAACGATTCGAGCGACGGATTCTGCCGCGACTGCCTTGCGCGGCAGCACGGGGGCGAACGCCGCTGCCACCGCTGCGGAAGCCCAAGATTGCTGCGCCATCCTGAGCTCAGCGCGCTGCATGTCGCGCACATAGATTGCGACGCCTTCTACGCCGCGGTCGAGAAGCGCGACCGCCCAGAACTCCGCGACAAGCCGGTCATCATCGGCGGCGGCAAGCGTGGCGTGGTGTCGACCGCCTGCTACATCGCCCGCATCAACGGCGTGCGTTCGGCGATGCCCATGTTCAAGGCGCTCGAAGCCTGCCCCGAGGCGGTCGTCATCAAGCCTGACATGGAGAAATATGCGCGCGTCGGCCGCGAGGTACGGGCCATGATGCAGGCGTTGACGCCGCTGGTGGAGCCTGTTTCCATCGACGAGGCGTTCCTGGACCTGGCAGGCACCGAGCGCCTGCATGGGCTGCCGCCGGCGCATGTGCTCGCGCGGTTTGCGCATGAGGTGGAGAAGACGATCGGCATCACCGTCTCCGCCGGCCTGTCCTATTGCAAGTTCCTGGCGAAGGTCGCCTCGGACTTCCGAAAGCCGCGGGGCTTTTCGGTGATCGGCCGCGCCGAGGCAAAGGATTTCCTTGCGGATCAGCCGGTGACGCTCATCTGGGGCGTCGGCAAGGCCTTTGCGGCCGTGCTGGAACGCGACGGCATCCGCACCATCAGACAGATCCAGAAGCTCGAGCGCAACGACCTCATGCGCCGCTACGGCACCATGGGCGACCGGCTGTTCCGCCTCTCCCGCGGCGAGGACGACCGGCGCGTCCAACCCGACCACGACGCCAAGAGCGTGTCGGCGGAGACGACCTTCGAGACCGATCTCGCGACGTCGGCCGAGCTGGTGCCCGTCCTGCGCGCGCTGTCCGAGAAAGTTTCCTCGCGCCTGAAGCGCTCGGACATCGCCGGCCGCACCGTGGTGCTCAAGCTGAAGACCCACGACTTCAAGCTCCGTACGCGCAACCGCCAGCTCGCCGATCCTACGCGCCTTGCCGATCGGATCTTCCAGACCGGCCTTCAGCTGCTCGCCAAGGAGACCGACGGCACCAGGTACAGGCTGCTCGGGATCGGCGTCAGCGACCTGACCGGCGCAGAACGGGCCGATCCGCCGGACCTGGTCGACCTGCAGGCCCGCAAGCGCGCGCTCGCCGAGGGGGCGATCGATTCGCTGCGCGAAAAATTTGGCCGCAGCGCGGTCGAGACGGGGTACACCTTCGGCAGAGGCCGAAATGCACACCCGTCGGAGGCGCCGGAAGACTGACGTCTTCCCTTCACCAAAAATCCCTGGATCAGCCGTTCCGGTCTCCCGGCCGTTGCGATGCGCTTCGCGAGTTGGCATCAAGCGCGCATGAATGAGCAATCAATCCCGAAAGCCGCCATCTGGATGGCGTGCTCGATCGCATGTTTCCTGACGATGTCGGTCGCCGGCCGCACCGCCACCGCGGAGCTCGACGTGTTCCAGGTGATGGAGATCCGTTCCGTCATCGGCTGGTTCATGCTGTTGCCGCTGGTGATGCGCGCCGGCGGCTTCGCGGCGATGCGGACCAGACGGCCTGTCCAACATCTCGGGCGCAATGTCGTCCACTACGCCGGGCAGTACGCATGGCTTTACGCCCTCGGCCTCATACCGCTCGCGGAGCTGGTGTCCATCGAGTTCACGACGCCGGTATGGACCGCGATCTTCGCGGTCGCTTTCCTGGGCGAAAAGCTGAACCCCGGCAAGATCGTCGCCATCGTGCTCGGCATTGTCGGCGTTGCAATTATCGTACGGCCCGACGGACAAAGCGTCGAACCCGGACACCTGATCATGCTCGCAGGCGCCCTGGCGTTTGGCGCTTCCCTCGTGATGGTGCGGTCGCTGACCCGCACAGAAAGCGTCGTGCGGATCATCTTCTGGATGCTGGTCATCCAGTCGTTCATTGGCATCGTACCGGCGATCCGGGCCTGGGAGACGCCTTCCGCGGAGGTTTGGCCTGCCCTCCTGATCGTGGCGTTCACCGGCACCTTCTCGCATTATTGCCTGGCCCGTGCGCTCTCCCATGCCGAGGCCACCGTTGTGTCGCCGATGGACTTCGCGCGTCTTCCGCTGTCGGCGCTGCTCGGCTGGGCGCTCTATGCGGAGCAGATCGATATGCTGACGGCCGCGGGCGCGGCGCTGATCCTGGCCGGCAACCTCGTCAACATGCGGCGCGCGAATGGCAGACCGACGGATCAGGAAGCCGTGCAGAGGTCGAACAGCTAGGGGTGTTGCGAAGCGCAAAAGAGTGGTGCGGATGAAGGGACTCGAACCCCCACGCCTTTCGGCACCGGAACCTAAATCCGGGGCGTCTACCAATTCCGCCACATCCGCGTGCGACCGCATTCCCATGTGCGGAGGCCGCTGTCAATCAACCTGCGTCGATCAGTATGGCGGTTCTTCGTAGACCGGCGCGGCGCCGTCCATCAGCGCCTTGATCTGCGGCGCGCCGTCTGAAGCGAGCGCGACGAGCACGCCGAAGCTCCTGACGCGCATGTCCTTCTCCATCTGGAGCCCCTCGCCTTCCGGCAGATAATAGCGTTCGATGCCGTAGGTCACGGACAGCCTCGAGCCGCTGTCCAGACCCCAGGCGGCCGCCGCCGTGCCGCGGATCACGAGTTCTCCCTCGCCGACTGGCGCGTCGCCCGGAACGCCGAGGGTGGCCGATCGGACGCGCCAGTATCCATCGCCATCCTTGCCGATCCGCACGAAGATCTGCCCGGCTTCGCTGGTCGCCTGGCCGGCCGGCAGGTTGGCTACCAGGTCGGTCGGGATGCTGGCGATCTCGTAGCCCAGCCGCACATAGTCGCCACGCAGCAGATCGCGGGGATCGACGGGCTCCACCTTGAGCAGCACTTCCGCGCCCTTGCGCAGGACTGACGCCCGACCGGCGATCATCCACCCCAGAAACGCTATCTGCAGCAGCGCGACCAGCACGGCGAGCAGGATTGAACGACGCATCGTCATGCGACCCTCCCGGCAACCACCGGTCTTGCGCCCAGGCGCCTCTCGATCCGGCTGATAATGAAAGCGACGGCAGCCAGCGCCAGACCTGAAAACAGGAACAGCCCAGCCGTGTCCATCATGGTTCCGACGGTGATCACATAGGCAAGGCAAAGTTCGACCGTGAATGCCGCGTAGGCGATCCAACGCATCAGGGCGCTCTCCCGGCCGCGAAGCACCAGGGCTGCCACGATGCCGGCGAAAGCCACCAGGGTGGTCAAAAGCATCGGCCCGAACTGGTCGTAGACCTCGACCTGGATCATCGACATGCCGACCATGAAGCCGATCAGCGGGTGGGCCGGATAGGGACCGCCGAGCTGGGCGAGCCGTTCGACGGCGTCGCCGGCCCACAGGGCCGCGGCGAACACGATCGCCGACACGACGACCAGCGCGACGCCCATCTCCATCTGCCGCCCGTCGATACCATAAAGAAATGCGTAGAGGATCGCCGACAGGACGAGAAGATGGCGCGCCGCGCGGCTGCGGGTCCAGTATGAGATTGCCCAGCTTGCGGCGCCAAGCAGCAAGAAGCCATGCGGGTGGCCGGTCGACGGATAGTCGAACTCGCGCATCAACAGCCAGACGACAGCTATGATCACCGACGCATTCGTGAGGACGGGCGATCGCAGGCCGATCGCGGCAACCATCGTACCAGCGCACCAGATGAGGATGGCTTCAGTCTCGTCGCCGGCAAAGTGGTACATCTGGCCGATCAGGGCGATCGAACCTCCGAAGGCCACGGCGCCAAGCACGAAGAGCGCTTCGCCGAAGCCCGGATGATCCCGCTGCTTCAAGACGGCGCCGCCGACATAGCTCGTTGCGATCAGCGCGAACAGGCCGAGCACGCGGGCGATGCGCGGAATGCCTTCCCAATTGGCCGCCACGAAGATCAGAATGGACGCCCCAAGCAGTATTGCCGCCATGATGGCCAGTACCGATCCGAAGGATGCGCCCGCCGTTTGGCGCGACCCGACATCCCGGTCGAGCAGGTCCGCCGTCCTGGCATCGATCAGCCCTTCACGGGTCCATCGCTCAATGTCCCTTCGAACCCGCATCTGATAGTCGAACATCCGTTGACCCCAACCCTTGCGCGCAGCGCGGCGCCACTTCCGCCAAGCGCCGTAAACCCCTGACGCGACGTCACTTTCGAGTCGACGACACAGTTTGGCCCCAGGTGCTAAAACCGATTAATGTTGCATTGCACAATACGCATTGCTGCTATGCACCAATAGCAGTTCAAATGCGGATTGGGCGCGCCTATCTAGGCTTCGTACACAGACAGACAAAAAAACGAACCGAAGACGAAACGAGCACTACCATGAACCTGATCCGCAACTACCGCAACTGGCGCCGCTACCGTGAGACGGTGAGCGAGCTGAACCGGCTGACCAACCGCGAACTGAACGACCTCGGCATCACCCGCAGCGACATCCCGTTCGTCGCGCGCAAGTCGGTCTAAGGCATATCCGCGCCGACAGTGGCGCGACAAGGACACGTGAGAACGAAAATGAAACTGATCCGCACTTTCCGTGACTGGCGCGCTTACCGCGCGACGGTCGCCGAGCTGGGTCGACTTTCGGACCGCCAGCTCTTCGACCTCGGCATCAACCGGGGCAGCATCGAAATGGTCGCCCGCAGGGCGGTCCGTTAGCTATAGGAACTTCGTCGGCGCCTACCTCCTCCCAGGCAATGACGAATACGGCCGGCAATCACCTCCTCCCGATCGCCGGTCGGACCATAGCGCACCCGCCGAACCTCCTCCCTCGGCGGGTGCAGCTTTCCCAGAGGCCTCCGCAGCCTCTCTAAATATTGGCGGAAGGAACTTCGTCGGCGCCTACCTCCTCCCAGGCAATGACGAATACGGCCGGCAATCTCCTCCTCCCGATCGCCGGTCGGACCATAGCGCACCCGCCGAACCTCCTCCCTCGGCGGGTGCAGCTTTCCCAGAGGCCTCCGCAGCCTCTCTAAACACTGGCGGAAGGAACTTCGTCGGCGCCTACCTCCTCCCAGGCAATGACGAATACGGCCGGCAATCTCCTCCTCCCGATCGCCGGTCGGACCATAGCGCACCCGCCGAACCTCCTCCCTCGGCGGGTGCAGCTTCTCCAGAGGTCTCCGCAGCCTCTCTAAACACTGGCGGAAGGAACTTCGTCGGCGCCTACCTCCTCCCAGGCAATGACGAATACGGCCGGCAATCTCCTCCTCCCGATCGCCGGTCGGACCATAGCGCACCCGCCGAACCTCCTCCCTCGGCGGGTGCAGCTTCCCAGAGGCTTCCGCGGCCTCTCTAAACACTGGCGGAAGGAACTTCGTCGGCGCCTACCTCCTCCCAGGCAATGACGAATACGGCCGGCAATCATCTCCTCCCGATCGCCGGTCGGACCATAGCGCACCCGCCGAATCTCCTCCCTCGGCGGGTGCTGCTTCCCAGAGGTTTCCGCAGCCTCGCTAAACAATGGCGGAAGGAACTTCGTCGGCGCCTACCTCCTCCCAGGCAATGACGAATACGGCCGGCAATCTCCTCCTCCCGATCGCCGGTCGGACCATAGCGCACCCGCCGAACCTCCTCCCTCGGCGGGTGCTGCTTCTCAACCGACAGTTTCGCCCAATCGATGTGACCGCTTTCGGCTCAGCGCACGCCGCCGACGCCGCGCCGTTTCCATTCGTCGAGCGGCATGACGTCAGGAGCGCCGCCGCCGGGCTCGTACCAGCTGTCGATCGCCCACTTGCGTCCAGAGGGATCGACGAGGACGGCGGTGAAGTGCGGATAACGTCCATCCGCGAAGAATCCGCGCGAGACATTGCGGGACACCGTGTGATGCTTGAGCAGGCCACGGCTCGCCAGCAGCTTCAGCAGGGAGGATGTGTTGGTGGATTCGTCGACGCAATCCATCTGGCCGCGTTCGCGGCCGCGTCCGAAGTCGGATTTCGGTCGATCCTTGATTCCAACGGCCGCCACCGCCCGCCGCTCGTAGAACTGAACGACCTTTGCCACCGCGCGCCGTTCCGCCTCGGGCGACGACGCGCCCGACTTCATGATGGATGCGATTTGCCTCAGATCAGCCGCGCCGAAGTCGATGCGCGTCTTGTAGTAGCACGAGTAGCCGTGACAGACCGTGAGGCGATCGCCGGCATTCGCGGCTTGGACGGAAAAGACCGCCAGAACCGGCAGAATGAGACGACAAAGACAGGAACCGATTCCCCCGAGCCTCATTCGAACGAGCATAGTTTGCATTCGAACGCGCGCAACAGCGTTTCGCCACATTGCTTTCGGCAGCCCGGAGGCATATTTCCGGCGGCATGACACTGAAGCCAATCCACATCATAGGCGGCGGTCTCGCCGGTTCCGAAGCTGCCTGGCAGGCCGCCGAAGCGGGCGTGCCGGTGATCCTGCACGAGATGCGGCCGGTGCGAGGCACCGACGCGCACAAGACCGAGAGCCTGGCGGAACTCGTCTGCTCCAATTCCTTCCGCTCCGATGACGCGGCGACGAATGCGGTCGGTCTTCTTCACGCCGAGATGCGGCTGGCGAACTCCCTGATCATGGCTTGCGGCGACGCGCACCAGGTGCCGGCCGGCAGCGCGCTTGCCGTCGACCGCGACGGGTTTTCGGCGGCGGTGACCGCAAGGCTCGAAGCGCATCCGATGATCACGATCGTGCGGGAAGAGGTGGCAGGACTCCCGCCCACGGACTGGGATCAGGCGATCATCGCCACGGGTCCCCTCACCGCGCCTTCGCTGGCGGACGCGATCGCCCGGGAGACCGGCGCCGATGCGCTCGCCTTCTTCGACGCCATCGCGCCCATCATCCATTTCGACACGCTCGACATGGACGTGTGCTGGTTCCAGTCGCGCTACGACAAGGTGGGGCCGGGCGGCACCGGCAAGGACTACATCAACTGCCCGATGGACAAGGCGCAGTATGAGGCATTCGTGGCCGCGCTGCTGGAGGGCCAGAAGACCGAGTTCAAGGATTGGGAGGGCACGCCCTATTTCGACGGCTGCCTGCCGGTCGAGGTCATGGCCGAACGCGGACCGGAAACGCTGCGCCATGGCCCGATGAAACCGATGGGGCTCACCAATGCGCACAATCCCACCGTCAAGCCCTACGCCGTGGCGCAACTGCGTCAGGACAATGCGCTGGGCACGCTCTACAACATGGTCGGCTTCCAGACGAAGCTGAAGCACGGGGAGCAGGTGCGCATCTTCAGGATGATCCCGGGTCTGGAGAACGCGGAATTCGCGCGACTGGGTGGCTTGCACCGCAACACCTATATCAACTCGCCGACTTTGCTCGACGGCTCGCTGCAGTTGAAGTCCCGGATCGGCCTGCGCTTCGCGGGGCAGATTACCGGCTGCGAGGGCTATGTCGAAAGCGCGGCGATGGGCTTGCTGGCCGGCCGATTCGCAGCCTCCGAACGCCTCAATCGACCGCTCGCGCCGCCGCCGGCGACCACCGCCTTCGGCGCACTGCTGAATCACATAACGGGCGGCCACATCGTGTCCGACGACGAACCCGGAAAACGCTCTTTCCAGCCGATGAACATCAATTTCGGCCTGTTCCCGCCCCTCGAGCCGGGCACAAAGCTGCGGCCGGACGATTTCGAGGGGCGCTTCCGCGGCAAGGACAAGGCGATCGCCAAGAAGAAGGCGACCACGGCGCGCGCCCTGCGCGATTTCCGATTCTGGCTGGAGGCCGCGGCGGCTGCGCAGGCGGCCGAATAGCGTCGCCGCGCCTTCCGCTGCACGTCCCGGACAGACCTACTCCGCCGGCTGCACCGCAGCGCCGCCTTGCGTCGTGCCCTTGCCTGGCAGCCCGGGCATCCCCGCCTGGTCGGGATGCATCCTCACATATTGGGCCTTCAGGTCCTCGGATGTCTTGCGGCTGCCGTCATGGCTCCAGCCGGGCGGCGCGAACATGTAGAGCAGCCGTTGGCGCATCGTCAGCCCGGGTCTGCGCACGTCGCCCAGGATCGAGATCCACTCGTGGAAGGCCACGTAGAAGAGGTTGAAAGTTCCGATATTGTGGACGATGCCGAACTTCGGCACGTCCTCGTCCCGCTCCTCCACGAACGTGCCGAACATCCGGTCCCAGATGATGAAGGTCGCGCCGTAGTTGGCGTCGAGATAGCGCGGATTGTTCGAATGGTGCACGCGGTGGTGGGAGGGCGTGTTCATGACGAACTCGATCGGCTTCCACAGCTTGCCGACCAGTTCCGTATGCAGCCAGAACTGGTAGGCGAGATTGATGCCGCCGACGAACAGGATCATCAGCGGGTGGAAGCCCAGCCAGGCAAGCGGCAGGTAGAGCAGGAACGAGCCGGTGAAGATCGTCGTCCAGGGCTGCCGCAGCGCCGTCGTCAGGTTGAAGTGCTGGCTGGAATGATGGTTGACGTGGTCGGCCCACCACCACCGGATGCGGTGCAGCCCGACGTGATAGACGTAGCGGCGGAAGTCATCGAGGATGAAGCACAGAACCACGGCCCACCAGCTAAATCCGGGGTCGAAAACCCGGTACTGATAGGCCCACTGCATCATGGCGATCAGCACGACGGCGTAGATGATGCCCGTGGCGACGTTGCCGACGCCCATCAGCAGGCTGGTCATCGCATCCCGGTGCTCATACTGCCCCTTGCCCTTGCCCAGCCAGATCAGGCCGAGCTCGATCAGGATGCCCGCCACGTAGAGCGGGATCGCCAGTTGGCCCGTGTTTGGAAAGTGGATGTTCGCCAGACTGTCCACCCCGGCCCTCCCCCGTTAACAATCGGTTTACTATGCCCGACGGCGCGATGGAGGGGAAGCCGCAACCAGAGCGCGCAACCCAGTCAATCCAACATCTTTATGAAATTGGTAAAAATGCGTCAGGGCTCGGCGGCTGCAGAGCCCCGGCTGCAAAGTCGCGATCTTCGGAGCGGGCGAACTGGAAATGCATGCGCCGCAACGTGACGTCGTTGAACCGCACGGTCAGGACATCGCTCCCGTCGCGGACGACTTCCGCAACGTCGGGCGAAGTGAGCTGACGCGTGACGAACCGGTCACCCATCCCGTGAACGAAACCCGTCGCGC
Source organism: Mesorhizobium shangrilense (assembly GCF_028826155.1). Classification (NCBI taxonomy): domain Bacteria; kingdom Pseudomonadati; phylum Pseudomonadota; class Alphaproteobacteria; order Hyphomicrobiales; family Phyllobacteriaceae; genus Arvimicrobium; species Arvimicrobium flavum. Next base: position 3,409,626 of record NZ_JAQGPN010000001.1, read on the forward strand.
CGGCGTCCATCGCGAGGAAGGCCGTGCGGCGGTCGCGCGTCAGCACGATGCCGCCGAACTCTTCGACGCCAACTTCGGGATAGTCGCGGCGGAACTGCGCGACTGCGTCCTCCTCGCCAGCGAGAAGAGCGCGCTCCTTCTTGCCGACGAACCGGAGCAAGATATCGACAACGAGAAGGCCGCCGACGATTAGGCCGATCAGGACGGGCAGGCTCACCGATGATCCTCCGAGCGCCGGTCCCCGCCGGCTTCGGGCCGTTTGGTAGCACAGGACGCAGTGGCGTCAAACGCGGGCCGCGTCACCAGCCGCGGGCAGCCTTTCTGAACAGGGTCCAGTGTCTTTTCCACCCGGCAATGTCGGTCGTCTCGGTGAGAGCCTTGCCACGCTTTCGCAACAGTCCATCGAGATAGGCCGGCGTCAGCGCTGCCGGGAGGAAAGCGGGACGCAGGGTCTCCGGAATGACGGCCGCGGCGGCGCTGAATTTCCCGAGGTGCTCCCGTGCCAGGGCAATTGTTGCATCGATCGCGCGCACGCCAGCCTCTTCGGCATGATCGGCGATGAACTCCTCCGGCGAGGTGCCGGCCGCAGCCAGTATGTCGCGCGGCACAAAGCACTGCCCACGCGCCCGGTGGAGCGGCAGAAGCCGCAGCAGGCCGGTGATCGCCTGGGCGCAGCCGGCATGACCGGCAAGGTCCGGATGCTTCGGCGCAGCCGTGGAATCCAGCACAAGCGCCGCGAGCTGCATGATGGTCGACGCCGTCTCGCCGCAATAGCCCTCGAGGTCGCCTCGCGATGGCATCGGGTCGTTGAACAGATCAAACATCCGCGCCTCGAGGTAGTTCTCGAACGCCGCGCGCGGCAATCCGAACTCGGTGATCGCGCTGAGCAGCGCCTCAGCGACGGGATGTCCGTCCGCAGAGCGTTCCGAACCGCTGTCGATCACCTCGCGCCACCATTGCAGGCGAATCTCGGCTGCAAGGATTTCGCTCGTGCGGTCGCGAATCCCGGATATCTCGGCATTGAAGGCGTAGAGGGCGAAGAGCGCCCCGCGCTTGGCCTCGGGGGCGTAGAGCGCGGAAAGATAGCGGTCCAGGTCGGCATCCCGGACCGCCTTCATGACGATCGATTCGTGCGCTGTCACGTCAATCGACGGCAATCAGGGCCGCCGCAACCGCCCGGTCTTCGGCAAGCAGGACGTTGTAGGTACGAACGGCGGCTCCGGTCGACATCGGGTCCGCGGCGATGCGCACGTTCTTGAGTGCCGCCCGCAGGTCGCGTGGCAACGGCCGGAGTTCCTGGCCCATTCCGACCAGCAGGATCTCGATATCGCCCGCCTCGGCCAGAACCTTCTCGAAATCGGCGACGTCGAGGGCCGTCCTGTCAGCCGGCTCCCAGCCATGGATGCCGCTGGGCAGGCACAGCAGCGAACCGCGATGCGACATGTCGGCAAAGCGGAAGCCACCGTTGCCATAGGCTTCGATGGGCGCGCGGCCGGGAAAGTGCGCCGCGCGCATGACGAGGCCCGCCGACATCGCGATCAGGTCTTCGACGGTTCGGCGCCCGGCGGCAGAATCGTCTGCTGCTCCGGCTTCTCGGGAGCCAGGTTCTCGGGCCGCAGCTTGAACAGGATCAGCAGCGGACCGGCGACGAACACCGACGAATAGGTGCCGACCAGGATGCCGAAGATCATCGCGAAGGTGAACGAGCGGATGACCTCGCCGCCGAACAGGTACAGCGCGATCAAGGCAAGCAGCGTCGTCACGCCGGTCAGGATCGTTCGGGACAGCGTCTGGTTCATCGAGAGGTCAAGCAGCTGCTCGATCGGCATCTTCTTGTATTTTCGCAGGTTCTCTCGAACACGGTCATACACGACGACGGTGTCGTTGATTGAGTAGCCCACGATGGTCAGGATGGCCGCGATGCTGGTTAGGTTGAATTCCAGCCCCGACAGCACGTAGAGCATGACCATCATAGTCACGTCGTGGATCGTCGAAATGATCGCGCCGAGACCGAACTGCCACTCGAAACGGAACCAGATGTAGATCAGCATCGCCACCATGGAGGCGAGCACGCCCATGGTTCCGTACCAGGCGAGTTCCGAGGACACGGTCGGACCGACGGACTCTACACGCCGGAAATCATAGTCGGCGGCGAGTTCGCTGCGGACCTTCTCGACGACCGATTGCTCGGCATTGTCGCCCGCCTGCTGGCCCTCGATGCGGATGAGGAGTTCGCGATCCGAACCGAACTCCTGGACCTGAACGTCGCCCAGGTTCAGGTCGCCGAGGCGGGACCGGACGTCGCCCGAGTCGGCAGCCCCCTGCTTCGCCTGGACCTCGATGCTCGTGCCGCCGCGGAAGTCGATGCCGTAGTTCATCTCGATCGAGAAGAACAGGACGACGGCAGCGATCGAAAGGGCTGCCGAAATGACGAAGGCATAGCGCCGCAACGACATGAAGCCGATCTTCGTGTCGTTGGGAATGAACCGGATCATCCCGTTCGGCAGTTCCTTCGGCCGCATCTTCTTCAGCCAGAGCGCGATCATCCAGCGCGTCAGCGTAAACGCGGTGAACACGGTGGTGATGATGCCGATCGCGAGCGTGACGGCAAAGCCGCGTACAGGCCCCGAGCCGAGATAGAACAGGATCACGGCCGCAATGAAGGTCGTGAAGTTCGCGTCAACGATTGTCGCGAGGGCTCGCTGGAAGCCGGAATCCAGCGACTGCACGAGCGATCTGCCCGATCGTCGCTCCTCGCGCACGCGCTCGTAGATGATGACGTTCGAGTCGACCGCCATGCCGACGGTCAGCACGATACCGGCGATGCCTGGCATCGTGAGCGTCGCCCCAAGCACCGACAGGATGGCGATGATCAGCGCGACGTTCGCCATCAGCGCAATATTGGCGATGACGCCCAGCGTCCCGTAGGCCGCCAGCATGAATCCGACAACCAGGATGCCGGCAATGATCGAGGCGAACTTGCCGGCGGCAATGGAGTCGGCGCCCAGGCTCGGGCCAACCGTACGCTCTTCCACGATCGTCAGGTCGGCCGGCAGCGCGCCGGCGCGCAGCAGCACGGCAAGGTCGTTGGCGCTCTGCGGGGTGAAGTTGCCGGAGATCTGGCCGCTGCCGCCGAGGATGGGCTCGTTGATGCGCGGCGCGGAGATCACCTGCTTGTCCAGAATGATGGCGAACAGCCGTCCGACATTCTGCTGCGTTGCCTGACCGAAACGCGTTGCGCCCTTGGCGTCGAAGCGGAAGGACACGACGGGCTCATTCGTGCGCTGGTCGAAGGTGGCCTGCGCGTCGACGAGGTTCTCGCCGGAGACGATGACGCGATCCTCGATCAGATAGGGAACCGGTGGATCGTCCATGGAATACAGGACCGACGAGCCGGCCGGCGGGCGGCCCTCGATGGCCTCCTGCACCGAGGCGGACATGTTCACCATCTGGAAGGTCAGCTTGGCGGTCTGGCCAAGGATTTCCTTGAGCCGCTGCGGGTCCTGGAGACCGGGTACCTGGACCAGGATACGATCGCCGCCCTGCCGTTGGATGATCGGCTCGGTCGTGCCCAGCTCGTTGACGCGCCGCTCGATGACCTGGATCGACTGCGTCACCGCGTTGTTCAGGCGGTGCTGAAGACCGTCCTCGGTCAAGGTGTAGCGCAGGAGCCCCGGCTCTGGCTCTTGCAGGGACAGCTCGGAAACGACGCCGGTGCCGAACAATCCGGAATTGATCGGCTGGGTGAGCTGCGCCAGGGCCTCTTTCGCCTTCTGCAGTTCGGCAGCATCGCGAATGCGCACCTGCACGCTGTGGCCCGAACCCGACAGGCCCGTGTATCCAATCTTGGCATCGCGCAACAATGTGCGGATGTCGTCCCGGGTCGCCTGGAGCCTCTCGTTGACGAGATCCTGTTCATCGATCGCGAGCAGGATGTGCGAACCGCCCTGCAAGTCGAGGCCGAGCGTCATCGGCCGTTTCGGCGCCCAATCCGGCAGCGCGTCAAGCGCCGACTGCGGGAGCATGTTGGGAAGCGAAAACAGGACACCGAGAAGGACGACCGCCCAAATCGAGATCGTCTTCCAGCGCGAAAAGTAGAGCATGTGGTTCGTCCGTTAAGGCGGCGCCCCGGCGGCGCTGCTCGGAATGCGGCTATTTCTTGGCGTTCTGATTGGCGATCGGCTCGCCTTTCACGCGGACATCGGAGATCGTCGCGCGCAACGCCGTGACCTTCATGCCGCCGCCGAGGTCGATCTCGAGCTCGTTGTCATCGGTGACCTTGGTCACTTTGCCGACCAGCCCGCCACCGGTCACCACCGTATCGCCGCGGCGGATCGCCGCCAGCATCTCGGAACGCTTCTTCAGCTGCGCTCGCTGGGGGCGGATGATGAGAAGATACATGATCACGAAGATCAGGACAAACGGCAATATCTGGATCATGATATCAGCGCCGCCGCCGCCGGCGGCCTGTGCGTATGCCGGTGTCACAAACATCAAAGTGCTCCCCAAGTCGGATGAAAAAGGCGCGATTGAGCGCCCGAAAAGTTGCGCGGAATATAGTTACTCGAACAATCAATGCAACCGCTCCTGCTGTCGCGGCCGGTTCTTTCCCCCACCTCTCTCGCGTGCTAGAGCCGAGCGCCTGTCAACGCCGTGAAAATACTGAAGAATGTCCGACACCCCAATCGATACGCTGAACCGCAAGCTGGACCTCCTCATCGAGGCCATCTCGCGCATCGCTCCGCCCACTCCCCAGCCCACGGACCTCGACATCGCCGATTGCTTTGTGTGGTCTGCCGAAGCCTCCTTGCTGGAGCCGGTCTCGCGGGTGAACCGCGTTGACATCGGACTTATCAAGGGCGTCGACCGCGTGCGCGACATCCTGTTCGACAACACCGAACGCTTCGCTTCCGGGCTGCCCGCAAACAACGTGCTGCTCTGGGGCGCACGAGGCATGGGCAAGTCATCCCTGGTCAAGGCCGTTCACGCCAAGATCAATTCTGCTCGCAAGCCGGCAGCCGCGGCGCTCAAGCTGATCGAGATCCACCGCGAAGACATCGACACGCTGCCCAGGCTGATGACGCTGCTGAAGGCCTCGCCCTACCGGTTCATCCTGTTCTGCGACGACCTGTCCTTCGACCATGACGACACATCGTACAAGTCGCTGAAGGCGGCGCTGGAAGGCGGCGTCGAAGGCCGTCCGGACAACGTCATTTTCTACGCGACATCGAATCGCCGCCACCTCCTGCCCCGCGACATGATCGACAACGAGCGGTCGACTGCCATCAACCCGTCCGAGGCGGTTGAGGAGAAGGTGTCGCTGTCGGACCGCTTCGGCCTGTGGCTTGGCTTCCACAAGTGCTCACAGGACGAATACCTGGAGATGATCGACGGCTATGTCCGCTATCACGACCTGAAGATCGACGCCGATCAGCTGCGCGCCGAGGCGCTGGAGTGGGCGACGACCCGCGGCAGCCGTTCGGGGCGCGTCGCCTGGCAGTTCACGCAGGATCTCGCGGGACGCCTGGGTTCTCCCTTGAAGGACTGAAGTGTCGTCATATGCGCGTTTCGGAGGCGCTCCGGCGCCTTTCCGGGAATGCGTGCGGCGTATCGTCGAAAACGCAACCGCAAAAATGTGAAAGACCCGCCCCCTTTGGGGACGGGTCGATCGGACGGGCCTGGAGGTCCGGTGGCCCGCTCCCGAAACTATTCGAGGAAGGTTTTCGGATCGACGGGAGCCGAGTTCTTGCGCACCTCGAAATGCAGCTTGGGCGTCGCGGCGTTGCCGCTCATGCCCGAAACCGCGATCTCGTCGCCACGCTTGACCTTCTGGCCGCGCTGGACCTTCAGCTCGCTGGCGTGGCCGTAGACGGTGACCAGCCCGTTCTCGTGTCGCACCAGAACGGTGTTGCCGAACTCCTTCAGCCCGTCGCCTGCGTAGATGACGACGCCGTTTTCGGCAGCCTTGACCGGCGTGCCCTTCGGCACGGCGATGTCGATGCCGTCGTTCTTTGAGCCGCCGCTGCTGCCATAGCCGGAGACGACCCGGCCACGCACCGGCCAGCGCATGCGGCCGATCCCGGTGGCGTCGGGCGCCGCATCGCTGCTCTCCTGCTCAGCCTGCTCGATTGCCTTCTTGGGCGGGGTGTATCCGGCGACCGTCCCGCCGTTCTTCTCGGCTGGCGATATGGACGCAGTCTTGGCCGCGTTATCGACCGCAGCCGGGCTTGCAGCGGCGACAGCCGCCTTGCCGTCCAGCCTCAGCACCTGGCCGATGCGGATGTTGCCATTCTTCAGACCGTTCGCCTCTTTGAGCGCAGTGACTCCGACGCCGGTCTTGCGTGAAATCTTCGACAGCGAATCGCCCTCGACCACCGTGTAGGACCCACCGGCCGGCGCTGCCTTCGGCTGCGCTGCGTCAGCCGAGGCGGTTGGCGTCGTCGAAACTTCGCGCACCTTGGGCGCGTTGGGCAGCACGGCGACGTTTTCGCGCTGTTCGGCGGGCTTCGGCGCATCCGTCGGCTTGACGCCGCGCGACGACTTCGCCTCGGCGGTCTTCGGGTCGTTGTCCGGAGCGGAGATCCCGGCCTTTGCGGAATAGACATAGGTAGGAATCACGACCGTCTGACCCGTCTTGAGACCGTTCTCGGCCGAGATGCCGTTCATTTTCATGATGATGTCGGCCGGCACGCCAAAACGCCGCGACAGGTTGTAGACGGTCTCGCCGTCCTTGGCCGTAACCTGGGTTCCGCCGGCGCGCGACCAGCCCTTGATGGTGTCCTCGACCGCCGGCGCGGCCGCTACCGCCCTCGGCGTCACTGCAACCGGGGCCTGTTCGACGGCAGTCTGGGCGCGGGCAACGGCATTCTGCGCTGCAGGCGGTGCGGCGCGGGGCGAGGCAACCGGCGGCAGAGCGCCGCGGCTGACGCTGCCGCGCGACACGTCGACCGGCTGCACCGCCTCGCGATTCGCGACCGAGTTGGGAGACTGATCGCCCGGATAGGGCTGATCCTGGATGATCTGGCGCTGGTTGGCCGTGGACCCGGTGAACAGCCCATCGGTGATATCACCGAAGCGCATCGCGCTCGAGCTGCACCCTGCAGCGAGCCCGCCGAGCAGGATCACGGCGCTGTGCGCCAGAATGCGCTTTCTTTTGATTGGAAGACTGACCCGCATGACACCGAACCCGTACCCACACCGACTAATTACAATTAAAGCGTGTTAATGTTACCGGGCGGTTAAGCCGCGCTGACTGACGCAAAGGTTCGCACGATTTTCCATGCAGGCCCTGTAGCGCAGAGGACCCGAGCAGCCGGATGATGACGTCCTCGCCGCAAAATTCGCCGGAGGGCAGAGCGGCGGCAGGGAAGCGGATCCGGACGCGTCCGCGCATAACCGGACCTGAATAGATGACTTCCCACGCTACGAAGGAGGCGCCTATGACCGCCAGTCAGTATTCTCTGCTTGCAGCCGTGATCTTCTCTGTCGTTGCTGTCCTGCAAATCGTTCGCGCAGCCAGGGGTCTGCCGGTCACGGTCGGGCAGACGTCCATTCCGATTTGGGCGAGCTGGCTCGCCTGCGGCGTCGCGCTCATCCTGGCCTGGCTTGGGTATACGGCTTCCAACGGCTGATCCGGCCCTGATCCGGATCGAACGACGAAGCCACACCTAGAGTGAGGTAGCGATTCCCTGGATCATCGGCTGGAAACGCACCTGGCCCAGGTCTATCCGGTCGAACCGGCTCCCGACCTTGGTGAGCCTGGTGAGGAGTTGCGGCTCCTCAGCGGCGCCGATGACGGCGATCATGGTGCCGCCGCTCGCAAGCTGGTCGGCAAAGCTGCGCGGCAGGCTATCGAAAGCCGCCCAGACCACGATTCGATCGAACGGCCCCTCGCCCGGCAGCCCGTTGGCCCCGTCGGCGTGGCGCACGTGGACATTGGTGATGGCCATGGCCTCGAGCCGCTCCTTGGCGAGGTCTGCCAGCGTCTTATAGCGCTCCACCGTGGCGACCCTGCCGGCGAGCCTGGACATCACCGCAGCGGTGAAGCCCGAGCCCGTGCCGATCTCCAGCACCCGATTGCCCGGTTCGATGGCCAGCGAATCGAGCACCATCGCCTGCAGGTCGGCGCCCTCGATGGCTTCGCCGCACTCGATCGGCGCCATTCGGTTGGACCACGCGACATTTTCCCAGCGCTTCGGGATGAACGCGCTGCGCGGCGTCGCTTCGAAAGCCGCCACCAGCTCCTTCGAGGCAATGCCCTTGGCTCGAAGCCGCAGGAGGAACGCGGCGAAAGCCTCGCGGTCCTCTGCGCCGTTCTTCATGCGATGGCCTTCGCCAGACCGGCCTTGACCTCATGCGCCGTGAAATCGAGCTTCAGCGGCGTCACGGATATGCAGTTGTTCTGCAGCACGGCGATATCGGTGCCCTCGGCCAGATCGGCCGGCTTGCGGCCGAACCGCAGCCAGTAGTACGGGAAGCCGCGCCCGTCAGCGCGCTCGTCGACCCAGATGCCGTAGGCGAGCTTGCCCTGGTCGGTGACCACCGCCTCGCGCACTTCGTCGGGCCGGCATTTCGGGAAGTTCAGATTGACCAGAACGCCCTGGGGCAGTTCCATCCTGGCGATGCGGTCGATCAGCCGCGGCGCATGCGCTTCGGCCGTCTCATAAGGGATGATGCGGGCGCCGTCTTCGTAGTTGTAGGCTTGGCTCAGGGCAATCGAACGGATGCCGAGCAGCGTACCCTCCATCGCGCCTGCGACCGTTCCCGAATAGGTGACGTCGTCGGCGACGTTGGAGCCGGAATTGACGCCCGACAGGATGAGATCGGGCGGAGAAGGCATGACATTCTTGACCGCCATGATGACGCAGTCCGTCGGCGTGCCGCGCACCGCGAAGTGGCGATCCCTGACCTTGCGCAGCCGCAGGGGCTGCGAGATCGACAGCGAATGGGCGAAGCCCGACTGATCCGTCTCCGGCGCGACGATCCAGACGTCGTCGGTCAGCTGCCGCGCAATGCGCTCCAGCGAAGCGATGCCTTCGTCGTGAACGCCGTCGTCGTTGGTAAGGAGAATTCTCATCAGACTGCTTCGATCTTCTCGAGTCCGCCCATATAGGGCCTAAGCACTTCAGGAATGGTTACGCTTCCGTCCGCGTCCTGATAATTTTCCATCACCGCGATGAGCGCACGGCCGACGGCCACGCCCGATCCGTTCAGCGTGTGGACGAAGCGCGTGCCCTTGCCGATCGAGGCCTCGTCCGTCGGACGGTAGCGCGCATCCATGCGCCGCGCCTGGAAATCGCCGCAGACCGAGCAGGACGAAATCTCGCGATAGGCGTTCTGGCCGGGCAGCCAGACCTCGATATCGTGGGTCTTGCGCGCACCGAAGCCCATATCGCCGGTGCACAGCACGATGGTGCGATAGGGCAGTTCGAGCCGCTTCAGCACCTCTTCGGCGCACTGCGTCATCCGCTCGTGCTCGTCGACAGAGGATTCCTGGTCGGTGATCGACACGAGTTCGACCTTGTAGAACTGGTGCTGCCGCAGCATGCCGCGCGTATCGCGCCCCGCCGAGCCTGCCTCGGAGCGGAAGCACGGCGTCAAGGCAGTGAAGCGCATCGGCAGCTTTTCGTGCGCGGTGATTTCGTTGCGCACGAGGTTGGTGAGCGGGACCTCGGCGGTGGGGATGAGCCCAAGCCGGCTCTCCCCGTGCGGCACGAAGAAGAGATCCTCCTCGAACTTCGGCAGATTGCCGGTGCCATAGAGCACCTCGTCACGCACCAGCAGCGGCGGGACCACCTCGCTATAGCCATGCTCCGTCGTGTGCAGGTCAAGCATGAACTGGCCGAGCGCGCGCTCCAGCCTCGCCAGCTGACCCTTCAGCACGGTAAAGCGCGAGCCGGACAGCTTTGCCGCCCGCTCGAAGTCCATCATGCCGAGCTTCTCGCCGATCTCGAAATGCTCGCGTGGCTTGTTGCCCATGCGCGGCTGGCGCGCGGCGATCAGTTCGTTTCCCCAGCGCCTGATCTCGACATTGTGGTTTTCGTTCTTGCCGAGCGGAACGTCGTCCAGCGGCACGTTCGGGATGACCGCCAGCGCGTTCTCCAGCTCCTTGTCGAGCCGCCGCTCCTCGGCTTCGCCACCCTGGATGAATGCCCTGAGTTCAGCCGCCTCGGCCTTGAGCGTATCCGCGAGCGCCATGTCCTTGGCGCGCATGGCGTTGCCGATGTCCCTGGAGACCAAATTGCGACGCTCCTGCGCCTCCTGCAGCCGGCCGAGATGAGCGCGACGCGCCTCGTCCCTGGCGATCACTTCCTCGACCACGGACTCCGCTGCCTCCGGCGACTGCCCGCGCTTCTCCAGCGCCGCAGCGAGAGCCTTCGGGTTTTCGCGTATCCACCTTATGTCGAGCATCGTGCTGAGTATCCGTTACAGAGTGCATCGGCCCGATACCGTAGCATCGCCACGCTGCATCGGAGCCGACTGATTCACCTAATCTCAAACCTTGAATCGTGGTTGGAGAAGGGCGCTGCGCGAATGGCCGTGCACGACGAACGGGCCGACCGTAACGCGAAGCAAAAGCCATGACGGGGTAAACCGACCGGCGAAAAGGTGCAAGCCCATGTCGCCGGAGACGGAGGACGCGAACCGATTTCGCGTCACACGTGCGAGGAAGGCGTTAGCTCTTGAGCGTGGCGGGCGTGGAGGTCTCTTCCGCTTCGCTGCTTTCAGAAGCCATACGTTCTTCTTCCCGCTTCCTCTCGATCAGCCGCGCCGTCCAGATCGAGATCTCGTAGAGCAGGATGGTCGGCAGCGCGAGGCCGATCTGGCTGATCGGATCCGGGGGCGTCAGAACGGCGGCGACGACGAAGGCGATGACGATCGCCCATTTGCGCTTCTCGGCCAGCGTCTGGGAGGTCAGCAGGCCGACGCGCGCCATCAGCGTGGTCACGACGGGCAGCTGGAAGACCAGACCGAAGGAGAAGATCAGCGTCATGATGAGGCTGAGATATTCCGACACCTTGGGCAGCAGAGAGATCTGAACGTCGCTGCCAGGCCCGCCCTGCTGCATGGCCAGGAAGAACCACATCACCATCGGCGTGAAGAAGAAATAGACCAGCGCCGCACCCAGCAGGAAGAGGATCGGCGAAGCGACGAGAAACGGGAAGAAGGCGCGCCGCTCGTTCTTGTAAAGGCCGGGGGCGATGAACTTGTAGATCTGCGTCGCGATCAGCGGGAAGGCGATGACCAGTCCGCCGAACATGGCGAGCTTGATCTGGGTAAAGAAGAATTCCTGCGGCGCGGTATAGATCAGCTCGACCTTGTCGTTCGGCAAGCCTGCCCAGTGCACCGCCCATTTGAACGGGATGACCAGCAGGTTGAACAAGTCCTTGGCGAAGAAGAAGCAGACAAGGAAGGCCACGAAGAACCCGCCGATCGACCACATCAGCCGCGTGCGCAGCTCGATCAGGTGTTCAATCAATGGAGCTGACGATTGATTGATCTCGTCCTCGTCGGAAGTCTTCGTCACGTAGCGCTTCCCACGGTCTTCTTTGCCTTGGCCGGCGACTTTGCGCTCGCCCGCACTGCAGGTTTGTCGGTTGTCTTCTTCGGAGCCTTCGCAGCAGCCGTCTTCGCCTCAACCTTGGCAGCCGCCTTGCGTGCCGGCTTTGCGGTGGAGGCGGCCGGGGCCACGGGCTTTGCCGCGGCGGCCGCGCTGGACGCTTTGGCGCCCGCCGGCTTCGTGGCCTCGGCCGTCGGCGTGATGACCGGCGGTTCGGGCATCGTAGTGGGTCCGGCAACCGGCATCGCGGTGGCGCCGCTCTTCAGCGGCTCAGCGGCGACCGGCTGATCCGACACAGCCTCGACGGAGGCAGGTTCGGCAGGCTTGGGCGGCGTCTTGAGGCTCTCCAGCCCGGCGCGGACGTCGGCCGCCGCCTTCTCGAACGGATTGAGAGATTTCTTGATCTCGTTCGCCGGATTCAGACTGCGCAGCGAATCGACCGACTTCTTGACGTCGTCAAGCTCGGCTTCCTTCATCGCCTCGTTGAACTGCTTCTGGAAATCGCCCGCCATGGTGCGCAGCTTCGACGTCGTGCGGCCGAAGGTCCGCAGCATCTTGGGTAAATCCTTCGGCCCGACGACCACGATCATCACGACCGCGATCACCAGCATTTCGGTCCAGCCGATATCAAACATGGCTCAACTTTCGGCCCGGAGCTGCCGGGGGCGTCCGGTTAGCTCTTCGCTTTCTCGGAGGGCTTGACGGTCTCGTCGAGGCGATGCTCGACGGTCTTCGCGTCGTCAGCGGCGTCCTCGTCGGACATGCCCTTCTTGAAGCTCTTGATGCCCTTCGCCATGTCGCCCATCAATTCAGGGATCTTGCCTCTGCCGAACAGCAGCAGCACGACCACCAGCACGATGAGCCAGTGCCAAATCGAAAACGAACCCATTGCTACTCTCTTTCGAAGTGTGTCCTCGGCAGTGATCTATGCGTTTTCTCCGCCGGTTTCAAACACAAGTACATCTGAAGCGCGCAATGTTAACCAGATGTCTCTCGCCTGCGGCGACAAGGCGCCGCATCTGACCCGTGCCCTGATCGGCGTCTCGGATCCGGAGACCGCCAGTTCGAGCAGTTCGACGACGCCCAGATATCGTCGCGAGACGATGCGGGCCTCGGTCTCTCCCTTTTCCTCGCTGACGTCGAAACCGGATGTCCGGACCGCGACGGACAGCTCTGTTCCATCCTGATGGGCGCTGGCGGCCACCCGACCGACCGGCAGCTCGACCGCCCCTCCTTTCGCGCGCCCCTGAAAGACGTTGAGCTCCGAGAAGAACCCGGCCGCGAACAGGCTTGCGGGTCTGAGATACAGCTCTTCGGCCCTGCCGGCCTGGACCAGCCGCCCGTCCTTGAGCAGTGCGATGCGATCGCCCATGCGCATGGCCTCTTCGGCGTCATGGGTGACGACGATAGCGGTCGCCCGGCTTTGCCTGAGCACGTCCAGCGTCTCTGCGCGCACGCTGTCCTTCAGCCTTGAATCCAACCCGGAGAACGGCTCGTCCATGAGAAGTACGGCCGGGCGCGGCGCCAGCGCGCGGGCAAGCGCTACCCGCTGCTGCTCTCCACCCGACAGCACGTGCGGATAGGATTTGGCGTAGTGCTGCAGTCCGACCCGCGCGAGCGCGATCATCGCCTCCTCGCGGGCTTCCTCGCGGGACAGCGCGGTCAGGCCGAATTTCACGTTTTCGAGGATCGTCAAATGGGGGAACAGCGCGAAGTCCTGGAAGACCAGGCCGATCGAGCGCTGCTCCGGCGGCAGGAACACGGACGGACCGGCGATCTCCCGGTTGTTGAGCAGCACCCGTCCGGAGGACTGGCTTTCTATCCCCGCTGCGATCCGAAGAAGCGTCGTCTTGCCGGAGCCGGAAGGACCCAGCAGGCAAAGCACTTCGCCTGGCTCGGCGGTCAGCGACAGGTCGCGCAAGGTTTCTGCATCCGGCCCGAAATCGTGGCGGATGTTCTCGAATTCCAACCGCGCGGCAAAGGTGACGCCCGCCGTCACGCGCGACGCGGCTTGCCGGCGTTCGTTCTGCAAGCTCGAAGCTCCGTTACGGGGTCCGCTCAATCATCCTGGGGACGCGGTGTCAACAGCCCGAGTTCTTCCAGGTCGATGTCGGTCAGCGGATCCTCGTCTTCCGTGAGGGCGTCTGCATCGCTCGGCGGCACAGGCATCGAGAAATTGGCGGGCATGCGCGTCGACAGCAGTCCGGCGCCCTTCAGCTCTTCGACGCCCGGCAGGTCACGCAGTTCTTCCAGCTGGAAGTGGTCGAGGAACTTGTCGGTCGTGCCATAGGTTACCGGCCGGCCCGGCGTCTTGCGACGGCCGCGGATGCGCACCCACTCGGTTTCCAGCAGGGTATCCAGCGTTCCCTTGGACGTCTCAACGCCGCGGATCTCCTCGATCTCGGCGCGCGTCACCGGCTGGTGGTAGGCGATGATGGCGAGAACCTCCAGTGCGGCGCGCGAGAGCTTCTTCTGCTGGACCGCATCGCGGCTCATCAGGAAGGCGAGATCGCCCGCCGTCCGGAAGGCCCACGCATCGCCGATCCGGACCAGATTGACGCCGCGCCGCTGGTAGACGGCCTGCAGTTCGGCTAGCGCCCCCTTGAGGTTCACGCCCTCGGGAAGCCGCGCCGCCAGCGCCCGCTCGCTCACCGGCTCGGCGCTGGCGAAGATGATCGCTTCGGCCATCCGCGCGGCTTCCGCGAGCATCATGCGCTCGGCGGGATTCGTAATCGCCGCAGCTCCGTCGTCAGCCAACGGCAGGGGAATGACCGTAGCACTCCCGGTCTCGTTCATGACGCTGCCTCTGCTGCGTTGATCTCCGGAGACTTGCCGCGCAGGTAGAGCGGCGCGAAAGCTTCGAGCTGGCGCATCTCAACCTGGCCTTCGCGCACAAGCTCCAACGTCGCCGCGAAAGAACTCGCTATCGCGGTCGAACGTTCCTCCGGCGTGCTGACATACTGGATGAGGAAGCTGTCGAGCGCCGTCCAGTCACCGGCCGAACCGATCAGCCGCACCAGAATCTCGCGCGCCGCCTTGAGCGTCCAAACACCGCGTCGCGCGATGGTGACGTTGGTGACGGCCTGTTTCTGCCGCTGCGCCGCATAGGCGCTCAGCAGGTCGTAGAGCGTGGCCGAGTACTCGTTGCGCTTCTCGACGATGACAAGCTCGGGCATGCCGCGCTGAAAGACGTCGCGGCCGAGGCGATTGCGGTTCACCAGCCGTGCGGCTGCGTCGCGCATCGCCTCCAGACGCTTCAGGCGGAACTGCAGCACCGCCGCCAGTTCCTCGCCGCTTTCGCCCTCGTCGCCCGGCTTTTTGGGTATGAGCAGGCGGGACTTCAGGTAGGCGAGCCACGCCGCCATCACGAGGTAGTCAGCCGCGACCTCGAGCCTTAGAGCCCTCACCTGTTCTATGAACGCAAGATACTGCTCGGTCAGCGCGAGGATCGAGATGCGCGCCAGATCGACCTTCTGGTTCCGCGCCAGATGGAGCAGGAGGTCGAGCGGTCCCTCAAAACCGTTGACGTCGACGACGAGCGCAGGGTCTCCGGTAGCGCGCGAGTCGTTCTTCTCGCTCCAGAGCGCTTCCATTGGGACGGGTTTGCCCGCCCTGCTCTCCGCTGGATCCGCCAAGCTCTCTCCGGTCAGGCCACCGCCTCGAAATAGGTCGCGAACTCCGCCCGCACCGCTTGCTCCTGCTCGGCGTCGCGCGCCGCGACGGCGGAAAGCGCCCGGTTGGCTCTCTCCAGCGACTTGCCGGCCAGCGGCTTCACCTTCGACACGATGCCCGTCATCTCTTCCATCACCCCGTTGCAGTGAAGGACGATATCGCAGCCGGCGGCAAGGATCGCTTCGGCCTTTGACGGGAAATCCCCAGAAAGCGCCTTCATCGACGTGTCGTCGCTCACCAGCAAGCCGTCGAATCCGATCTCGCCGCGGATGATCTCATCCACCACCTTCGCCGACGTCGTCGCCGGATGATCGGCGTCGACAGCGCTGTAGACGACATGCGCGGTCATCGCCATCGGCAGATCCTTCAGGGCCTTGAACGGCGCGAAATCGTGCGCGCGGAGCTCCGCGATCGGCGTGTCCACCGTCGGCAGCTCGAAATGCGTGTCCGAGAAGGCGCGGCCGTGTCCGGGAATGTGCTTCATCACCGGCAGAACGCCACCCGCCATCAGCCCTTCCGCCGCGGCGCGCCCGAGCGCGGTCACGCTTTCAGGATCCTTCCCGAAGGCGCGCGCGCCGATCACGTCGCTGGCTCCCTCGATCGGCACGTCAAGCACCGGCAGGCAGTCGACGTTGATGCCGAAGCGCAGGAGGTCGAAGGCGTGCAGTCGCGCCAACAGCCACGCGGCGCGCAAGCCGGCCTGCCGATCCTGCCGATAGAGCGCGCCGATCGCCGAGCCCGCCGGATAGTTCGGCGCGATCGGCGGCCGAAGCCGCTGCACGCGCCCGCCCTCCTGATCGATGAAGACCGGGGCGTCGGGTCGGCCGACAGAGTCGCGCAGCGCCGCCACGAGATCTGTGATCTGCGCCGGTTCACCGATATTGCGCGCAAACAGGATGAAGCCCCAAGGCCGCACGCCGCCATAGAACAGCGCTTCTTCCGGGGTGAGTTGCTTGCCGGCGCAGCCGAGGATAACGGATTGTGATTCGCTCATGGCGCCAACCTAGCGTGAAGTGCACTGCCTTAAAAGCAATCGGCGCGGCCCGGGGGCCACGCCGCAGAAATCCGCAGGACGAAGTCGTCTACTTCGAAACGAAGCAGTTGCCGCCGGCAGCCTTGTAGCTCTCGCAAAGCTTGATCGCCTCGTTCCGGCTGCCCGCCGGCACCCGCACGCGCCAGAAGGTGCCCTTGCCCGCAATCTCCGCCTTGACGATGTGAGCGTTGCGGTCGCCCAGCACGCTGGAATAGCGGCGCGAGAGATCCTGGTAGGATGACCGGGCGGCCGCCTCGCTGGGCTGCGAAGCGATCTGCACCGCCCACGATCCCGCGGCTGGCGCTTCCGTCGTCAATGCGGCGACCTGGTCGGCCTTGACCTCGCCGACGATGTCGAGCGGCTGGTCGGCGGGACGCGACGGCGCCACCGGCACCCGCTCGGGGATCGACGCGCGCGGCTGCGCCGGCGGATTGGCGACGGCGGCCGTTTCCTCTGCGGCCACGGGCTGCGCAGCCGCTGGCGTATTTGCCCCGGACGTCGCTGCAGCAGCCGTATCCGGCCCAGCAGCGGCATCCCTCGCTCCCGCATCAAGTCCCTGTTCCGCCGTCCCGGAGATGGTCGGGGCGGTCAGCGAACCGGCCGCGGTCGTCGAACCGACCGAATCCGGCTCAGGCGCGACATCCTCGCGAGGAACCAATGTTCCGTCCGGCTTGACGACCATGGTGCGGACCTTGCGCGGGGCAACGGCGGCGACCTCCTCGACCGGCTGCTCGTTGTCCGCGGCAATCGCCTGCTCGATGCGGTCGGCGTCCTTCGTGACGTCGCCAGCCAGATCCTCGATGTCGGCCGATTCGTCGATCAGCTGCGGCGCGGCTTCCGGAAAGCGCTCGGCCATGTCGACCGGCTCTTCCTCGGTCGAGATCAATGCTTCCTGGTTGGG
The DNA here is from genome assembly GCF_028826155.1 of Mesorhizobium shangrilense. NCBI lineage: Bacteria > Pseudomonadati > Pseudomonadota > Alphaproteobacteria > Hyphomicrobiales > Phyllobacteriaceae > Arvimicrobium > Arvimicrobium flavum. Next base: position 3,426,792 of record NZ_JAQGPN010000001.1, read on the forward strand.
CTGCGACGCCGGCGCACCGGCCGCACGGTCGAACACACCGCTTTGCTGGTTCGGGACCGCGGTCCCGCCAGGGTTCTCCGGCTTCACCTTGACCGGCTCAGCGTCGGCCTTGACCAGGGCGGGCTCGCCTGATCCGCCGCTACCGCCGGACAGCGCGAACGCTCCCACCGCTCCGATGACCGCGATGCCGCCGACGATGGATGCGATGATGAGTCCGCGCCGGGGAGAAGGCCGCCGGACGGCCGCCAGCTCGCCGGCCATCGCCGCGTCGTCCTCGAAATCCGGATCGACCTCGAAGTCGCGCACGCCTGTGTCGTACCCCTGAGCCTGCGACGCATCGCGCCTCACCTCGAAGTCGCTCGCCTTGCTCCGCTGCGCAAAGTGTGCTGCCGCCGCTCCAGCGCCAGCCACTGCATAGGGCGCGGCTGCGAAAGCCGCTGCGCGCCCTTCGTCGGCGTCGTAGCCGGACTCCAGGTCAAAAGCCGGGGCTGCCTCAGGCTCGGGTTGGGCGGCCTGGATGGTTTCAATAGCCGGCTCGCCGAAGGCTGCGGCGAGTTCGGCGTCCAAATGATCGAAGGACGGCACGTCGTCCTCCGCATACTGGACCTCTGGGATATCCAGGTCGTCGGCGAGCGCAACCGCATTCTCGGGCACGTCGATGGTCTCGATATCGGGAACTTCCTCGACCTCGACCGGCAACTGCTCGACGGGCTGATAGCTCTGCGGCGCCGCCTGCGGCTGCTGCGGGCGGTCATAGCCACGCACCACCGCGGCGAGCTCCGCGATGGCGTCGTTTATGTCATCCTGCTCGGGGCCATCCTCGGTTCCCGCCTGCAACTCCTCCTCGCGGGACCCTTCAGGGGCCTGGGTCCGGTAATCCTCCGCTTCGGCAGCATATACAGCCACATGTCCGGCTTCGAAGCCGGCATCGGCCGTCTCGTCCGCATCGTGGGAGATCGCCTCGTCCCACTGGGTCTCCTCGGGCGTGTCCTCGCCAGCCACGCGGGCGGCTGCATCGTCGCCGTCAGACCACTGCGCGGCTTCCGCATGGAGCCCGCCGGCAAGCAGGGATTCCAGATCGTCCTCGAAGTCCGTCGGCGTCACGTCGCCCGGAGCGGCATGGGCCTCCTCGAACGAGGCGGCATCGTCGGCCTCTAAAGTGGCTTCGTCGGCCTCGAAAGACGTGGTTTCGTTCTCCTCGAACGACACGGCTGGCGCTGACGACGCGGTAAAGTCCATGTCGACTTCGGCCATGGCGGCATCGAACGCGCCGGCAAACTCATCGGCTCGGGGCGAAGCGACGTACTGAGCTGCGGGGGCTTCCTGCTCGGTGGCGGCGACGGCGTCGGCCTCCGGCTCGGACATCCACTCCCGATCGTCATCCTCAAGCGCATCCTCGAAGGACGCCACCAGCGCGTCGTCCAGATCCGCGGCAAGCGCGGCGCCGTGATCGAACTCGTCGACATAGCCCTGGACGTCGGCGTATGACTGATCGGGATGATCGCGGGCTACGTCACTCTCGTCGCCGTAGCCATCCTGGGCGAACCCATGCGCCTCGGCGGCATAGGAGCCACGGGCCTCCTCGTACGCGGGAGCCTCATAGGCCGCCTCATCCGCCACACCGCTCGGCGCGGAGTCGTCAGACCCGACGTTCGCCGCGTAGTCCATGTATGTGGGCTCGTCCTGCTCATCGGAACCGCGCTCGTTCTCCGCTGGGTAGGCAGCCTGGTCAGGCGTGGCGTAGGTTCCGGAATAATCCACGGACGCGACGTCGCCATAGGCCTGCTCATCGAGCGGCGGCTCTTCCTCGGCCAGAACCGCTGGCGCCTGCTCGCGCTGGAAGGACACGGCGGCGCTTGCCCTGCCGTCATCCAGGGCGACGTGGGAGGGCTGCGACATGGCCGACAGCTCCGGCTCGAGCGCTCCCATCAGTTCCTGCTCGAGATCGATCGAGAAATCGAGATCGTCGTCGCTGACATCCACCTTCGGCGCCTCGACCTGATGAGCCGTCACCGGCTCCAGGGTCGCCGTGGACTGCGGGCTGCGAAACGGAACCCGGGGATCGAAACCCATGATTCTGGTCAATTCCGCGAACGGGTCGTCGTTATTCTCCGACGTTGCCGGAGGCGCTTTTTTCAGCCAGTTTGCGTCTGCCATGGTGTGTCCACACTCGTACTCGGTTCGCACGCCGCCGACGTGACGAAGGGTTGGCCCCTACCAGCGCAATGTGGGCGAAAGGTGGCGGTATCCCGGCGCTTTTCTAGCGCATCTCGGTCGGCGCATCCGCTCCGATCAGCGCCAGTCCCGACGTCAGGACGCTCGAAACCGCCTGAACCAGCCCTAGCCTGGCGAGCGACAAATTAGGGTCGTTAACCTTAACAAACCGTAAGTCCGGGTTGTCCGTACCGCGATTCCATTGCGTGTGGAACGCACTGGCCAGATCAAAGAGGTAGAAAGCGATCCTGTGCGGCTCCTGGGACAGCGCCGCAGCCTCGATCATGCGCGGATATTCGGCCAGCTTCCGGATCAGCGCGACCTCGCTCTCGTCCGTGAGCATCGCTACGTTTGCGATCAGGGCGTCCGTTCCGATCTGGTCCATGCCCAGTTGCTCGCGCGCCTGCCTGAACACCGAATGGCTGCGCGCCGAAGCATACTGCACGTAGAAGACCGGATTGTCCTTCGACTGCTCCGTGACCTTGGCGAAGTCGAAATCGAGCGGCGCGTCGCTCTTGCGGTAGAGCATCATGAACCGGATGGGATCGCGGCCAACCTCATCGACCACGTCGCGCAGCGTGATGAACTCCCCTGCCCGCTTCGACATGCGGACCGGCTCGCCTTCGCGGTAGAGTTTTACCAGCTGGCAGAGCAGGATGGTCAGGCTGACCTTACCGTCAGTCACCGCCTTGGCCAGCGCCTCCATGCGCTTGACGTAGCCGCCATGGTCGGCGCCGAGCACGAAAATGAGCTCGTCGAAGCCGCGCGCCACCTTGTCGTAGATGTACGCCACATCGGCCGCGAAATAGGTGAAGGAGCCGTCCGACTTGATGAGAGGGCGGTCGATGTCGTCGCCCACCGCTGTCGAGCGGAACAGCGTCTGCTCACGATCCTCCCAGTCGTCGGGCTTCTCGCCCTTCGGCGGCGGCAGCGTGCCCTTGTAGATGTGGCCCTTCATCGTCAGGTCGTTGATGGCCGTGCGGATCATCCTGGCATTGTCCGCATGCAGCGTGCGTTCCGAGAAGAAGACCTCATGGCGCACGTCGATCAAGGCCAGATCCTCGCGGATCACCTCCATCATGGCCTCGACCGTACGGTCCTTGACCAGCACCAGCGCCTCGTCCTCCGGCATGTCGAGCAGCGTGCGGCCGAACTCCTTGGCGAGCGCCTGGCCGACCGGAACGAGATAGTCCCCCGGATAGAGGCCGGGCGGTATATCGCCGATTTCCTCCCCGAGCGCCTCACGGTAGCGCAGCATGGCGGAGCGCCCGAGCACGTCGATCTGGGCGCCGGCGTCGTTGATGAAGTACTCCTTGGTCACGTCATACCCGGCGAAGGCGAGCAGGTTGGCGAGCGCGTCGCCCACCACTGCGCCGCGGCAATGGCCCACATGCATGGGTCCGGTCGGGTTGGCCGACACATATTCGACATTGACCTTGCGTCCTGCGCCAAGGACCGAGCGCCCATAGTCGAGGCCGCCTTCCAGCATGCGGACGAGCAGATCGTGCCAGTAGCTGTCCGCCAGCCTCAGGTTGACGAAGCCCGGACCGGCGACTTCCGCCGACACGACGGCCGGATCGGACTTCAGCGCCGCGACAAGCCGGTCCGCAAGCGCGCGCGGGTTCTGGCCGGCAGGTTTCGCCAGCACCATGGCCGCGTTGGTGGCGAGATCGCCGTGACTCGAATCGCGCGGCGGCTCGACCGCGATGCGCGAAAGATCCAGTGCGCCACCATCTTTGTCTTTGAGTTCAAGCGCTTCGACTGCGTTCCTGACGCGTGCGCTGAAATCGGCGAAAATGTTCATCTGGTTGTCTCTGGACCGAGAGAGGGCGGCGCAAGGGCGCGCGGCCCCAATATTTCCTGGGCCGTCCGCCTATCCCAAATCCGGCGTATGGTCAAACAAGCGCCGGTGCTCCTTGAGCGCATATGTGTCCGTCATGCCCGCCAGGAAATCCGCGACGTGACGCGCTTTCACGCGATCGTCCGCGCGGCCAAGCGTTTCGCGCCAGCCCTCGGGCATGATCGAGGGATCGGCGAAATAGGCGTCGAAAAGGTCGAACACCACCTGTTCGGCGCCCATTCGCATGCGAAGGACGTCGGGGTGCCGGTAGAGATTCTTGTAGAGAAACGCCTTCAGCTGCTTCTCTTCCTGGGCCATGCCCGGAGAAAAGGTCACGATCGGGCGGCCAGCGGCGCGCACCGCGTCTGCGTTCTTCGGGTTCACCTCGGATAGATTGGCCTTGGCCGCCACGATCACGTCCTCGACCATGATCGTGATCTGCCGCCGCATCAGCTCGTGCCCGGTGCGGACGGCATCGAGGGCGGGATAGCGCTCACGGACGGCGGCGAGGATCGATCCCGGCAGGGCAACCTCCTCCAGCATATCGAGCGTCAGCAGGCCGGAACGGAGGCCGTCGTCGATGTCATGCGTGTCGTAGGCGATATCGTCGGCAATGGCAGCGCATTGCGCCTCGAGGCTGGCGAAGCGGTCGAGCTCGAGATCATACAGTTCGTTGAAGTCGCGGATCGGCTGCGGGAGGGGTTTTTCCAGCCCCGCGCCATTCACGTCGGCCAGCGGCCCGTTGTGCTTGACCAGTCCCTCGAGCGTCTCCCACGTCAGGTTGAGGCCGTCGAACTCTGCATAGCGCCGCTCCAGCTTGGTGACGATCTTCAACGACTGGGCATTGTGGTCGAAGCCGCCCCATTCCTTCAGCTTGGCGTCGAGCGCATCTTCGCCGGTATGGCCGAACGGGGTGTGCCCAAAATCATGGACCAGCGCGATGGCCTCCGCCAGATCCTCGTCGCAGCAGAGCGCCCTGGCGAGCGCGCGCGCGATCTGCGCAACCTCGATCGTGTGGGTTAGCCGCGTGCGGTAATGGTCGCTCTCGTGGACGACGAACACCTGCGTCTTGTGCTTCAGGCGGCGGAAGGCGGTCGAATGGATGATGCGATCGCGGTCCCGCTGGAAGGGCGTGCGCGTCGGGCTTTCCGTCTCGCCATAGAAGCGGCCGCGTGAGCGCGCAGGGTCGCAGGCATAGGCTGCGCGGGGGCGGTAGCCGAAACCTATGTCGCGCAGTTCAGGTGCCTCTGTCATCGCCCGCCGAGAATCTGGCGGCGCGCCGTCGATCGGTGCGCCTGACCTGAGAGGTAAAGCCGCCTGCGAGGTTAGGCAACAAGCAGATGGCCCGATCGGCCGGGGCGTTGACTTGGCGTCGGGCGCTTCATACCTATCTGGAAGACCATCGATGAAGGCCAGGACCATGGGCGCAGACGCAAAAACCGGCATGAAGGTCGAGATGACCGAAGCCGCCGCCAAGCGGATTTCCTCGATCCTGTCCAAGGAAGCAGGCAAGACGGCGCTACGCGTTTCGGTGGAAGGCGGCGGTTGCTCGGGATTTTCCTACAAGTTCGACCTTGTCGAAGGCCGCAACGACGACGACGTCGCCATAGAGAAGAATGGCGCTACCGTGCTGATCGACGATTTGTCCCTCATCTACATGGGCGGCGCGGTCATCGATTTCGTCGACGACCTGATGGGCCAGTCCTTCCAAATCAGGAACCCCAATGCGGTCGCTTCCTGCGGCTGCGGGACGAGCTTTTCCATCTGAAGCACCGCCGCAAAGCAGCCGTTCGGCCGGGTTCAGGCCGGCGGCAGGAACGGCTGACTGAGCTTCTGGAAGACCGGAAGCGCCTCCAGCCGCGCGGCATGGGCGGCAAGCGCTGTGTGCTTCGCGATCAGCGGCGCGAGATCCGGATGCGAATCGCCCAGATGCCGCAGCGCGACGGTCACGGCGATATCTGCGTGGCCGATCCTTTCCCCGAACCAATAGGACGTCGACGCGCTCTTCCGACTCTCTTCCAGCACTCCCAGCGTATTGGCGATCTGTGTCGTGCACCGTTCGACCCAGAGCGGCGACACGCCTTCCTTGTGCAACACCCTTTCGTAGAAGAGGCTGACCGCCTTGTCGGCGAGCCCGGTTGCCAGCGCCGCGATCCCCAGGGCGCGATGGCGCTCAGGCTCCGTCTGCGGATACATGCGCCGCCCCGCGGGAACCAGCCCGTCGACATAGTCGAGTATGACATGGCTCTCGACCAGAACGTCGCCGCTGTCGAGCACCAGCGTCAGCACCCTCAGGAGCGGATTGTATTCAGCCAGCCGTTCGGCATCACCGAAGGTCGACCATGGACGATGTTCGAACGGGATCTCGTAGAGCGCCAGCGCAATGCCGACACGGCGAACGTAGGACGAATCGTACTGACCGATCAGGATCATGGGCGTCGCTCTCCGGTTGACCGGACAGTGAAGGGTCGCGGGCTTTCCCGCAAGCGGGGACTCCACGGGTGCGGCCACGCCTCCTGCCGCGACCTGACAGCCCGAAGGTCGCGCTGACCGCCAAAAGAAAAGGGCGCCGCAGGGGCGCCCTTCCCGATCCAGACTTGTTCGCCGGATTACTCAACAATCGCGGCGACGATGCCGGCGCCGACGGTGCGGCCGCCTTCGCGGATGGCGAAGCGCAGGCGCTCCTCCATGGCGATCGGCACGATCAGCTCGACGTCGACCGTGATGTTGTCGCCGGGCATCACCATCTCGGTGCCTTCCGGCAGCGTCACCACGCCGGTCACGTCCGTCGTGCGGAAGTAGAACTGCGGACGGTAGTTGGTGAAGAACGGCGTGTGGCGGCCGCCCTCCTCCTTGGTCAGGATGTAGGCCTCGGCCTTGAACTTCTTGTGCGGCTTCACCGAGCCCGGCTTGGCCAGAACCTGGCCGCGCTCGACGCCCTCGCGGTCGACGCCGCGCAAGAGCGCGCCGATGTTGTCGCCGGCCTGGCCCTGGTCGAGCAGCTTGCGGAACATCTCGACGCCGGTGCAGGTCGTCTTCGAGGTCGGACGGATGCCGACGATCTCAAGCTCCTCGCCGACTTTGACGATGCCGCGCTCGACGCGACCCGTCACCACCGTGCCGCGGCCGGAGATCGAGAACACGTCCTCGATCGGCATCAGGAACGGCTTGTCGATCGGACGCTCAGGCGTCGGGATGTAGCTGTCGACGGCCTCCATCAGCTTGCGGACCGCGTCCTCGCCGAGCTCCTTGTTGCTATCCTCGAGGGCGGCCAGCGCCGAGCCCTTGATGATCGGAATGTCGTCGCCCGGGAACTCGTACTTCGACAGAAGCTCGCGCACCTCCAGCTCGACCAGCTCGAGCAGCTCCGGATCGTCGACCATGTCGCACTTGTTCAGGAACACCACGATCGCCGGAACGCCGACCTGACGGGCGAGCAGGATGTGCTCGCGGGTCTGCGGCATCGGGCCGTCGGCCGCCGACACCACCAGGATGGCGCCGTCCATCTGCGCCGCGCCGGTGATCATGTTCTTCACGTAGTCGGCGTGGCCGGGGCAGTCGACGTGCGCATAGTGACGGTTCGGCGTCTCGTACTCGACGTGCGACGTCGAGATCGTGATGCCGCGCGCCTTCTCTTCCGGCGCCGCGTCGATCTGCTCGTACGCCTTGAACTCGCCGAAGAACTTCGTGATCGCCGCCGTCAGCGACGTCTTGCCGTGGTCGACGTGTCCAATCGTCCCAACGTTCACATGAGGCTTCGTACGCTCGAATTTACCTTTGGCCATCGTCTCTTTCCCTGCACAGCAATGCTGATGTGGTTCTCGAATGCGGCGCGATTAGCGACTACGGCCTCAAAAGACAAGACCCAAGCAGAAGAGATGCTCGCGCCTGGACGTTTCTGGCCAGCATGGTCAAGCCGCAGTCCGTTTCGTGGAGCCGCAGATATGGGTATTCTCCTCGCCAGTTGAAAGGCCTGCCGGAAGCCCCTTGGATCAAAGAAAAAACTGCGACTGCCGGGATTGGCGGCCTTCAACCGCCACCGCAGTCGCGCGCCACGCCCATCATGTTACGCGCGCGTCTAAAGGTTGCGCAGGCACGGCAGCGCTCAGCGCGTCTTGCGGGCCATGAGCGTGTAGGCCTTGTGCAGGATTTCCAGGTCGTCGCGGTGTTCGTCGAGAAATCGGTCGATGCCCTGCTGCGGGCGGTTTTCCACCGGGCGGTGCAGACGCCACTCATAGTCGTCGAAGCTGACGATGCCGCCCGGCTTCAACATCGGCCAGCAGAGACTTGCATCGGAATAGACCTCCGCCGCCGTGTGTCCGCCGTCGATATAGATGGCGTCATAGCGATTGCCCGCGAGCGTGGGCAGCACGTCTTTCGAAAAACCCTTCAGCTTGGTCCAGCGGCCCGCATGGCCGGAAACCGCGACGTTGTGGTCGAACCGCGCCTCGTAGCCGGTCGCCTCGAAGAAATCCACGCAGGTCATCGTGGACGAGGGATCGGTGAGGATATTGTCGAGGAACCAGAGCGCAGTGCGCCCCTCGAACGTGCCGACCTCGAGGAAGTGGACGTTTGGCTTCCCTCGGAAGACGCCCAGATGCTCGTTCCAGAACGGAACATAGGGCGTGATATAGTCTTTAGTGAACCTGTAGCGGCCTTCGTCATCAGCCGTTGCGACCGTATCCGAGCCTTCCATACCGCCTCCCGCGGATCACCTCGCGAACCGGCGGCCCCACGACCGATCGACGGCTGCGACTGGACAACTGCATTCGACGCAAACGGCAAGCACGTTACCGTTACCCCGGGATCTGGATATTGTCGAAAATTCGCGTGCGGCGCCAGTCGTGTCGGTGACGATGCATCGATGAAAATCGAACTTTTTAAAGGTGAACTGGAGCGGGTGAAGGGAATCGAACCCTCGTATTCAGCTTGGAAGGCTGCTGCTCTACCATTGAGCTACACCCGCTTCGCTGTGTCCGGCAAGCTCCATCGGAGCTTGCGCGTGGCTCTCGGGCCGGCAGTGGTGGAGGAGGTTGGATTTGAACCAACGTAGGCTGAGCCAACGGATTTACAGTCCGTCCCCTTTAACCACTCGGGCACTCCTCCAGACTGCAGCCGGAGCCATGCAACGAGGCGTATTTCGCGCCCTTCGGCCGAACATCGCTGTCCGCCCGAACTTGCGAAGCGCCTTATGGCGACAAGGCTATTGCCTGTCAACCACAACGATGCGGGTTATACCAAATTGGCAAGCAGCCCGCCCCGGCGCTGTGGATGGTTTACATTTTGCCTCCGGCAGGACATCTCAGAGGCAGCCGCGCGCGGCGCATAGAAGCACACGTCCCCAGGAAGTCATATGAACGAGAAGAAGCCCGGAACGCCAAAGGACGCGCACTACGCAAAGCTTCGACGCGCCCACCGCGACCAGAAGGCGGGCGGACCGCCAAGGCATCGGCCGCGGCCGGATGTGCCGGCGGGTCCCGCTGCGGTCGACGGGCTGGTGCGGCTCTACGGCCTGCACACGGTGCGCGCCGCGCTCGACAATCCGCGCCGCACGATCCGCCGCATGCTGGTCACGCGCAACGCGCTGGAGCGGCTGGGCATCGCCGACGTCGCCGCCCTGCCCTTCGCCGCCGAACTGGTGGAGCCGCGCGACATCGACAAGATCACCGGATCGGAGGCCGTTCACCAGGGCGTGGTGATCGAAGTCGAGCCTTTGCAGGCGAAAAGGCTCGACGCGCTGGGCGACGTCTCGCTTGTCGTCGTGCTCGACCAGGTGACGGATCCTCACAATGTCGGCGCCATCCTGCGCTCGGCCGTCGCATTCGGAGCCGGCGCGCTGATCACGACGCAGCGCCACAGCCCGGCCGAGAGCGGCGTGCTGGCGAAGTCGGCGTCCGGCGCTCTGGAGCACATCGACCATATCGAAGTGCGCAATCTGGCCGACGCCCTTGATCAGCTGCACGAAGCCGGTTTCCAGACCGTCGGACTCGATTCGGACGGCCCCGCGGAGCTGGAAAGGAGTTTTTCCGGCGACAGGATCGCGCTGGTGCTGGGAGCGGAGGGCAAGGGCCTGCGGCAGAAGACGCGCGAGACGGTGACGACGCTGGCGCGGCTCGACATGCCGGGAGTGATCCGCTCGCTCAACGTATCGAATGCGGCGGCTGTGGCGCTCTATGCGGCGCGGCGATGGCTGGTGACGGGAGGCGAGTAGGGCTCGATCGCACGCACCGCGGGCTTTCCCGCCGCGCCCGCCCCGCCTGCCGTGAGGGTCCATCTCCCGGAAGTCGCATGGCAACCGGAATCACGGATGCCCCACATGGCGGCGCGCCATGCCAAACTGTCCAGGAGCCTCCGCATGGCCGTCGCGAGCGGCCTTGCCGGCGCTTAGGCCTAGAAATCGCAGGGTGCCTCGATGGGATCACTCGCCCGCACTGCGCGCGCCAACGGCCGGGCGCGAGACTACTCGCCCACCCGGTTTCCCGCCATCAGCTCGAGCGCCTTGACCAGCGCGGAGTGATCTTCCTTCGCACCGCCATTGGCAACGCAGGCGGAAAAGAGCTGCTGCGTCGTCGATGTGTTGGGCAGCGCGACGCCGAGCGACCGGGCCCCTTCAAGCGCCAGATTGAGATCCTTCTGGTGCAGTTCTATGCGGAAGCCCGGCGCAAATGTGCGCTTGATCATGCGCTCGCCATGCACTTCGAGGATTCGGGAGGCGGCCAGGCCGCCCATCAGCGCCTGCCGCACCTTGGCCGGATCGGCGCCGGCCTTGGACGCGAAGACCAGCGCCTCGGCGACGGCCTCGATGGTGAGCGCCACCACGATCTGGTTGGCGACCTTGGTGGTCTGGCCGACGCCGTTGCCGCCGACCAGCGTGATGTTCTTGCCCATCTTCTCGAAGACCGGCCTCGCCCGTTCGAAGGCATGCTCCGGCCCGCCCACCATGATGGTGAGCGACGCAGCCTTGGCGCCGACCTCGCCGCCCGACACAGGCGCATCGAGATAATGTGCGCCAGTCGCCTCGACCTTTTTCGCGAATTCCTTGGTGGCAATCGGCGAAATGGAGCTCATATCTATGACGAGCTTTCCAGGTGAAAGACCTGAGATCGCACCATTTTCTCCAAGGAGAACGTCCTCCACCTGAGGCGTATCGGGCACCATCAGCACGACGAAGTCCGTGGCCGCGGCGACGGCGCGATTGCCGGTCACGGCCTTCAGTCCCTTTGCCGTGAGGTCGCGATGCGGCTTGCTGCGGTGATCCGTGGTGATCACCTCATAGCCGGCGTCCAGCAGGTGCCCTGCCATGGGCGCGCCCATGATGCCGAGGCCGATGAAGCCGATCTTGTCCATCATTTTCTCCCAGTTTGAGGAGGGGCGTGCCGTCCTCATCTGCCAGCCGAGGCCGTGCGTGCCGCCTGTCTTGCGAATGCACTGAACCAGCCGAGCCCGACTTCCGTGCCCTCCTTCGGCTTGTATTCGGCCCCGACCCAGCCGGCGTAGCCGATGCGATCGAGGAAATCGTACAGGAACGGATAGTTGATCTCGCCCGTCCCCGGTTCGTGACGGCCCGGATTGTCCGCGATCTGGATGTGCGCGATGCGGTCGAGATTCTTCTCGATGGTCCGGGCGAGATCCCCCTCCATGATCTGCATGTGGTAGATGTCGTACTGGAAATAGAGGTTGTCCGAGCCGACCCGGTCGAGGATCGCCATCGCTTGCGCGGCGCCGGTGAGGAAGAAGCCCGGGATGTCGATCGTATTGATCGCCTCGACCAACAGCTTGACCCCCGCCTCTTTCAGCTTCGGCGCAGCATATTTCAGGTTTTCCACGAAGACGTCTTCCAGGACCGCGCGCTCGACGCCGACAGGTGCGATTCCCGCCAGGCAGTTGACCCGTTCGCAGCCCAGCGCCCTGGCATAGGCGATTGCCGTGTCGACGCTGCTGCGGAACTCTTCGACGCGATCCGGCAGGACCGCGATGCCGCGTTCGCCCCTGCCCCAATCGCCCGGCGGCAGGTTGAACAGAGCCTGCGTCAAGCCGTTGCGTTTCAGCCGTTCGGCGACAACTTCCGGCGGATGGTCGTAGGGCCCGACATATTCGACAGCCTCGAAGCCGGCGCGAGCGGCGGCATCGAACCGGTCGAGGAACTCATGCTCAGTGAAGAGCATCGAAAGATTGGCTGAAAAGCGTGGCATTGTGATTTCGCCCCCCCGATCAGTCGAGCAGCACGATCGCCGTCGGTGCGTCTTCGTTTTTTTCGGCGAGTTCCTCGAACTCGGTGATGCTGTCGATCTCGGCGCCCATCGAGACGTTGGTGACGCGCTCAAGGATGAATTCGAGGACGACGGGGACCCGATGCTCCTCCATCAGCCGCTTCGCCTCGGCAAAGCTGGTCGCGAACTCTTCCGGTCGGCGGACCCGAACCGCCTTGCAGCCCATGGCTTCGGCGACCGCGACATGGTCGACGCCGTATCCGGCCTGCGGATCGTTGGCCCTGTTGATGTTCTCGAAGGCCAGGCTGACCTCGAAATCCATCGAGAAACCACGTTGCGCCTGACGGATGAGGCCCAGATAGGCGTTGTTCACGACGACATGGATGTAGGGCAGCTTGTGCTGGGCCCCGACCGCAAGCTCCTCGATCAGGAACTGGAAGTCGTAGTCGCCCGACAACGCGACGATGTTGGCGTCGGGATTCGCGGCGCGCACGCCAAGCGCCGCCGGCAGCGTCCAGCCGAGCGGCCCTGCCTGGCCGCAATTGATCCAGTTGCGCGGCTTGTAGACATGCAGGAACTGTGCGCCGGCGATCTGACTGAGTCCGATGGTGGTGACATAGGTCGTGTCGCGGGGAAACGCTTTGTTCATCTCCTCATAGACGCGCTGCGGCTTCAGCGGCACGTTGTCGAAGTGGGTCTTGCGCTTCAGCGTCTTCTTGCGCTGCTGGCATTCGCCGACCCAGACTGACCAGTCGCGCAGCCTGCCAGCCGTCTTCCACTCGGTGGCGACGTCGAGCAGCATCTTGAGCGCGGCCCCAGCATCGGAAACGATGGCGAAGTCCGGTGCGAAGACACGGCCGATCTGCGTCGGTTCGATGTCGATGTGCACGAACTTGCGGCCGGCGGTGTATTTCTCGACCGATCCTGTGTGGCGGTTCGCCCACCGATTGCCGATTCCCAGCACGAAGTCGGACGCCAGCATCGTCGCGTTGCCGTAGCGGTGCGACGTCTGCAGGCCGCACATGCCGGCCATCAGCCGATGGTCGTCGGGGATGGATCCCCAGCCCATCAATGTCGGAATGACGGGAACGCCGGTGATCTCGGCGAACTCGATGAGCAAATCCGACGCGTCGGCATTGATGATGCCGCCGCCGGCCACGATCAGTGGCCGTTCAGCCTCATTGAGCATCGCCAGCGCCTTCTCGGCCTGGGCGCGGGTGATCGACGGCTTATAGGCAGGCAGCGAGGCGTAGGTGTCGATGTCGAACCCGATCTCGGCCAACTGGACGTCGACGGGCATATCGATCAGCACGGGGCCTGGACGCCCCGAACGCATCAGGTGAAACGCCTTCTGGAAAGCCATCGGCACGAGATATGGCTCCATCACCGTGACCGCCCACTTGGCGACCGGACCGGCGATCGCGGCGATGTCGACGGCCTGGAAATCTTCCTTGTTGAGACGTGCACGGGGCGCCTGGCCGGTGACGCAGAGGATCGGGATGGAATCGGCCGATGCCGAATAAAGCCCGGTAATCATATCCGTCCCCGCCGGCCCCGACGTGCCAAGGCAAAGACCGATGTTTCCGGCCTTGGCTCGGGTATAGCCTTCCGCCATATGCGAGGCCGCCTCGACGTGACGGGCCAGTATGTGACGGATCGAGCCCCTCGCCCTCAGCGCCGAATAGAAGGGATTGATGGCTGCGCCCGGCACGCCAAAGGCGGTGTTGACGCCCTCTTTTTCCAGCACGAGAACCGCCGCATCGACTGCGCGCATCCTTGTCATGACCCGATCTCCCGGTTCGACTGGAGGGAAGTCTCACACGGGCAGATGCATTTCGCAATTTTTTCAAAAAACTTTTTCGTTTTCAAATGAGAAACGTATTTGATTGTTTTCAAATCGTTTTTGTTTTTCAACATTGACGCCATTCCAACTTTCGAAAAAGTTTTTTATGCTCGGAGAAAATCAGGAGCGGCTCACCAAATGGAGACAAACGAGAAGCGCCAGCGTGGCCGACCACGCGCTTTCAACCCCCAGCCGGACGCCGGCGCGGTGCAGTCCCTGGACCGGGCGTTGCGCATCCTCGGGATCGTCGCCGCCAGGGACGGCCTGTCGCTGAGCGAGGTCGCCGCAGCGTCCGAACTGCCAGCGTCGACTACCTACCGCATGCTGACCACGCTCGAGGCGCATGCCATGGTGGAATTCGACAAGAACGAGCAATTATGGTCGATCGGCGTCGGCGCCTACCGCATGGGCGCCGCCTTTCTGCGCCGACGCAAGCTGGTCGACCGCGCGCGCCTCATCATGCAGGAGATCATGGAGAAGACGGGCGAGACGGCCAATCTCGGCGTCGCCGAGGACGATTGCGTGGTCTTCGTCAGCCAGGTCGAGACCCACCAGGCGATCCGGGCGTTCTTCCGGCCGGGCACCCGCAGCCCGTTTCACGCCTCCGGCATCGGCAAGGCGATATTGGCGCACCTGCCGCCCGAGCGCGTCGCCTCTATCCTGCGCAGGGCAGGTCTCGAAGCCTTCACCGACAAGACGCTGTCGACTGGCCCTGCCCTGGCTTCCGATCTTGCCGCGATCCGCGCGCGCGGCTGGTCAGTGGATGACGAGGAGCGTCACCCAGGCATGCGCTGCATCGCAGCCGCCATCTTCAACGAATTCGGCGAACCCATTGGAGGCATTTCGGTTTCCGGCCCGACGATCCGCGTGACCTCAGAGCGCGTGTCCGAGATCGGGCCGCGCGTCCGCGACGCCGCGGCCGCCATCACCGCCATGATCGGCGGGCATCGGCCTGATTAGCGGTCCAGCGAGCGGGGGTTCCGACATCATGCCGCCATCATCGCACAGCCAAGACATTTCGATGCGCACCGTCGTCCCCGCCTTGCTGTTCCTGGCGACCCTCTGTTTCGGGCTGGGGATCGTGCTGCCGCTCCTGCAGGTCGATCGGCTCTATGTGTTCATTGACGAGCCGTCGCTCGCCGGCATCGTCGCGAGCCTGTGGACTGGAGGCGACAGGGCGCTGGCAGCGGTCGTCGCCCTGTTTTCCATCGTCTTCCCTGCCGCCAAGCTGGCCCTGCTCAACGTCTGGGCCTATGCGGGGCGGGAGGCGCACGATCGCATCCCGGAATGGTTCCGGGCGCTTTCGAACTGGTCGATGCTGGACGTGGTGCTCGTGGCGCTGGTCATATTCGCCGCCAAGACCAGCGGCTTCGCCACGGCTTTCACCAGACCGGGACTCTGGTTTTTCACCGCTTCGGTACTGTTGACCGTCGCGGCGTCCTACGTGCTGAAAAGGCAGAAACTTTTAGACCAAAGTCAATGACGGTACTGCTGGATGCGCGTGGTCCTGAGACCCGCGAGGCCATATTCATCGATCGAGGACTGCCAGGACAGAAACTCTTCCGTGGTCAGCTTGTAACGCTGGCAAGCCTCCTCCAGGCTCAGCAGTCCGCCGCGCACCGCAGCCACGACTTCCGCCTTGCGGCGGATGACCCAGCGGCGTGTGTTCGACGGCGGCAGATCGGCGATCGTCAGCGGGCTGCCGTCCGGCCCGATGACGTATTTGACACGCGGTCTAACGAGATCGGTCATCGTACTCTCTACAAAACCAAGACCCAATCACGCTCAACTTACCGTGACAGCTTTAAAAATGCATAAACCGGATCAAGCTTCGGGCAAGGTTGCCAAATCCTCGGTCGACGTGGCGGGAACGCCTCGCTTGACCTATATTGGCGGCGCATGCATGAAGCCGCCACGGCAGGAACCGCAAAGCCCATGAACAGCCTCGACCTTCCCAACCGACCCGAAGACACGCGCGTCGTCGTGGCGATGTCGGGCGGCGTCGACTCCTCGGTCGTCGCCGGACTGATGAAGCGCGAGGGCTATGACGTGGTCGGCGTGACGCTGCAGCTCTACGACCATGGGGCCGCCGTTCACCGCACCGGCTCCTGCTGCGCCGGCCAGGACATCGACGACGCCCGCCGGGTGGCCGAAACGCTCGGTATTCCCCACTACGTGCTCGACTACGAGGAGCGTTTCAGGAAGGCGGTCATTGACCCGTTCGCCGAAAGCTACGTCGCCGGCGAGACGCCGATCCCCTGCGTGTCGTGCAACCAGACGGTGAAGTTCGCCGACCTGCTGACAACTGCACGCGAGCTCGGCGCGGACGCGCTGGCGACCGGCCACTATATCCGCAGCCGCCCCAACGGGGCGCATCGGGCGCTCTACCGCCCTGTCGACGCCGACCGCGACCAGAGCTACTTCCTCTTCGCCACGACGCAGGAGCAGATCGACTACCTGCGCTTCCCGCTGGGCGGCATGTCGAAGCCGGAGGTTCGCGCCATCGCCGAGGAAATGGGCCTGACCGTCGCCGCGAAGGCCGACAGCCAGGACATCTGCTTCGTGCCGCAGGGCAAGTACTCCGACATTATCGCGAAGCTGAAGCCGACGGCCGCAACCCCCGGAGATATCTTGCATATCGACGGCCGGGTGCTCGGGCGTCATGAAGGAATCCTCCGCTACACGATCGGCCAGCGGCGCGGTCTGGGCGTCGCCTCGGGAGAGCCGCTCTATGTGGTCCACCTCGACGCCGAACGCGCCCGCGTGATCGTCGGCCCGCGCGAGGCCCTGGAGACCCACCGGATCTTCCTGCGCGACATGAACTGGCTGGGCGACGGCGCCTTCGCCGCTATTCCGGCCGAAGGCCTCGAAGTCTACGCCAAGGTTCGCTCCACGCGCCCGCCGCGCCCGGCCGTCCTGCGCCATGCCGATGGTCGTGCGTCGGTGGAGCTTGCCGATGGCGAGGCCGGCATCGCGCCGGGCCAGGCCTGCGTGCTCTATACCGACGACGGCAACGAGGCCCGGGTACTCGGCGGCGGCTTCATCGAGCGTTCGGAGCGCGGGGCGGAAGCAGAGCGGATGCTGTCGAGGCTCAGGACCCTGCCCGTCACGACGTCGGTCGCCTGAGCGCCGCCCAGAGAGCGACGGCATCGACGCACCCGTTCAGGCGGTCTCGTAACGCGTGCCCGAAGCGCGGCGACTGATCCGGCGCTTCCTGTAGGTCGCCATCGGCGCCTCGATGAAGTGGTAGGTCGCGATCGCGAGGGGAAAACTCAGCGCGAACGTGACCGCTGCAGTCACGGGCCACGCCTGGGTTTCCCGCAGCACATAGGCGATCGGGAAGTGCCAGAGATAGAGCGCATAGGACCATCGGCGTGTGCATCGCCACGGCTGCGCCAAGCAGCAGCCCCCGCTAACCGGGAGTCGAAGCGGTGGTAGCTGAACTTCGGGTCGGAAAACACCTCGTAGGACGCGTATCGCCACACGCACGCCGCGGCAAAGAGGCCGAACACCCAGCGCGCCGGGTGCTCCTTTCTGAGCAGGGGCGCCAGCAGGATCGGCCAGATCAGATAGAAGTGCTCTTCGACCGCGAGGGACCAACTGTGAGCGACTGGCCCGGTCGGGTTGAACGGTATCACGATGTCACCCAGATAGAGGGCGGCGACAAGGACCTGTTCCGGCGCGGCGATGCCCAGCGCCAGCATCATCGCCAGCATCGCGTAGAGTGGCGGCGTGAGACGCAAGAACCTGTTGCGATAGAAATGCAGCAGATCGACGCGTCCGTAGGACTTGATCTCCTCGACCAGGATCGAGGTGATCAGATAGCCGCTGAGCACGAAGAACAGGTCCACCCCGAAGGATCCGCCCGAAAACCCCGGCACCTTGCTGTGCATCGCGATCACCGGAATGATCGCAACGGCCCGCAAGCCCGTTATCGCGGGATTATAGCGCACGTCGCCCACTCAACCCTCGATCGCGCAAGATAAGGGCGACGCCTTTAAATTGCGTTGAGGCGGCCGAAGTCGCGCCAATGCGCGGTTACGCCCTCCGAATCGGGCGGCTGACCGCCAGACGCATGCGCAGACTCAGTCGTGCGTGACGGTTCCCGCAGTCAGGATCCTCAGCACCATGATCGCCTCTTCCCCCGTGGTGCGGGGAGTGTCGCGCGTCTCGATGCAGCGGATGAATTCGTGAAGCTCTCGGGTCAGCGGCATTCCCTGCGCGACGTCGATATAGGTCGGCTCGTTGGTGGTGAACGCCCATTGTCCGCTGTCCATCCAGACCGCGTGGCGGTAGACGGCGAGCTTTTTCTCCCACGGCTCGACGTCGTCGAACACCGCCATGGCCTTGTTGCCGACCACCGTCAGCCGCCTCTCGCGGTAGGGGTTGAGCCTCGAGGTGAAGAGATGGCTGCGCAGGCCGTTGGGGAAGCGCATGTGGAGATGCGCAAAATCGCTCAGATTGTCGAGCAACGCTGCCCCCTCACCCCGCACCTCAAGCGGCGCCGTGCCGGTGATGGCCAGAATCATGGACAGATCGTGCGGCGCGAGATCCCAGAGCGCGTCGTTCTCCGTGTGGAACTTCCCGAGGCCCAGCCGGTGCGAATGGATGTACCGAACTTCGCCGAGCTCCCCCTTGTCGATCAGCTCCTTCAGCTTCTCGAAAGCCGGGTGGAAGCGCAGCACATGCCCGACCATGAAGATGCGCCCGTTTGCCGCGGCGGCCGCCACCGCGCGTTCGGCGTCGGCCACCGTCAGCGCGATCGGCTTCTCGACCAGCACGTCCTTGCTGTTCTCGACGGCGCGGATCGCCGATTCGGCGTGGAACTGGGGCGGCAACGCCATGACGATGGCGTCGACGTCGTCGCGGGTGAAAATCTCGTCCGGAGCAATGGCCAGGCAGTCATGATCGCTGGCAAAACCCTCCGCACGCGCAGCATTGGCGTCGGAGACGGCATGGAGGGCGCCGAGCCCTTTAAGGGTGCGGATGTGATTGGATCCCCAATACCCGCAACCCAGCACAGCGATACGCGGCTTCATTCGAAAAACAAGAAATGTCCGAAAACTAGGTTGGCGGAGACATAGCGGCGCGGCGGTCCGAACTCAACCCCGACGACGACTGGCATCGGAGGATGGAGCAGGACGCGGCTCAGCGGATGGACGCATGCGCCGTCCAATAGTCACCTCCAGCAGCGTCAACCAGGTCGACTATGGAGATGAAAAAACCCGTGCCGAGTGTGCTTGACAGGGCGGACCGGTCAACCTTATATCCGCCCGTCCTTGGCGAGCCCCCGGCGGTTCGCGGCCGCTGACGCGGCAGATCGGGGCGGAGTAGCTCAGCCGGTAGAGCGCGGGAATCATAATCCTAAGGTCGGGGGTTCGAGTCCCTCCTCCGCTACCACTTTTAACACAGCACCCCAGAGCCCCTCGCCCCCGCGATCGTCTTACGATCGATGCTTCGGCCAGACACGCGGTGCTGCCAGGTTCGAGGCCCCTTCAATGGCAACGCCGGCTCAATCCGCCTTGCGGATGAATATGAAGCGGCTGCTGACCGTATAGTTGAACAGAAAGACCGAAAGTATCGCGATGCACTGCGCCAGCATGTAGTACATCACCTGGTCGAGCAGCAAAAATATCATCAGATTGACCACTCCCCCGAGCACCGCCATGCCGAAGAATTTCGGCAGTGCGATCAGGTGCGGCTCATCGGACTGAAAGGTGTATCGGCTCTGGAGGAAGTAGTTCACGACAACCGCCACCGAAAAGGCCGTCGTAGAGGCGAGCCCGGCTTGGACGCCTGCGATCTCGACGAGCAACGCCAGGATGAGCAGGTGCACCAGCGAGGCCACGCCCCCGCAGATGAAGTAGCGAACAAACTGGGAGTCTAGCAGGGAGAGCGGCCAACGTCTCTCGACGCCGCTGCGCAGCGCCAGCAAACGCCGTCGCCCCGGACCGCGGTCCACGATTCGGTTGGCTCGAATGGCAGACACGAGAAATCGTCCTCCCATGGTCCTGCCGGATCCAGCGGACACGCCGGATCGCCCCGCAGGCGGATGCGCTTCAATGCGGCACGTTCTCGCGAGCAGCGTTCGCGTGCCCCGTAACCTTGAAAAACACCTCGTCCCGATAGTCGCGAAACGTATCGATCCCGGTGATCGGCTTCCGGCTCCGTATCAGCGCGCGCATGCCGTGCGCATGCGCAACGGCCCAGTCGCGATCCACCCTGTCACCGATCATGATGGCGGCGCTTGCCGGCACGCGGGCGCGTTCGAGAACGCGCTGGAGGCCTGCAGGATGGGGTTTGAGCACTCCGACCCCAGGATCGCCTGCCCAAACCACGATGTCGGCGGCCAGTCCCAGCGCCCTCAACTTCTCGAAAGCCGGATAGTCCGACAGGACCGCCAGCGTCTTGCCGCGCGCCGCAAGACCATCAAAGACGCGTTCCACATTGGGGTAACGGCATGGCAGCAGGACATCCAAGGGCCGCGTCTCGATCCATTCGCGGACAACGGCCTCGACGGCTTCGGCTGAACGACCGGTCCTGCTCGCGGTCAAGGCATATTGCTGGGTCTCGAAATCCTGCGTCTGCGCCTCGCCCAGCCTCTCGCGACATTGGCGGAAGGCGCGAAGCACGCGCGCGGCGCCGAAGCTGCGCGATGCGACAGCTTCGCGCGCGAGGCGGAACAGCATGGCCATGCGCAGGCGGCGCTGGTCGTAGAGCGTACCGTCGAGGTCGAAGACGACGAGACGTATCCTGTCCCAGTCCACCGGCCCGTTCGGCAATGCCACGTTCTTCATGGCAGCGGCGTGATGCTCGGCAGGAACGGCGTGGCGATGAAGTCGAGGAACGGCATGTCGACGACCGTCGCGAACAGGAACACGACAATGGTGGCGGCAAGCATCACGTCGAGCCGGCGCGAGTGAAACAGCCTCTCGGGACGCTGCGCGACCGACCCCGGCCGTGTCGCCAACCACAGGTAGACCGCGAAAAGACCGCTGACGAAGGGGAAAACCAGAATGTATTCCACCCTGTACTTGACCAGGAAAACCCCCATCAGGAATGCCGACATCATGGCGTATACGAAGCAGGACACCATCAGGCTCTCCTCCGTGTAGTAGCGGAAGGAGCGCCTGTACCGCGCAAGCACGGCCACCCCGGCAGTCGCCGAGATGTCGCGGTATTCGCAGTAGCGCTTGGCGGCCATCAGGAACGCGCCCGCCATCCAATAGGCAGCGAGAACGCTGATCGGCGGCACCATCGTCGTCTCCACCATGGCCCAGCCGAGCAACAGCCGTATCGGGTTGTTGAGGCATTCCATGAGGACGTCCAGGTAAGGCTTATCCTTGGCCCTGATGGGAGGCACATTGTAGAGGATGCCTGAAACAAGGAAGGCGACCGAAGTGGCGAAGAAGAGCGTCCCCAGCAGGTAGGCGATGAGCAGCCCCACCACAGCGAACAGCGCATATTCGGCATAGACGAGCCCAGGCAGCAGGGCGACCGTCACGGAGCGCCGCTGCGACTTGGTAGGGTGCGCCGCATCGTATTCGCGATCCAGCCACTCGTTGATGACATAGTTCGAGGAAGCGATGCAGATCGCACTGGCGATGCCGGCAGGCACCGTGACAAGAAGCTTTGCCGGTTCGGGCGTCCCCAGGGCACAGGCGAGAACGATGCCCGGCAGAATGAATACGTGCTTGGTCGTATGGTCCAGTCTGGCCAGTGAGAGATAGTCGACAGCCCGGCCCAGGCGCAGCGGCTTCAGCGGCTCTATCGGTCTGGTGGCTTCCTGATTGGCTTGCATGGCGTTTCTTTCCGCGACGCTAGGGGGCTCTCGGGATCGCAGGGCCTATCCCCCGGTTCCCGCTTGTGCCTGACGAAATCCGGCCTGCGGGCGAGCGGGCGCCAAAAGGCAGGACGAAGGAACTGAAGACGGCGCAGGGGCATCGAGCAGCAGGCGAGACCAGGCGTGGTCATCCCGCGCCACACGGGGATCCAGCGGAGCTCCGGTGTAGGGAGACCGGCCGCGGATCCAAACAGCAAGAACAGGTTGGCCAATGCGGCCTCGCATACGAGGCACGCGTGCAGGCGCTGCGATGCTAGTAATGGCCAGTGGACCTGCGCCCATTCGCACTCGCTTCTTCGATCTGTTGTCGCCGTCGACCCTGAAAAGAACGGTCAAAACCCCACCCGTTGCTCGGTCCCCCGAGCAATTCCGTCGGTCAGGTCTCAGCTCTGATCATGCAGAACTCTGGACGACGGACCTAGAATAGGCAAGTGCCGCACCCCGACGTTGCTGTCGGGAATACTCGCATCTGGCGATAACCCAATGCCATCGTTTCGATCGGAATCCGCGATCGAGCTCGCGCCGGACCGCGCGGAAACCGATTGATCCTCAGTCACGGTGGCGGGATCCATTTTTCTCTTATTTTCAGTCGTTTATAGACTTAGACTAACGTATCGAGGCGACATCAACGCGGCCCTGAAGCCCGTTCTCGATTCTGTCCTGCAACGAACACGCGCGTGCGGCAGTTCGCGTTTCGATCTCGCAAAATCCGAAGGACCTGCGGGGTTTTACTGACAGGTCGTAGGCTTCGCTCTCCTTTGCAAACGGCACTCGTTGGACCACCATTGCTGCGGTGCGGATCTCCATGTTCGCGTGACGTAGCAGAGAGGGACCTTCTCCCCTCGAAGACATCTATTTGCACTGTTATTACTCTCTAAGCATCTCATTGTTCTTCATTTGTTTTTTCCGACGAGACTTGAAAAAGGCAACCACTTCGCAGTCTGGGATCGAAGTATTTCATGGAAAAGAAGCTGGAGATGTTCGGGCGCACACTTGTCATCGCCCCCCACCCGGATGACGAAGCGCTTGGCGCTGGCGGCGTCATCGCGAGGCTCAGCAACGCCGGACACGATGTGTACGTGGCCATCGTGACGACCGGCCGCGAGCCGGAATTCTCGCGCGCCGACGTCGCCAGGGTTCATGGCGAGGCAGAAACAGCTCACGCGATCCTCGGGGTCAGGCGAACGCTCTGGCTTGATCTGCCGGCCGCGCAACTGGTGGATACGCCGCGCCAGAAGCTCAACGCAGCCGTGCGGGAAACCATCCTCAACGTGCGACCCGACACCGTTCTCCTGCCCTATGCCGGAGACGTGCATATCGACCATCAACTGGTTTTCGAGGCGGCGCTGGTGGCTGTGCGGCCGCACCAGGCGGAGTATCCGTCGACCGTGCTCGCCTACGAGACACTTTCGGAGACCAACTGGAACGCGCCCTACCTGACGCCGTCCTTCCAACCGAACGTGTATGTCGACATCAGGGAGACGCTGGACCGCAAGATCGAGGCGATGAAGGCGTACGCCTCGCAGCTTCGCGCAAGTCCGCATGAAAGATCGGTCGAGGCGCTCAGGGCGCTCGCGACCCTGAGGGGAGCCACTGTGCATCGCGCAGCGGCGGAAGGCTTTGTGCTCGTGCGTAGCGTAGTCAACCCATAACCCCCGGGAGCTCGATCATGAACCTGCGCCAGGGCGCCAAAGAGTTCGAGCAGCCGCTCGCATACAACTGGCCACAGTACGATGAGGAACAGATCCGCGACGTGGTCGCAGTGCTTCGGTCGGGCAAGGTCAATGCGTGGACCGGCACCCTGGTGCACCAGTTCGAACAAGCCTACGCCGCGCTTTTGGGGCGCAAGCATGCGATCGCCCTCTCCAACGGCACGGTTGCCCTCGATGTGGCGCTTCACGCGATCGGGCTGAAGACCGGAGACGAGGTCATCGTAACGCCGCGGAGCTTCGTCGCATCGGCGTCCTGCGTTCCGATGGCAGGCGGGGTCCCGGTCTTTGCGGATGTCGATCCGGACAGCCAGGCGATCACGGCCGAGTCGATCGCCGCGGTGCTGACGCCGCGGACGCGGGCCGTCATCGTCGTTCATCATGCCGGCTGGCCGGCCGACATGGACGCCATCATGTCGCTCGCCGATCGCCATGGCTTCCTGGTGATCGAGGATTGCGCGCAGGCCCACGGGGCGGAATATGCGGGACGGCCTGTGGGGAGTTTCGGGCATCTTTCCGCTTTCTCCTTCTGCCAGGACAAGATCATCACCACGGGCGGCGAAGGCGGACTGCTCCTGCTGGACGACGATGTCCTGTGGAACCGGGCCTGGAGCTTCAAGGACCACGGCAAGGATTACGGCGTGCTGTCCCAGAACCTGGCCGTAACCGGCTTCCGCTGGCTGGTGGGGTCGTTCGGATCGAACTACCGCATGACGGAGATGCAGGCCGCGATCGGTTTGCGGCAGCTGCAGCGATTGCAAGGCTGGTCGGACCAACGCGCCGCCAATGCGCAGATACTCATCGACGCGTTCCGCCAGGTTCCCGGATTACGAACGCCGGAGCCCCCGCCGAACATCCGTCACGCATGGTATCGCTTCTACACATTCGTGGAGCCGGAAAGGCTCAAGCGGGGGTGGGACCGCCGACGGATTCTGACTGCCATCAATGCGGCCGGCGTCGCCTGCTTTGCGGGAACCTGCCCGGAAATCTACCGGGAAAGGGCATTTGTCGAGGCAGGCTTCCAACCGCCAGCGCGCTTGCCCAATGCAGCTGCGCTCGGAGAGACGAGCCTCGCCTTTCTCGTCGATCCTTGTCAGACCTCCGTCGGGATGCAGCGCGCGGCCGAGGTGGCGACAACGGTGATGCGGAGCGCGACGCGAAAGCTCGTGACATCGCTGAAGAGGAAACCGGCTCCCGAAAGCCGATCGATCCGGTGGATTGGAACCAAGGGCAATGCACGCAACCGTGTTGGTCTCGTCGGCAGGCAGGCGGGTGGGGCTAATTGATTGCTTCCGCCGATCGGCGTCGGCGGCTGGCATCGATCTCCGCGTGCTGGCGTGCGACCTGGAGCCGGAGCTCAGCGCTGCCTGCCAGGCGGCGGATCGCGCATATGCCGTCCCCCGATGCGACGATCCCGGCTTCATCGATGCGCTGCTCCGCATCGCGGCGGATGCGGACGTGGACCTGATCGTCCCGACGATCGACACCGAACTGGGTCCGCTAGCCGCCGCTGCCCAGCGCTTCAGGACGATCGGCACGCAGGTCCATGTAAGTCCGGTCCCGGTGATCGATGTCGTGCG
Organism: Mesorhizobium shangrilense; assembly: GCF_028826155.1. Classification (NCBI taxonomy): domain Bacteria; kingdom Pseudomonadati; phylum Pseudomonadota; class Alphaproteobacteria; order Hyphomicrobiales; family Phyllobacteriaceae; genus Arvimicrobium; species Arvimicrobium flavum. The sequence continues at coordinate 3,452,031 of NZ_JAQGPN010000001.1, forward strand.
CGACAAGCTTAGAACCACCGAAGCGCTGGACGCGGCTGGCGTTCCCGTCCCCTGGGCCATTCCGATGGAGGCGGCTCGCGCCGCCTCCGATCAGGTGTCGTGGCCGGCATTTCTCAAACCGCTCAGCGGTAGTGCGAGCCGGGGCATCAGGATCGTGCGCAGCGCCGACGAACTTCCGGCAGAGCCCGATGAGCCGATGATGTTGCAGCAGCTTCTGGTCGGGCCCGAGTACACGGTCAACATGTTCATCGACGCCACCGGCTCGCTCCGCAGCGCAGTGACCCATCGACGGCTGCGGGTGCGCGCCGGCGAGGTCGAGAAGGGGCGCACCGAGCGGGACCCGCTGTTTCGCAGACTAGCGGAAGGCGTGGCGCGCGCCCTGCCCGCGGCGCGCGGGGTGCTCTGCTTCCAGCTCATCATCGATGAATCTGCCGGCCCGCGCGTCTTCGAGATCAACGCCCGATTCGGTGGCGGCTATCCCCTGGCGCATTTCGCGGGCGCCGAATATGCGCGTTGGCTCCTCGAGGAACTGGTGGGGCTGCCTTCCACCGCGCATGACAGCTGGCGTGCCGGCGCACTCATGCTGCGCTACGACGCCGCCGTGTTTGCAGGCTGAACGGAGATCCCCAAGATGCGTCCGCTCACCATCATCTTCGACCTCGACGACACGCTCTATCTTGAGCGGGACTATGTGCGCAGCGGCTTCGCGGCCGTCGGCGACTGGCTCGAGCAGGAGACAGGCGTAGGCGGTTTCAGTGCAAGCTGCCAGCGACTGTTCGATGCGGGCCGTCGGTCCCGCATCTTCCAGAAAGCTCTGGTCCTCCATTCCATCGATCCGGATCCGACGCTGGTGGAACTGCTGATAGGGGTCTATCGCTCGCATTCGCCGGCCATCAATTTGGCGCCGGACGCGGCGCGCTATCTCGAGACGCGACGCCGGACGTCCCTCCCCTCTGGCCTGATCACCGATGGTCCATGCGGCACCCAACAGAGGAAGGTACACGCACTCGGCATCGCGGAGCAGCTCGATCTTCTCGTCTATACCGACGCCCTCGCGCCCGGCTGCGGAAAGCCGCACCCGCGCGCCTTCGAGGTGACGGAAGCGTGGGCTGCCCCGACCGGCCTGCCCCTGGCCTACGTCGCTGACAATCCGACGAAGGACTTCCTCACGCCCCGCCAGCGCGGATGGCTCAGCGTGCAGGTGGCGCGGCCCGAGCGAGTGCACCTCGCGAGAGCGCCGAACGCGGCCTACGAAGCGCAAGCGACGATTTCCTCGCTGGATGAACTCGAGCCGTGCCTGCAACGGCTGCAATCGCAGCAACAACCGGCCGAGGCGCGGCGCGACGCCGCCCGTTCCGATGCTTTCGCCTGAATTCCCAGAGGTTACCGGCTGCTCGAAGGCTGGTATCCTGCGCGACGTGGTGGTCGCACAATGGTACCCGGACGCAACAGAAGATAGGTGATCGAGTGCTTCTCGTAGCTCCGGTCCGATCCTTCGGCAGACGACTGCGGCAATCGTGGCAGGCAGAAGAAGCGCTGCGCTCCCGGCTGGTCAATGTCGGCCACCTCCTCACAGGGAACCTGGCCAGCTCGATCGTCGGAATGCTGAGCTTCGTCATCACCGCGCGGGCGCTGGGCGCAACGGACTACGGCATTCTCGCCCTTACCTACAGCTACACGCGGGCGGTCGGCTGGTTGTTCGGGTCCCAGTCCTGGCAGCCTCTCATCAAATATGGGGCCGAACTCACCGGCCAGGAGCATCACGACGACTACCGCTCTCTGTTGAAGTTCGGCCTCGTCGTCGACGTCCTGGCCGCCGCCCTCTCCTATGTCGCTGCGGTCGGCGCGGCGCTCCTCTTTGGTGATCTTGCGGGCATTCGCGGCGACACGCTCAACCAGGTGCTGATCTACTCGACGGCGCTGCTCTTTCAGATCAACGGACTCCCGACGGCCATCCTCAGGCTTGCAGGCCGCTTCCGGCTCGTCGCCTACAGTTCCGTCATCGGTGGTGTTGTCAGGCTTGTCCTCTGCGCCGCGGGCCTGCTGGCCGGCTGGGGTCTCATGTTCTTCGTCATCGCCTGGGCCTTCTCGCAGATCGTCGGCTCGATCGCGCTGCTGGTCCTGGCGCTGATCGAAGCCAGGCGTCAGGGCGTGCGCCGCCTGCTCAGCGCTCCCCTGGCGGGCATAAGAAAGCGCTTCGACGGTCTTCTGCGTTTCACCATCGGCAGCAACCTGGAGCTTACCATCCGTTCGAGCGCCAACGAATTCGATACGCTGCTGGTGGGCCTGCTCACCGACGCAGCCGGCGCGGGTTTTTATCATATCGCCAAGCGGCTTGGCCGCCTGATGCTGCAGATCGGCGTGCAGGTTCAGGCGGTCGTCTATCCCGATGCGGCCCGCCTGTGGGCGCAGGGAGCCGTCGACGAGTTTCGCCGCACGGTGTTCCAGACCGCCGTCATGCTCGCCTTGTTCGGCGCGGTGATGGTGGTGGGCACGATCGTGGCGGTTGGGCCGTTCCTGAACCTGACGATCGGAGCTGAATTCGCCGCCGCTGCGCCGCTTGCCATCGTGCAGATGATCGCCGTCGCCATCACGTTGACAGGAAGCGCGCATCGAACCGCGCTCCTTGCCATGGGCAAACAACCGACCGTTTTGAAGATCGTTCTGGTGGTTACGCTCTTGTTCCACGCAACCGCGATCGCGACGATCCCCTTCATCGGCGCCATGGGCGCCAACGTCGCCCATGTCGTAATGGCGATCGCGTGGTCGGTTGCGCTGCTGCAGGCCTATCGCGCGGTTCTCGCGGAGCCGGCAGACGCTCTGGGGCCTGCGGCGGAGAAGTTGCCCGCGGAGTGACGAGGCCAGGCCGTCAGGCCGGCACTCGCTGCATCCAACGCGAATGCCAGGCGTTGAACACGAGGATCGTCCAGAGCTGCGGACCCCAGTTGCGACGGCCGGACAAGTGCTCGCTCCACCTTTGCCGTACCGCCGCCGCGTCGAACACACCCGTCCGCTGCAGGAGGGAGTTCGACAGCAGTTCCTCCGCGAACGACCTCACGGGTCCCCTAAGCCAGTCGTTGATCGGAACGCCGAAGCCACGCTTCGGACGATCCACGATGCTCTTCGGCAGGTGTCGCAAAAGCAGCTTGCGCAGCGCCACCTTGCCCTGTCCGTTCGAGATGCAAAGGCTCCTCGGCGAGCGCCATGCCGCTTCGACGAGCCGGTAGTCCAGCAGCGGCGCCCGCAATTCGAGCCCGACGGACATGGATGCGCGGTCCACCTTCACCAGTATGTCGTCCGGCAGGTAGGCGACGGTATCCTTGAACATCATCCTGTCTGCGCCGTCCGCGCCCTCGGGATATTGCCTGGACGACATTGCGGTGGCCGGCTCGTACCCTCGGATCACCAGCCTCGAGGGGTCATTCCATTCGGAGAGGAAGTTCAGATACCGGAGATCAAAATCGCGGATCAGGGCCAGATCCGCAAGTTTCTTCAACCTGTCGCCGGTGAGTTCATCACCCAGTTCCGGCCGGAAGTAACGCCCGACCTGCGCGAGCTTCTCGGTCAGGCCGATGGGTGACACGGCGATGGCGCGAAACGCGAAACGGGGAATCCGGTTCGCAAGCCGCTGTATCTGCAGCATCTGCTGATAACGGGCATACCCTCCGAACAACTCGTCGCCCCCGTCGCCCGAGAGCGCCACGGTGACATGCTCGCGCGCGAGCCGCGATACCACAAGCGTCGGAATCTGGGACGGATCGGCGAACGGCTCGTCATACACTTCGGCAAGATCGCCTATGACATCGAGCGCCATCCGCGGCGAAGCAGTGATCTCGGTATGGTCGGTGCGCAGACAGCGTGCGACCTCAGCCGCGACATCCGCTTCGTTGTACGCCTTTTCGTGGAACCGAACGGTGAATGTCCGGATCGGCGTCGGCGACATTTCCTGCATCACCGCGGTGACGAGTGACGAGTCCACACCGCCCGACAGAAACGCGCCGACACTGACATCGGACACCATCCGCTCGCTAACGCTTGTGCGCAGGGTGCTCTCCAGGGAGCGCATCGCCTCGATCTCATGCTGCCCCCGATCCGCGATGGATCGTTCTGCGATCTCCTGCACGTCCCAGTAGCGGACGATCAACGCCCGCAGATCATCGATCGACACCGGACGTTGAACGGTCGAGACGCTGAGGAACGAGCCCGGCGGCATCTTCAACACCCCGTCATATATCGCGTAGGGCGCCGGGACATATTTGTATCTCGCATAGAGCGTCACCGCGCCCATATCGAGCGATGGATTGGCGAAATCGGGGTGTTTGCGGATTCCCTTGAGCTCCGAGGAGAAGCAAAGCGAGGCCCCGGAAAGCGCCACGTAGAGAGGCTTCTTGCCAAGTCGGTCACGCGCAAAGGTAACTGTCCGCTGCAGCCTGTCGAAGAGGGCGAAGGCGAACATCCCGTTGCAGCGCCTGAGGGTTTCCTCAAGACCGTACATCTCGACGGCCGCCAGCAGGACCTCGGTATCGGAGCGTCCGCGGAACGCCACCCCCTGCGACGCCAGTTCGTCGCGAAGTTGCAGGAAGCCGTAGATCTCGCCGTTGAACACGATGGTATAGCGGCCGCTTGCCGAGTGCATGGGCTGCGCGCCCAGCTCCGAAAGATCGACGATCGAAAGCCGTCGATGACCGAGACCGACCTGGCATTCCGGGTCGAGCCATGTTCCGCCGGCGTCAGGCCCGCGATGCGCCAGGGCTGCGGTCATGTCGCGCAGGGTCGCTTCCGCCCGGCCGTTGTAGCTCGGTCGATAACTCACAAAGCCGCAAATGCCGCACATGACAGCCTCCAGCCACGCCGCCGTTGGCGTCGAAACGCGTTACTCGGATCATGCAACATCATGGGGAGGATCGCCTCTCCCGGGGAATTTCGAAGCTCCCCTTGAACGCCGTCTTGTGGCGAAGGAGCGAGGCATACAGATCGGATATCTTCTGTACGTGCGTCGAGGTGCTGTATGCCGAGCGGGCGGCGGCGCCGGCGGCTTCGGCGATCCGGTTCCTGAGGCTGCGGTCCGTCAGTATTCGATGCACGGGCTCCAGGAAGGCATCCGGATCGTCCGGAGGCACGAGGAAGCCGGTTACCTCGTTCTCGATCGCCTCCGGATTGCCGCCAGAATTGGTCGCGACGACCGGGGTTCCGAGCAGCATCGCCTCTATCAGCGTGCGGCCAAAGGGTTCGCGCACGGCCGGCACCAGCAGGACGTCGGTCCCGCACATCCAGGTTTCGACCGGCGACCGGAAGCCCATGAAATGGATCTTGTCGCCAATGCCCAGGTCGCGCGCATAGGCTTCCGCCGTTCTGTCCGCTCCGACGTCCTCCACGGGAACGCCGAACACGAGGCCGGCGACTGGAACGTCGGGATAGCGCTCGGTGAACCTGCGAACGACGTCGATGAACACACGTGGGCGCTTGCGCGCGATCAGCGTGCCGAAATAGCTGAGGATTCGCGTGTCCTCACGAAGCCCAAGGTGGCTCAGCACCGCCCTGCGCGCTTCGCTTCGGTCGGGCGTCTGCATCGGATGGTCGAACGGACTGTGGATGACCGACAGCTTGTGCGAAATCGGCAGGATCGGCGAGGCGGGGCTGGCAAAGCCCGAAACGCTGACGATGTGGCTGGCCAGAATGGGCGCCAGCAGGTTCACGCCGCGCGTTTCAGGATCCGCTCGATGATGCCACACATGGCGCACCCCCGCCAGGCGCGCCGGCAGTGACCAGGCTGCGTGCATCTCGCCGTCATTGGTGTGCACGATTGCTATCTGGTTCTCGCGGAGAAATCTGGTGAACGGCCCGATGCAGCCCAGGAAGGGCATTGCCAATTGACCGAACCCTGTTCTGGAACCGATGCGCAGCCGGCCTGGAAGGTTCGTGCTTGGACCGGCCACAAAATCTATCCCGTGCGCGGTGAGCAGCGCCGCCAGTTCTCCCCCGCCATCGAGCAGGACGACAATCGGGCGCCACAGCTTGCGATCGAGAGCCTTGATCAGCCCGATCGACGAGATGTGACTGCCCCCGAACTCCTCGCCTCTGAATGGAAAAAGTACATTTCTGGATCCGCAGGTCACCGCACTTTTCTTCCGGATGAGAGCACGTGTCCGATAGAAGCACGTCGCGGGGCGCTGTCACGTCAGGCAATTCCAACGGACACATCGACGATCAGCCGCCGCAACACGACATGTGGTCAGCGCCTCGCGAACACCCATTCGTCGCAACCGATGACCAGCCGATCGACGAATGTCTTTCGTGGACGCAGGAAAGCCTTTTGCAGCGTGAAGCCGCGCTTGCGCAAAAACTCGACCAGTTCTTTGGAAGCTACGGATTCATAAGGGTATCCGCCCATCCAGTCATGCAGGTCGGTCGCATGCTCCATCCCGCGACGCTGCTTGCCGGCGCCGCCGTTGAGAACGTAGCGCACGGCAGAGACGGCCGCGGAATAGGCGCCGCGCAGAGTGGCCTGAACCACCGCCGGTGAAGATTTGTAGAGCCGTTTCTCGACACGCCAGACGCCACACAGCGGCGTCTTTCGATAAAGGGCCAGGGCCAGGCGGCCGTTTTCATTCACGGCGTCGGCCGCGCATTCGATCGCATCCCACATTGCGCCCGTGTGGTGGAGCACGCCCCACGAATACACGTAGTCGAAGCGTCCAAGCGCCGCGTCGTGCAGCCCGAACACCGATGCTTCAAGCGCCCGGAAGTCGGCGCCCGGTGCAAAGCGTTCGATCACACTCCGCGTGGTCGCCACAGACTCCGGGTCGATGTCGATGCCCACGACCCTCCCGGCGCCGAGGCGCAAGGCAGCAAGGCTGTGCAAGCCGCTTCCGCATCCGATGTCGAGGAAGGACCGGCCCTGCAGCGCATCGACACCCAGCAGCCGCTTCAATTCGTTCGCTGCATCTCGTATCCGGTTCTCGTCAATGAGGGCCGAGTATCTTTTCCAGTTCTCTCCGAACGCGAAATGCGTGGAGACGTCCTTCAGACCGTTCTCACTCTTGCTGGCAAAAGCTGTCATTTCGCTCTCCACGCCGGACGCCCCACCGATGCCGGCCCGACCGACCAGGCAACACTGCGCTGATCGGCGAAGCGCAGGCACAATCATGCAGACCCGGCAAGCCTGTCAGGTCAGGCAAAACCGCGAACGGCGGTCGCCTCCTTGTCGTCTCCGCGCCGCGCGGCTCAATCCCTAGAGACCAGAACCGGTCTATGCCGCCGGGTTTTGTGCCGCACCTGCCGCCATGCCGCAGCGGTCCCGCGCCGTTTCGCAAAGAAATGCCCTGTAGCGCGCCGCCACATGCTGCAGCGAATAGGTGCTCTCGATGCGCTGCCTTGCCGCCCGCGACATTGCCGCGTACCGGCTGGGATCTATGCTGACCATCCGCTTCATGGCTTCAGCCAGGGCTGGAGGATCGCTCGCGGGCACAATGAAGCCCGTGTCCTCCACGATTGCGGCCGCATCGCCGACATCCGTCGATATGACCGGCTTGCCCAGGCTCATCGCCTCGGCGACCACGTTCGGAAACCCCTCGGTACGCGACGACAAGACCAGACAGTCGATGTCGCGATAAAAGCCCACCATGTCGGACACGTTGCCGCGAAGCTCCACCGCATCGGCCGGAAGGCCTGCCGCGTCGAGCATGTGGCGGACGGCGTCGCTGTCGGGTGTGAGCCCCGCGCCTGCCGCGATGAAGCGGGCATCGGGATGTGCCCGATGCACCTGCGCCGCCGCCGCAAAGAACGTGCCGTAGTCCTTCTGCCGATGCAGCCGCCCCGCAATGCCGAAGACGGTCGGGGTGACGTGGCCGACCGGGGCGTGCGGAACCGGGTCGAACCCGTTGGGGATGACGATGCAGTTCTGATTGCGGTAGCCGTAGCTGCGGTGCAGGTCGAGCGCACGGCGGGAATTGAACACGATGCCGGCCGGTCGGGACGACAGCAGCCGGGTCAGCCGCAGCGCCATCCTCGTGCTGGCGCTCAGCGAACCGATATCGTCGAGCGACTGCCTCACGTTCCAATAGACAGGCACATCGAGGCGGGAGTGCCACGCTCCCAGCTGGCCGACGATCATGGCATGGTACAGCCAGCACATGACGGCGTCCGGACTCTCATCCCGGATGATGCGCCCAAGCTTCATTCCAGCGCCCAGAAGACCTGCCGTCGAACGTGCGTTGAGCGAGCGGACGTCCAGCCCGTACTCGGCGACCAGCGCCTGGTGGCGGTCGGACACGTCCATCAGCGAAACGATGATGGGGCGGTCCTCCGCCGAGGCGCGCGCCAGCCGCAGCAGCATGACCTCGGCCCCGCCGCTTGCAAGCATGTTGGTGATGAGATGCAGGACACGCATGGCCGGACGGATGCCCTCCCCGCTTAACCGGCAGACGGGGCGATGGCGCCAACGGGCCGGGCGGCCGCGGCGACGTCCGGCCTGATCGGCGCATCGGTGTGCCGGATCGTCGGGTCCCCGCGCACGTCGAAGACCTTACGATCCCCCGTCAGTATGGCCTGCGCGGCGAGCAGCCCGGCAAGGCTCGCCCAATCCGAACCAGGCCGGTTGACATGGTATAGATCGGGATAGCGGGTGAGGCCGTGCAGCAGCGACTGGCGGCGCTCGGTCTGCTGCTCGCGCCAGCTTGCGGCGGCATTGGTGCGCGGCAGGCGCCGGACCTCGGTTCCGATCAGCCGCGCTCGATCAATCAGGCTGCACGACGCCAGCTGCTCGATCGCAAGCTCGGCTACCTCGTCCTCGCCGCGCGCCATGATTGCGTCGTCGGACTGGCAGAAGAACTCGACGCAGAGCGCAGTATGGCCCGCGGGCACCATGCCGCCGCCGAACGCCGCATAGTTGGTCACGCGCCCGACCGGCATGTCGGGATCATTGACCTCCAGCCAGGCGTGGGGAAACCGCGGGGGCTCGTCGAGGAAGAGGTAGACGAGGATAACGCTGCGCTGGAACTCGCGCGAGTCGGACCGGCCGTCGACCGGCCATCCGAGCAATTCGACGAGTCGCTCGATCGGCAGACTGGAAATCACCTTGCGGGCCGTGCGCAGGTGCGATTTTCCACCTTCCGCAAACTCGATCTCGAATCCTTCCCCGGGACGCGGGCGAATGGCCACGACTTCCGCATGAAACCTCACCCTCCCGCCTTCGGTCTCGATCTGGCGGTGAAAGGTCTCGAACAGTTGGCCGGTGCCCCGCATCGGATGCCGCCACGCCGACTGGGTCTGGACACCGCCGCGGCGGGCAAGACTGAGGGCCTGGCGGACCATGCCGCCCGAGGCGGATGGCCCGGACGCGGCCTCCGGCTCCGGCGCAGCCATCTCCGACCAGCGCCGCCCCCGGAACTTTTCCCAGTATCCCTGAGCCAGCACGCGGGCGAAGACGCTGCCGACGCGGCCATGCCAGTAGGCCTCGTAGGATGACGGCGATCCCGCCCTCGCACCGAGCCAGCCGCGCAGCATCGCCCAGCCGCCGGCAAGCAGCCACGAGGGCGGGATGCCGCGCAGCATCCCGCGATATCGGCTGGACAACTCCACGATACGGCCCTGATACAGGCTGCCGACGCGGTGGGGATAGGGCCCATACTCCTCCCCGAGCGCCTGGCTCCACAGGGTGTCGACTTCCGGAAAGCGTGTGTAAAGTTCCTTGCGGCCCAGATCGACGATGAAGTCTCGCCATCTCAGCGATCGCATCAGCCCCCCGACGCCGTCGTCCCGTTCGAGGATGAGGGGCCGGACGCCGCCGCGGCACAAGGCGAGCGACGCGGCCAACCCCGACGGCCCCGCCCCGATCACGATGACGTCTTCACGATCTGCGGGGGCTGTGTTCTGGGGCATTGGCGGCTGTTCGTCAGTTGGCGTGTGGAACCCTTCAAAGCTGATGATACAGGCGGCCGTCTGCCGAGGCCGTCAGGAAATCCCCTTCTTTTGCGGTTGCCGCCCTGCACGTAGCGTGCCTTAGCAAGAGAATTCTTCTTCACCGATACATCGCGGCCTGACCTCCAAGCCGCGGAGGCCTAAAGGGAATCTCGTCCACTTTGAATTTCGCGTGGGGTGTTGTCATGCGCGAGGGGGATGCGCGCAATAGCGGTGGTTTCGTCCTCTCGCTCGACTTCGAGCTGATGTGGGGCGTCAACGGCACGCGCACGATCGATCAGCATGGTGAACACGTGCTTGGCGCACGCCAGGTGATCCCGCGCCTGCTGGACCTGTTCGAACAGCATGGCATTGGATGCACCTGGGCAACCGTCGGCTTCCTGTTCTGTCACGATCGCGACGAGCTTCTGTCGTCGCTGCCGCAGATCAGGCCGGCCTATGTCGACCGAAAGCTGTCGAACTACGCCTATCTGGACCAGGTGGGCGCCGACGAGCGCCGCGATCCCTACCATTTTGCTCCCAGTCTCATCAGCCGCATCGCCGAACGGCCGCGTCAGGAGATCGGGACGCACACGCTCAGCCACTACTATTGCCTCGAGGACGGGCAGACGGCGGAGGCTTTCAGGGCCGACCTAGACGCAGCGCTGAAGCTCGGGTCGGCTGCAGGCCACAGGATTCGCTCGATCGTGTTCCCGCGCAACCAGGTCAGCAACGAAGCGCTCGGCGTCTGCAGGGACGCCGGGGTGACCATCTACCGTGGCGCGGGCCGCCCCGCCGGCGGGCTGGGGGTGCCGCGCAGTCGCGACAGTCGGCTCCGGCGCGTCATCCGGTTGGCCGACAGCTATGTCGAAATGGGTCCTCGCGCCGAGCCATCCGTCGAGACGCACGCCGGCATGGTGGACGTGCCGGCAAGTCTTTTCCTTCGGCCATTCTCCCGGCGGATGGCTGCTGGTGAACGCTTCAAGATCCAGAGGATCCTGGCCGCCATGAGGCGGGCAGCGCAGCGTGGAGGGCTTTTCCACCTGTGGTTCCATCCCGAGAATTTCGGTGTCGACCAGGAGCGCAACCTCGGCATGATGGCCACGATCGCCAAGGAAGCAGCCCGCCTCCGCGAGCTTCATGGCTGGCCGTCCCTCAACATGGCCGAGGCGGCGGCCGTGGCCATCTCCGCGACGGGCGCCTCCGCACAGCGTCTGGAGAGCGCGAGCGCCAGATGAGCCCTGCACAGATCGACGCGGTCACCGCTCCGGCGCAATTCCCCGCCTCCTCTTCCGAACGGCGTCCCAGGATCGCCGTCATCGCAAGCCTCACCTCTTCTCTGGTAAATTTCCGGCTCGAGCTCCTGCGCGGGCTGGTGCAGCGTGGCTGCGAGGTCCACGCCTTCGCCCCCGAGGACGACCGCGAAACCATCGAAAGGCTGCGGGCCCTCGGCGTCGGCTTTACCCGCATTCCGATGTCGCGCACGTCGGCTCGCCCGACGGAGGACCTCGCCACGCTGCTGGCGCTCGTGCGCGGCTTCCGCGCCTTCCGACCAGACATCGTCCTGCCCTACACCATGAAGCCGATCATCTACGGCGGCATCGCCGCGAGGCTCACCGGCACGCCCCACCGTTTCGCCCTGGTGACGGGCCTTGGCTACGTGTTCATCGATCGCACGCGCAGTCTGCGGGCGGCAGCGCTGCGCTGGCTGAGCGTGCGCCTCTATCGGACGGCGCTACGCGGCGTGGAACGCGTTTTCGTCTACAACGAGGCCGATGCTGCCGAGCTCCACGCACACGGCATCGTGGCCGACGAGCTGGTCTCCCGCGTGCCCGGATCAGGCGTGGACACCACTCATTTCGCGGCCAGCCCGCCACCGGCCGGACCACCCGTCTTCCTGATGGTCGCTCGGCTGCTGAGGGACAAGGGCGTGGCGGAATACGTGGCGGCGGCAAAGTTGCTGCGCGCCCGGCATCCACAGGCGCGCTTCCAGCTGCTGGGTCCCTTCGATCCCAACCCTGCCGCCATCTCGCGCGCGGAGGTGGACGCCTGGGTCCGAGACGGGGCCATCGAATATCTCGGCCAGACGAAGGATGTGCGTCCCTATCTTGCGGCTTGCTCGGTCTTCGTGCTCCCTTCCTACCGCGAGGGCATGTCGCGCACCATTCTCGAAGCGATGGCGACAGGCCGTGCGGTCGTGACCAGCGATGGCCCGGGCTGCGCCGAGCCCGTCGCCCACGGCTTGACCGGTTTCGTTGCGCCCGTCAGGAACAGCGAGGCGCTGGCTGCTGCAATGGAGACGTTCGTGATCGATCCCTCCCTGATAAGCGACATGGGCGCCGCTGGACGGCGTCGGGTGGAGGAGAACTACGACGTGCGCGTCATCAACCGCGTCCTCTTCGCGGGCATGCGCCTCGATCAGACCATGGCGGAACTGGAGGCCCTCTCCGCAAGCGGCCGGGCGCGCACAGCATGAGTGACTTTCCGGTACGCGAGCGCATCGCCGTCGTGGGTCTCGGCTATGTCGGCCTTCCGGTGGCCGTCGCCTTCGCAAGAGTGGCAGAACACACGGTCGGCTACGACATCGCGGAGGCTCGTGTTCGCGCCCTCAACGAGGGCCGCGACGAGACCGGAGAACTCTCGGCGTCGGAGCTGGGCTCGACGCGCCTCCGCCTGTCGAGCCAGGCCGAAAGCCTCGCCGGGGCAACCATGTACATCCTGACGGTTCCGACGCCCGTCGACGGCGCCCGACGACCGGACTTCCGTCCGCTCCTGTCGGCCTGCGCCGCTGTCGGTCCACACCTGCGCCAGGGCGCGATCGTGGTCGTCGAAAGCACCGTCTTCCCGGGCGCCACGGAGGAAGTCTGCGGGCCGGCGCTCGAGCGGGCGTCGGGGCTCAAATCAGGGCACGACTTCTTCCTCGGCTACTCTCCCGAACGCATCAATCCGGGCGATCGCGAGCATCGGCTAGAGACCATCGTCAAGGTGGTCTCCGGCCAGGACGCGGCGACGCTGGAGCGGGTGGCGGACGCCTACGGCGCCATCGTCAAGGCCGGCATTCACCGCGCGAGCTCGATCCGCGTCGCCGAGGCGGCCAAGGTCATTGAGAACACGCAGCGTGACATCAACATCGCCCTGATGAACGAACTCTCGATGATCTTCGAGCGGCTCGACATACCGACCAAGGAAGTGCTCGCGGCGGCCGGTACGAAGTGGAACTTTCTGCGCTTCTCGCCCGGCCTGGTCGGCGGCCATTGCATCGGCGTCGACCCTTACTACCTGACCGCCAAGGCCGAGGAAGTTGGATATCAGCCGCAGGTGATCCTCGCCGGACGCCGCATCAACGACGGCATGGGCAGGTTCGTCGCCCAGAAGGCGATCAAGCTGATGGTTTCGGCCGGCATCGCGCCGAGCAGCGCCAGGGTCGGGGTGCTGGGCATCACCTTCAAGGAGAACGTGCCCGACCTGCGCAACTCCAGAGTCCCGGACATCATCGACGAGCTGAAGAGCTTCGGCATCGATCCGCTGGTCCACGATCCGCATTGCTGCGCCCTGACCGCGAAGCACGAATACGGCCTGTCTCTCGACGAACTGCCTCGCTTCCGCAATCTCGACGCGCTGATCCTCGCCGTGCCCCACGCGTCCTATCTCGCCGCCGATGCAGGCGTCGGCGACATGGTCCGCTCCGGAGGCGTGCTGATCGACCTGAAGGGCACGCTGGCGGATGGTCGCAGGTCAGACGACCTCGTGCGGTGGAGCTTGTGACCGCAGCTATTCGGCGGCAGCCGGCCTCACATCATAATAGTCGCGATACCAGCGCACGAATTCGCGTATTCCCTCGCTGACCGGCGTGTCCGGGCGGTAGCCGGTCAGTCGCTGCAGCAGCCCGGCATCGGCCCACGTCGCCGGCACATCGCCTTTCTGCATCTCCATGTAGTTCCGCTCGATGGGACGACCGATCTCCTCCTCGATCGCTTCTACGAACTCCATCAGGGGAACGCTCTCGGAGTTGCCGATATTGACGACCCGGTATGGCGCCGCGGCGCTCAGGCTGTCACCCTCGACCGGCTCGCCCCGCCCCTGGACCGCCGGCGGCGGCACGTCGATCAGCAGCCGGATGCCGCGCACGAGATCGGTCACATAGGTGAAGTCCCGCGCCATCATGCCGTGATTGTATACGTCGATCGGCCGCCCCTCGAACCCCGCGGCGACGAACTTGAACAGCGCCATGTCGGGCCGTCCCCAGGGTCCGTAAACCGTGAAGAACCGGAACATGGTCGTCGGGATGTTCCACAGATGGGCGTAGGAATGGGCCATGCTCTCATTGGCCTTCTTGGTGGCTGCGTAGAGCGTCAGCTGGGTGTCGGCCTTCTGCCGTTCGCTGAACGGCATCACGTCGTTGGCGCCATAGACCGAGGACGTCGAGGCCATCAGGAGATGGCCGACGCCGATCTCGCGCGCGCATTCGAGTACGTTGAAAGCGCCGACGAGATTCGCGTCGACATAGGCGCGCGGGTTTTCCAGGCTGTAGCGGACCCCCGCCTGGGCGGCGAGATGCACGATGACATCCGGCTTTGCCTGTGCACAGGCGGCGCGGAGCCGGTCCATGTCCTCCAGTAGATCCTCATGAGCCGAAAAGTGGGGATGCTGGTGGAGCATCGCGTGGCGCCGCCGCTTCAGCGCCGGGTCATAGTAGTCCGTCATGGCGTCGTAGCCGACGACGCGGAAACCTTCGCGCAAGAGGAGCTGCGAGAGGTGAAAGCCTATGAAGCCTGCCGACCCTGTGACGAATACCGTGCGCATCGATGATCTCTCTTGATTAAAGAGCAAATTCCAATTGATTTTCGAACCGGGTTCGCCAGTTCCCCCGAATGACGCCTCAAGGCAAGCTTTTCCGCTCGGGCGAACAAGATCCTACGCCCTCGACGTTCCACCTGCCATCGGGTGATCCCGCCCCAGGGATGGTGTGACAATGAATGAATGCCGCCGTGCAGTCCGCCGCGAGTCAGGTTTTTCCTCGTGGGAGCCCGCAAGGTCAAATCACATCACCGGGCTGCCTTTCCCGGACAAGAATGCCCCGCTCGCAACCCTTGCCGTCCCAGCGCCGGAAACCCATGGCCGCGCAGGCGTTCTGCATCGACGTTAGTCATGCCGCCCCAAGGCTGCCGATCGTGCGGGAATCGCCCGATCCCCTACAACGCGCGGTCGTTTTCCTGACCTGACAAATGGAACCAGTCCGTCGATTCTGCACACTGAGCTACTGACCGCGTAGGCTGCAGTTCGTGTGGAGGGCGCGGGGAATTCACGCTTTTGCGCGCGGATAGCCCGCGCGGAGGACACGGAGCCGATCGCGTGCGCCCGATCGAGAGCAACACCTCGCGCCACGGCACACCGGCAATCAGTCCCGGCGGGCTTCTCAATTCGAGGAAGCGCCCCTTGCGCGGGTATGCGCCAAGCGATCGAAGCGACGTCTCCGAGACCTTCCGGGTGCCCGACTACATCCGCCTTGCGAACATCCGTTCGGTTGTGGAGGTCGTCCCCGACGCCACGGACGAGCCGTCCGAACAGCTGCTCTGGCACGCCTACCACACGAGTTGGACCGGCGTCGTCGCGCTCGCCCTCAACGGCGTCGCCACAACCGCCGTGGACCGGGTGATGGACCGGATCGTTCCCTACTTTCCCCTGACCATACCAGGCGTCGTCTATATCGATGCGCGCAACGACGCCCTGCTCGCCTGGGTCCTTGCAAAGTCGGATCTGGTGATCGGGAAGACGAAGTGGTTTTACCGCAGGGCTGACCGATGCCCGGGGCGGTTGATCCCGTCCTCGCTTTGGCTCTCAGCCAGTCCCCAGTTCACCGATGCGGCGGAATTGCCCGTCTCGCCTTCCAGGCAGAGCCTCGATTCGGTCGCCAGGCCGCGCGCCTGGGCAGATTTGCTCTGTGCGCCGGCGAACCTCGACGGTGGCGCCGGATGGGTGGCAGGCGCAGGTCTCGTGGAAAGCGCGCCCCATATCGCAACAGCAGAGAACCCCTGAGGAGAGGCGGATGAGTGGAGGCTTTCATGAACCCCTTGTTCGGCACGAGCCGACCGTAGGGCCCTCCGACCGGAGCTTCGGACTGACGGTGGGCGGCATACTGGCGGCGATCGGCGTCGTCAGGAGCGCGTTCCACTGGGAGGTCGGCGTGGCCTCGGCGGTGATGCTCGCCATCGCCTCCGTTCTGATTGTGCTGGCGCTAGTCCGCCCGACCGCGCTGGCCGGCGCGAACCGTCGGTGGATGCAGCTCGGCGCCCTGCTCGCCCGGATCGTGAATCCGCTGGTGCTGTTCGTCGTCTACGCGGTGGCGTTTGTGCCGATCGGCCTGTTCCTGCGGCTGCGCGGCTACGATCTGTTGCGACTGAAGCCAGCCCCCGCAGGCGCAAGCTATTGGATCAATCGAACGTCCGACACGATGGTCGAACGCATGACAAAGCAATTCTAGGGAGCACTGAGATGGAATTGGTTCACGAGGTATTCGACTATTTCAAGACGCGCAAGAAGTACTGGCTTGCGCCCATACTGGTGTTCCTGGCGCTGTTCGGCGGCCTGCTGTTCCTTACGCAGGGAACCGCGGTGGCTCCGTTCGTCTACACCCTCTTCTAGAAGCCGTGGGATCATTTGGATGAACATCCTGGGTATCTCCGCCCTGTATCACGACAGCGCCGCGGCGCTGGTCAGGGACGGCCAGATCATCGCGGCCGCGCAAGAAGAGCGGTTCACGCGCATCAAGCACGATTCGGACTTTCCGCATCGGGCCATCGCCTATTGCCTCGAGGAAGCTGAATGCGACCTCGAGGCCATCGATCACGTCGTCTTCTACGACAAGCCGTTCCTGAAGTTCGAGCGTCTGGCGGAAACCTATCTGGCGACCGTCCCGCACGGCTTTCAGTCCTTCCGCACAGCGATGCCGGTCTGGGCCAAGGAGAAGCTGTTTCAGAAATCGCTTCTCCGCAAGGAACTGGCCAAGCTGCCGGGGGCAAAAGGATGGAACGGATCGCTGCTGTTCACCGAGCATCACCAGTCGCATGCCGCCAGCGCGTTCTTCCCGTCGCCCTTCGACAGGGCGGCGGTCGTCACGCTCGACGGCGTCGGCGAATGGTGCACGACCTCGGTGGGCCGCGGCAACGGCAACCGACTTGAGATCGACCACGAGATCCACTTCCCGCATTCTCTCGGACTGCTCTACTCCGCCTTCACCTACTACACCGGCTTCAAGGTCAATTCCGGCGAGTACAAGGTGATGGGCCTCGCGCCTTACGGCGTACCGCGTTTTGCGAAGCTCATACTGGACAACCTTCTCGACCTCCGTGACGACGGCTCGTACCGGCTGAACCAGGACTACTTCAACTACTGCACCGGCCTGACGATGACCTCCGAGAAGTTCCACGATCTGTTCGGGGGACCGCCACGCAAGCCGGAGGCGCCGCTGACCCAGAGGGAGATGGACCTTGCCGCCTCCATCCAGGAGGTGACGGAACAGGCCGTCATGCATATTGCGCGGTTTGCAAGGCGCAGCACAGGCGAACGCAACCTCTGCCTGGCTGGCGGCGTCGCTCTGAACTGCGTGGCGAACGGCAAGCTCCTCAGAGCCGGCGTGTTCGATTCCATCTGGATTCAGCCGGCCGCAGGCGACGCCGGCGGCGCGATCGGCGCGGCGCTGGCGGTTTGGCATCAGCATGCCGGCATGCCGCGACCCGAACTGAACGGCAGCGGCGATCACATGAAGGGGGCCTATCTCGGCCCCGCCTTCTCCAACGAAGCCATCGAACTGCGGCTCAACGAAGCCGGAGCGCGCTATGAGCGCCTCGACGACGACGAGGTGATCTTCAAGACCGCGGATCTGCTGGCCGGGGGACAGGCCGTCGGCTGGATGCAGGGACGGATGGAGTTCGGGCCGAGGGCGCTTGGGGCGCGCTCCATACTCGGGGATCCCCGCTCGCCGACCATGCAGAAGACCTTGAACCTGAAGGTCAAATACCGCGAGAGTTTTCGACCCTTCGCACCGTCCGTCCTGCGGGAGGATGTCAACGATTGGTTCGACTGCGATGTCGACAGCCCGTACATGCTCTTGGTCGCCGACGTCGCAAAGCGCCGTCAGCGCGACATGACCTCGAACGAGCGCGCCCTGTTCGGCATCGACAAGCTCAATGTCCCGCGGTCGGACATCCCTGCCGTGACGCATGTCGACTACTCGGCGCGGGTGCAGACCGTGCACCAGGAGACCAATCCCCGCTACTGGGCCCTGTTGTCGGCCTTCAAGCAACGAACCGGCTGCCCCGTCCTTGTCAACACCAGCTTCAACGTCCGCGGCGAGCCCATCGTCTGTACGCCCGAAGACGCCTTCCACTGCTTCATGGGGACAGAGATAGAAAGCCTCGTCGTGGGCAACTGCCTGCTGAGGAAGGAACACCAGGACAGCAAGCTGGCGGTGAACTACAAGGAGCAATTCGCTCTCGATTGACAGATTGGCATTCGCGAGGTTCGCCATGTCCCGGCGAAACTGTCTTGATTGGGACCGCGCCGAACGCGCATTGCGTGCGGGGCACGACGGAAGAAGCATGAAGCTTGCGCCAAAATGCTTAAAGGCGCTGCGGATGCTGACCCTGGCGTGCTGCCTTGGCGTGGCCGTTGGCGCGTCCCCGAGCGGTGAGAGTTCGGCAGCACCCCAATCGGATGATGATCTCCTGGCTGCGGCCGTCCGCGTCGCCGGCCTGTTCGCCCACCACCTCGCAGCCGGCGGCGGCTATGTTTGGGCATACTCTCCCGATCTTGTCACACGTCGTGGCGAAGGCGGCGAAGTGGAACCGGGTGTGATCCTCAACCAGCCGCCTGGCACGCCTGCGGTGGGCGCAGCATTCATCCGTCTCTTCGAACTGACCGGGGATCCGCAATGGATGACAGCCGCCGACGCCGCAGCCCAGGCGGCTGTAAACACCCAGCTTGTGTCCGGCGGCTGGTACAATTCCGCTGACACGGAGCCCAACGCGCGTCAGAAATGGTGCTACCGCGTTCGGGTCGACAAGGATCAATGCGATCTGATCGAAGGGAACAAGCAGCGCAATCACAGCACGCTCGACGACAACATCACCCAGAGCACTCTGGGATTTCTCCTGTGGTACGACGCGATCTCCAAAGGCCGCAACCCTGCCGTCGCGAGGGCGATCGACTACGGCCTGGATCGCCTTCTGACGGCGCAATACGCAAATGGCGCCTGGCCCGTCAAACTGGAGCGCGTCTACCCGCCCCGCCTGTTTGCTGCGGCGTGGCGGGCAAGGCTGCCTGCGAACTGGCCGCGGGAGTGGGTAAAGCCGCCCAATCCGACACTGATCTTGAACGATCACGTGATGCGCGACATGATGAGCCTGCTTCTTGCGGCCGACCGGCATGTCGAGCGGGACGATCTGCTGCCGGCGGCACGGCGAAGCGGCGACTTCCTGCTCGCCGCACAATTGCCGGCGCCCCAGTCCGGCTGGGCGCAGAGCTACAATCTCGACCTCGAGCCCATCTGGGGGCGGAAGTTCGAACCTCCAGCGGTGGCATCGGACGAAACGACCGGCGCCATCAATGCGCTGCTCCAAATCTACCTGAAGACAGGTGAGAAACGATATCTGGCGGGAGCCCTGGACGGAGCCAAATGGCTCGAGCTGAGCCGCCGGCCGACCGGGGACTGGGCGCGCTTCTATGAACTCGGTTCCAACCGCCCCCTCTACGTGACCGAGGAAAACCGGTTGACTTATGACGAGGACAATCTGCGCAAGGGCTATACGTTCGCCAGTGACTTCAATATTCCGGCAACGCTGCAACTGGTCGAGCGGGTTGCCCGCGGCGAAAGGCCCGAAGAATTCGACAACTGGGATTGGGTCGTCGGGCTCGGGCACCATAACCTTGACGCCGCGCGCGCCAAGATCCGTCAGGCGGACCCTCAGGGAAAGATCGTCGAAGACGGATGGATCCAGAGCAGCACCTTCGTCGAGGGTGTGTGGTCCCTCGGCGAACCGCTCCATGAGTAGCGAAGGGGCAGATCGGGGTACGCGCGCTTCGATCGAGCAACGGCGCGCTCGCTGCGTTTACTGCACGACTCGACCGATTGTTTCCGGCCTCGAACCGCTCGCGATTTTCCGCGCCTCGGCCCGCCACCCTTCGCCGAAGCGCACCACAAGGAGGTCCGCTGCCAGGTCATTCGCCTCCGCGCTGGCGTGCGTATCGAAACGGTTGACGATCAGCCGCTCGTGTTGCTTCTCCGCCCGGAGCGCCGAGCTCAGATCGACACAGACGATATGTTCCTCTTCGCACAAGACGAGCATGTGCTTGATCAGTGCGTCGTTGGGGCTGGTGCCCAGGGGCCTTGTCAATTCGGGCCACATGTAGACACCGATCGGCACGCCGGCCTCGCGCGCG
The DNA here is from genome assembly GCF_028826155.1 of Mesorhizobium shangrilense. Classification (NCBI taxonomy): domain Bacteria; kingdom Pseudomonadati; phylum Pseudomonadota; class Alphaproteobacteria; order Hyphomicrobiales; family Phyllobacteriaceae; genus Arvimicrobium; species Arvimicrobium flavum. The sequence continues at coordinate 3,472,365 of NZ_JAQGPN010000001.1, forward strand.
ACCTGGATGAGATCGCGAAACCGTTCGTCCCCGCGGCGCGCCAGCGGATCGTCTGGATTGAGAAAACGCGCGTAGTACGCGTCGACGTCAATCTTGCCCATCTTGATCTGCGCTTCGTCGAACGCGCGGGCGGCCAACCAGTACAGGACCGACACGGCGGTAAGCTCTCGATGCAGGAACCCCGCCAGCCTCATCGGGCGCGGAAGGGGCTCCTCGGGATCGTCCAGATCGTTCAGATACCATTGCAGGAGAATGAAGTGGGGATTTGCTGACTGAATGGCCAGGCGCATGTTGACTTCGTGCTGCTCATAGTTTGCGCCGGACACCCCAAAATTCAGCACCTCGAACCTGAGATCTCCGGCCGAATTGAGTTTGGCATCGAGACGGTTGGAGACGCGCTCATTCTCGAGGAGACCGGGAGCCCAGGTGAAGGAGTCGCCGACCACTGCGATCCTCATCACGCCCGGCGCCGGAGCGTGGGTAAATTCCCGCTCGCGGAACTTCAGCTTGTTCGCCTGAGGGGGATTGGCCGCATACCATTGGCGCGACATATAGGAGAACCGATCACCCGTCGTGGAGATATCCGACAGCGCCCACCGCGCTGCAAACTCGACCGCAAGATACGACAACACCACAGCCACCGCGACGAGCAGGCCGTTCGCTATTCCCTTCTTTGTCAGGATCACCATGAATGCCCCGTTTCGTCGCGTCAGAACGTGAGATCTGGAGACCTCTCTTTTTCACCTTCCAAGTCATATGACGCGGATATCCGCCCGGACGCAGTAGTGCCATGCACCGCGGCAAAGTCATGCCGGGATTTTTCCTATCGGCGAGCGCGTTTTCAGACGCGCGATGACCTCTGGATCTTCGATCATCACTCGGGCCGAGCCTCTGCGCGGACGACACGACCCCTCGTTTCCGCAATGCTTGGACCTTGATAAGATAGCACTGCAGGGAAGTTGCTCGCTTGCAAGCAGGGATGCCCGCGTCATCAGTCAAGGAGCCACACGCACCTTGTCTCTTCTGCGCCTTGTTCTTTGACATCGTGTTGACGCTGAACCGCTTCCACGCATATCGTCTGACTGCGTGAAGGAACCAGCCGGCGAGCGGGAGGAACGCTTTCTCGTTGCGGGTTTCCGGCGCAGGTCAGGAGACACCATCCGGCGCCGCGCGCCGGTCAAACGGGAGGGTTTGAAGTGCTTGACGATCTCATTGAAGAATCCAGATCTCGCCGCGACGTGTTCAAGGCGATCGGAGCAACCGCACTGGCCGGCGCACTGCTGGGCTCGGCCGGGTTCGACCCCGCCATTGCGCAGGAGCTAAAGCCCTCCGGCAAGCCGCTGAAGGCCGCCATGGGCAATGCAGGCCTTCAGGCGACGTGGTGCGCCCAGGGCAAGCAGGCCGCAGAAGCCTGGGGCAAGCTCATGAATGTCGAGATCACCTGGTTCGACGGGGAACTCTCCGCCACCAAGCAGCGTGCCGCCATCGACAACCTCGCGACGCAGAAGTGGGACTTTGTCGCCCTGCAAACGTTTGGCATCGGCACGCTGAACGACCCCATCAAGAAGGTCATCGACTCCGGTACGCCGGTCATCGCCATGGACACGATGATGGCTCCGGAAGGCCAGTTGGCCCTCCACACTTTCATCGCCCCCGACAACATTTTCATGGGCTCGGTCGTAACCACCGAGATCATGAAGAAGATCGGCGGCAAGGGTAACGTCATCATGACACAGGGCGCGCTCGGCCACACCGGCGCCCAGGGCCGCGCCAAGGGCTTCAAGGAAGTTGTCGCCAACTACCCCGACGTGAAGGTGCTCGACGAGCAACCGGCCGACTGGGACGTCACCAAGGTGGCGCGCATCTGGGAGTCCCTGCTGACGAAGTATCCGGACATCGCAGGCGCCTTCTTCCACAATGACGACATGGCGCTGGCCGCCCACAATGTCATGAAGGCGAAGGGGCGCACCGGCATCGTCATCGGCGGCGTCGACGCCATGCCGCCGGCGGTGAACGCCGTGCTCGACGGCACGATGGTCGCGACGGTGCGCAACCCGTCCAGCCGCATCCACGGCTGGGCCGTCGCCGCCGGCGTAGCTGCCGTCACGGCGGGCGAAGGCGGCAAGGAGATCCCGAAATACATCTGGGCGGACGGACCGGTCATCACGGCCGACACCGCGCCGGGCAATCTCTGGCTGCAGTCGAACTTCCTGATGTGATCGGCCGGAACGTTGGCTGACGACACCGTAGCAATGGCCGGGGGTTCATTCGAACCCTCGGCTTTACCCTCGGTTGCTCCCGAGGCGACGCCGATCCTCGAGATGGTCGGGGTCTCGAAGGCGTTCGGCGGCATCCATGCGCTGCGGGACGTCGACTTCTCGCTCATGGAAGGCGAGATCCACGGCCTCGTCGGCGAAAACGGTGCCGGCAAGTCGACCATGATGAAGATCATCGCCGGCGTCTATCACGGCTTCGAGGGCGAGATGCACGTGGCTGGCCAGACGGTCCTGTTCCGGTCGCCGCGCGACGCTCTGGCCGCCGGCATCGGCATGGTGCACCAGGAACTCTCCATCGTTTCCGACCTGACCGTCGCGGAGAACGTCTTTCTCGGTGTCCAGCCGACGGCTGGCGGGGTGGTGAACTGGTCGCGCATGAAGCGCGAAGCAAAGGCGCAACTGGCGAGCCTCGGCCTCGACATCGACCCCAGCGCTCGCATGGGCAGCCTGCCGGTCGGCATCCAGCAATTGATCGAACTGTCGCGCGTGCTCTTCTCAGGCGCGCGTATCATCATCCTGGACGAACCGACCTCCGCGCTGTCTCCGCCCGAAGTCGCCCGCCTGTTCGAGGCGCTGCGGCGCCTCAAGCGTCAGGGCCGCACCATCGTCTTCATCTCGCACTTCCTCGATGACGTGCTTGAGATCTCCGACCGCATCACCGTGTTCCGCAACGGACGCAAGGTGGTGACGGAACGGACGGAAGCGCTGACCAAGGACAGCATCATTTCGCACATGATCGGCCGCGGCTCGGCCGACATGCACATGGGCGAGAGCACAGAGCTTTTCGGCGACGACACGCGCCCCGTCGTGCTCGAGGCGCAGGGTCTCAGTGACGGAGCGATGATTAAGGACATCTCGCTAAAACTGCGCGGCGGCGAAATCACCGGCATCTATGGCTTCATGGGCTGCGGCCAGGTCGAGTTGTCCCGCGCGCTGTTCGGAAAGGGCAAGCTCGTTTCCGGAACGCTGACCCTCGACGGCAAGTCGGTGCACTTCCGTTCGACGGCGGCCGCGCGTCGCGCCGGCGTCGCCTACCTGCCGGAAAGCCGCGGCATGATGCTGTTCCGCACCGAGCAGGTGTTCAAGAACATCTCCATCTCCATCCTCGACCGCATCCACAGTCTGCTCCTCAAGCCACGCCGCGAGCGCGAGATCTCAGAGGCCCAAATCAAGGACCTGCAGATCCGGCCGCCCAGGACCGACATCGCGCTTGGCAACCTGTCCGGCGGCAACCAGCAGAAGGTCGCGCTCGCCAAGTGGCTGACCTACCTTCCGAAGGTGCTCATCCTCTCCGAGCCGACACGCGGCATGGATGTCGGCGCCAAGGAGGACGTCATCCGTATCGTGAAATCGCTGCGCGACAAGGGCGTCGCGGTGCTCGTGCTGTCGACCGAGCCCGAGACGATCCTGACGCTGGCCGACCGGGTGACCGTCCTCAAACGGGGCCTCGTCGCCAGGGAATTCACCACCGGCCACATCGAGAAGGCGGACCTGCTCGATGCGGCGTGACGCCTTGAACCGACACTAGGGGAAAACCACTGCATGACGACGGTCACCGAAGCCGGGCAGCCCTTCGACCTCAAGCGGTTCCTGGCCGAGCAGATGCGCAACATCGCGCCGGTCTTCACGCTGATCGTGCTTATCATCTTCTTCTCGGCGCAGGCGCCGAGCTTTCGCACGGTCGACAACATGATGAATATCCTGAACCAGGCGTCGATCACCGGCATCATCGCGGTCGGGCTCACCTTCGTCATCCTGACCGCCGAGATCGACCTTTCGGTTGCGGCCATCGCCAACGCCATCGGCATCACCATCGCCTACTTCACGATCCAGCCCGACTACGTGAACATCGCCAACGTGCCGATGCAGGGCTGGATCGCCATCATCCTGACGCTGACGGCATGTTTCGCGCTCGGACTCGTCAACGCCTTCGGGGTGACCGCCGTCGGCATACCGTCCTTCATCATGACGCTGGCCATGATGCAGATCGCCAACGGCATCTCGGCGCTGCTGGTGCGCGGCCAGATCGCCTACACCTACCCCGACCTCATCACGACGCTGGGATCGGGAAGCATCTTCGGCATAAAATGGTCGATCATCGTCTGCGCGCTGTTCCTGCTCGTCGCGCATCTGGTGCTGACCTACACGCGCTTCGGCCGCTACGTCTACATGGTCGGCGGCAACCGCGAGGCGGCCGAGTATTCGGGCGTCAACGTCAAGCTGATCCTGGGATCGGTCATGGTCATCTGCGCCATGTGCGCGGGCATCGCCGGCATGATCGGCGTCGCCTATTTCGGCTCGGCCCAGCAGAACCAGTTCGACACCTTCCTGCTGGACGCGATCGCCGCCGTCGTCGTCGGCGGCACCAGCCTGTTCGGCGGGCGCGGCGGCATCGGCAACACGATCATCGGCCTCCTGGTGCTGGGGGTTCTCAACAACGGGCTCGACCACATCGAGATCGACAGCTTCCTGAAGATCCTGATCCGCGGGCTTATCCTGCTCGCAGCACTGGTCATCAACGTCTACGCGCAGAAGCTAAGGGAGAGCGCCAGGGAGTGACGCCGGCGGCCTAAGCTCCCTCCCCGGCAATGATCCGCGCCAAGTCGTTCACTTCGTCGATGGAGTGGATGCGGGTGCGGTTCACCGCGATCTGCCGTCCGAAGCGTAGCGCCGGGCGTTCGCAGTTCGCCCGCAGATCCGGGTCCTCGATCGTCTCGAAGTCGGCATTGTGGGCGAGCCCGAGGATGCGGCGGTGCACCTCGACGCCGGCGAAGCCCAGCAGGTCCGTCCAGATCTCAGCGAGCATCGCGTTGAGCGCCTGTTCCGAACCCAGCGCATCCTCCTGGTCCTCGAACAGGCTCTTTGCGTAGAGAATGCCGGTGCGCTCGGTGCGCCACAGACGCGCGAACTCCGTCCTGAACACCGACCAGATCTCTGCTGCCACGCCGAGCAGCCATTCCCGCATCTCTGCGCGGTCTCCGTTTCTTTCATGGCCTGGCTGCGCAAAAAAGCTCATCCAGAAATTGGCCAGCAGCATGCCGACATCGAACGCCATCGGCCCGTAGAACGCGAACTCGGGATCGATGACGCGCGTGTCCGCGTCCGTCACCATCACCGAGCCGGTGTGCAGGTCGCCGTGCAGCAGCGTCTCTGCCTTGGCGGCGAACAGATGCTTCATGCGCTGCGCCTCAACTTTCAGATCGCGGTCAGCGCGCAGTTCCGCGACCACCGCGTCGAGCTGGGGCGAGGTGTGCCGGTTCATCTTCGCGTCGAAATAGGGATCGGTGAAGACGAGGTTCTCGGTGATGTCGCAGAGCTCGACATTGTCGGCGAACAGCGCAAGGTCTTCCTTGCGCTTGCGCGTCGGCATGCAGAGATCCGAGCCTTGGAACAGCGTGCGCGCGCAGAACAGGCCGAGGTCGCGGCCAATCTTCGGCGGCATGGCGCCTTCGATAAGCCGGCGGCGCAGGATAACATGGGGGCTGAGATACTCCATGACGATGAGCGCTTGGCGCTCATCGAAGTGGTACACGGCCGGCACCGTGCCGACGCCGGCGCGCGCCTCCTGTCGGATCAGCGCGTGGTATTCGAAGAACGAGCGCTTTAGCGGCAGCGGCCAGCTCTCGCCGACCAGCCGGACATAGGGAAGCGCCTGCTTGACCACGACGCCGCCGGCAGGACCTTCCACGATGAATACCAGGTTCAGATTGCCGTCGCCGACCTCGCGGATCTTCCACTTCGAACTGTCCGGTCCGACCCTTTCGGCGACGGCGGGGATCTCCTGCAGCCGCGCACCAAGGCTTTGTGCGTCGAGCGCCGCGAAGGCGCGTCCTTCTCCCGTGACGCTATGCAAGTCATCCCTCCCCGTCTGACAGGCCCCGTTCCACGGCCGGGTCGTGCTTTTAGTGCCTCAACAATGGGCCTTTGCAAAGCTGAAATGACCTTGAGGCCGATCCCGCCGGCACATCGAGCGACCGAGGAAGCCGCCAGGATGGGGAGCCCGGGAAATGGTTGGCGAAACGGGCCGGCCCGATCAGAACGGCCAGCCGTACCGGCCGATCATGAGGGCGAGGACGACGAGCGTCAGGGGGAACAGGAGATCGAACGCCCAGGCAAGCGCCCGTGGCGTCCTGCGAGGCTGTTCCGGCCGGTCGTAGTCAGTTCCGAGATTCTTGGTCATCGTTGCAAGCCCCGCCTGACGCACAGAGTTTGCCACCGACCTGTTAAGCGGACCCTGCGAAATCCGATCGGATTTTCACGATGGGCAAAAGGGACCGGAAACGCTTCACTGCGTCAGGCGCCCTCTGGCGGCAGCAGGCTGAGTTTCAGGTGCTGCAGCAGCATGATCGTCTTGGAATCGACGATGCGGCCATCGAAGATCGCGTTCATCGCGTCGTCGAAGGTCATCTCCAGCACCTCGATATCCTCGCCCTCGTGGGCATGCCCGCCCCCATCCGAGATGCGGTCGGTCGGCGTGTAGTCGGCGACGAAGAACGACAGGCGCTCAGTCAGGTTGCCAGGGCTCATGAAGGGCGTGTAGAGATGCCTCACCTGCCGCAGACGGTAGCCGAGTTCCTCCTCGGCCTCCCGGCGTATCGCCGTTTCGGGGTCGTCGGCGTCCAGCAGGCCGGCGCAGGCCTCGATGAGCGGCTCCTCGTGCCCCGCGACATAGGCCGGGAAACGGAACTGGCGGGTCAGCAGGACGGTCTTGCGCTCGGCGTCGAAGGGCAGGATGACTGCGCCGTCGCCGCGACCGTAGGTTTCCCGGGTCTGCATATCCCAATCGCCCGCACGGGTGCGGTATTCGAAGCGCGTCTTCTTCAGCGTGCCCCAGTCTTCGGACAGGGTTTCGACGGAATGAATCCTGATGCGGTCCTGCATGCGAGCCCCGGCGCTTTGAGAGACCCGCGGCATATCGGGGATCATACTGGGCCGCAACGCAATTCCGTCATGTGCGTTGGTGCGGGATGGACGAAACCATTCCCATGGAAGCGGTCACGATCGAGCTTCGACCGCAACAGGCGCTCACAATATCCGGCGTGCGACAGGCCCTGCGCGTCCTGACGGAAGACTGGCCGCAGGCACGAGGTCCGCGACATCGCGATGCGGTCGAAACCTGCCTGAAGGTCATCGACGGCCACCGCTCGGCATCGGAAATTCGGCGCGTTCTGATCGAGGCGGCAGCGGAGGCCGGCCTGTCGGCGACATAAGCGCTCGAGGTTGCGGTCGGCTCAGCGCACCTGGTCAAGCAGGCGCTTGCATTCCAGAAGGTCGAACAAGGCCTCCTGAAGCAGCGCCCGGTTGTCGCGGGAGAGTTTCCCGTCGCCAGCCGGCACCGGGCCCTCGTCCTCCGCCTTGCCAAGCCCGAAGAAACGGCGGCTCGGCTTCACCTTGGGCTCGCCCAGCAGCACCTCGTCGTCGGCGCCGCGCGGTTGCGCTGCCGGTGTCAGCGGCACGGTCGCTTCTGCCTGTTTGCGCTGGGTGATCGCCTCGATGGCGGCGACGTCTCCGTTGGCGACGGCGACCAGGAACTGGTTGCCGTTTTCGCGGAGCAGTTTCTGCACGCCCTTGATCGTGTAGCCCTGATCATAGAGCATGTGGCGTATGCCCTTGATCAGCTCGACATCGTGGGGACGATAGTAGCGGCGTCCGCCCCCACGCTTCATAGGCTTGATCTGGTTGAACCGCGTCTCCCAGAACCTCAGCACGTGCTGCGGCAGATCGAGGTCTTCTGCGACCTCACTGATGGTGCGGAACGCGTCTGGACTCTTATCCATGAGGCAATCCTCGGTGCGGCGCTTGAATCACAAGGCATTTCGCCTGCTTGCAAGCCGATTTTCAAGCGGAAAATGCGCCCGGCACAGGAAAGGTTGCGCCTCGAGAATCAGCTTACTTGTCGTTCTTCAGCTTACCGCTGTTGTGCGCCTTAAGGATACGGGCCTTTAGAACGTTCGAGGCCTTGAAGGTCATCACGCGGCGGGGAAGAATAGGCACCTCCTCGCCGGTCTTCGGGTTCCTGCCGATGCGCTCGTTCTTGTCGCGCACATGGAAGGTGGCGAAGGATGAGAGCTTTACCGTCTCGCCGCGGACGATGGCCTCGCAGATCTCATCGAGAACCGCCTCCACGAGCTGAGCTGATTCGGTGCGCGATAACCCAACCTTGCGGTAGACAGCCTCAGCGAGGTCGGCGCGAGTGAGTGTGTTTCCCCCCATCCGAACGTCCAACCATCCTCATGAAAAATACAGCAACAGTTCCAAACGCCTAGACGTTAGGAAATTGGTCAGGCTGGGTCAAGGAGCCGATGCTGCTTCACCAGCGAAGTAGGACGGCGCCCCAGGTGAAACCGCCGCCCATGGCTTCCAGAAGCACCAGGTCGCCCTCCTTGATGCGCCCATCGGAGACCGCGGTCGAAAGAGCGAGCGGCACCGATGCAGCCGAGGTGTTGCCGTGAAGGTCGACCGTGATGACCACCTTCTCCTCTGCAATCCCGAGTTTCCTGGCCGAGGCGTCGATGATGCGCTTGTTGGCCTGATGCGGCACGAACCAGTCGAGGTCCTGCGGACCGATGCCGGCCTCCTCGAATGTCGCCTCGATCACGTCGGTAATCATTCCCACAGCATGCTTGAAGACCTCGCGGCCCTCCATCCTGAGATGACCCACGGTCTGGGTGGTAGACGGCCCACCGTCGACAAAGAGCTTGTCCTTGTGGGTTCCGTCGGAGCGCAGGCTCGCCGCCAGCACGCCACGGTCTCCGATGGTGCCTTCGCCCTCTTGCGCCTCCAGGACAAGCGCGCCCGCGCCGTCGCCGAAGAGCACGCAGGTCGAGCGGTCCGCCCAGTCAAGGATACGGGAGAATGTCTCGGATCCGATGACCAGCACGCGCTTGGCGAGGCCGCCGCGGATGTAGAGATCAGCCGTTGTCACGGCGTAGACGAAACCGCTGCACACCGCCTGCATGTCGAAGGCGAAGCCGTGCCGCATGCCGAGGCGGTTCTGGATCTCGACCGCCGTCGCCGGGAAAGTGTTGTTCGGGGTCGAGGTGGCGAGCACGATCAGGTCGATATCGGCCGGCGTCAGCCCCGCATGGTCGAGGGCAGCGCGTGCCGCCGCCTCGCCCAGAGACGCCGTCGTCTCGTCGTCGGCAGCGATATGGCGCTGGCGAATGCCGGTACGCTGGACAATCCATTCGTCGGAGGTCTCCACCATCCCTTCGAAATCGGCATTCCTCATCAACCGGCGCGGCAACGACGACCCCACGCCGCGCACGACAGAACGTATCATTCAGTCAAATCCTTTGTTGCTCGGTCTCGTCGACCGGTTGCCGCAATTTCATCATGGCCTGCGGCAGGCGAGAGTGAAACGCATCGAGATCGCCTTTGATCCGCTCGATCAGGCGAGTGCGCACCATGTCGTAGCCGAGTTCGATCGCTGCCGCGAAGCCCTCTTCGTCCGTGCCCCCGTGGCTCTTGACGACGATGCCGTTGAGACCCAGGAAGACGCCGCCGTTTGATTTCCTCACATCCATCTTCTCGCGCAGTCGCTCGAAGGCAGGCTTCGCGAAGAGATATCCGATGCGGGCGCGCCAGGTCCGGCTCATGGCGGCGCGCAGATAGCCGCCGATCTGGCGGGCGGTGCCTTCAGCGGTCTTCAGGGCGATATTGCCCGCGAAGCCTTCCGTGACGACGACGTCCACGGTGCCCTTGCTGATGTCGTCGCCTTCCACGAAGCCATGATAGCTCATCGACGGAAGATCGGCCTCGCGCAGCAGGCGCCCGGCCTCCTTGACCTCTTCCTGGCCCTTGATCTCTTCCACGCCGACGTTCAACAGGCCGACGGTGGGCTTTTCGATCGAGAACAGGGCGCGGGCCATCGCCGCTCCCAGTATGGCGAAGTCGATCAGCTGATGGGAATCGGCGCCGATGGTGGCGCCGACGTCGAGAACCACGCCCTCTGCCCGCGCATTCGGCCAGATGGCGGCGATCGCGGGTCGCTCGATGTTCGCCATCGTGCGCAGGCAGAACTTGGACATCGCCATCAGGGCGCCAGTGTTGCCGGCCGAGATGCAGACTGCCGCTTCGCCGCTCTTCACCGCCTCGATCGATTTCCACATCGACGATTTCCAGCGGCCCTGGCGAAGGGCCTGGCTGGGCTTGTCGGACATGCCGACGGCGATCTCGCAAGGCACGAAGGTGCTGGCTGCGGAAACACGCGGATACTTGGCCAGCCAGGGACGTACCTGATCCTCCAGGCCGAAGACCAGGAAGCGGACCTCCGGGCGACGTTCAATCACGCGGTCGAGCGCCGGCACCGTAACGGAGGGACCATGGTCGCCCCCCATGGCGTCGATGGATATTGTGATCACGCGTGGGTCATCTCGTATCTGTCCCTGGACGGGACCGGAAAGTCCGGCGAAAATAGCGGTTTCGGCCCGGCGCACAACGTCTAATCGGTGTGCTCCCGGCCTTTTCAGGTTTTCCGGGTAAAGGACAACAGTTTTTCCCGCAACTGCCCGCCAGTTGCACCAGCATCCTCTTCGTCCGCCGGCCCAGCCAGCCCAGCGCCGGACTTTCGCGGATAAGGATCGATGGCCAGGCCGAAGAACTCTTCGGCAAGCGCACCGACGTCGATCGTGTCACCCGAAAACGTCTCGGGGCTATCTGGGCCTTCCGCATCCAGCAGGATCTCGCCGCCCTCGTGGAAGCCGAGCCTGCCCAGCTTCGAATCCTCCGGCAGGTAGACCTGTGAAATCTCCTCCGCGATGGTGGCGTCGAGAGGTTCGAGCGTCACGCCGCACTGCTGCACGAGTTCCGCGTCGACGCGCCCGGCGACCTTTACCCCGTTCCTCCTCCAGTTGGTGACCAGAAGTTCGGCCCTGAAGGAACGCACCGCGAACAGTCCATGCTCCTCGGCGAGGCGCACGCGCTGCTTCTCGTCGGCAACGATCGTGACCGGCATACCCTTCTGCGGCAGCCGCGCCACATTGACGAGGAAGGATACGGGGCTGTGCTCGAAATTGGTCATTGTTCTGCCTTTCCGGCGGCCGGCAATGCGATCCGCCCGGCGAGGAACTCCTCGCTGTCTTGCGCGCGCAACGACGCCGCGACCGATGTCACATAGTCCGAGAGCGGGCCGGCGCCTGCCCACCCGTCCAGATCCGGGCGCACGTTACGGCCGAGCGCAGCCGCAAGGGCCTCGCGATCGCCACGGTCGAGCGCGTCGCCGTAAGACGCCGCGCGCCCATAAAACATCTTCGCAAGCTTCTTTGCGCGCTTGGGAACGCCGGCATCTCCGATCCCCAGTTCGCGAAGGGAACTGTCGACATCGGCGAAGAATTCGTCGGTCAAGGTCTGGGCGATCTCGGCGATGGTGCCCTGCTCCCCCCGGACCCGATGCAGGAAGAGGAAGACATGCAGCCCGACCATCTCGAAGCGGCCGAGCGGCGTGTCGGGCACGTCCCATTCCGCATAAAAGACAGGTTGCCGCGCCGCCGCCACGATTCGCTCGTAAAGGGCGTCAGTAACCGCCCTGTTGGCATGGCGATTGCGCCCAAACCAGCGCTGGAACATCAAGTATGGCCTCCGGGGAGTGTTTCGGGCCGCGCTCGGTTGCATCGGCGAGTAAGCTGGTTTACCGGTTTTGCCGCTTCGTGCAAACCATTGCCGGGGCTGATGCAGCATGGAGTCGTTCTTGGATTCTCGGATTTTCAAGTCCAGCCTGATTTGGGGTGCCGCGGTCGTCTCGTCAATCGCGGTTTCTGGATGCACGGCGTCCTCGATGAACCTCGGCACCAGCGAGACTTTTCATCAGGGTTATGTCATCGACGAGCAGCAGCTGGAGCTCGTCCCGGTCGGATCGAGCCGCGAACAGGTCATCCTGGCGCTCGGCACACCGTCGACGACCGCGACCTTCGACAACGAGGTGTTCTATTACATCTCGCAGACGCGCAAGCGCAGCGTGGCGTTCCAGCAGCCGCGCCTGGTCGACCAGCGGGTGCTTGCGGTCTACTTCGGCGCAGATGGCCGTGTCACCAACATCGCCAACTACGGCAAGCAGGACGGCAAGGTGTTCGACTTCATCTCGCGCACGACGCCGACCGCCGGCAAGGACCAGAGCTTCATCGGACAGCTTCTGACCGGCGTGCAGGGCATCCCGAGCGTGCCGGGCTCGAACCAGCCGCGCTGACGTCCTTCACCGTTCCCATCGCAAAAAGGCCCGCGGGATCGCTCCCGCGGGCCTTTTCCTTAGGCAGGCCGATGCGCGGCTACACGCCGCTATGCGCCAGCACCGCAAGCAGCAGCAGGGCCACGATGTTGGTGATCTTGATGGCGGGGTTTACGGCCGGGCCGGCGGTGTCCTTGTAGGGATCGCCGACGGTGTCGCCAGTGACCGACGCCTTGTGGGCCTCGGATCCCTTCAGGTGCTTCACGCCATCCTTGTCGATGAAGCCGTCCTCGAAGGACTTCTTGGCGTTGTCCCAGGCGCCGCCGCCAGAGGTCATGGAGATCGCCACGAAGAGGCCGTTGACGATGACGCCGAGCAGCGAAGCCCCGAGCGCGGCGAAGGCAGACGCCTTCGAGCCCGAGATCAGCAGCACGCCGAAATAGACCACAAGCGGCGCCAGCACAGGCAGAAGCGAGGGGATGACCATCTCCTTGATCGCCGCCTTGGTCAGAAGGTCGACGGCGCGGGCATAGTTGGGCTTGGACGTGCCCTTCATGATGCCTGGGTCCTCGCGGAACTGCTTGCGCACCTCCTCGACGATGGCGCCGGCGGCGCGACCGACCGCCGTCATGGCGATGCCGCCGAAGAGGTACGGGATCAGGCCGCCGAAGATCAGGCCGGCGACCACATACGGGTTCGACAGGTCGAACGAGACCGTGCCCAGGTCCGCGAAATACGGGAACTGCGCCGAGTTCGCCGCGAAGTACTGCAGGTCGTAGCTGTACGCAGCAAACAGCACCAGTGCGCCGAGACCGGCGGAGCCGATCGCGTAGCCCTTGGTGACCGCCTTCGTCGTGTTGCCGACCGCGTCGAGCGCGTCGGTCGACTGGCGGACCTCCTTCGGCAGGCCGGACATTTCCGCGATGCCGCCGGCGTTGTCGGTGACCGGGCCGAAGGCGTCGAGCGCGACGATCATCCCGGCGAGGCCGAGCATGGTGGTCACGGCGATCGCGGTTCCGAACAGGCCGGCCAGTTGGAACGTGGCGATGATGCCGCCGACGATGACGATGGCCGGCAGCGCAGTCGATTCCAGCGAGACGGCGAGGCCCTGGATGACGTTGGTGCCGTGACCAGTCACCGAGGCCTGTGCGATCGAGTTCACCGGCCGCTTGTTGGTGCCGGTGTAGTACTCGGTGATCACCACGATGAGGGCTGTCACCACGAGACCGATGAGGCCGCAGATGAACAGGTTGAACCCGTTCACCAGATGCGCGCCCGCGCCGATGTCCCCCCAGCCGATGGTGAGCGAGGTCGCGGCGCCAAGGCCGATGATAGACAGCAGGCCGGTCACGATCAGCCCCTTGTAGAGCGCGCCCATGATCGAGCCGTTGGAACCCAGCTTGACGAAGAAGGTGCCGACGATCGAGGTGATGATGCAGGCGCCGCAGATCGCCAGCGGATAGAGCATGATGTCGGAGAAGTTGGCGGCGGTTCCGAAGAAGATGGCCGCCAGAACCATGGTGGCCACGACCGTCACCGCGTAGGTCTCGAACAGGTCCGCCGCCATGCCGGCGCAGTCGCCGACATTGTCGCCGACATTGTCGGCGATGGTGGCCGGATTGCGCGGATCGTCCTCGGGGATGCCGGCTTCCACCTTGCCGACGAGGTCGCCGCCGACGTCAGCACCCTTGGTGAAGATGCCGCCGCCGAGACGCGCGAAGATGGAGATCAGGGACGCGCCGAAGCCGAGCGCGACCAGTGCGTCGATGACCATGCGGTCCGACGGGCTGTATCCCATCGCGCCGACGAGAACCCAGTAGTAAACGGAGACGCCGAGCAAGGCGAGACCGGCGACCAGAAGGCCGGTGATCGCGCCCGCCTTGAAGGCGATGTCGAGGCCGGCGGCGAGGCTGTTCGAAGCGGCCTGGGCCGTGCGCACGTTGGCGCGGACCGACACATGCATTCCGATGAAGCCGGCGACGCCCGAAAGCACCGCGCCGATGAGGAAGCCGATCGCGGCCGTACCCGAAAGAAGCCACCATGCCAGCAGGAAGACCACGACGCCGACGATGGCGATGGTGGTGTACTGGCGGGTGAGATAGGCCTGCGCACCCTCACGGATGGCGCCGGCGATTTCCTGCATGCGAGCGTTTCCCTGGTCGGCCGCGAGGACCGACTGCGTTGCCCATATGGCGTAAAGAATGGAAAGCAAGCCGCAGGCGATGACGACGTAAAGCATGGTCATTGCCGATTCTCTTCCCTGATTTTGTCCGGCAGAACCCCTCCCCGGACCAAAGTGAGGAAGCCGCCCTCCAGCAGCCTCCATCCCGGTGTATGCGAAAGACTGCTCGTATCGTCAAGGTTTCGTTCGTTTTCTGCCCAGCTTTCGCCCGCTCCGCGAAGCCCGGAACCAGCGTGGACTTGCCGCCACGATTGTTCCGATGCTTCGCCTTCGGGAGTAAGCCCGCGTGTTTATCCGCGGCGCAAGTCGCGATCAGGCTGGACGACGTAGATCAGCACGGCGAGCATCGTCATGTAGAACTTGAAAGCAGCGTCCTGACCATTCCAGGTACTGGACTGCCACATGGCGAACCATTCGCCGCCGACGACCATGAAGCCGAAATACCAGACAAGAAAGCCCATGGTCGTGCCGACGATCACGAACTTCTTCGCTTCGTTGAAGTCTTCGCCGCTGGCGTTGCGCGCCTGCCAGAGTTTCCACGAGGCGATGAGGAAGAACACGCAGGTCAGCGCCTCGCCGAAGATGATCAGCCAGTAGCCCGCGGTCCAAAGCGACGGATTGGTGATCGACCGGTACATCAGGGCATTGCCCGGAAAGGTGGTGTCCATGCTCAGCACATGCTGGACAAAAGCGAAGTTCGAGCCGTAATCGGTGATGTTGCCGAAGGCGACAAGGAAGGCGAATGCCGCCAGGCACAGGCACAGGATGATTTTGGAGATTCGCGACGTCATGGCAAAGCTTCCTGCTGGGGTTGAGCGTGAACCCAAGCCATCGCCGAGTCGCTACCCGCAGGCAAATCCAGAGGGTGTGATCATCGCGCTGTCGGCGAGCGCCGAGCGCCATGTGTCGCGTCAGGGTATCCTGGAGGCCGTCTACGCGCTCGCGCTCGGCCGCGATTGTGCGATCGGCGACATGGTCTCTGTGACGCATGGTGGGACCGAGCACAATTTCATGGTGATCCTGCGCCGCTGGATCGCAGGGGCCGAAACGGCGGTCCTGGAAATCACCCTCGACCATCCAGCGAGGCCGACAACTGCACGGCCCCGGTAGTCGGCGGGGGGCTGCGCCTCACGCTGGCTGGCGAACCTTCACGAGCCTCAGCGCGCCGAGCGCCAAGAGGCAGAGGCCGGCCACGGGGAAAACGATCCAGTTCAGCATTTCCCAGCCCCAGCCGTTGTACACCTGACCGGCCATAAGGGAGCCGAAGGCGACCGAGCCGAACAGGACGAAGTCGTGCAGGCCCTGGATCTTGCCCTTTTCGGACTGCTCGTAGGTTTCGGCGACCATGGCGGTCGCGCCGATGAAGCCGAAGTTCCAGCCAAGGCCGAGCAGGATGAGAGACGTCCAGAACTGCCACAGGGCGATGCCGGAGAGCCCGACGATGCCGCAGGCAATGAGCAGCAGGAGGCCGAGTGCGATGATCGTCTCTTTGCCGAAGCGCTGGATCAGCGCGCCGGTGAAGAAGCTGGGGCCGAACATCGCCATCACGTGCCACGAGATGCCGAGCGTTGCCTCCTCCGTCGAGAACCCGCAGCCGACCATGGCAAGCGGCGCGCCGGTCATCACGAAGCTCATCAGCGAGTAGGATGCGACCGCGCACAGAAGCGCCACGACGAAGCGCGGCTGCGAGATGATCTCCGCCAAAGGCCTGCCGGTGTCGGTGGTTGTCTCTACGGTCTGTGCGGCAGGGGCGACGCGCAGAAACGAGAGGATCACCGCCCCGACAGCAGCAAGCGGAAGTATCGACGCGAACGCGCCGGCGAACATCACCGGGAAAAGCAATTCGCTGGTGAATATGACGATCTGCGGCCCGAGGATGGCCGTCACGATGCCGCCCGCCAGGACGAAGGAAATTGCGCGCGCCTTGAACTGCGGCGGCGCATTGTCGGCCGCCGCAAAGCGGAATTGCTGCACGAAGGCTCCGCCGAGGCCAATCGTCAGCAGCGAGATGACGAAGAGCCAGAAGTTCGACTGGAAAAGCGCGAAGGTCGCGAGCAACCCGCCCATCGCCGTGACGATGGTGCCCGTCATGAAGCCGTTGCGCTGGCCGAGCTTGCGGATGATGAAGGCTGCCGGAAGAGCACCGATTGCAACGCCGACGTTGAAGCCGGTGATCGGTGCGGTCGCCAGCGACTTGTCGGGGCCGAGCAGATAGGCGCCGGCCAGCCCGCCGATGGAGATCGCGATAGGCGCTGCCGAACCGACGATGGCCTGCGACGCGGCCAGGATGATTGCGGTGCGCCGCGCCTCCGATTCGGCGCTGGCCATCAGGCGTCCTTGCCTCGGCCTTCGCCTCTCACGCGCCGCGCAACCCGATCGAGCACGGCGTTCACAAGCTTTGGCTCATCCTCTTCGTAGAATGCCTTGGCGATGTCGACATATTCCGAAACGACGACGGCCACCGGCACGTCTTCCCGCTTCATCAACTCATAGACGCCGGCGCGCAGAATGGCGCGCAGGGTCGAATCGAGCCGCGACAGCGGCCAGTCTTCCGTCAGGGACTGGCGGATGATCGGATCGACCGTCTTCTGATTCTCGACGACGCCGGAGAGGATGGCGCGGAACCATTGGGCATCGGCCTCGCGGTAGAGCGCCCCGTCGACTTCCTTGCCGAGGCGGAAAGACTCGTATTCCGCGGTGATCTCGAGCAGGCCGCTGCCCGCCACATCCATCTGATAGAGGGCCTGGACGGCGGCAAGGCGCGCAGCGCCGCGCTTGTTGGCGTGGCGCATGGCCTGGGCGACCTTGGCTGGAGGCTGCTGGCTCACCATCAGGCTCCGAAGCGCTCGCGCAGCGCGATCATGGTGAGGGCCGCGCGCGCCGCGAACCCGCCCTTGTCGCCCTCGCTCTTCCTTGCCCGTGTCCATGCCTGCGCATCGTTCTCGGTGGTCAGGATGCCGTTTCCGATCGCCAGCGATTCCTCCACCGCAAGATCCATCAAAGCGCGGCTCGACTCGTTGGCGACGATTTCGAAGTGATAAGTGTCTCCGCGGATGACCGTGCCAAGGGCCACGAAACCATCATACTCGGTGCCACCATTCTCGGTCCCGTCCAGCGCGAACGAGATCACAGCCGGGATCTCCAGCGAACCCGGGACCGTGACGACGTCGTAGGTCGCGCCGGCTTCCTCGAGCGCGCTGGTGGCGCCTTCGAGCAGCGCGTCCGCGAGACCGTCGTGGAAACGCGCCTCGATGATCAGCACATGCGCCCTATCGGGGCGGATGAATGCTTTGCCGTGCTGGGATATGCCTGCCATTTTCGTCTCCGGTCGAGCGGGTCACTTAGGCCGAACCGGACACTGCTACAAGCCTCTGATGCAGGTGCTCGGCGCTTTTGTCGCCATGCGTTGCGAGCGCCCTGCTTTCAGTGATTGTAGCGTGTCAGAAAGGCCTCGATCTCGTCAAAGAACCGATCGAAGGCCGACGTCCCTTCCACGAGCAGATGGTTGTTGCCGGGCAGTTCGACGAAACTCGCTCCGGGGATCAGCCTGGCCATCCGCGTTCCCTCGTCGATCGGGGAGACGCGGTCGCCGGCACTGTGCAGGATCAGAGTCGGTACGCGCACCTGCCGGGCCAGATCGCTGAGGTCGATGCGCGCATTCATGGTCCACAGGCGCAGCGCATTCTGCGGGCTGGTGGAGATGCGCTGCAACTCGTCGAAGCTTGCCGCCATGTCCGGCGGCGCGTCCGGGATGAAGCTCGACGTGAAGACCTGCCGGAAGACGGGGTTGGGCGAGCCCCAGCCATCGCGGATGATCAAGGAGATCGCCTCGAACAGCTTTTTCTGCTCGGGATCCGGCCGCATGAGCCGCCCGCGCAGGTAGCCGCCCAGGATGATCAGACAGGTGATCCGTTCCGGGTGCTCGACCGCGTAGCGTATCGAGAAAGCGCCGCCCTGCGAGATGCCGAGCAACGCGAAGCGCTCCAGTTCCGCCGCGTCGGCCACGCAGGCCATGTCGTCGACCATGGTCCGTTCGGAAACATCCTCCACCTCCCAATCGGAAAGGCCGTTGCCGCGCTGGTCGAAGCGGACCAGTTGGCACTGGCCGACCAGCCGGTCGAACAACGGCCCGAAGAGCGGGCTGCGCCACTCGTATTCCAGATGGTTCATCCAATTGGGCGCCTTGAGGACCGGCGCTCCTTCCCCAAGCCGCGTCCAGGCGATTTGCGTCCCGTCGGCGGCAGTCGCGAAGCGGATCTGCTGCTTCAGCATCGCCGGATCAACCTTGCGATGCGGCGGCGGCGCATCGGGCGTCCACTGCCAGACGCGGATCGGACGCGAGATGTTCTTGACGCGCTGACTGCCCATGTCGCGGAAAGGCTGGTCGAGCCGGTCGCCGACGGTCTGATGCACGACATCGGAAATGCACACGCCACCCGGCTCGGCGAGGCCCTGCAGGCGCGCTGCGACATTCACGCCGTCGCCGAAGAAATCATCGTCCTCGAAGACGATGTCGCCGAGATTGATGCCGACGCGATAGACGATGCGCCGATCCGCATCGCGCTCCCGTTCGCGGTCGGCCATCGCCGCCTGGATGGCGATGGCGCACCGCACCGCGCTCTGGGCGGACCCGAACTCGCAAAGCATGCCGTCGCCGGTGGTCTTGATGATCCGCCCGCCGCAGCGTGCGATTTCGGGATCGATCGTTTCGCGCCGGTGCGCCTTCTGGCGCGCTATGACGCCATCCTCGTCCCATTCCATGAGACGGCTGTAGCCGGCCATGTCGGCGGAGAGAACGGCTGCCAGTCGGCGTTCCATGACCGATTTCCTTCCTACCGGAAGGTTAGATCAAGACAAGCCTCATGGACAGCGCCGTTCGCTGCAAAGCCTGTCGATCGGCGGGTGCCGCCCGCCGATCGGAGGCTGGTTTCAGAGGCCCTGCTCTGCGGCTTCCGTCAGCCGGGCCGCGTAGCGGGCCATGGTGTCGACCTCGAGATTGACGCGGTCGCCGACCTTGCGGTCCGCCCAGGTGGTGACGGCGAGCGAGTGCTGGATCAGCAGCACGTCGAAGCGCGTCCGCTCGACGCGGTTCACCGTCAGAGAAGTTCCGTCCAGCGCAACGGAACCCTTCGGCGCGATGAATTTTGCCAGATGCTCGGGAGCTTCCAGCGTGAAGCGCACCGCCTCGCCTTCGTCCTTGCGGTCCACGATCTCGGCCATGCCGTCGATGTGGCCGGAGACGATATGCCCGCCAAGCTCGTCGCCGACCTTCAGCGCGCGCTCCAGGTTGATGCGCGTTCCCGCAGCCCATGCGGCGGCTGTCGTCAGCCGAAGCGCCTCTTCCCACGCCTCCACCTCGAACCAGCGAGCGTTCGCGCCGCCCTCGGGCAGCGTCACGACAGTCAGGCACACGCCCGAACAGGAGATGGAGGCGCCGATGTCGATGGTCGAGGGATCATAGGCAGTGTCGACGCGCAACCTGACGCCTTGGTCGAGTGGGGTCACGCGGGCAACCGTGCCGACGTCTGTGACAATTCCGGTGAACATCAGCGCTGCCTCACGTATTCGGTATATGCATCGTCGCCGAACCTGGCTTCCCGAAGCTTCCGGAAGCCCGCCGGCGGATTGTCCGGATCGACCGGCGACGGCACGCCGTCCGCGCCAACGACCACGGGGCTCCTGAACAGCGCCAGCCGGTCGACGACACCGTCCGCCAGAAATGCCCTCGCCGCTTCCGCGCCACCCTCGACCAGCAATGAGGAGATGCCTTGGGCGGCGAGATCCTCGGTCAGTTCCGGCAGCGCGATGCGGTTCTCGAATGTGTCCGTCGCCAGCAAGCGCACCCCGGCCGCCTCGTAGTCACGCCGCCGTTCCGCCGAAATGTCGATCGAGGTCGCCAGAAGCAGCGGCACGTCGCGCGCGCTCGCCACCAGCTTCGACGCGAGCGGAAGGCGCGCGCCATGGTCGAGCACGATTCTTGCCGGCGAGCGGGATTCGAGGCCGGGCAGTCGCACGGTGAGGAGCGGATCGTCCGCGATTGCCGTTCCGATGCCCACCAGGATCGCGTCCGCCTCGGCGCGCATCATCTGCACCTGCCGACGCGAGATCGACCCGCTGATGGCGACCTGGCCCTCGCCTCGCCGACCGATCATGCCGTCGGCCGAAATCGCAAGTTTCAGAGTCACTTCCGCGCGTTTCTGAAGCGAACGGATCAGGTAGCCGGCAAGCTGGTCCGCCGCCATGTCGGCATGCACGCGCTCGACCACCTCGATCCCGGCGTCACGCAGGATCGCATAGCCGCGACCCGCCACCCGCGGATCGGGGTCGCTGGCGGCGCCGACGACCCGGGCTATACCGGCCGCGACCAGCGCATTGGCACAGGGCGGCGTCCGGCCATGATGCGCGCAGGGCTCCAGGGTGACATAGGCGGTTGCCCCTCGCGCCCTCGCGCCCGCCTCGGCCAGCGCTTCGGCCTCCGCGTGCGGCCTGCCGCCGATCGCGGTGACGCCGCGCCCGACGATGATCGGTCCCGTACCGTCGTCGCGCACGATCAGCGTTCCGACAGACGGGTTGGTCGAGGTCAGGCCGGCATGCTTGCGCGACAGCCGGATCGCCGCCGCCATGAATCGCTCATCGGTCGTACGGTCATGTGCCTTCGGCGAAGCCATGGGTCAGGCCGCGTCCTCATCACTCTTCAGTTCGCCGAGCACCTCGTGAAAATCCTTGGCCTCGCGGAAATTGCGGTAGACCGAGGCGAAACGCACATAGGCGACGTCGTCGAGCGACTTCAGAGCCTCCATCACCAGCTTGCCGATGTCCTCGGAGGCAATCTCGATCTCCCCCGAACTCTCGAGCTGACGCACGATGCCGGACACCGCCCGCTCGATGCGTTCGGGATCGACGTTGCGCTTGCGCAGGGCAATCTCGATGGACCGGGCGAGCTTGTCGCGGTCGAACGGAACCTTGCGGCCGGATTTCTTGACGACGACGAGGTCGCGGAGCTGGACGCGTTCGAAGGTCGTGAAGCGTCCGCCGCAGACCGGGCAGACACGCCGCCGCCGGATCGCCGCCCCGTCTTCCGCGGGGCGGGAATCCTTCACCTGGGTATCGTCAGACTGGCAATAGGGACAACGCATGGATCACTCAGTTCAGTTGCGGCGCAATGAGGCGCAGGTCCGGGAAGTATGTACGATAGCGGCGTACATCGCGGGTCAGGATCGGAATATCAAGAACGACAGCGTGACCGCCAATGAAGAAATCGGATAGAACGCCGGTCCTTGAACCGCCAGCGGCGCGATACCGGCCAAAGGCCTTCGCCGCGAGGAAAGCCGCCTTTCGCGGAATGTCAAGAAACTGAACCCCGGCTATGTCGATGAACTCATCGACCTCGGCAGCCGTCGAATAACGGGCCGAGAGTTCGGCATAGATGATCCCGTTGATGTAGAGGGGCCCTTGTATGGCTGCACCCTTGACGGCATCCAGCGACCATTCCCACCACGCGGCGTCTCGCGTCGCCAGATCAAGCAGGATATTGGTGTCGACGAGCGTCAATCGTCATCACCGCGCAGCAAGGCCATCATCTCATCCGTTGTCGGCCCTGGTCCCGCATGGCCGAGCAGCTTCTCGAATCGGCTCGGGGGACGCTTGCCGTCGGCGCGCTCGAGGATGATCTCCCGGTTGGGACCATATCTGAACGTGACCTCGCTGCCTGCCTTCAGATCGAGCAGGTCGCGAACGGCCTTGGGGATGGTCACCTGGCCCTTGCTGGTGACTTTCGTGCTCATCGCAGCCTCGGTAAGAATTGCTTTCGCAAAGGTATTACCGAGGCGAATGGGAATCAAGATCGGCCGCAGGCGGCCGACCCTGAGGCTTTACCCCTGATACGAATACAGCGGGAACCTCTCGGTGAGCGCCACTATCTTCTCCTTGACGGCCGCCTCGACGACGGCGTTGCCTTCGTCGGAGTTGGCGATCCTCAGGCCATCCAGAACCTCAGCGATCAGCTTACCGATCTCGCGGAACTCGGCGACGCCGAAGCCGCGCGTGGTGGCCGCCGGAGTGCCCAGACGGATGCCGGAGGTGACGAAGGGCTTCTCGGGATCAAACGGGATGCCGTTCTTGTTGCAGGTGATGTTGGCGCGGCCGAGTGCGGCCTCGGCGCGCTTGCCCGTGGCGTTCTTCGGACGCAGGTCGACCAGCATGAGATGGTTGTCGGTGCCGCCGGAAACGATGTCGAGACCCGTCTCCTTCAGGCTTTCGGCGAGCGCCTTGGAGTTGGCGACGACGTTGTTGGCATAGTCCTTGAAGGACGGCTGCAGCGCCTCGCGGAAGGCAACCGCCTTCGCAGCAATGACGTGCATCAGCGGTCCGCCCTGCAGGCCCGGGAACACTGCCGAATTAATCTTCTTGGCGATGTCCTCGTCATTGGTGAGGATCATGCCGCCACGTGGGCCCCGCAGCGACTTGTGGGTGGTCGTGGTGACCACGTGAGCATGCGGCACCGGAGACGGGTGAACACCGCCGGCCACGAGGCCGGCAATGTGCGCCATGTCGACCATCAGATAGGCGCCGATGGAATCGGCGATCTCGCGGAACCGCTTCCAGTCCCAGATGCGCGAATAGGCGGTGCCGCCGGCGAGGATGAGCTTGGGCTTGTGCTCCTGCGCCAGCCGCTCGATCTCGTCCATGTCGAGCAGGTGGTCGTCGCGGCGCACGCCGTAGGACACGACCTTGAACCATTTTCCGCTCATGTTGACCGGCGAGCCATGCGTCAGGTGGCCGCCCGAGTTCAGGTCGAGGCCCATGAAGGTGTCGCCGGGCTGCAGCAGAGCCAGGAACACGGCCTGGTTCATCTGGCTGCCGGAATTCGGCTGAACGTTGGCGAACTTGCAGTCGAACAGCTTTTTGGCGCGCTCAATGGCGAGTTCCTCGGCGACGTCGACGAACTGGCAGCCGCCATAGTAGCGCTTGCCCGGATAGCCTTCGGCGTATTTGTTGGTCATGATCGAGCCCTGTGCCTCGAGCACGGCCCGTGAAACGATGTTCTCGGAGGCGATCAGTTCGATTTCGTGGCGCTGGCGACCGAGCTCGTTGCGGATGGCGCCGAAGATCTCGGGGTCGGCATCGGCAAGAGAGGCATTGAAGAACGTTTCGTACGTTCCGGCGGCAGCAGCGATTGCCATGGCTGGATTTCCTCAGACGCGAGAGATGGGCGAAGCCGCGCATTAACACAGTTGCCCGTGGGCCGCCACGCTCGCGGCGCGAATAAGGCCTCCAATCGGCCACACGCGAGCGCGGCTTATCACCGCGCCGCTCATCCCGCCGAAACGAAAAAGCCGCCCGGAGGCGGCTTCATCGACAGTGCTGAGCTCAGGCCCGGCAGATCGAAATCAGAGCGCCGCCGAGATCTTAAGCTCGTCAACTCCGTCGCGGCCGTAGATGTCGTCGCGGAAGTGCACGACGCCGTCGCCGGTCGACCAGGCCGACACGTAGGTGAAATAAACCGGCACCGGGTTGGCGATCTGCACCGGCGTGCTCTCGCCGGTCTTGATGGTCTGCTCGAAGGTCTGGCGGTCCCAGCCGGGCGTGTCGCGGATCAACCAGGTGACGAGGTCGCGCACGTTCTGTACGCGCACGCAGCCCGACGAATCGAACCGCATCAGCTTGGAGAACAGGCTCTGCTGAGGCGTGTCGTGCATGTAGACGGCGTGCGGGTTGGGGAAGTTGATCTTCACCGACGCCATCGCGTTGATCTCGCCCGGGTCCTGGCGGAAACGGAACTTGGCCGCATCCTCCGTATTCCAGTCGATCGTCGTCGGGTCGATCTCCTTGCCATCGGGCCCGAGAATTCGGATGCTGTTCTTCGTCAGATACTGCGGGTCTTTACGCATCAGCGGGATAATGTCCTTGCGGACGATCGATTCCGGCGCATTCCAGTACGGATTGACGATGACTTCGTTGATCTTCGAGTTGAGGATCGGCGTCTGGCGGTCGATCTTGCCGACGATCGCGGTGTGGCGCAGCACGACGCGGTCGCCCTCAACGGCCTCGATCTGCGCGGCCGGAATGTTCACCATCACGTAGCGATCGCCCAGGAAGCCCGACATCGAGCGCAGCCGCACCAGATTGGTCTCGAGCTGCCCCAGGCGCACATCCGCCGAGACGTTCATCGCGGCATAGGAGTACTTGCCCAGCACGCCGTCGGCGGGCAGACCATGGCGGGCCTGGAAGCGCTTCACCGCGGCATCGACATAGGTGTCGAAGGAATTCGAGACGCCGGCCGTGCGAGACAGGTCGCCGGAGATCATCAGACGCTTGCGCAATTCGGCCACGGCAGGATCGGACATGCCGAGCTTCAGCTTGTTGACCATCGGGACGGTAGGCCAGCCGCCCTGCGCCACGATGTTCGCATACTGGGAGATCGCCTGCTCGATGTAGACCACCGTCTGCGGGCTGAAGATCGGCATGGTGGACTCGACCTTGCCGCCCTCGCTGGCGCGCGCGTCGAACTGGTCGTTCCAGTTGCCGCGCCGGGGCGCGTTCAGCAGGTCATGGATGACATCCTGAGCCATCGCGCTGCCCGAAAGCGTCGTAGCGGCCAGAGCTCCAGCGTTGACGAGAAAACGGCGGCGGCTTGTTTTCATTGGAAGTCCTGACATCTACCGAACATGACAATGGTGAGGACACGGGCCGGACCCGCGGCACGCCAACCGCAATGCTACCGACACGACGTTAACAATTCGCATACCATGCGAGCACGTCCGTCGGCCGTACGGCAAAAACCCATTTGCGACGCATGCCCTCTCAGCCTCCCCCGCTCCCATCCGAATATGGCGACAGCGTGGCCGTGTCGCGACACGATGGCGTGAATGCCTTGGGCTTTCCCCGACATGCGGCCCACAAGACACAGGACCAGCGCCCTGGCGGACGCCGGTCCCCGTATCCGCGCAAGCAGGAAGCCCCCGTCACATGCGGTAGGCGATCGTATCGTTCCAGAACCGGTCGAGCCGCTGGAGCGCACGGTTCATCTGCTTGAATTCGTCCTGATTGATGCCGCCGACCTGCTCGATCGAACCGATGTGGCGCTCATAAAGACCCGCCACGATCTCAGCGATGTCGGCGCCCTTCGGCGTCAGGCTGACGCGAACGGAACGGCGGTCGATACGCGACCGCTGGTGGTTGATGAAGCCGAGATCGACGAGCTTCTTCAGGTTGTAGGAGACGTTCGAGCCGAGATAGTAGCCGCGGGAGCGCAGCTCGCCGGCGGTCAGCTCGGCATTGCCGATGTTGAACAGCAGCAGCGCCTGGATGGCGTTGATGTCGCTGCGGGCATTGCGGTCGAATTCGTCCTTGATGACGTCCAGCAGACGCCGGTGCAGGCGCTCCACCAGTTGCAGGGACTCGAGGTAAAGGGAGCGGATCGCATCGCGACGATCGTCGGTCACCACAGCGGTCTTCGCCGCCGAACGCGTGTTGATCATGATATTCGCCTCTCGTTTGTCGCCAGGTGACGTTGTTGTTTTCTCACCTTGAAACGGACAGTAGCGAACACCGATAAAATTCGACTTAAACGCCAGCCTTAACAAAGGCTTGCCGGCGACGGAGCGTGAACAGGACTAACAAAGGGCTAATGTTCCCGGCGGCTTTGGAAGTATATGACGGCGCGGAAGACGAGGTAGAGCGTCACGACGCCGAGATGCGAAATCCCGATGGTCGGCTTGAAACCGAAGATGTTCGGAAAGCCGAGATACATGATCATCTCGGCGGCAGCGCAGATGATCCAGATGACCGGCCCCCACGACGACAGCATCCACAGCCCGATCGCGGCGAAGGGGAACAGGACGGCGAGCGTCACGGCGGCGACCTGCCAGTGCAGCGGCATGAGATCGAAGCGCCAGAGCTCGCCTGGATAGACCCCCACGAGGCGGATCCAGTAGAGCACGCCGAACAACAGGCAGTAGCCGGCCATGACGCGCTGAAACCAGATGAAGGCCGTTTCGGCCGCAGTCGGGTGAAGCGTGCGGCGCCGCTCGGCCAAATTGGTCACAGATTGAGCTCGCCGCCGGCCAGCGGCTGAAAATATGCCTCCACCGCAGCCTCGTCGACTTCTGCCAGCGTGGCCGGCCGCCACTCCGGCTTCGACCCCTTGTCGATCAGCGCCGCTCGGATCCCCTCATAGAAGTCGACGGCGCGCAGCATGCGGTGGAGGATCCTGAACTCCATGCGCATGCATTCATCCATGGAGAGCATCTTGCCCGCCTTGATCTGCCGGAAGGTGACCGCGAGACTGGTCGGTGACTTGCCTGCCATCACCTCAAGCGTGGCTTTCGCAAACGCATCGGAATTGTTGGCCGAGTTCTGCAGGCTTGCAAACACTTCCTCGAGCGTGTCGTAGGCGAAGTGCTGAGCGATCGCGTGGATGGCGGCGTCATCGGTTTCGCGCGGCGGCGTTACCAGATGCGGAGTCAGGGCTGCGTCCACGTCGCCGGTCTCTGCCAGCTTCTCCACCAGCGCCGGGAGGTCGGCCGCCGCCACGCAATGCGTCGCCAGTCCCGACCAGAGCGCATCGCCCTGGCGCACGCGCACGCCCGTCAGCCCCAGATACATGCCAAAACTGCTCTTGAGCCGGGGCAGCAGGTAGCCGCCGCCGACGTCGGGAAAGAAGCCGATGCCGACTTCGGGCATGGCGAACTGGGCGTTTTCCGTCATGACACGATGCGAGCCGTGGAAGGAAATGCCGACGCCGCCTCCCATCACGATGCCGTCGATCAGCGAGACATAGGGCTTGGGAAAGCGCGCGAGTTCGGCATTGAAGCGATATTCGTCCGCGAAGAACGTGTCGTTCGGCCGACCTTCCATGCCGGCCTTGTAGACGTCGAGAATGTCGCCCCCGGCGCTGAAGGCGCGTCCTTCCGCCTTGAGGATGACGAGCGCCACGCTGTCGTCGACGGCCCATGCGGCGAGCGCCTTTGCGAGCGCCGTCAGCATGGAATGGGTCAGGGCGTTCAAGGCCTTGGGCCGGGTCAAGGTGATGACGCCGGCGTTGCCGACGCGCTCGAATCTGATCTGGTCGCCGCCGCCGAAATCCATGCGTCTTCATTCTCCCGTTTGGGGCACTGCTAAGCGCGCCGCCGAACGCCGTCAATGCTTTGGCGACAAGGCGGGAAGCACCCTTCCCCGGCTTGCCGCTCCGCGGATGCAAACCGGCTCGCCGGCGGCACGGGTTTTATGCAAAACTCACCTCCTTTTCATGCAAACCGACACGGTTTTCATGCAGAACTCGTGTCGATTTAGGCCAATGAGGGGGAATCGACGATGCGTTTCAGGCTCGGATTCGCGCTGCTCACAACAATGGTCATTGGAACCGGCGCGGCGTCCGCCGACGATTCGGAGCTCTACGAGACCCAGGCGGTCGTGACCGGCACGGGCGAGACAAACCGGCAGCTCGGGTTCGAAGAGTGCTTCCGCGACGTCCTGGTCAAGGTTTCGGGGGACCAGCGCCTGCTTGCTGACCCCCGCGTTGCAGCCGCGCTGCCGACATCCGGCGACCTCGTCGCTTCGTTCAGATATCGGGATCGCCTCGAAGGCATTCCGATCCACGACGAACAGGGATCGTACGACCGGCCCCACGACCTCACCTGCACATTCGACCGCGCCAAGGTGGACGCCGTCCTGGCCGGGCTTGGCAGCACGCCGTGGCTGGCCGAGCGTCCCCGCCTCATCCTGTTCCTAGCGGTGGAGCGCGGTGACCAGCGCTTCATGCTCGCGCGGGACGGCGACGAGAGCCCCTACATGCGCGAATCGCTACTCGGTGCCGCCGCGCCGCTCGCCATGGAGGTCGACGTGCCGGACAGGCAGGAACTGCTCGCGGCGGAGCTCGACGCGACGAGCCTGTGGAACGCCGCGCAGGACGGACTGGGCGACGTCGCCCGGCGAAGCGGAGGCGATGCGCCGATGGCCGGCCGCCTGGCGTGGAGCGACGCCGACCGCGGCTGGGTCGCCGACTGGCAGCTGGCCTCGGACGGCGCGCATTACGGCTGGCAGATTCGCGGCGTGAGCTTCGACGACGCCTTCCGAAATGCCATGAGTGGGGCGCTGCAGATCCTTTCGGGCAATGGCCCGCCCAAGTGAAGCGCACTGTCGCATTGGAAGCGGGCTGTCCGGCGTGGTAGGAGGCCACGACGGAGATTTGTGATGAACCGACCCACCTCCCCCAAGGCAGCTGGCGCGCGCAGCGTCGACGAGATAACCGGCGGACGCCGCCTGCGACGCATGCGCAAGGCAGCCTGGTCGCGGCGGCTGGTCCGCGAGAACACGCTGACGGTCGACGACCTGATCTGGCCGATCTTCCTCACCGACGGCGAAAATGTACGGGAGCCCATCACGGCCATGCCCGGCGTCTTCCGGCTGAGCGTGGACGTCGCGGTCCGGGAGGTGGAGCAAGCAGCCAGACTCGGCATCCCGGCGATCGCGACGTTCCCCCAGGTCGACGGCAGCCGCAAGGACGTGACCGGCTCCCACATCCTCGATCCGGACAACCTCATCAACAGGGCGACGCGCGCGCTCAAGGCTGCCGTGCCTGAGATCGGCGTCATCACCGACGCTGCACTCGATCCCTTCACCAGCCATGGGCATGACGGCATCCTGCGCGACGGCGTCATCGTCAACGACGAGACTGTGGAACAGGTCGCGGCTGCAAGCGTACTGCAGGCCGCCGCCGGCAGCGACATCATCGCGCCGTCCGACATGATGGACGGACGCATCGGCGCGATCCGGGACGCTCTGGACGCTAACGGTTTCCAGGACGTGGCCATCATGTCCTATGCGACCAAGTTCGCATCGGCCTTTTACGGCCCCTTCCGCAATGCCATCGGCACCCAGGGCCTGCTGAAGGGCGACAAGAGCACCTACTACATCGACCACGCGAATTCGGACGAAGCGGTCCGCGAGACCGAGCAGGACATTCTCGAGGGCGCCGACATGATCATGGTCAAGCCCGGCCTGCCCTATCTCGACATCATCCGGCGACTGAAGGACGAGTTCGCGCTGCCGACCTTCGCCTACCAGGTCTCTGGCGAATACTCGATGATCAAGGCCGCATCGGCGAACGGGTGGATCGACGGGGAGAAGGCGATGCTGGAAAGCCTGCTCGCCTTCAAGCGCGCCGGCTGCGACGGCATCCTCACCTATTTTGCTCCGGAAGTCGCCCGCCTACTGAAGGGCTGAAGCGATAGTTTCGCAGTTTCAGCCGATCCGCTAGGATGTTGCCATGAACAGGTCGACGGCGATTGAGACCTTGCGGCGCAACGCGAACATTCTTCGCGATATGGGCGCAACGTCGCTATATCTGTTCGGATCAACCGCACTTGGCGAAGCGCGTCCCGAAAGCGACCTCGACATTTTCATAGACTATGATCACGCGAGCCGTTTCTCGCTCATGGATCTGGTCGGCATAAAGCTGTTCCTGGAAGAGAACGTAGCGGCGCACATTGACATAACGACACGCGACAGCCTGCATCCGATGCTCAAGAGCGACATCGAGCGCTCCGCCATTCGCGTATTCTGATGCCCCCGCGTCGCGCCGAATTGATCTGACCGAAATGAAGAACGCTCTCGACGGAGTCGCCGCAGCGACGGAGGGAAAGACGCTCGAGGATTTTCGGAATGACTGGCTCTTGCGCAACGCCGTGGAGCGAGCCATCGAGATCATCTCGGAGGCCGCTCGTCACTTGCCGGACGAGCTTGTCGCAAGTGCCCCGCAAATACCGTGGAACAAGGTGCGCGGCATCGGCAACATCCTGCGTCATGAGTACCACAAGGTCTCAGAGCCCCTCGTCTGGGGTGTTGTGACGGACAGCCTTCCACCGTTGCGGGCTGCAATTGTGCAGATGCTGGAATTTCCTGATAGCGGCGGCAACCCGCCTGAGCGTTCTCCGGGCGAAAATTAGATGTCGAGTCGCGACGAGTTGTTCTTGGAGAGGGCGAACCTCCTGGCGGGCGGGCTTTGCGGAGCCGCGGGCGTAGGTTTGTCGGCAGCGGCAGCACATGTCGGCGGGGGCAACCTTGCGACCGTCGCCGGCTTCCTGCTGGCCCACGCGCCGGTATTCCTGCTGCTGGGCCTGAGCCGTCGGGGGCGGCTCATGCGTGCTGGAGGCATCGGGCTCTTGATCGGTCTGCTGTTGTTCTGCGGCGATCTGCTTGCCCGCCACTATGTCGGTGCGCGCCTTTTCCCCATGGCGGCGCCTCTGGGCGGCCTGATGATGATCGCCGGATGGCTTACAATCGCTGCATCCGCGTTTGAGCACCGACCGCCCGAAGCCTGAAGTCGGCACTTTCGGACGGGGAGCCAGGCACGCCTTGCGCGCCAACGCCAACCGCATGACAATCCCTGCATGGGCGACCTGTAGCGGACGCGTCGCAAGAGCT
Organism: Mesorhizobium shangrilense; assembly: GCF_028826155.1. Taxonomy (NCBI): domain Bacteria; kingdom Pseudomonadati; phylum Pseudomonadota; class Alphaproteobacteria; order Hyphomicrobiales; family Phyllobacteriaceae; genus Arvimicrobium; species Arvimicrobium flavum. The sequence goes on from NZ_JAQGPN010000001.1 coordinate 3,503,410, forward strand.
GGGAGGACGGAACCATGGAGTACCGATATCTCGGACGGTCGGGCCTCAAGGTTTCGGCCATCACAATGGGTACGATGACATTCGGCGGCGGCGGCGCCTTCGCAGCAGCAGGGACCACGCAGCTCGCGGAAGCGCGTCGCTTCATCGACCTTTGCATCGATTCGGGCGTCAACCTGCTCGACACCGCCAATATGTATTCCGGCGGCCTGTCCGAGGAGATCATCGGCGACGCGCTGGGCGGCAAGCGCAAGGGCGACGTTCTCATCGCCTCGAAGGTGCGCATGCGTGTCGGCGACGGTCCCAACGACGAAGGGCTGTCGCGGTATCACATCATCCGGGAGTGCGAGCGCAGCCTGAAGCGGCTGAAGACCGACGTCATCGACATCTACTATCTGCACGAATGGGATGGCAGGACGCCGCTCGAAGAGACGATGTCCGCGCTCGACACGCTGGTCGGCCAGGGCAAGGTCCGCTACATCGGCTGCTCCAACTTTTCCGCCTGGCACATGATGAAGGCGCTCGGCGTCAGCGACCGCAACAGCTGGCCGCGTTTCGTGACGCAGCAGATCCACTACACGCTCGAGGCGCGCGAGGCAGAGTACGAACTGGTCCCGGTCTCCGTCGACCAGGGTCTGGGCATTCTCGTATGGAGCCCGATCGCGGGTGGCCTGCTCTCCGGAAAGTACCGGCGGGGCCAACTGACCTCCCGGCAGTCGAAGGGCTGGAAGGAACCGCCTATCCGCGACGAGAACCGGCTATGGGACATCGTCGACGTGCTCGCCGAGATCGCCGCTGCAAGAAATGTATCCGGGGCCCAGATCGCGCTCGCCTGGCTGCTCGGCAGGCCGGGCGTGACATCGCTGGTCGTCGGCGGCAATTCGGAAGCCCAGTTCCACGACAATGTCGCGGCGGTCCAGCTCCAGCTCACCCCGGAAGAACGCGGCCGCCTCGACGTCGTCAGCGCGCCGCCCCTGCTCTACCCCTACTGGCACCAGCACGCGACCGCGCGCCGGCGCTTCGGCCCGGCTGACTTCGATCTCGGGGCCGTAGGCAAAGTCGGAGCCGGCCCGAAGCAGGACTAGGCCGAAGCCCGCCACATTTATCGCTTCCCATTGCGCATCCTGCCATGCAGGCTTGCGGGACACGCGGGCGCGTGCAGCGGCTACGATTTCGTTGAGTCGTCCTGTCGGGGCGGCCGCGACCGGAACCATTTGCCCAGCGCCTCCCGTCGGCGCACGCGGCCCTGCCGCCTCTCAGGGATGCCCCAGTAGTCGTGATAGATTTCGTCCATGAGGAATTTGACCGGATGCATTTCAGCCTCCTGCTGGATCGATTCAATTGGTAAATGACACAGCCTTGGATCGATTCAAACTACCTGCCGCTAGCAACGAAGTCAAGGAAAATTGAATCGATCCAAGAAACATGCTACCGACTGCGAATGAACGAGGCTTTTGGCGCGTGACAACAAAACCGATCCGGCTGGCGGACGTGGCGAAGGAAGCCGGCGTCTCCCACGGCACCGCCTCCAACGTGTTCAGTCGCCCCGAGATCGTCCGCGAGGAGGTGCGCGAGCGCGTACTGGCAGCCGCGGGCAGGCTTGGATATGCCGGACCCGACCCTCGCGGCCGCATGCTGCGCGCCGGAAAGGTCAATGCGATCGGGGTCGCCACCGCCGAGCCCCTCTCCTACTTCTTCGACGATCCATTCGCCCGCATCGTCATGTCGGGCATCTCGCAGGTCTGCGACGCCACCGGCGCCGGCCTCTCGCTGGTTTCAGCCGCCAACGACCAGCAGCTCGCCTGGAACATCCAGAGCGCACTTGTGGACGGGTTCGTCGTGTTCTGCATCGAGGGCGGCTCGCGCCTCGTTGAACTGACTCGCGAGCGGAAGCTGCCTTTCGTCGCGCTCGACTTCGGTTTTGACGACGATACGATCGCCACCATCGGCATCGACGACCGTGAGGGCGCACGGCTTGCGGCCGGCCATCTGGCGTCGCTGGGCCACCAGCGCTTCGCCGTGCTGGCCATGCAGTTCGATGAGCGGGGCCCCGGCCCTGCGCCGGCAGATCGCGCGCGGACGGCCATCTATGCCGGCACGCGCGACAGATTACACGGCTACTTCGATGCACTGGAGCTGGCCGGTATTGAAACCGCGCGCGTCCCGATCTACGAGACGCTCAACGACGAGGCCAGCACATGGGCAGGCCTCGACCATCTCTTCAGCGCCAGCGAACGGCCTACCGCCATTCTTGCGATGTCCGACAAGATCGCGCTCCACGCCCTCGACTGGTTGCGCACGCACGGCATTGCCGTCCCCGGCCAGGTCTCCATCATCGGCTTCGATGGCGTACCGGAAGCGGCGAACGCCGAGCCGCCGCTCACCACGATCGCCCAGCCGATGGTGGAGATGGGGCGCCGGGCGGCACATGCGATCCTGAACTTCGACGGTGTCGTACGCCGCCAGAAGATGGAGGTGGAACTCGTCGTGCGAGGCTCTACCGGCCGCCCGGCGCTGTCCCGGCACCGCGCGGATGCGCCTTCGAGCCTGAGGTTGGATTTTTGATTTCCGGGCGTTCGTTCCCATATGTGGCTGGATGGCGCAAATAATCGCGCCTTTCGTTGACAGGACAAAGGCATGACGACGCGAATCCTCGACGGCGAGATCATCGAGACCAGGCTGGAGGACAGGCGGGCCTTTCAGGGCGTGCTCACGCGACGCGTGTTCGCGTTCCTGATCGACTATCTCATCGTCGGCCTGCTGCTGATCCCGTTTGCGATCATCGTCCTGCTGCTCGGCATCCTGACTTTTGGCCTCGGCTGGCTGCTGTTCGGCATCCTCGTGCCCGCAGTTGCGCTCGTCTACATCTGGATGACTCTGGGCGGCCCCAACCAGGCGACTGTCGGGATGCGGATGATGGGGATCCGCCTGGAGAGGCTGGACGCCCGCCCTGTAGACGGGATGCTGGCCGTCGTGCACTCGGTGTTGTTCTGGGCCGGCAACGCGCTGCTCACGCCGCTTATCCTGCTCGTCACGCTCTTCAGCGACAAGAAGCGCGCGCTGCACGACCTGCTTCTGGGTACGGTCGTCACGCGAAGCGACGTGTAGAAGGCAACGCCAGCGTTCAACCCCATTCTGCAGGCGTACCGCCACGGGACGTGAGGCGCAGACGCTAAGCTGCCGGAACCCACGGCGTTCCGCCCGCCGGGCTCGGGTCAGTCAGAGCCAATCGAGACCCTTCACCGGCCGCCAGTTGGCAGCTATAGTCAGCAAATCACGGTTCGCCAATCGATGGGCATGCCGCACTAGATGACTCACCATTCGCCCCAGTCACCCCAATTCTTCCTGACTGCGCCGTCGCCCTGCCCTTATGTCGAGGGCCAGTTCGAGCGGAAGGTTTTCACGCACCTAGTCGGCGACAAGGCGCCGGAGATGAACGACCTGCTGACCCAGGGCGGTTTCCGGCGCTCCCAGAACATTGCCTATCGCCCCGCATGCGAATCCTGCCGCGCCTGCGTCTCGGTGCGCATCCTGGCGCAGGAGTTCATGCCGACCCGGAACATGAAGCGCGTGCTGCACCGCAATTCCGACCTGGTGGGCGCGATACACGACGCAGAACCCTCGACCGAACAGTACGCACTCTTCCGCCACTATCTCGACGCCCGCCACCGGCGCGGCGGCATGTCGGACATGACGGTTCTCGACTATGCGATGATGGTCGAGGACACCCACGTCGACACCAAGGTGATCGAGTACCGCCGGCGCGGACCGGATACCTTCATCACCGGCCGCGGAACCGGCGAGCTGATCGCCGTCGCCCTCACCGACAAGATGAGCGACGGCCTGTCGATGGTCTATTCGTACTACAATCCGGACTTCGAAGACCGCTCGCTCGGCACATTCATGATTCTGGATCACATCCAGCGGACCGCCGCCGCCGGCCTGCCCCATGTCTATCTAGGCTATTGGGTCAACGGCTCGCGGAAGATGAACTATAAGGTCCGCTTCCAGCCGCAGGAGCACCTTGGTCCGAAGGGCTGGGGACGTTTCAATCCCGGCTGAGTTCAAAGCCCCCCCAAAAATCGGGAAATGTTTTCGCTGCGGACATGGCTGGCGACGACGCGGGTGCGTGGGCAGGTGCGGGCAAATCACAATAGGACTTTCCAAATCTCACAATGAGTACTGCATCTTCGAACCATGCCAGAGGCTTGCTGCTGACCGCCATTGGCGGGCTGGCGCTGACGGTCGACATCCCGCTCATACGCCTTGCCGATGGCGACCCGTGGCCGATCCTCATGTTGAGGACCGGCACGACATTCGTCGCAGCCCTGCTCATCTGGGCGGTCTGGCGCAGCATCACGCCGAAAGCGCCGGCCCTCGTGCCGGGGCGGACAGGAGCGATCGTTGCGGCGCTCTACGGGGTCGGCTCGATCTGCTTCGTCACCGCCGTCTACAACACCTCAACCGCCAACCTGGTGTTCATTCTCGCCTTCACCTCGATGTTCGCGGCCCTGCTCTCCTGGGTTTTCCTGAAGGAGCGGCCGGCCAACGTCACGCTGCTCACCATGGCGGTGATGGTCGTCGGCGTCCTGATCATCGTTGCGGATGGGCTGGGCTCAGGCCACCTGTTCGGCAACATCCTCGCGATGTGCTCGTCGTTTCTGGTGGCCTCGGCGATCACCATCAGCCGGCGCAGCGGCCGCGACATGGGTTTTACGGCGCTCGTCGGCGTGATCCTGCCCTTCATGATCGCGGGGGCGATGGTCTCCTCGACCGGCTACCGGGTGGAGGCGCCCTGGTGGATCATCTTCAACGGCGCGGTGATCATGCCGATCGCGTTCTTCTGCCTTGCGAACGGTCCGAAATATCTCTCGGGACCGGAAGTCGCGATGTTCTACCTGCTTGAGACCGTGCTCGCGCCGGTATGGGTGTGGCTGGTCTTCTCCGAAGTGCCCAGCCGCAATGCGATAATCGGCGGAACCATCCTCATCGTGGCCCTGGTGGCCCATTCGTCGTGGCAGATCCATCAGGGCCGGAAGCGGCGCGCCGCAGGGAACCTGCGGCACGCCATGTAGCGGAGGGGTCGCCGCCTTCAGGCGGCGTCGCCTGGCCGCCGCCTAGCCGAACTTGCCCGTCCTCGGAAAGCCCTTCGGCACCATGCGGCCGGTGGCTGCGCGGTTGCCGACCCACTCCGCCAGTTCCTCGCGCTTGCGAACGAAGACGCGCTCGGCCGAATCCTGCCAGGACAGCCCCTCCTCCATCGCGAAGGTCTTGAGGTCGTTGACCCCGCCATCCTTATACTTCTGCAGGCGCACGCCCTTGCCGCGCGTCATCTCGGGAATCTCCGAGAGCGCGAAGACGAGCATCTTGCGGTTTTCGCCGACAATGGCGAGGTGATCGCCGCTCACCGGGATGCATCTCACCGCCTCGTCGGGCGTCTTCACGTTCATCACCTGCTTGCCCTTGCGGGTATTGGCGACCACTTCGCTTTCGGGAACGGTGAAGCCGTAGCCATCGCGTGAGACGAGCAGCAGGCGTCGCTTCGTATCGTGGACGAAGGCCGTGACGATGTCCTGGTCGTTCTCCATGTCAACGATGATGCGGATAGGCTCGCCGTGGCCGCGGCCGCCGGGCAATCGGTCCGCGCCGATCGTGTAGAACTTGCCACCGGTGGTGAAGACGAGAATCTTGTCGGTCGTCTGGGCGTGGAAGGAGAGCTTGAGCCCGTCGCCCTCCTTGAAGGAAAGCAGCGACAGGTCGTTTATGTGGCCCTTCAGCGCCCGCAGCCATCCCTTCTCCGAGACGACGACCGTGATCGGCTCCTTCTCCACCATGGCATGATGCATGTCGACGTGATCGTGCTCCGGCGCGGCCGAGAAGTCCGTTCGCCGGCGTCCGATGTCAGTGTCGAGACCGAAGCGCTTGCGGGTGTTGCTGACCTCCCAGCGAATCGCCGCCCACTGTTTCGCTTCGGAGCCCAGCAGCGCCTCGATCTGCTTCTTTTCCTCGCTCAGACCGTCGAATTCCGTGCGAATCTCGATCTCTTCAAGCTTGCGCAAGGCGCGCAGCCGCATGTTGAGGATGGCTTCCGCCTGCACGTCGGTCAGGGACCAGCGGGCCATCATGACCTTCTTGGGCTCATCCTCCTCGCGGATGATGCGGATCACCTCGTCGATGTTCAGGTAGGCGATCAGGTAGCCGGCGAGGATCTCTAGCCGTCGCTCGATCTCGGCCAGGCGGTGCCTCGAGCGCCTGACCAGCACTTCGCGCCGATGGTCCAGCCACTCACGCAGCACGCCCTTCAGCGACAGGACGTTCGGCACCTTGCCGCGCGACAGGACGTTCATGTTGAGCGGGAAGCGAACCTCGAGCTCGGTCAGTTTGAAAAGCGATTCCATCAGGATGGCCGGATCGACGGAACGGCTCTTGGGGACCAGCACGACGCGGATATCCTCGGCGCTCTCGTCGCGCACGTCCTCCAGCAGCGGCAGTTTGCGCGCCAGCAGCAATTCGGCGATCTTCTCGATCAGCTTGGACTTCTGGACACCGTAGGGCACCTCGGTGACGACGATGTTCCAAGTTCCCCTGCCCTGGTCTTCCTGTTCCCAATGCGCGCGAATCCTGAAGCCGCTGCTGCGGCCGGATTCGTAGGACGCGACGATCGACTTCCAGTCGTCGACGACGGCGCCGCCGGTCGGAAAGTCTGGGCCGCGCACCTTGCACTCGAGCCGCTTCGCGGGATCGTTCCTGATCTGCTCCCACTGGTCAGGTGAGGTCATCAGGTCCCCGACCGTCGCTTCGGGATGGTCGATCAGGTAGAGCGCGGCGCTGCAGAGCTCCGCCGCGTTGTGCGGGGGGATCGAGGTGGCCATGCCGACCGCGATGCCGGACGAGCCGTTGGCCAGCAGGTTGGGGAAGGCGCCCGGCAGGACGACAGGCTCCTCGTCCTCTTCGTTGTAGGTCGGCCGGAAGTCGACGGCATCCTCGGTGATGCCTTCGAGCAGCAAGGCAGCGACGTCGGTCATCCGCGCCTCGGTGTAGCGCATGGCCGCCGCGTTATCGCCGTCGACGTTGCCGAAGTTGCCCTGGCCGTCCACCAGCGGGTAGCGCACGGAGAAATCCTGCGCGAGTCGCACCAGCGCGTCGTAGATCGACTGGTCGCCATGCGGATGGAACTTGCCCATCACGTCGCCGACGATGCGCGCGCATTTGGCGAAGCCCTGGTCCGGATTGAGCCGGAGCAGGCGCATCGCATGCATGATGCGGCGGTGGACCGGCTTCAGCCCGTCGCGCACGTCCGGCAGCGCGCGGTGCATGATGGTCGACAGCGCATAGGCCAGATAGCGCTCTTCGAGCGCCTTCTTCAGATCGACCGGCTCAATATGATCGCCGCCCTCCGAACTGGGCGGAACAAGGCTTTTTCCCATGCTTTCGGTTATCCGGGATGGTGATTCGCGGCAAGTGACAGAGGCGACTTAAGATCGGCGAGAATGCAGCCTCGCCAACTTCGCCCGTAGATTGCGTTTTGACCGAATTTGCGGCCTAAGTGGGCCCACGCGCCTTTTTCCCGTCCAGTTCTTTGCAGACAGGGTAGGCGCATAGAATCAATGCGCTCTCAGGGACCTTATCAATGACGAAACGTCATACGTTGCTCAAGAAGCTTTTCATCACGACATGCCTGGTCTCCATCTCCGCCAGCGCTTCATTCGCGCAGGACATCAATGCAGTCGGAGACCGCCTGAAAGCGGCGCTGGAGACACAGGGGATTGCCATCGCCTGGACCGGAGCATCAGGCGACGCCTCGGAGATGGTGCTCGACGGCGTCACCATGAGCATGGCGGGAACGCCCGGCCAGATTGCCGTCGGCCAGGTCACGCTCTCCGACATCACCGAGGAGAATGGAGCCTACACCGTCGGCTCCGTGACGTTGCCCGATTACAGCATCACTGAAGACGGCGCCACGATCGCCATTGGCGGCATGGAACTCGCGGGGCTGAAGCTCGGCGCCGCTGGGGACACCGATCCCCTCGCCAGCATGATGCTGTACGATTCGGCCGACGTGGAGAGCTTCAGCGTCACCGTCGGCGGCAAGCAGGCCTTCGCCATGCAGGGCGCGCATACTGAAATCGCCATGCCGGCCGACGGCAAGCCGATGACCTTCGTAATGACCACCGAGGGCTTCAGCGCCGACCTTTCGCTCGTCGAGGACCCGAAGTCGAAAGCAGTCATCGACGCGCTCGGCTATCAGACGCTGAACGGAAACATCGAGCTCGAGGGCTCCTGGCAGCCGACCGACGGCCGCCTCGCGATCTCGCAGTACGACCTCACTGTGGACAAGGCCGGCACGCTCGGCATGACCTTCGACCTCGGCGGCTATACGCCGGATTTCCTGAAATCCATGCAGGAAATGCAGAAGAAGTTCGCCGATCAGCCGGAAGGGTCCGACAACTCGGCGGCCGGGCTGGCGATGCTGGGGCTGATGCAACAGCTGACCTTCCATGCCGCCTCGGTGCGCTTCGACGACGATTCTCTGACCGGCAAGGTGCTGGACTACGTCGCCAAGCAGCAGGGCATGAAGGCCTCCGACATCGCCAACCAGGTCAAGGCCCTGGCGCCCATAATGCTGGCGCAGGTCGTAGCCGACCAGGCGCTCATCAAGAACGTGGCGGATGCGGTCAGCGCCTTCCTCAGCGATCCGAAGAGCCTCGAAGTGACGGCCGCGCCGGGGCAGCCGGTGCCGTTCGCATTGATCGCGGCCGGCGCGATGTCGGCTCCGCAGGAACTGCCGAAGACGCTGGGCGTGACGGTCACCGCCAACCAGGACTGATTGCGCGACGCGTCCCGTCGACTATCTCAACATTGAAGCGGCCTGGCCAAGCGCCGGGCCGTTTCACTTCGCAGCGAGGAATGCGGCGACGCAGTTCCAGATAACCAGATCGACGCCGGCGAGAAACAGATCGTCGCCGAACCCCACAGACGATGAAGGGGTGAGCGACGGCACGTGCACGAAGCCGCTCATGGTCGGGTGGAAATCATCGACTGCGCGCGCAAGCGACAGCGTGAAGACGGTGTTGCACAGATAGCCACCGGCATCATCTGACCATTCCACCGGCAGTCCCGCCGCCTCAAGGGACCCGTGTATCGCCGCCAGCGGCAAGGACGACGCAAGCGTTTCCGGCCCCGCGCAGATCGGGCCGGAAGCCGGGACGAAGCCCAGATTGTCCGCATGGCTCGCCACAAAGCGATTGCGCGCGAAACGTTCGAGACGAAAGCCCTTGCAGGCTTGGGCGAGGCCGAAATGGATCGCGATATCCGGGCGAAACGCCCTCCCGATCTCGGAAAGCCGCAGCCCGACCGCCTGGTAGGATACCGGGAGCGTCTCAGCGCGAAACGCTCCCATTCGTTCGACGGACGGCGGCGTTTCCCGCAGTCGACTCACCAGCCATTCCGTCGGATTGACTGGCGCGCCTGGAAACGGCTCGAAGCCGGTGATCAGAACGCGCGGACCCGACTTGGCCGTGGTCAGGCTTCCTTCTTCTGTGGCGCCACGCGCAGTTCCAGTTCGCGCAGCTGCGTCGGGGTCGCTGGCGCAGGCGCGTTCATCAGCAGGTCGTAGGCCTGCTGGTTCATCGGGAACATGGTGATCTCGCGCAGGTTCTTAGCGCCGCACAGAAGCATCACCACGCGATCGATACCCGCCGCCATTCCGCCATGCGGCGGAGCGCCATACTGGAACGCGCGATAGAGGCCGCCGAAGCGATCCTCGACCGTCTGGCGATCGAGACCGACGATCTCGAAGGCCTTGACCATCGTTTCCGGGAGGTGGTTGCGGATGCCGCCCGACGCGATCTCGAAGCCGTTGCAGACCATGTCGTACTGGAACGCCTTGATCGACAGCGGATCCTGACCGTTCAGGGCATCGATGCCGCCCTGCGGCATGGAGAACGGGTTGTGGCCGAAGTCGACCCGCTTCTCGTCCTCGTTCCACTCGTAGAAGGGGAAGTCGACGATCCAGCACAGCTCGAAACGGTCCCGGTCGACGAGGTTCAGTTCCTCGCCGGCGCGGGTGCGCGCCGCGCCTGCGAAGGACACGAACTTCTTCGGATCGCCCGCGACGAAGAAGGCGGCGTCGCCGTCCTCAAGTCCGAGTTGCAGGCGGACGGCCTCGGTGCGTTCCTCGCCGATGTTCTTGGCGATCGGCCCCGCGCCTTCGAGCTTGTCGCCCTCCTTGCGCCAGAAGATGTAGCCGAGCCCAGGCTGTCCCTCGCCCTGCGCCCACGAATTCATGCGGTCGCAGAAAGCCCGGCTGCCGCCGGTCTTGGCGGGAATCGCCCAGACTTCCGCCTTGGCGTCGTTGGCCAGGATGTTGGCGAAGACCTTGAAGCCCGAGCCACGGAAGTGTTCAGAAACCTCCTGCATGACGATCGGGTTGCGCAGATCCGGTTTGTCGGAACCGTATTTGCGCATGGCCTCGTCATACGGGATGCGCGGGAAGTCCTGCGTGACCGGCTTGCCTTCCGCGAAGGTCTCGAAGACGCCGCGCATCACGGGCTCCATCGTCTTCAGGACGTCGTCCTGCTCGACAAAGCTCATTTCGAGGTCGAGCTGGTAGAATTCGCCGGGCAAGCGGTCGGCGCGCGGGTCCTCGTCGCGGAAGCATGGCGCGATCTGGAAGTAGCGATCGAAGCCGGACACCATGATCAGCTGCTTGTACTGCTGCGGCGCCTGGGGCAGCGCATAGAAGTTGCCGGGATGGATGCGAGACGGGACCAGGAAGTCGCGAGCGCCCTCCGGCGAGGAAGCCGTCAGGATCGGCGTCGAGAATTCCGTAAAGCCCTCCTCGCCCATTCGCTGGCGCATCTCGGCGATGATCCTGGTGCGCGCCATGATGTTCTTGTGGAGCGTGTCGCGGCGCAGGTCGAGGAACCGGTACTTGAGGCGGATGTCCTCCGGATAGTCTGGCTCGCCGAACACCGGCAGCGGCAGTTCCTTGGCGGCCGACAGGACCTCTATCTCGCGGGCGAAGACCTCGATCTCGCCGGTGGGAAGGTTGGCGTTGACCGTCTCGTCCATGCGCGCCTTGACCTCGCCATCGACGCGAATCACCCACTCGCCGCGAAGCGTCTCGGCGGTCTTGAAGGCCGGCGAGTCGGGATCGGCGACGATTTGCGTGAGACCGTAATGGTCGCGCAGGTCGATGAACAGAAGTCCGCCGTGATCGCGGACGCGATGGACCCAGCCGGACAGGCGGGCGGTTTCACCGACATGGCTCTTGCGCAACTGCGCGCAGGTGTGGCTGCGATAACGATGCATTGTGACAATCCGACGTGTGGAAGCGGCGGCCTGAACGCGCCACCCGAAAATTCGCGCGGACAAGCGCATCAAAGCCCCGCTTTGTCAAGGAAAAGGCGGTGCGACGCCCTACCTCGCGGCGGCTCCCTCGCGGATCGAGCGCGGGTGACTTGCCTCGACGGACCGTTAAGCCAGTAGCGTTTAGTCGATGGTCAACCGACGGCATAGATGCCAATAGTGCGGGCTCCATATCGCCGGCATTTCGCGCATGTCCTCCATACGTCCGTTGCTCCCCTTGCTGATCGCCGCTGGCACCTTGCTCGGCGGCAACGGACTTCAAGGCACTCTGATCGCTTTGCGCGGCGCGCTCGAAGGCTTCGAGCCCAGCACCATCGGCTTCATGGGGACGGCATACTTCGCCGGCTTCCTCATCGGATGCCTGTTTATCACGCGGATCATGAAGGCAGTCGGCCACATTCGAGCCTTCTCCGCGCTTGCGGCCATCGCTTCGGCCGGCACCCTGCTGCTGGTCCTGATGATCGATCCCTATGTCTGGTCGGCGATCCGCTTCGTCAGCGGCTTCTGCTTCGCGGGCCTGTTCACGATCATCGAAGCCTGGCTGAATTCCGGGGTGCGCAACGAGGATCGCGCCCGGGTTCTCGCCATCTACCGCATCGTCGACATCACCGCGGTAACCGGCGGCCAGTTCTTCATCCCGGTATTCGGCGCAGAGGGCTTCGCCATCTTCGCCATCATGTCGATCCTCACCACTCTGTCGCTCGTCCCGGTGTCGCTGGGCGACCGCTCGAACCCCGTGCCTCCCCACGAGGTGAAGCTCGACCTTCGCCGGGTCTGGCAAATCTCGCCGCTGGGCTGCATCAGCTGCATTGCCGTCGGCCTTTCCAACAGCTCCTTCCGGACCCTCAGCCCCGTCTATGCCGAGGAAATCGGGATGTCGGTGACGGATGTGGTCACCTTCGTCAGTGTCGGGATCATTGGCGGCGCACTGGTCCAGTACCCGCTCGGCTATCTTTCCGACCGCTGGGACCGGCGCAAGGTGCTGTTGATCACCACGACTGGAGCGATGATCGCCGCACTCGTGCTGACCTTCTTCGCCGGCACCAGCACCCTCTTCACCTTTGCGATGGTGTTCGTTTTCGGCTCCTTCGCCATGCCGCTGTTCTCGCTCTCGGCCGCCCACGCCAACGATCGCGCCGGCAAGGGGGAATTCGTGCTCGTCAATGCCGCGCTGATGCTCTTCTACTCGTTCGGGGCCGTGGGCGGGCCGTTCATCGCCTCCACCTTCATGCAGCGGTTCGGGCCTCAAATGCTGTTCGCGTTCAGCGCCGCCATTTACATCGGCCTGATCGGCATCATCCTGTACAGGATGCGGACGCGCGCCAGCGTGCCCGCCGGAGCCCGCGGAAAGTTCATTGCACTGCTGAGGACCTCGACCGTCTTCGCGCGCCTTGCCAAGCGGCCGGCGGGCGAGGACAAAGAGGACGGACAATGACCACGCGCCTTGACGAACGACCGACGCGTGCGGTTTAGGAATGGCTGCAACCACCGGAAAAGCGACTTGATGCACGTCATTACCGAGCAAACAGAACTTGAAGACGCGATCGCGCGGTTCGAGACATCCGAATTCGTGACCGTCGACACGGAGTTTATTCGCGAGACGACCTTCTGGCCGGAGCTGTGCCTGATCCAGATGGCGATGCCCGGCTTCTCCGCGCTGGTCGATCCGCTGGCGCCCGGGATAGATCTGGCTCCCTTTTTCCGGCTGATGGCCAACGAGGCGATCGTCAAGGTCTTCCACGCCGCGCGGCAGGACATCGAGATCATCTTCCATCTCGGCAACCTGATCCCGCATCCTGTCTTCGACAGCCAGGTCGCCGCGATGGTCTGCGGCTTCGGCGACAGCGTCTCCTACGACCAGCTCGTCCAGAAGATCACCGGACAGCACATCGACAAGTCGTCGCGCTTCACGGATTGGCGCCATCGCCCCTTGTCTGACAAGCAACTGACCTATGCGCTTGCCGACGTCACCCATCTCATCGACATCTACCAGAGCCTGAAGGCAGAACTGGAGCGCGAGAACCGCGGGCACTGGCTTCATGAGGAGATGGAAGTCCTCACCAACCGCGAAACCTATGATCCGCACCCCGAGGATGCCTGGAAGCGGCTGAAGATGCGCCTGAGAAAGCCGATCGAGCTTGCCGTCCTCCAGTCCGTGGCCGCCTGGCGCGAGCGGGAAGCGCGCGAGCGCAACGTGCCCCGCCAACGCGTCGTCAAGGACGACGCCGTCTATGAGATCGCCCAGCAGCAGCCGCGAGACACGACGGCACTGGCCAAGCTGCGCACCACGCCCAGGGGCTGGGAACGGTCATCGACGGCAGCGTCGCTGCTGGAAGCCGTGAACGCCGCGTTGATCCTCCCGAAGGAGGAGCTACCCAGGCTTCCCAGGCAGACCAGTGCGCCGGAGGGTTCGAGCGCGGCGGTCGAACTTCTCAAGGTGCTCCTGCGTATCGTGTCCGAGAAGAACAACGTGGCGCCGAAGCTGCTGGCCTCGAGCGATGATCTCGACCGTATCGCAGCCGAGGGCGACAAGGCCGACGTGCCGGCCATGCACGGCTGGCGGCGCGAAGTGTTCGGCAATGCCGCCCTGAAACTCATCAGCGGCGAGATGGCGATAAAGTTCGAGAATCGAAAGATCAGGATCTTCGAACTGCCGCCCCGCGACTAGAGCGGCGGACATCAGCTGCCGACGACCAGCTCCAGGTTGCGTCCCACGACCTTCGAAAGCACGGCAAGGCGGCCGGCCGGCCGCTCGCCGTCCAGCGCGGCGCGCGATGGGGGTATCACCAGGGCCATCGATCCATCCTCACGCGGCTCCCATCGAAGCAACGGGATGACGCCGGGCATGGCCGCGGACAGAAGATAGACGACGCGCATCATGGCGCCGAGCAGCCGCGCCCGCTCCAGGTACCGCGGCGGGATCAGCTGCAAGAGGCCCGGCGCAATCGCCTCGTCGAAGACGCCCTCGTGGCGGAACATGATGGCAAGCGAAATGAACGCCCGCCCCGGATGGTCGATGCCGATGAAGGACGCGTGCGAAATGATATTGAGCGACTGCGTCCCGCGATATTCGGGATGCGCGCGCCAGCCGATGTCGGCGAGCAGGCAGGCAGCCACACGGTAGCGCGCCTCCTCCTCTGTCTCCTCGATGCCGAACGCCTTTAGCGTTTCCCCGGTCCAGGCCGCCAGCTCATGCGCATGGGTGAGCGACCGCGCCCGCAGCCTTGCCAGTTCTTCTGCGGCGGAAATCAGCGGGTCGGCGCTCTTCTCGTCGTCAGCCAGCAGGGAGTACAGATAGCCTTCGCGAACGCCGAGCGCCGACACCACGATCTTCGAGGGCTGCATGCTGGAGATGATCTCCTGGAGCACGGCCGCACCGTAGGGAAGCAGCGCACGACGGTTCTTGGAGACGCGTTCGATGCCCCTGATCTGCGCCAGGTCCCCCTTCGCGACCTGGCGAAGGAACGGCGCCAGCCCTTCCAAGATCATCTCGTAATGATGCATGACCGCGAGAGGGTAGTCCGTCGCGTTCATGTGCAGCCGGGCCAGGTTTCGCCACGTGCCGCCGACGGCGTAAAAGGTTCTTGCACGGCCGTTCTCGAGGAAGGCGGCCCGCCGCAGTTCCCGCCTGGCGATCTTCACGGCGTCGGCCGGGGATCCTTTCGCCATGTCCTGGAGCCGCAAGCCTCCGAGCGGCAAAGTTATACCATCCCCGATGGTCTCACCCCTTACATCGAACAGCTCCAGGCTCCCGCCGCCGAGATCGCCGCCGATTCCGTCGGCGGCATGAAAGCTCGAGGTGACGCCCAGCGCTGAATAATGCGCCTCCTCGCGGCCGGTGAGCACGCGGATCTCGGTGCCCAGTATGTCCTCGGCGCGGCGGATGAATTCCGGTCCGTTGATCGCCTCGCGGGCCGCGGCGGTGGCGATCACATGCAGGCTCTCCGACCCCGCCTGCTCCGCCAGCGCGCGAAAGCGGCGAAGCTCCTGGACGGCGCGCAGCACGGCGCCGGGATCCAGCTTGCCGGTCGACACGATCCCACGACCGAGGCCAGCCAGCATCTTCTCGTTGAAGAGCACCGTGGGAGAGCGGGCAATGCCCTCATAGATGACGAGGCGAATCGAGTTCGAGCCGATGTCGATGACCGACAGCGGCCGACGGTCCTGCAGCCGACCCTGGGAGTTGGCTATCATGACTTGGCGACTGCGTTCGCTTTCCTCTGGCGCTTGAACTGAGCGATGCGTTTGGGAGCGTGCGATTTCAGGGCGTCGCCGCGGCCGGACAGGCTCGGATTCGTCATGAAATATTCCTGCGCGTTGAACGGTTCTTCGCCTTCGTCGGGCGTGATGCGCCGCGACGTGCCATCTGCCAATACTTCGAAGCTTTGCTGATTGTCCACGATATTTCCGAGCATGATCTGGCCGAGCACCTGTTCATGCACGGTCGGATTGGTGATCGGCACCAGCGTCTCGACGCGGCGATCCAGGTTGCGCGGCATCATGTCGGCCGAACTGAAGTAGACAACGGCGTCGTCGGAGGGCAGCCCGTGTCCGTTGCCGAAGCAGTAGATGCGGCTGTGCTCCAGGAATCGGCCGACGATCGACTTGACCCGAATGTTCTCCGAAAGCCCGGGCACCTGCGGCCGCAGACAGCAAATGCCGCGAACCACCAGATCGATTTCCACACCGGCGTGGCTCGCCGCGTAAAGCGCGTCGATCACCTGCGGGTCCACTAGAGAGTTCATCTTCATCCAGATCTGCGCCGGCGCGCCACGCCCGGCATGGGCGATTTCCTCGGCGATGTGCTCGAGGATGCGGCTGCGCAGCGTGTAGGGCGACATCGCGAGCTTCATCTCCTCCATCGGCTCGGCGTAGCCGGTGATGAAGTTGAAGATATGGGCCACATCCCTTGCGATGGCCGGGTCGGAGGTGAAGAAGGACAGGTCGGTATAGATGCGCGCGGTGATGGGATGGTAGTTGCCGGTGCCCAGATGCACGTAGTTGCGGAACTTTCCATCCTCCCGCCGCACGATCAGAGACATCTTGGCGTGCGTCTTCAGCTCGATGAAGCCGAACACGACCTGCACGCCCGCCCGCTCCAGGTCCCTCGCCCAGCGGATATTCGCCTCCTCGTCGAAGCGCGCCTTGAGCTCGACCAGCGCAGTGACCGACTTGCCGGCTTCCGCCGCATCGATCAGCGCGCGCACGATCGGGCTGTCGTTGGAGGTGCGGTAAAGCGTCTGCTTAATCGCCACGACTTCGGGATCGGCGGCTGCCTGGCGCAGGAACTGTACGACCACGTCGAACGATTCGTAGGGGTGGTGGACGACGATGTCCTTCTCGCGGATCGCCGCGAAGCAGTCGCCGCCGTGATCGCGGATGCGTTCGGGAAAACGGGGATTGTAGGGCGGGAACTTCAGGTCGTCGCGCGGGATAGCGACGATCTCCGATATCTGGCTGATCGCCAGCGGGCCTTCCAGCACGCTGACACGGTTCGGCGGCACGCCGAGCTCCGAGGCGACGAAGTCGCGCAGTTCCGCCGGCATCTGGCGGTCAAATTCGATCCTGATCACCGAGCCCCGGCGCCGACGCTTCAAGGCGGTCTCGAAATAGCGGACCAGATCTTCCGCCTCCTCCTCCACCTCGATGTCGCTGTCACGGATGAGGCGGAAGGTCCCGGAGCCCTTGACCTCATAACCTGGGAACAGCTTTGCGATGTTGAGGCCGACGACGTCCTCCAGCGTGATGAAGCGCACAATTTTCTTGTGGTCCGGCAGGCGGATGAAACGCCTCAGAGCCACCGGCAGGCGCAGCAGCGCGTTCATCTCCTCGCCGTTCTTGCGGTGCCTGAGTTGCAGCGCCACGGAGAAGCCGAGGTTCGGAATGAACGGGAAAGGGTGGGCCGGATCGATCGACAGCGGCGTCATCACCGAGAAGATCTGCTCCATGAAGTGGGCGTCGAGCCACGCACGCTCGTCCCTCGAAAGGCGGTCGCCCGAAACGGTCTCGATTCCTTCCGCCTTGAGCAGTTCCATCAACGCGGAAAGGCTCGCCTGCTGGTCCTCCTGCAGGCGGCCGACCTCCAGAAGAATCTGCTCCAGCTGCTGCTCCGGCGTGCGTCCGTCAGGGCTCTTGATCGCGATCCCCTGCCGCACCTGACCGGCGAGGCCTGCAACCCTGACCATGAAGAACTCGTCGAGGTTGTCAGCGGAGATCGACAGGAAGCGCACCCGCTCCAGGAGCGGATGGTTGAGGTTCTGCGCTTCCTCGAGCACGCGCCGGTTGAATTGCAGCCACGAGAACTCGCGATTCACGAAACGGTCGGGATTGGTGGTTGGCGCGGCATCCGGCTCGCCGGGCACGGCATTGGCGAAGTCGATCTGGATAGGCCGCAATTCGGTCATTTGATCCTTCGTTGGCTTCGTGTGGGTCTCGGAACTGAAGTATCCTAACCCCTGTCATCGTTTTGCGACAGTTTCATATCAACGGCTTGCAAATCGGCGGCGCGTGCGCCAAACGCTTCTCAAGTTCGAGCAGGAGACGAGCCATGGCAGGTGGCGCCATCCCCCATTTCCAGAACGATGCCGGTCACAAACTGATCGAGATCGGTGTCAAGGAATTCATGTGCGTCGGCGCGGCGGCGCCATTCGATCATCCGCACGTCTATCTCGACATGGGCGCGGACGACGAAAAGGTCTGTCCCTACTGCTCGACGCTCTTTCGGTACGATCCCACATTGAGCGCCGACGAGACGCGCCCGGCGGGCTCCGTCTATCGCGACGAGGCGGCCTAGCCCGCCAACGTCCATGAGTGGCGCGGCGCCTTTCCAGATCGTCGTCGCGGGCGCCGGCGTTGCCGGTCTCACCGCCGCGCTAGCCTTCGCATCGCGAGGCTTCACGGTCCAGATATTCGAGCGCGCGCCCGAACTGGAAGAAGTCGGCGCCGGCCTCCAACTCTCGCCCAATGCGACGCGGCTGTTGAAGCGCATAGGCGTGCTGGACGACCTGCTGCCAGTGGCGGTCGCTCCGGAATCGGTGATCCTCAGGGATGGCCGAACGCTGCAGGAGCTTGCGCGGGTCCCCCTGGGCAAATACGCGGAGAAGAGGTGGGGCGCACCCTATCTCGTCGCCCATCGCGCTGACCTGCAGAGCGCCCTGCTCGCCCGCATCGGCGCTGAACCAAAGATCAGGCTTACGCTCGATGCGCAGTTGCGCGGGGCGGACAACCGCGGCAGGAGCCCGACCGTGTCGGTCGAGACCGGGGGCCGCATCAATGATGTGCCATGCGAGTTCCTCGTCGGCGCGGACGGGGTCCACTCGGCTACGCGCAAGCTGGTTTCGCAGACGCATGACAGCAATTTCGGTCGCGAGATCGCCTGGCGGTTGACTGTTGAGACGGGGAGCCTTCCTGAGTTGGGCCTGTCAGACGCCGTGTCGGGTCACGCCGTCACGGCGTTCCTGCGCCCCGATTTCCACCTCATCGCCTATCCGGTGCGTGCCGGCGCCGCCGTCAACCTGGTGGCCTTCACGAAGGCGGCCTCCTTACCCCGTCCGGGCGCATCGCCGGCAGACGGAGATCCAGCCCGAAAGGGGCTGGCGGACGAACTGGCGCGATGCGCGCCTCCGTTGCGCGCCCTCGCACGCAACATCTCGGCATGGAAGCACTGGCCGATCCACGTTGCCGATGCCGGGCTGCCCTGGACGTCGGCGCGGGGCGTCGCGCTGATCGGCGACGCTGCGCACGCCATGACGCCGTATGCCGCACAGGGCGCGGCCATGGCGATCGAGGACGCCGTGACGCTCGCCGATGCGGTATCGGCGGGCCCCGACCGGATCGGCGCGACCCTGGCGACCTGGGAACGCGAGCGGAGGACGCGCATCGCCGCGGTGGCGCGGCGTGCTGCCTTCAACCGCTTTGCGTGGCACGCGGCAGGGCCGATCGCGCTCGCCCGCAATCTCGTGCTCGCCATGCGCAGCCGTGAGAGCCTCGCGGCCGATATGGACTGGCTCTACGGGTGGAAGCCCGGCGCAACGCTTTAGAGGCGCTGCGCCGCCTCGAAATCCTCAGTGCAGGATCTGGCTCAGGAAAAGCTTCGTGCGCTCGTGCTGCGGATTGTCGAAGAACGCGGCCGGCGTGTTCTGCTCGACGATCTGGCCCTGATCCATGAAGATGACGCGGTTGGCGACCTTGCGGGCGAACCCCATCTCGTGGGTGACGCAGAGCATGGTCATGCCCTCTTCGGCCAGCCCCACCATCGTCTCCAGCACTTCCTTGATCATCTCCGGATCGAGCGCGGAGGTCGGCTCGTCGAACAGCATGATGCGCGGATTCATGCACAGCGAGCGCGCGATAGCCACGCGCTGCTGCTGACCGCCGGAGAGCTGTCCCGGATACTTGTTCGCCTGCTCTGGGATCTTCACCCGGCGCAGAAAGTGCATGGCGGTCTCCTCCGCCTGCTTCTTCGGGATCTTGCGGACCCAGATGGGCGCCAGCGTGCAGTTCTCCAGGATAGTCAGATGCGGGAAAAGGTTGAAGTGCTGAAACACCATCCCGACTTCGCGGCGGATTTCGTCGATCTTCTTGAGATCGTTGGTGAGTTCCTTGCCGTCGACGACGATCTTGCCCTTCTGGTGCTCCTCCAGCCGGTTGATGCACCGGATCAGAGTCGACTTTCCGGAGCCTGACGGGCCGCAGACGACGATCCGCTCGCCGCGCATGACCTTCAAGTTGATGTCCCGCAGCACGTGGAACTCGCCGTACCATTTGTGCATCCCGGTGATCTCGACCGCGACGTCGGTCGCCGAAATATGCATCTTCGACCGATCGACGCTGATCTCCTCGGCGCTAACTGCATTTTCCGTGCTCATCAAAGTTCCCCTTACGCCCGCGTTGCGGGTCATTTCCGATAGCTGGTGTCCAGCCGACGTTCCATGTACTGCGAGTAGCGCGACATGCCGAAGCAGAAGATCCAGAAAATGGCCGCAGCGAACACGTAGCCCGTTTTGGCCGTTTGCGGCGTCGCCCAGGTCGGATCGCCGGATATGTTCTGCTTCACCACGCCCAGAAGATCGAACATCGAGATGATGAGCACCAGCGTGGTGTCCTTGAACAGGCCGATGAACGAATTGACGATGCCTGGGATCACCAGCTTCAGGGCTTGCGGCATGATGATGAAACTCATCTTCTGCCAGTAGCCGAGGCCCAGCGAATCCGCACCCTCGTACTGCCCCTTCGGAATCGCCTGCAAGCCGCCACGGATGACCTCGGCCATGTAGGCGGAGGCGAACAGCGCAACGCCGATCAGCGCGCGGAGGAGCTTGTCGAAGGTCATTCCAGGCGGGACGAAGAGCGGCAGCATGAAGCTCGCCATGAACAGGACCGTCACCAGTGGCACGCCGCGCACGGTTTCAATGAAGATCACCGAGAGCAGCTTCACGATCGGCATCTTCGAGCGCCGCCCGAGCGCCAGCAGGATGCCTAACGGCAACGAGACGACGATGCCGACATAGGAGAGCACCAGCGTGACCAACAGTCCGCCCCAAAGCGGGGTCTCCACAAAGGGCAGGCCGAAATAGCCGCCCACCAGCAGCCAGAACGCCACAAAGGGAAACACTGCGAAGAAGAGGATGGCGTTGAGGCCCTTGTATGGAACCCGCGGAATGAGCAGCGGCGCCAGCAGGAGGACGAAGATGACGCCCGTCAATATGACGCGCCAGCGCTCGTCGACTGGGTATCGGCCGAACATGAATTGCCCGAACCTGCCGCTGACGAACGGCCAGCAGGCCCCCGACCATCCCGGCGGCAGCTGGCCGCCCTGTTCCGTCGTCAGGCAGGCGGTGCGGTCGGCGCCGCTCCACACGGCGTTGAAGAACAGCCAGTTGAGGATCTGCGGCAGGAACCAGGCGATGGCAAGCAGCGCCAGGACCGTGAGGGCGGCGTCCGTGGGCGTGGCGAAGAGATTCTTGCGCAGCCAGGCGGACGGACCGAACTGAGAACGCGGCGCCCGCTGCGCCAGCGCCATTTCCGTCCGTACCCAGGAGAGATCATGTTCTTGCATGGTTCATCTCTCCTTGAGAGCCATCTTCGAGTTGAACCAGTTCATGAACAGGGAGGTCAGCAGGCTCAGGCTCAGATAGACGACCATGAATATGACCACGACCTCGATCGCCTGACCGGTCTGGTTGAGGATGGTTCCGCCGATCGCATAGAGATCGGGATAGCCGATCGCCACCGCCAGCGACGAGTTCTTGGTCAGGTTGAGATACTGGCTGGTCAGCGGCGGGATGATGATGCGCAGCGCCTGCGGAATGACGACCAGACGCAGCGCCGGTCCCGACCTCAAGCCCAATGCCGACGCCGCCTCCGTCTGTCCACGGTTCACGCCCAGGATGCCGGCGCGCACGATCTCGGCGATGAACGAGGCGGTGTAGAGCGACAGGGCCAGGAAGAGCGACAGGAACTCCGGCTTCACATTGATCCCGCCGCTCAGGTTGAACGTACCCTTCTGCGGAAGTTCGACGGTGACCGGAAATCCCGCCAGCAGGAAGCCGAGCAGCGGCATGCCGACAATCAGCCCGGCAGCAGTCAGGAACACGGGGAACTGCTGCCCGGTCGCCGCCTGCCGCGCCCTGGCGCGGCGCGCGACGAAGATGCTGAGTGCGATGCCGACGGCGAGGCCAGCCAGGATGAGCCAGGCGCCCTCGCCCCAGATCAGGCGCGGAAAATAGAAGCCACGGACGTTGAGATAGGACCCGAGCGGAAGCGCGTAGCTGTCGCGTACGGCCGGCAGCAGCGCCAGCACGCCTTGGTACCAGAACAGGATGACGAGCAGCGGCGGAATGTTGCGGAACAGCTCGACATAGACAGTGGCGACCTTCCGAATCAGCCAGTTGTGCGAAAGCCGCCCGATGCCGACCAGGAAACCGACGATCGTCGCCGTCACGATCCCGGCGAGCGCGACCACCAGCGTGTTCAGAATGCCGACGACCAGGGCCCGTCCGTACGACGAGTCGGACGAGTAGGCGATCAGCGTGTCCGCAATATCGAAGCCGGCGCGGCCCCTGAGAAAATCGAAGCCCGTCGAGATGTTCGAACGCCGCAGGTTTTCGATCGTGTTGTCGACGATCCACCAGATGCCCATCGCCAGCAGCGCCACCAGAACGATCTGGAATGCAATGCCTCGGGCGCGGGGATCGTAGAGCAGCGAACCCCTGGAAGGTTGGCCGACATCGGTTATGTCATGCGTCGCCATAGGGTTCCTCTTCCCATGACTTCCCGCTTGCGGACGGATACTGCTGACCCACCGCCTTCAAGCAATAAGGCCGGAGGGGATCCCCTCCGGCCGTTCTCAGGGCCGATCAGCGGATCGGCATGCCGTATTGCAAGCCGCCCTTGGTCCAAAGGGCGTTGATGCCGCGCGCAATCTTCAGCGGGCTGCCGGAGCCGACGTTGCGCTCGAAGATCTCGCCGTAATTGCCCGTCGCCTTGATGATATTGACGACCCAGTCGTTGGTCAGGCCCAGATCGGTGCCGATCTTGGTCTCGGCCTCAACGCCGAGCAGGCGGCGGATGTCCGGGTTCTCGGAGTTCTTCATCTCCTCAACATTGGCCTGCGTCACCCCGGCCTCTTCAGTGTTGAGCAGCGCGTAGTAGGTCCACTTGACGATGTCGAACCACTGGTCGTCGCCCTGGCGCACGGCCGGCCCGAGGGGCTCCTTCGAGATGATCTCCGGCAGCACCACGTGATCGTCCGGCGCCGCCATCTGGAGCCGCACCGCATAGAGGCCCGACTGGTCGGTGGTGTAGGCGTCGCAACGGCCGGCGTCGTAAGCCGCGTTCGCTTCCTCGAACTTCTCGAAGACGACGGGGTTGTACTCCATCTTGTTCGCCTTGAAGTAGTCGGCGAGGTTGAGTTCCGTCGTGGTGCCCGACTGCACGCAGACCGCGGCGCCGGAGAGCTGCAGCGCGGAGTTCACGCCGGGCAGCTTCTTCGCATTGATCATGAAGCCCTGGCCGTCATAATAGGTGACGCCGCCGAAGTTCAGTCCCAGCGCGGTATCGCGGTTGATCGTCCAGGTCGTGTTACGCGACAGGATGTCAATTTCGCCCGACTGCAGAGCGGTGAAGCGGTCCTTGGCGCTGAGACCGGTGAACTTCACCTTCGTGCCATCGCCGAAGATGGCGGCTGCGACCGCACGGCAGAAGTCGACGTCGAGGCCGGTCCACTCGCCCTTGTCGTTTGGCGCAGAAAACCCGGCGAGGCCGGTGTTCACGCCGCACTGGACAAAGCCCTTCGCCTTGACGTCGTCAAGCGTCGCCGCGGAGGCCGCCGACGCGGCGAAGCCCAAGCCCGCGACGGCGAGAATCCCTGTCAGAATTTTTTTCATGTCCCTCTTTTCCCTTTTCGAGTTCTTTTATTCCCAGCCCAGCCTGGTTCCCTGGAGGCGCGCCTCATGATGAAGCCCGGGAGCGCCCGAACGATGCCACGGACGCTTCTGCCTCCCCCAAGTCAGAAACGGCATCGAAGGCGATTATTGTTTCTGGGTCAAGTGCGAATGGTCCAGCGCCTGCACTGCATTTCAGTATTTTGTTCCAGCGGAACGAGAGCGGAAGACGACGATATGGGGCCGCCCTTATTCAAGGCAGTTCATCGCATCAACCTGCAGATATTCTGTCGTGAAGAGCCGCGTGCGCGTCAAAACGATTCATCGCGATCTGTGCATTTGCGCTCGGCGGTAGAGCAAGCGACCAGCTGGAAGCTGTGAAGAAAAAGCCGGCCGGGGAGCACTATCCTGGCTCCCCGGCCGATGTCTCCGATCAGCGGATCGGCATGCCGTACTGCAGTCCGCCCTTGGTCCAGAGCTCGTTGACGCCGCGTGCGATCTTCAACCTGCTGCCCAAACCGAGGTTCCTCTCAAAGATCTCGCCATAGTTGCCGGTGGCCTTGACGATATTCACGACCCAGGCGTTGTCGAGGCCGAGGTCGGCGCCGATCTTGGTCTCTGCCTCGACGCCGAGCAGACGACGAACGTCCGGATTCTCAGACTTCATCATATCGTCGACATTTGCCTGGGTGATGCCCGCCTCTTCCGTGTCGAGCAGCGCGTAGTAGGTCCACTTGACGATATCGAACCATTTGTCGTCGCCTTGGCGAACAAGCGGTCCCAGCGGCTCCTTTGAAATGATTTGCGGCAGGACGACATGATCGTCCGGGTTGCTCAGTGCGAGACGGATACCATAGAGACTTGCCCCATCGGCAGTGAAGGCGTCGCAACGGCCGGCGTCATATGCCGTGTTGGCTTCTTCCACCTTTTCGAAGACCACAGGATTGTAGTCCATCTGGTGGGCCTTGAAGTAGTCGGCGAGGTTCATCTCGGTTGTCGTGCCAGACTGCACGCAAACCGCTGCGCCCGAGAGCTGCAGCGCCGAGGTGACGCCCGGCACCTTCTCGGCGTTGACCATGAAACCCTGGCCGTCATAGTAGGTCACGCCCGCGAAATTGAAGCCAAGCGCGGTATCCCGGCTTAGCGTCCAGGTCGTCTGGCGCGACAGAAGATCCACCTCGCCAGACTGCAGGGCGGTGAAACGATCCTTGGTGCTGAGCGGGGTGAATTTCACCTTGCTTCCGTCGCCGAACACGGCCGCCGCCACGGCCCGGCAGAAATCGACGTCGAAGCCGACCCAATCGCCCTTGTCGTCAGGCATCGAAAAGCCGGCTTGCGACGTGTTGACGCCGCATTGCACAAAGCCCTTTTCCTTTACGTTTTCGAGCGTGGCGGCCGAAGCGGCGCCAGCTGCCATCACGAGCGCGGTCGCCCCAATGACTATCTTCAATTTACTCAATTATTCCACTCCGTTATAAATTACCGCCTGCTAGCGAGATAGCAACGCCTTCGAAATGATTTATGTCAGGAAAATTTATTCTAACACGATACTGACAAGAGATCATATCCGATAATAACTTCCCCCGAAAAATCTCTCTGAACGTCCCTGCGCATTTCTTCCAGGATCTCGGGAGGCTTAATTCGAGGATGAGTAAGAACCAGCTTGCGAACACCAGCCTTTGTGGCGATAGCGCCTGCGGTGTCAGCAGAGGCCAGCGTGTATTTCGCGATGCGCTCCAAATGCTCGCCCACGATCTCGGAGCGCGCCAGATAGCAACACTGGACGAGGATGTCGGCGCCGGCTGCAAGTCGTTGCAGCCCCTCGCAATCGACGGTGTCGCCGCTGAAGGCGATCACGCCGTCGTCACACTCAAACCGGAAGCCGAGGCAAATCCATCGGCTTCTGAATGCATCAGAGAAAGCCAGGCCGTCGCCATGGTTCATCCTGTCCGCATAGATGCGATAGCGGTCAGTTTCGCACACCAGGCCCGAAATGACTTCCGTCACGGGCGTCGGTGGAAAGGTTCCATGCACAGGCTCTCCGGTGACGCGGAACTCGATATCCTTGTCGTAGACCTGCGTGAGCAGGACATCGACGATACGCCTGGTTTCAGGTGGACCATAGATATCCAAGGAGCCGGTGCGCCCGGACAGCCATGACGTCAGGATCACGTCATGCAGCTCGCCTATATGGTCGTAGTGATGGTGGGTGATGAGGACGGGATTGACCTGATCGATCGGAAAACCCAGCTTCGTCAACTGCCGAACGACGCCGCGGCCGGCGTCGATCAGTATCGCGTCACTTCCATAGCGGATCAGCAGACTGGTGCCGCCGCGCAGCGCTTCCGGCCTCGGCGTACCCGTTCCCAGCAATGTCACCGACGGCTTCATGCCCCCTCCCCGAAGACACGGTCAAAGCTCCGTGTGCAAGTGGTGGTCACCCAACCGGACGAGCCTCCCGTAGCGCCAGAACGCGATCTATACAAATGCCTGCAATGCGCAACCTGCAATGCGCGATAGCGATGACGCGATGGTGGACGAAAGTGACAGACAGTCATCTCTGTCTGGCTCAAACCGGTCCGGTTGCAGCTAGTGCCCAGCCGTTCTAAGGCTGACAGTGATCCAATCGAGGGCAATCATGGCAGACGGAAAACTGGGGCTGAACACACAGCTCGCCCACATAGGCAACAACCCGCGCGATTTCTTCGGATTCGTCAATCCGCCCGTGGTGCATGCCTCGACCGTGCTCTACCCGGACGCCAAGACGATGTCAGAGCGCAACCAGAAATACACCTACGGGACACGGGGCACGCCCACGACCGACGCGCTCGCCAATGCGATCAACGAACTGGAGGGATCGGCCGGCACGATCGTCGTCCCCTCCGGCCTCGCGGCTGTCACGGTGCCGTTGCTGTCCTTCCTTGCGGCAGGCGACCATATCCTGCTCGTGGATTCGGTCTACGGCCCCACCCGACACTTCGCCGACACCATGCTGACGAGGCTGGGCGTCCAGGTCGAGTACTACGAGCCCCACATCGGTGCGGGCATCACCGGCCTGCTCAGGCCCAACACGAAGGTCGTGTTCACCGAGTCCCCCGGCTCCAACACCTTCGAGGTCCAGGACATTCCCGCTATCGCGAAAGCCGCCAGGGTGGCCGGCGCCATCGTCATGATGGACAACACCTGGGCGACGCCGCTCTATTTCAGGCCGCTCGACCACGGCGTCGACATCTCGATTCACGCCGCCACCAAGTATCCGGCCGGACACTCCGACGTTTTGATCGGCACCGTCTCGGCCAACGAAACGCACTGGAAAGCGCTCTATGAGGGTTTTGTGACCCTCGGAACCTGCTCCGGACCGGACGACGTCTACCAGACTCTGCGCGGGCTGCGGACCATGGGCGTTCGGCTGGAGAGGCATCAAAAGAGCACGCTCGAGATTGCAGCCTGGCTTGAGGGACAGAAGGGCGTGGCGCGCGTCCTTCACCCCGGTCTGCCGAGCCACCCCGATCACGCCCTATGGAAGCGCGACTTCACTGGTTCCAGCGGCATCTTTTCGATTGTCCTCGACGGCGGCGGAAAGCCTCAAGCGCATGCATTCCTTGACGCGCTCCAGACATTTGGGCTCGGCTATTCCTGGGGCGGGTTCGAAAGCCTTGCGGTCCAGGTATTCCTGGGCGACCGCACCATTGCGAAGGGCCAATACGAAGGCCCCCTCCTGCGCCTCCAGATCGGGCTCGAGGACGTCGACGACCTCAAGGCTGACCTGACTAGGGGCCTCAACGCCGCCGCAGCCGCCGGAGCATGAAGCTGAGCCGGTCGCAAAGCTGACGTGCCTTGCGACCGGCATGACACGAAGACGGGCCGATCAGGAGGGGTCGACTGTCAGGCGCGCCTTCATGTTGGGGTGGAAGCGGCAGTAGTAGGCAAAGTCGCCGGGCGCTTCTACGATGAAGCTCCCCGTCTTCTTCGCCGGGATCATGACCTCCCAGCCGTCCTTTACCGTAGCAGTGTGCGCCAGGTTATCCTTGTTTATCCATTCGATCGTGTCGCCGACCTTGGCGCTGACCTCCGCCGGCGAGTAGACAAGCTTTTCAATGGTGATCTGGATGGTTTCGGCCTCGGCCGGAACGACGCCCGCGGCGAGCACGAGCATCAGCGCCATCCCCAGGCATCGTCTCTGGATCATGATCCGATGCCCTACTTCAGGTCTGCCGCAACGTGCTCGGCGTGTTGCTGGTGCCCCTGGAACAGCTTCAACCCCGTCTCAAGCAGACCCTTGAGCTCGGCGTTTTCGGCCGACGGGATCAACAGGGTTTCAAGGGCTCCATTGACCTGTTTGTGGTAGGCGACCTCGTTGTCGATATAGGCCTTGTCGAATTCGGCGCCGTCGAGCTTGGCGAGTTCGGCGCGCTTGGCCTCCGCCGCCTGGCTCAGCGATTTGCTGGTGTCGTTGTCCTCGGGCGTCACGTTGAGCTTCTTGACCAGATCGAGAGCCTGCACGTTCACCGCCTCGTGGTCGCGCACCATACCCTCGGCGAACTCCACGACCTCCTTGGTCTTGGATTTCGAGATGGCGAGCTTGGCGGCCTCGACATCGATGACGCCCGCCGTATAGGCGATGTGCGCGATCTGCGGATCGGTGGGCTTGTCCGCGGCGCCGGCCGGCGCGGCGATGGACAGGGCGCAAAGGGTCGCCGCGGCGACCATCGTACGAAAGAGCATAAGGAACCTCCTTGGCCGACGCGGGAGTGCGCCGGACATCGCTTGGATTTACGTTCATTGGATGCCGGTGGACGGCAAACGTTCCCGGGAAAAATCAGTCCGGGAAACCGAGCCGCCGCATGACGGCGGACGTCAGCCGCTCGCACCGCCGCCCCGCAAAGGGGAACGCGTCCAGCAAGACCGGACCCATCTCTGCCTCCAGCCGCTCGCGGACGAGATGCCGCGCCCGGTGCAGCCGCGTCTTCACCGTCCCCTCGCGAACGCGGAGCAGCTGGGCCGTCTCCTCGATCGACAGGCCCTCGATGACCCGCGCCACGAAGACCGCCCGGTAAGCCAAGGGCAAGGAATCGGTCGCCCGCTCGACCAGTTGCAGGATCTGACGCTGAGCCATCGTGCGTTCCGGATCGTCGTTTGCGTGCGGGAACTGGATGATCTCGGCTTCGAGGAGCCGATCGCCTGAATACCCGACTTCGGGCCGCCTTCGCCGCTTGCGCAGCCGCCCGAGCGCCTCGTTGATGACAATGCGGGTGAGCCATGTGGCGAGGGTCGAATCGCTGCGGAATCCGTCGAGATGCGTGAAGGCGAGCACGTAGGCTTCCTGGACGACATCCTCGGCCTCGCGATCGTCGCGGACGATGCTGCGCGCGGTGCGGTAGAGCCGCTGGTTGCACATCTTCATGATCGTGCGGAAAGCGCCGCCGTCGCGTGCCCTGGCGCGCCGCACAAGGTCCGCATCGCTCGAAATGACATTCGCTCCGGGTATCGCCGTTCGCGCAGCACGCATGAGCCGTCTCCTCATTCGGCTATTGGAGTACCTTCGCGGAAAAAGGTTTCCGCATCGATGCCATTCGTTGCGGCTGCGCCGCGCGGCGCGGAGAGTCAGACTGCGCTGTGGGCCAGATCGATGAGGACGCGCCGGTCGTCGATGCCGCGGACGCCGGCGACATTCTCGGCGAGGATCCGGGACGCCCTTCTCTCCTCGTCGGACTGGCACGCCCCTCTGAAGGCGACGACGCCATCCTTCACCAGGACGTCGGACGTCCCCACCGAGGCCCAGGTCTCGCCGCGCATGGCGTCGATCACGTCACGCCTTATATCGCGGTCGTCACGCGCGGGCATTGCGGGACTGGCGTTTCCTGCCGCCGCAATGGCCCGGACAAGACTTGCACGGCTGAACAAGCCCACCAGTTCGTCGCCGCGCATGACGGGAACCCATTTGATCCGCTTGCGCTCGAGGAGGTCGACAATCTCGGTGACCGGCGCCCCTTCCTGAACGGTGAAGACGTGCGACGTCATCACGTCGGCCACGTGGGTCGAGTGCGATTTGACATATTCCGTCGCCAAGGTCGCATTGTCGGTGATCAGGCGCAGCCACCAGGCACGCTGACGCAGCGCTGTCCCGATCTCGGCCCGATGGATGAGATCGCCTTCAGTGATGATCCCCACGAGCCGCTTCCCGTCCAGGACAGGGAGCGCGCCCACGTCGTGGGCGACCATGAGGTCGGCGGCTTCGCTCATCGTGCTGTCGGGAGCGACGCTCACGACACGCGACGTCATCAGGTCCCTCGCTTCAAGCATCGCATCCTCCTTCCCGCAGGTTGCGCGAACGGGTCGCTTCCCGGTCAGGCGACGGGACAGCGTCCGCATAATACTGGATGGCCCGGTAGAATTCCTTGGCGTGAAAAGCGAATGCTTCCACGTTGCCGGCATCGCCGGAGTAGATTCCCAGCTCGCTGGCCTTGCGGAAGAACCAGTGCGCCGGAATTCCCGGCTCGAGCGTGCTCACGATGAGGGCGGACAGGAAGGGCCTGCCCTCGCCTGCATCCTCCTCCATCATCTCCTCAAACGCCCGCTCAAGCGATCCCTCCGAGCGCGCGGAAGCGCGGTCTATCCTGCCGACGAGCGCCGACCGCGTTATCGGCGACCGTGACGCGGCGTGCCTGAGCAGTTCCCGGCGCAAGGCGAGCTTGACGCGCTCTGCGCCTGCCTGATCGTCGCGGCGCTGCTCGACGTCGGCCGCATCTGCAGCGGTCCTTGCGTTTCGGGGATTGCGGCGCGAAGCGACTTCGCTCAAGCCGCCATGCGGCTGGTCCATAGTCACGGCAAGCTCCCTCGGATGCCTGCGCGACACATCGCGGGACCTCGGTCCCGGCGTCAGACTCCAGCGATCGGCATCCGATGCTGTCAACTCGATGCAATCGAGAATGGCGCTGGGTTCAGCGCAATGCAAACGAATTTTCCGTGGGTTTCAGCGCAAATAAATTGCACTGATCCGCATCCTGCACGCCAGGGTCGAACGATTCTCGCCGACGCGACCCTAGGCTCGATGCCTCTCACATGACGCCGAGGTCCGCCTACGCGGTAACGACCTCCTTCAGCCCGCGCAGGGCCTCCTGGAGTTCCGGACGCGCCTCGCCGCCCTCCGGATAGACCGCGTAGGCGGGATAGGTGAATTCGGGCGCGCCAGCGACCACCTCCAGGTCCCCGGCCTCGATGTAAGGCGCCGCCGCCCCCTTCCTGAAATAGCCCATGCCGCCCACCCGCAACACGTAGCTCAGCCCGAGCGGGCCCAGCCCGACCGACAGCCCCGGCTCCCCCGCCCCCTCGCGAAAGTCGTGCTGCGCCGTGAAGCTCGGACCCCAGTCCACGTGGACATAGTCGCGCGTGCCGTGCGGCTCGCCGCCATTGCCCGGCGTCCGCACGAGGATGAGTTGCTCCTCTTCCACCAGCTCCACCTTGAAACCAGGCAGAAGCTTCGGCGCATAGAGGACGGCGATGTCCAGAATCCCTACCCTCAATTGCTCGACCAGTTGTTCGGGAACACCGACATGCGCGCGGATGGCGACCTCGGGACTGGCCTGCTTCATCCAGACAAGCCAGTCGAGAAGCAGCGGGTTCCACAGGCTCAGCTCACCGCCCAAGGCTATGACGCTCGTCCGCCCCGACGGAATGGCGAGCTGATGGCGCGCACGCTCCCAGATCTGGACGAAGGACTGGGCGTAGCGTTCGAAGTCGCGGCCGGCGGACGTCAGCTGCGCGCCGTTGCGATTGCGGATGAAGAGCTGCCTGCCCAGCTCGTCCTCCAAGGTACGTATCCGGGCGCTGACCGTCGTCTGGGTGACGTGAAGCCGGTCCGCCGCTCTTAGAAAGCTGCCGGAGTGCACGATCTCCAGGAAGGTGCGGGCACGATCGATATCCATTCGCCCCCCGAGTTAGATGCAAAATTATTGCATCTATCGAGCATTTAATTCCGTTTGCCTTCCGTTATCAAGCGGCGCACCTTCCCGCCGTCGCAATAGAACGGCACCACGCACATGGCGATCGACGACAACGACGCGGAACCGGCACTGGGCGAGTACGCCTCGCCGCCCTGTTTCATGCACGAACTTTCTCCCGACTATCGGCCCGACGCGGCGCCTTCCGACGCATGGGCCGACGTCGCCCGCTGGCGCAAGGCGGAACGCCAGCGTCTGATCGAGGAACGCCTCGCGGTAGACGTGGACGAGCGCAAGGCGAGGTCGGAATGCATCGCCGCCAGGCTTGACGCCGCCATCGGCAGGATCAGCGGGCGCATCGTCTCCGCCTACTGGCCGTTCCGCGGCGAGCCAGACCTGCGCAACTGGTCGATCAAGGTCATCGAGCGCGGCGGCCGCATCGCGTTGCCGGTGGTCATCCGCAAGGGCTGGCCGCTCGAGTTCCGCATCTGGGCGCCCGGCGACCCGCTGGAGCGCGGCGTCTGGAACATCCTCGTTCCCTCTCACGGCCCATCGGTGCAGCCGGATGTCGTCGTCGCGCCAGTCGTCGGTTTCGACGCGGCGAACTACCGCCTGGGCTATGGCGGCGGCTTCTTCGACAGGACGCTTGCGGCCATGACCAACCAACCGCTCACGGTGGGCGTGGGCTTCGCCGGAAGCCGTCTCCGGACGATCTACCCGCAGCCGCACGACATACCGATGAGCGCGATCGTGACGGACGAATAGCGAAAGCGCGGGCAGGGCAAAGCGTCCTTTCCGGGCGACGTCCACACGCCAGACGCCGCTCTGCCTGCGCGCATTGATGCAGGTGGTGACATGGCCGATGCCGAAGCGCTGGCGGGGAATGCAAAGCCCCGCTTCCTGGTACGATGGCTTTTCTCGACGAACCACAAGGACATCGGGACGCTCTATCTACTGTTTTCGGCCACCGCCAGCCTGCTCGGGACGGCGCTGTCGGTGGGCATCCGAATGGAGCTCCAGGAACCTGGGCTGCAGATCTTCACCAACCCCGACGCCTACAACATGTTCGTCACCTCGCACGGCCTGGTGATGATCTTCTTCGTCATCATGCCGGCGCTGATCGGAGGCTTCGGCAACTGGTTCGTACCGATCATGATCGGCGCGCCCGACATGGCCTTCCCGCGCATGAACAACATCTCGTTCTGGCTGCTCGTCGTCTCGCTGTGCCTGTTCGTCATATCGATGTTCGTTCCCGGCGCGCCGGGCTCCCACGGAAGCAGCGGAGGGTGGACGCTCTACCCGCCCTATTCGACCAACGGCCAGCCTGGCCCCGCGGTGGACCTGGTCATCCTGTCTATCCATCTCTCGGGCGCGTCGTCGATCCTCGGCGCGATCAACTTCATCACCACCATCTTCAACATGCGGGCGCCGGGCATGACGCTGCACAAGATGCCGCTGTTCGCATGGTCCATGCTTGTAACCGCCTTCATGCTCCTGATTGCCCTGCCGGTGCTTGCCGGAGCGATCACCATGCTCCTGACCGACCGCAACTTCGAGACGACATTCTTTGCGCCGTCAGGCGGCGGCGACTCGATCCTTTACCAGCACCTGTTCTGGTTCTTCGGGCACCCTGAAGTCTACATTATGATCCTGCCGGGGTTCGGCATCGTCAGCCACGTCATCTCGACCTTCGCGCGAAAACCCATCTTCGGCTATCTTGGCATGGCCTATGCGATGGTGGCCATCGGCGGGATCGGCTTCGTGGTCTGGGCCCATCACATGTTCACCGTCGGCCTGTCGGTCGGGTCGCAGCGCTATTTCGCCTTCGCCTCGATGGTCATCGCGGTGCCCACGGGAGTAAAAGTATTCTCCTGGCTTGCCACGATGTGGGGCGGGTCGATCGAATTCAAGACGCCGATGCTCTGGGCGACCGGCTTCGTGCTGCTCTTCACCATCGGCGGCGTCACCGGCGTAATGATCGCCAATCCGGGCGTGGATCGGCTGCTGCACGACACCTACTACGTGGTGGCGCATTTCCACTACGTGCTGTCGCTCGGCGCAGCATTCGCCATCTTCGCGGCGTTCTACTACTGGTTCCCGAAGATGACCGGCTACATGTACAGCGAGACGCTGGGCAAGCTGCATTTCTGGCTGATGTTCATCGGGGTCAACCTCGTCTTCTTCCCGCAGCATTTCCTCGGGATGGCAGGCATGCCCCGCCGCTATGCCGACTATCCGGACGCATTCGCAGGCTGGAACTTCATCTCGTCGATCGGCTCCTACGTGGCGGCGGCGGGCGTGATCGTCTTCCTGATCGCCGTCGCGGAGGCGTTTGCCCGCAGGCGGGCGGCTGGCGCCAATCCGTGGGGCGAAGGCGCGGTCACCCTCGAATGGGCCCTGTCGTCGCCGCCGCCATACCATTAGTTCAGTTCCCTGCCCCGGATACGCTGACCGGGAGAGCTCCCTCCCCGGCCGGATTGCGAGATCGACATGAATGAAGCAGCCGACGTCACAACAAGCCTTCCGACACTGGTCCTTCTGGCCTTCTGGTGGGCGTTCGTCTCCATCTTGAGCGTCTTGTCGTCCGGCGCCCACCCCGAGAGCCCGGACATGGCAAAACCGGCCGGCGCCGCGAAGACGGACGACAAGCGCGCCGCAAGTCCGCAATCCCGGAACATCCGTGAGGCCGACCCCAGTTTCGATGAGAGAATGTTCCTGGAGGGTGCTGCGAAAGCCTACGAGATCATCCTCAACGCCTTCGCCACCGCGGACGTCGCCGCACTGCGCCCGCTCCTGGCGCCGGACGTACTGGCCGCCTTCGAGGTAGCAATCACCGAACGCAAGGGGCGGCAGGAGGCGAGCCAACTCAGCTTCGTACGCCTGAAGGACGCTTGCATCGAAAGTTCGTCAGCGGCCGCGGAAGGCATCGAAGTCACCGTCCGTCTCGCGGCGGAGATCATCAGCGCAACGCGCTCCGCCTCAAACGAGGTGGTGGACGGAGATCCCGATCGGATCGTCGCGACGCATGATCTGTGGACGTTCGGCCGCAGACGCGGGGACAAGGACTGGCGCCTGGTCGCCACGGACGAAGCATGAGCGGCTGCGCCGGCGCAACTCCCTTCAACGACGACGCGATGTTTCGCCAAGGACGTCCCGGAGCACCACCGCATTGTTATGTTCGGTGTCGGCGGCCGCGTACAGAAGTGTCGCGGACTTTCCATGAATGCGATCCGACAGGGCTTCGATCGCCGCGCTGTTCTGCCTGAGTTCAGCCTCGTAGCGACTGCGAAACTCCCCCCATTTCTTCGGGTCATGGCCAAACCAGCGGCGCAGCTCCGCCGTCGGCGCGATCTCCTTCGGCCAAAGATCGACGCCGGCCTTCGTCTTCCGCAACCCGCGCGGCCACAGGCGGTCGACGAGGATGCGCAGACCGTCCTCCGGCGCAGGCGGTTCGTAGACCCTCTTCAGGCGCAGCATCGCATCACCCCCCTTCGAGAGGCAGCGGGATAGGCGCCATCCAGTCCAAGGTGCGGGGCGCCTCGGCTGCACGCTCGGCGGCCACCGCCTCCGCCAGAATCGACAATGCGAGATCGGCGGCGCTGCGAACACCCGGCAACAGGCCGGCCGGCCCTCTGATCCGGCCGATCTGCGCCGCACCCAAGCCCATCGACCGCAGCGCCGCCAGCCGCTTCCGGTGCGTTTCCCGACTTCCCATCGCCCCGATATAGAAGGCGTCCGTCCGAAGCGCCGCCGGAAGCAGCGAACTCTCCCAGTCGTGGTCATGAAATACCAAGGCGATCGCCGTCCGCCAGTCGGCCTCCACGGTCGCCGAGCCGGGACTGGTCAGATGCCGGGTCTGGGCCTGCGTCGCGTCGACGGCCTCCAGCGTCGCCGCGTCGTGGGAATGGAGAAGCACTTCGAAGCCGCTTCGCGGGGCGAGCCTTGCGAGGTGAACCGCGACGGGCCCCGCGCCGAGGACCGCAAGCCGGCGGCGCGGCAGATAGGACCGCAGGAGCGAAGAAGCGCGGTTGGCGTCCGTTCCCGGATCACTGGCTTGCAGCGGAACCGCCATCGTTGCCGGGAGGCGCCGGGCCAGCCGCCGGTCGATCGCCTCCAACTCTTCACGTGACCGTCCGACGTCGAACATCAGTTCGATTGCACTTCCGCAGGGAAGACTGATGTCAATGTAGCGCGAGCCACGGCCATAGCGCACGCGGCGGTTGCGATCCGCCCTGATTGCGGCAACCGCCTCCGCCGCGACCGCCCGCTCGATGCAGCCCCCCGACAGATAGCCGACCCAACTGCCGGATTCGGAGACCGCCATCTGCGCGCCGATCGGCCGGGGCGACGATCCTTCAACCTCCACGAGGGTGACGATGGCAACCTTCTCGCCCGAACGCATCCGCTCGATGGCGAAACCGAGCACATAGTCGTCAAAGCGATCCCAGGACCCATCCGCCAGCCTCATGCCCTGCATCTCCATGACGCCGCTGCCGCAGCGACAACCGCAACAGGCATTTCGGACATGGCGGGCGACCTCCGCATGAGCGCCAGCCGCCCCCTACGAACCCAAGCAATCGGGAGCAGGCCGTCGCATGCCAGTATCGGGAGCAGCGGGATCGGCGGCAAATGAAATAAAATCAGTGCTCCACGCAAAATTCTTGCACTGAAGAACGCTGCGCCGCGGCATGTCAGTGGTCCCCCGCAGGCGAGACAGGCGCGCCGCGTTCAGGCCCGGCCCCAGGCTCCCCTGGATCGGGCGGTCCCAAGTGTGACCTTTGGTCACGAAGACCGCTTGCCCCCGACTTTCCCGCACTTTCGGTCGCCGCGGCGCGAATTCGTCCTTGCGTGGAAACTGTCGGGACTATAGGGGTTCGGGCGCCTCGGAGTGTAGCGCAGCCTGGTAGCGCACCTGATTTGGGATCAGGGGGTCGCAGGTTCGAATCCTGCCACTCCGACCACTCCTTAGCCCCCCGTCGGCACGGGCTCGCCACATCGGGACTATTGACCATCGGGGCCGAGTGCGCGAAGGCTCGCGCGCCATAACGTTCGAACCAGCCAGGGAACATCTGCATGTCCGCCCGAATCTACAGCCCCGCCAAGACCGCCATGCAGTCCGGCAAGGCAAAGACCGGCCATTGGGTTCTGGAGTTCGATCCCGAGCAGCGCCGCAAGATCGACCCGCTGATGGGCTACACCACGTCGGGCGACATGAAGAGCCAGATCCGCCTAACCTTCGAGACGCGCGAGGAGGCTGTCGCCTACGCCACGCGGGAGGGCATCGCCTTCCGTGTCCAGGAACCGAAGGAAGGCAAGCGGCGGCAGATTTCCTATTCGGATAATTTCCGCTATGACCGCAGGACGCCCTGGACGCATTGACGCCAGCGCAAAGCAGTCCGGTCCCGTAGCTCAGCTGGATAGAGCACCGGCCTTCTAAGCCGATGGTCGCAGGTTCGAATCCTGCCGGGATCGCCAACTTTTCAATGAGTTAGCCGATCCAACAAACAAAAGTTCCAACTCCTCGGAAGCGCGAGTTGCACCCTTCGTCCAGGCCAACGGCGACGACCTCGTTCTCGGATACGACTGGAAGAACGGTTCCTTGAGGCTGCGACCCGCCGACTGCGCCATTGCGTGATCCGGTCGGCATGCACGTCAAACTGCCGGGAGAGTTCCGCCAGGAGTCTTCCTCCTTGATCGCGGTCCAGCCACCTTTGCCTTTAAAAAATGGGTGTGATTGCGGCGGGCTCGTATCGTCAGGCTCGCTCCTGTTCGCGACCATACTGGCGGCCATCAGGCACATAATCCGCTTGTGCAACCGTCCGAATCCCGCGCCAAGTCTCGACCCGGGAATCAAACGCCTCATCGACAACGAAACCTCATGGGTTCGAATGAACCCGGACTGGATTAGGCTGTTCCGTTTTGGTCGCCCCGGCCGCCGCGTAGCGCTTCGCCAATCCAGCACAAACCATCAGCTGCAACTGATGGAAGATGATCATTGGCAGCACGATCAGGCCCAGGGCTTGTCCGGCGAAGATGATGTTCGCCATTGGCAAACCGCTGCCCATGCTCTTCTTAGAGCCGCAGAACACGATCGTGATCTCATCCTCGCGGGAGAAGCCCAGCAACCGGCTGAACGTGCGCGTCGCATAGAGCACCACGGCCAACAGGACAGCGACGATCAGGAAGATGACGAGTAGATCGAGCGCACTCAATCGGAACCATACGCCGTCTGTTATCGCATCGGAGAAGGCGAGATAGACCACGCAAAGGATTGATCCTCGTTCGACGAGACCGACCAGCTTGCGGTTGTTGCGTACCCAGCCGCCAATCCACCGCTGCGCCAGCTGCCCAAGCACGAAAGGCAGCAGCAGCTGCATCGCAATGCTCTCTACCGCGTCAGCATTCACGCCGCCTTCCGTCTTGAAGAACAGTGTTGCAAGAACGGGCGTCAGCACGACACCGAGCATGTTGGAGGAAGAAGCTGCGACAACGGCTCCGGCAACGTTTCCTCCTGCAATCGACGTGAATGCGATCGAAGACTGGATCGTGGAGGGCAGGATGCAGAGGTAGATGAAGCCCATGTAGATGGCCGGATCGATCACGCTCGGCGACAGGAGCCCAATCGGGATCGACAGCAACGGAAACATCACGAAGGTGCAGGCGAGAATCGTTAGGTGAAGCCGCCAATGCGCAAAACCTTGCAGCACCGTCTGCGGCATCAGCCGAGCACCATGGAGGAAAAACAGGAGCGCCACGCTTCCGATCGTGAAGTCCGACAGATAGTCCGCGCCCTTGCCGTGGACCGGGAGCAGCGTTGCAATCGTTGCGGTAAGAAGCAAGGCCAGGACAAGGTTGTCCGGGCGGAAGCGGGATAGTGATTTCATTCGGCAGTTATTTCCTTAGGGGATCAGCGTTCCATCGGAGGCAATCAGCTCGGATAGGCGCGTCCAAATGCTGAAAACGTGCGTGCGGAGTGCCTGGGCGGCAGCCGGCGCGTTTCGATCCTGTAGAAATTGCAGCAGCTCTTCATGCTCGCGTACGGCTGCGTCCCACGCCACGCTCGTCTGGTGGGCGAGATAACGCAGCCGATACACGCGCGCATTGAGGATACGATGATGTTCCATCAGCGTGTCGTTGCCGGAGGCGCGCACGATGGCGAGATGAATGGCCTGATTGTTGTGGAAGTAATCGAGCCGCGCCTTTCGGGCCTTGAAGGCGAGCATCTCGTAATGCAGCGCCCAAAGCTCATCCATCTGCTCCTGGGTCATCGCTTCGCAGGCAAGTTCGGCAGCGAGGCCTTCCAGCGCCGAAAGAACCTGGACGATCTGAAACACTTCGTTGCGGGTCAGAATGGAGACCCAAGCCCCGCGATTGGGGCTAAGCTCGACCAGGCCCTCCGCAGCGAGTATCTTCAGCGCTTCGCGCGTCGGGGTTCGGGAGACGTCAAGTCTCTCCGCGAGCGCGCGCTCGCGGATCGGAAAGCCGGGTTTCAGCT
Source organism: Mesorhizobium shangrilense (assembly GCF_028826155.1). Lineage (NCBI taxonomy): Bacteria > Pseudomonadati > Pseudomonadota > Alphaproteobacteria > Hyphomicrobiales > Phyllobacteriaceae > Arvimicrobium > Arvimicrobium flavum. The sequence continues at coordinate 3,542,595 of NZ_JAQGPN010000001.1, forward strand.
CGTCGCGCAAGATCATCTCACGGATCTGTTGCGTGACACGCGCGACCTTATGGCTGTCGCTTTGCTCCGGCGACGCGACCTCAGAGCCAGGAATTGCCCTTTCTTCAGCCAATGGTCTCTCCTGCTGTCGCCGCGGCTTGCTGCTTCAATCTACGATTGCGGCAGAGATCCGCCCCAGCAACTCGTCGGCATGGGCTTTTTCGACCCAGCGAATGACAACCACAAGTTCCTTGGCGTGATCTACCCAGATGATGTTGGAGCCGCCGCCAAGCGCAAAGACGCTTGCTTCGGAGGCAGACGCGTACAGCGCCTTGCCAGGATTCAACCACCACATCAGTCCATAGGTCGGCTCTGCCCTGGAGGGGGTGAGCATCGCATCGATCCAGCTCTCCGACAGCAGTTGCTGATCGTTCCAGCGCCCGCGATTGAGGATAAGTTCACCGACGCGCGCGTGGTCGCGCGCGCTGATGACGATTCCGCCACCCCAGTGGCCACCGCCGGGGACCGATTGCACTCGCTTTCCGTCTACATCGACCCAGCTTGTCTCGTAGCCGTTCCACTTCCATGTGGATGAACAGCCGAGCGGCGACATGATGTGGCGATCCAGCACCTCGGGAAGGGGCTCCTTGAAGATGCGAAGGAGGCTGAGGCCGAGCCGGTTCACCCGGACGTCATTGTATTCGAAGTGGGTCCCCGGCGTGCTCAAGGTCCGTTCGGAGCCCTTGTTCTCGTTGCCGGTGGCCGCATCAGCGCCCGCGTAGCGGTTCCAGTCGACCGAGTCCGGTCGCTCGAAGAGCTCGCCGTGCCATTCGCTGGTCTGATCCAGCAGTTGCCGCCAGGTGATCTGCGCGTTGTGCGGATCATCGAACCCGCCGTCCTTCACCCTCTCGCCGACGCGTTCATCGATGGAGGAGATCAGGCCTTTTTCCACCGCGATGCCGGTCAGAATAGCCAGATAGCTCTTGGCAATACTGAAGGTCATGTCGTTGTGGCGGGTGTTGCCCCACTCGGCAACGAGCGCGCCGCGGCGCAGCACGATCCCATTTGCCCCGCCGCGCGGCACGACGGGTCCCATCGGCTGATTGTACGGCGGCTTGTCGTTGACGAATGCCGAGCCGACGAAAATTCCGTCGACGTACATGTCGCGCGGCCATGTGGTTTCATGCGTTTCGGCGAAGGCGACGGCTTCTGCAAGCCGAACAGAATCAAATCCGGCTTCCTGCGGAAGGACGTTCTGCCACTGGGGAAAGCCACTGAATTCTGCGGTCACGATCCACCCTTTCCCATCCTCTGGTTGCCATTGCGGCAAACCCGGCATTTTTATGGTTGCATTGCCTTCATTTGGTATGCAATCTAGTTTTGTTCGTCAACTAACCGATCCTGAAAAAATGGAAGCAACTCCCAACCCTGTTCTTTCTGTGCGCGATCTCGTCGTTCACCTGCGCAGCGGCGACGGACCCGTACGCGCTGTGGACGGAGTCAGCTTTGAAATCCGTCCGGGTGAAACGGTCGGTCTGGTGGGAGAATCCGGCAGCGGAAAAAGCATCACTGCGCTTTCCATTCTCTCGCTTATCCCTAGGAATAATATAGGTTTTCGATCTGGAAGCGTGCTCTTCGAAGGCACCGACCTCAATACCATGTCGGACCGCGACGTGCGGTCTGTTCGCGGCAACAGGATCGGGATGATCTTCCAGGAGCCAATGACCTCGCTCAATCCGGTACTCACCATTGGACGGCAGATCGGTGAATCACTCGTTCGCCATCGCGGTCTGTCGGATCGTGAGGCTGAGCTGGACGCGATTCAGCTTTTGGATCGAGTTGGCATACCATCTGCAAAGGCCCGCGTTCGCGAGTACCCGCATCAGCTGTCAGGCGGAATGCGGCAGCGCGCGATGATCGCAATCGCCATTGCGTGCAAGCCGAAGCTTCTGATCGCCGATGAGCCGACGACCGCACTCGATGTGACGATCCAGGCTCAAATCCTCGAACTGATCGATGAACTGAAGCGTGAGCTCGACATGGGCGTTCTGATGATCACGCACAATTTCGGCGTCGTCGCCCAGACGGCTGATCGCACCGCCGTCATGTATGCCGGACGCATTGTGGAGCAGGCCGACACGGTCAGTCTCTTTGACGGGCCGGCGCATCCTTATACGGCAGGTCTGCTCGCGGCGATGCCCAGGTTGGGGGCCAAAGCTGCCTCGGGCCGCCATAAGCTCAGGGAGATTCCCGGGATTGTTCCGCGCCTGACCGTGGAACGCCAGCACTGCGCATTCGCGGCGCGGTGCAGCCACCGCGTTGAGGCGTGCCTGAGCAGTCAGCCTTCGATTTCGGTCACTGAAGCCGGCCATCAGGTCCGATGCTTTGTGCCGCAAGCACGCTTGGGGCAGGAACTTGCAATGGAGACCGGCTCGTGACGACCGAGGAACCGCTTCTCAAGGTTCGCGGATTGACCAAGCATTTCATCGTGCGCGGTGGATTGCTTGGCCGCGAGGTTGGCCGTGTGCGCGCGGTCGATGGTCTGGATATCGAGGTTTCGCGCGGGCGCACGCTCGGCCTTGTCGGTGAAAGTGGTTGCGGCAAATCTACGGCTGGCCGTCTCATCCTGCGGCTGATCGAACCGGACGCCGGTCAGGTTCAGTTTGAAGGCCGCGACCTCCAGGCAAATTCCGCCGGCGAGATGCGCAAGCTCCGCCGCGACATGCAGTTCGTGTTCCAGGATCCGTTCGCTTCGCTCAACCCGCGCATGACCGTCGGCGAGATCATCGAGGAAGCACTGATCGTGCACGGCCTCGGCACAGCAGAACACCGCCGCGAGAAAATCGCTACGACGTTGCGGAGCGTTGGCTTGCGGCCTGAGATGATGGACCGCTATCCGCATGAGTTTTCAGGCGGGCAACGTCAGCGCATCGGCATTGCCCGCGCCCTCGTGCTTGAGCCGAAACTGATCATCGCCGATGAGCCGCTTTCCGCGCTGGATGTCTCAGTCCAGGCAAGCGTCATGAACCTGATGCAGGACATCCAGGACCGGTTCGGCATTGCGTTCATCCTGATCGCGCATGACCTTGCTGCAGTGGAGCATCTGAGCGATGACGTCGCGGTCATGTATCTCGGCAGGGTCGTGGAAATCGCCAGCGCCGAATCCATCTACGCAGACCCCAAGCATCCTTATACCCGCATCCTGCTGGCGTCCGTTCCCTCGCTCGACCCCCGTGCACCGCGCAACTGGAGCAGGATCGAGGGCGAAATACCAAGCCCGATGCGGCCGCCGAGCGGTTGCCCGTTCCATACGCGGTGTCCGGCGCGCATGGATGTCTGCAGCCACAAGCGGCCTGCCCTTCAGACGCTGCCCGATGGCGGCCGGGTGGCGTGTCATCTCTATGGTGAGACGGACACAGAAGCCGTTCGCAATCTTCAACATTAGCAGGGGGATCCAAATGCTAAGACTGCTTACCAGACGTCTATTTCTGACTGCATTCGCAGCCAGTGCAACCATGCTGGCGGCTTCGACCATACCGTCGGCGGCACAGACTTCAGTGCTGCGCTACGCCACCGGTACTGATGCGCAGACACTTGATCCGCAATTCGTGACCGACATTCCGACGTCGCGGGTCGTCATGCAGCTTCATGAAACCCTGGTCTATCCAAACGCGGAAGGCGATATCCAGCCGGTGCTGGCCGAAAGCTGGACCGTGAGCGAGGACAATCTGTCCTGGACGTTCAAGCTGCGCGAGGGTGTGACGTTCCACGACGGCACTCCATTCAACGCCGATGCCGTCAAGTTCACGTTCGACCGCATTCTGGCCGAGGCAACAGGCTCTCCCCGCAAGAGTTCGGCAGCTGCCATCGACACGGTGGAGGTGGTTGACGAGCACACCGTCACCATCAAGACCAAGGCGCCGTTCGCTCCGCTTCTGGCGCAGCTGTCCGCATACAATCTCTCGATTATCAGCCCCAAGAGCGGCACGGCGATCAAGAGCGATTACAGCAAGGCGCCGGCCGGGACCGGCCCGTTCAGGCTCGGCGACTGGACACCCGGCGAAAAGCTGACGGTCATTCGCAATGAAGACTACTGGGGCGAAAAGGCCAAGCTCGACGAAGTCCGTTTCACGGTTGTCCCGGAAGACAGCGCGCGCGTGCTGATGCTGCTTTCGGGTGAAGTGGATATGGTGTCGAACATCCCGCCTGTGATGGTTGACCGTCTTCAGGGTGCACCGGGCGTCCAGGTCGTTGAGAAGACCGGCGTGCGCACGATCTATGTTGCCTTCAATCTTGCAATGAAGCCGTTTGATGATCTTCGCGTCCGTCAGGCAATGGCTCACGCGATCAACACCGAAGCCTTGCTCAAGGGCGTCATGAACAATCTCGGCACACCGGGTGGCGGATTGGAATCCGTCGTGATTCCTGGTTCCGCGGCTATCGATCCCTATCCGTACGATCCCGAGCGCGCCCGCGCGCTTCTCGCTGAAGCAGGCCTGTCCGACGGTTTCTCGGTGGATTTCTATCTGCCGACCGGTCGCTACATCAACGACCGTCAGCTTGGCGAAGCCATTCAGGCCCAGCTTGCCGAAGTGGGCATCACGGCCAACCTCCAGGCGCCGGAGTTCGGTACTTACCTTTCGATGCTGGAGGCGAAAGACAAGATCCCGATGTTCCTGCTGGGCAAGGGCAGCCCGACAGGTGATCCTGACTTCACGCTCACCATCAATGTGGGCTCCGAGGGCACCGGCAACTATGGCAACTATCACAACAAGACCATCGACGATCTGCTTCTGAAGCAGCGCGGCACGGTCGATGTCGAGCAGCGCCGCGCGATGCTGCGCGAGATTATCCAGACCGCCTATGATGACGTGCCGTGGATTGTTCTTTTCTACGAGAACCAGATTTTCGGCCAGCGCGAGAACGTTTCAGGCGTCGCGGTTCTCCCCAACGAGAACCTTCGCTTCGTCACCGCCACGGTGAACTGACCACTCCCTTGGCCGGGCGCCCTGCCCGGCCGCCTCCCCTTTCCGAGAAGTGCCATGGCCACCTTTCTTGCGCGGCGCCTGCTTCAGGTCATTCCCGTTATCATCGGCGTATCGATCGCCGTTTTCCTGATGCTACATCTCATCCCAGGCGACCCGGCCCGGCTTGTCGCCGGCATGGACGCCACGGCTGAAGATCTGGAGAATGTGAGGCGGGCGCTCGGTCTGGATCAGCCGCTTCCGGTCCAGTACGTCAATTTTGTGGGCCGCGCCCTTCTTGGTGATTTCGGTGAAAGCTTCCGCACCGGCCGCGCGGTTCTGGACGAGATCGGCTTCCGCTATTGGAACACGATGCTTCTCGGCTTTTGCGCCATCGTGTTCGGTACCCTGCTCGGCGTTTTCACGGGGGTCGTCACCGCCGTCTACCGCAACAGCTGGATAGACAGTTCAGTGCTGGCGGTTTCTCTGCTGGGAATTTCCATACCGCCGTTTTTCCTGGGCCTTGTGCTGATGCTGGTGTTTTCGGTCTGGCTGGGCTGGCTTCCGCTCACCGGCATGGAGGGCTGGCAGCACGTCATCTTGCCGGCTGCCACGCTTGGCATCCCGAACGCAGCCATCATCTCGCGGATCACCCGTTCAAGCCTCGTGGAAGTCCTGAGCCAGGACTACGTGCGTACTGCGCGCGCCAAGGGGCTCGCCGAGATCGTTGTCATCATACGTCACGCCGTGCGCAATGGGATGATCCCGGTCGTCACCGTTGCCGGGCTGCAGATGGGCTATCTCCTCGGCGGTGCGGTGGTCACGGAAACCGTATTCGCCTGGCCGGGCATTGGTCGTCTGATCGTTCAGTCGATCGGTGCGCGCGACTTTCCGGTTGTGCAGGCGTCCGTTCTGCTGCTGGCGCTCACCTTCGTCGTCATCAACCTCCTGACGGACCTTCTCTACCGATTGCTCGATCCGCGGATTAAGTTGCAATGACCACCGACGTGCTTTCCATGACACGCCAGCCCGTACCACTCCCGCCCGAGCTGGCAGATGACGACGTGCCGGCGCGTCGCCCCCGCTGGAGTCGCGTTTTGCGCCAGATGCGCAAATCGAGACTTGCGTTGCCGGGCGGCGCCATCGTGCTGGCTTTCGTCATTCTGGCAATTCTTGCGCCGTGGATCGCGCCGCATGATCCCTATCGCAACGACCTCATGCTGATGCTTCAGCCGCCAACCTGGACCCATCCGTTCGGGACCGACGAGCTTGGACGCGATATCCTTTCACGCGTCCTTCATGGCGGCCGCCTGTCCATCCTTGAAGGCTTGTTTGCCGTGGGGCTTGCGATGAGCGTGGGCGTGCCCGTCGGAATGATTTCCGGTTATGTCGGTGGCAAGACCGATACGATCATCATGCGCCTGATCGACATCATGCTGGCATTTCCCGGCGTGCTGCTGGCCATCGTCATCGTCTCTATTCTTGGCCCCAGCCTCGTCAACGCGATGATCGCCGTTGCGGTCTACACCATCCCGATTTTCGCCCGTCTTGCCCGTGGTTCTACGTTGTCGGTCAAGGAGGAGCCCTACATCGAGGCCTGCCGGGCTGCCGGCATGGGGCATTTCCGTATTCTTGCCAAGCACATCTTCCCCAATATCGCCAACACGCTTTGGGTCATGGCGGCCCTGCGCGTCGCCCTGGCGATCCTCACAGCGTCGAGCCTTTCATTCCTTGGTCTGGGCGCGCAGGCGCCTTCTCCGGAATGGGGGGCGATGCTGGCCAATGGCCGCAACTACATGCTGATCGCACCGCATGTGGTCATCTTCCCGGGCGCAGCCATCGTACTGCTGGTGCTCGGCATTAACCTGTTCCAGGACGGCCTTCGGCTGGCTCTGGATCCTAAAATGGCAGAGCGTTAGAAAATGACTGATATTGAAGCCCGCCTCGACGCCTATATCGAGGAACACCGCGAACGCTTTCTTGAAGAGCTTTTCGTGTTTCTTCGCCAGCCGAGCATTTCGACGCGGGACGAGGGCATGGGCGAATGTGCGGAAATGCTCGCCGGCCTGATGCGCGATGTCGGCATCGAGACGCGCATCATCGAAACGCCGCGCCACCCGATCGTCTATGGCGAGATCTTCAAGGACGCCAATGCGCCTACGGTGCTGGTCTATGGCCACTATGACGTGCAGCCGCCAGAGCCGCTCGACCTGTGGACCTCGCCGCCCTTCGAGCCGGAAATCCGCAACGGCAAGATCTACGGACGAGGCACGTCTGACAACAAGGCGCAGATTTTCGTCTACGTGAAGACGATGGAAGCGCTTCGCGCAGTCACCGGCGACGTTCCGCTCAACATCAAGTTCATCTATGAGGGCGAGGAGGAAATCGGCAGTCCGAACCTCGAACCATTCATTCGCGAGAACAAGGAGATGCTGAAGGCCGATCTCGCCTACTTCTCCGACAGCCACATTCACGAGTCCGGCCGCCCCATCGTGATCCTCGGACTGAAGGGGATGCTCTATGTCGAGTTGACCGCGCGTGGCGCCAGCACCGATCAGCACTCCATGCGCGCGACGGGCGTGCCGAATGCTGCCTGGAAGCTGACCTGGGCGCTGAACACTCTCAAGGCGCCTGACAACAAGGTTGCAATACCTGGCTTCTATGATGATGTCCGGCCGCTCACGAACCTGGAGCGCGACACCGTTGCGCAGATCCCGGTCGACGAGAAAGAACTCCTCACCTATTTCGGCATTGACCGTTTCCTACCTGGCCGTGTTCAGGACGGTTACTATTACAACCTTGTTGCCGAGCCCACCTGCAACATTGCCGGCCTGGACAGCGGATATACCGGACCGGGCAGCAAGACGGTTCTTCCGTCGGTCGCTCGCGCTAAGATTGACATGCGCCTTGTGCCCGACCAGCGCCCTGAAGACATCATGAAAAAGCTGAGGGCGCATCTGGACGCGGAAGGCTATGCCGACATCGAGATCGAGGAATTCAACCACCTGATCCCGTCACGCACGCCAATCGACAATCCGGCGCTTCCGGTCATCGTCGGGGCGCTCCGCGACAGTTACGGCAAGGAGCCCATCGTGTTCCCGAACATCGGCGGCGCCGGTCCAAACTATGTCTTCACGGACATTCTGGAGCAGCCGTGCTTTGTCGTGCCGCATGCGACCCACGATCAAGCCAACCACGCACCCGATGAAAGCATGGATCTCGAGGGCTTCTTCAACGGCATCCGCACCGGGGTGCGCATCTTCCCCCGCCTTGCGACTGCATTGGTCCGGAACTAAGCGCTCTGATTTCAAGGGGCTGTCACCGACAGCCCCTTGACCAAGAATTTTTCGACGAGGTGAAAGATCACTTCCGCCTCAGTCGAACGGTCACCTGGATCTCGACTGCACCTTGCAGGGCTACATGGTGATCGTGGGATGCAATGAACCGCGCCGGGTCTGCCGGATTGACTCTAGAATGGCGCGAGTGACGGAAGCTCGAACCCCCGGTCTCCGTGTGACAAGTCGGCGCCCCAGAACTCCGGGGCGCCGGACCAGAATTCGCGGTCAGGCCAGCCCTTCGGCCTTCAGTGCCTGGACCACGGCCGGCCGTGCGGCGACCGTCGCCATGAAGCGCTGCACGTTGGCGAACGGCGAAAGGTCGACGGCGGCGAATTTCGTCCAGCCCAGAACCGTCCACAGATAGGCGTCGGCCGCGGTCAGCGTATCGCCGGTGAGGAACGTCTTGCCGTCCAGGTTCGCATCGACATGCTTGAGACGCCGCTCGAGATGCTCGCGGTTCGCCGCCTTGGTCTCCTCCGGGGTTCCCGGCTTGAAGAAGACGCCGAGGCTCTTGTGCAACTCGGTGGCGACGAAGCTCAGCCATTGCTGCACGCGGTAGCGCGCCATGCTGCCCGCCGGGGGCATGAGGCCGGTATCCGGCTTCCGGTCGGCGAGGTACTGCACGACCACCGACGCCTCGGTCAGCATGTCGCCGTCCTCCAGAATCAGCGCGGGCACGTAGCCGTTCGGATTGGCGTCCAGGAAGTTTTCGCCGTCCTCGGTCGTCTTGGCCTTGCCGTCGACCTTGCGAAGCTCGAGCGGGATGCCTGCTTCATTGGCGACGATATGGGGGGCGAGCGAGCACGCGCCCGGCATGTAGTACAGTTTCATTCGCAGAATGCTCCGATATGTGGACAGCCGTCCCCTGCCACGTGCGCGCAGCGGTTTCAAACCCTCAAACGATGAACACAGCGTGCTGCCGGCGTGCCGGACGGCCCTCAGTCCAGCCAATCAGGGCGCGAGCGGCTCCGCCTCCGCATCACGTCCGCCGATCACCTCCGCCGCCAGCGCCCGGCTGATGCGCGACTTGGTTTCCAGAGCCGTGCGATCGATCGCGCCGACGACGTCGATGGCCGCCGACAGCGACCGTTCGATTCGCCGGACGATGAACTGGACGACGTGCGGCTCCACCTCGATCTGGCGGTCGGCGAAGAGTTTTGTGACGACGCCGGAAAGCAGCGCGTCGTCGGGTTCGCCGATCTCCACCGTCGCCGCCGTCTTCAGCCGCGAGGTCAGGTCGGGCAGCGTCAGCCCCCAGGCGCCGGGGAAGCGTCGCGAGGTGAGCAGCAGATGGGTGCCCGCCTGGCGCGCGGCATTGATGAGGTGGAACAGGCCCGCTTCGTCGATGGGCGCCGAATCCACGGCGTCGATGAGCACGGCGCCCTTCGCAGCAGCTTCGACCGCCTCCGACAGGGCTTGCGGGCCCACCGCCGTCGCGCCGCTCATCTCCCGCCAGATCGACGCGATGTGCGATTTGCCCGAACCGGTCGGGCCGGCAAGGACGGTGACGGCGGAAGGCCAGTCGGGCCAGCGGTCGATCAAGGCGACCGCCTCCGCGTTCGCGGCCGAGACGATCAGGTCGTCGCGCGACAGCGCCGGCGCATGGCCGAGTTCCAGCGGCAGCTGTCGCGGAGGCGGAGTATCTCGGAGTGCGGTCACGATGCGTTGTCCCGCTTCTTTTCCGCGTCCGCTTCAGCGTAGGCGGGAAGCGGCACTGCCTCTCCGTCGTGGCCCCGATAGAGGGGCGACGCAAGATAGCGCGAGATCGCGAAGCGCACCACGACCGCGATCGCCGCCGCCGCCGGCACCGCGACCAGAAGGCCGACAAAACCGAACAGCGCGCCGAAGGCGAAAAGCGCGAACATCAGCCAGACCGGATGCAGGCCGACGCTCTTGCCGACGAGGCGCGGCTGCAGGATGTTGCCCTCGATGAACTGGCCGAGGAAGAAGACGCCCGCCGTCGCCGCGATCCACACCCAGTCCGGCCAGAACTGCACGACGGCGACGCCCATCGACAGCAGCAGGCCGACGAGCGACCCGACATACGGAATGAAGCTGATCAGTCCGGCGAACAGGCCTATGAGGATGCCGAAATTCAACCCGATAACCGTCAGGCCGATGGCGTACATGATCCCCAGGATGAGGCACAGCGTGCCCTGCCCGCGCACGAAGCCGGCCGTCGCCGAATTGATGTCGGCCGCAATCTCGCGGACAGTCTCGACATGGTCCCTCGGCACCCAGCTGTCGACCACGTCGACCATGCGATCCCAGTCCAGAAGCATGTAGAAGGCCACGACCGGCGTCACCACGAACAGGCCGACGATGCCGAACAGCGCAACGCCCGAACTCCAGATCGACTGGAAGATGGTGGTGACGAATCCGGCCGCCGAACCCAGCAGCGAGTTGAGCCCCTCCTTGAGTTCGTCCGGCTGCACGCCAAAACGGCGTTCCAGCCACTCTGGATCGAAGCTGGTGATGAGTTGCTGCAGCTTGCTGAGATATTCGGGCACGCGCGCGGTGAAATCGGCGAGCTGCGACGCCAGCACCGGAATCACGATCATCAGCGCGAGCGCCAGCAGCACGACAAAGGTGAACAATATGATGACCGTCGCCATCACGCGCGACAGGCCGACGCGCTGCAGCCGATCGGCGACGGGGTCGAGGAAGTAGGCGAGCGCCATGCCGGCCACGAAAGGCAGCAGCACATCGCTGAACACGTACAGGAACAGGCCGAAGACGACCGTTATGATCAGCCAGAATCGGATCCTCTGGCGGAACACCGTCGCGGCTGCGGCTTCGGCCGCATCATGTGGGGTTGGTCTGGTCGTCGCCATGTCCGCTCATGTGCCTCAGCCAGCCGACGAGATAGGCCGCAGCCGAACCGACGGTCAAGAGCCCGGACACCACTATGAGGATGTCGCGCAGCGGACCGAACGTCATCGAGAAGGCCAGCTCGCCGAGCACAAGCGCCGCCAGCACGATTTGCGTGGCCGTATTGGCCTTGGACACCATCAGCGGCTTCATGGCGACGGGGCGCGCCATGATCGTGGAGAGAAGGACGCCGCCGACTATCAGGGCATCGCGGGATACAGCCACGATGACCAGCCAGAGCGGCAACTCGCCCATATAGCCGAGCACCACGAAGACGCTGACCAGGAGCAGCTTGTCGGCCATCGGATCGAGGTAGGCGCCGAGTTCCGTCTTCTGATTGAAATGACGTGCGATGAAGCCGTCGACGGCGTCCGAAATGCCCGCAACGAGGAAGCCCGCGAGCGCCCAGTCCATGCGATGCGACAGCAATGCGAAGACCACACCCGGCACCAGGAAGAAGCGCATGAGCGTGATCAGTGTGGCGACGGTCAATTCCTGAGGTCCTTCCAGCTTCTCCGTTCGATAGGGTCGCGCTCCCGGCGGCGCAAGCTGTATGATATGGGCCGCGGCCCGCCGCCTGCAAGGTACGCGGACGCTTGCGACGCCGCGGCGATCATGCGAAGAGCCGGCACCGACACCGAAACGGGACAACGATGCGCGACACGAAGAACGGCCTGACTTATGCCGCGGCAGGCGTCGACATCGACGCGGGCAACCGCCTCGTCGACAAGATCAAGCCGCTGGTGCGCGCGACGCGCCGCCCCGGCGCTGATGGCGAGATCGGCGGTTTCGGCGGACTGTTCGACCTCAAGGCCGCGGGTTTCACCGACCCCATCCTGGTCGCGGCGAACGACGGCGTCGGCACCAAGCTGGTGATCGCCATCGAATCCGGCAGGCATGACACCATCGGGATCGACCTCGTCGCAATGTGCGTCAACGATCTCGTGGTGCAGGGCGCCGAGCCCCTGCTCTTCCTGGACTATTTTGCCACCGGCAAGCTGGACCCTGACCAGGGCGCGGCCATCGTCGGCGGCATCGCCGAAGGCTGCCGGCAGGCGGGCTGCGCGCTCATCGGCGGCGAGACGGCCGAAATGCCGGGGCTCTATCGCGACGGCGACTACGACCTCGCGGGCTTCGCAGTCGGCGCGGCCGAGCGCGGCCAGCTGCTGCCCACCGACGACATCGTCGAGGGCGACGTGCTGCTCGGCCTCGCGTCCTCGGGGCTGCATTCGAACGGCTTCTCCCTGGTTCGCAAGATCGTCGAGGTGTCCGGACTTGGCTGGCAGGACAAGGCGCCTTTCGCGCCGGACATGACGCTCGCCGAGACGCTGCTTGAGCCGACGCGCATCTATGTGAAGTCGGTGCTGAAGGCGATCCGGAACACGCATGGCATCAAGGCGCTGGCGCACATCACCGGCGGCGGCTTCCCCGAGAACATCCCGCGCGTGCTGCCCAAGGATTTCGCCGCCGAGCTCGATCTCGGCTCGATCGACGTGCCGCCGGTCTTCTCGTGGCTCGCAGCAACCGGCGGCGTCGCCCCGGAAGAGATGATGCGCACCTTCAACTGCGGTATCGGCATGATGATCGTGGTCGCGGGCGGTCAGGCGGCGCAGGTCGCCGCCGTCCTGCAAGAGGCCGGCGAGACGGTGACGCCGATCGGCCGCATCGTGCCTCGGCGCGACACAGGCGTCATCTATCGCGGAACGATCGGGCTGTAGTGATGATCCAGCGCAAACGCACCGCAATCCTGATTTCGGGGCGCGGCTCGAACATGACGGCGCTGATCGACGCCGCCGCCGAACGGGATTTCCCGGCCGACATCGTCACCGTCATCTCGGACAAGCCGGAGGCCCAGGGGCTTGTCCTGGCAAGGGCACGGGGCATTTCGACCAGCGTCTTCGAACGCAAGGATTTCGACAACAAGGACGCACATGACGCAGCAATCGACGCCGCCCTGCGCTCCGCGGACATCGAGATCGTCTGCCTTGCCGGATACATGCGTCTGCTGACGGCCGGCTTCGTTGACAAATGGCGGGGCCGGATGATCAACATCCATCCTTCGCTCTTGCCCCTCTTCAAGGGCCTCGACACGCATCGCCGGGCGCTCGATGCCGGAATGCGCCTGCATGGCTGCACGGTGCATTTCGTGACGCCGGAAACCGACGACGGCCCGATCATTGCGCAGGCGGCCGTGCCCGTGCTGGCGGCCGACACCGAAACAGCCTTGATTGCGCGCGTGCTGAGGGCCGAACACACGATCTATCCGATGGCGCTGAGGATGCTGGCGGAGGGCAAAGTCCGCATGGACGGCGCGGTTGCCCTGTTCTCCGAGGACATGCGCCGCGCGACCGACGCGGATGGGATCGTGATCTCGCCGCCCAGACTTTCCGGCCCGGTGGATCTCGAGCAACTGGCGAGAATTACGCCGTAGCGGCTGCGTCGTTTCGTTCACGTGATCTGACTGCGCGTCTCTAAGCCGCCCGCACCCACACCTTGTTGTCATGCACGGCAGCGCCACCATAGGGCGCCGGCGCGTCGGCGCCGGTGAGGACGTTGATGCCTTCGCCGCGCTCGTGCGCGCTGTTGGGCCAGATGCCTTCGGCTATGACGACGCCGCGCTTCACGCCATCGAAAAACTTCGCGTGCAGCACCACCTCGCCCCGGAGATTGCCGACCTCGACGCGATCGCCATCGCCGACCGAAAGCGCCGCCGCGTCGTCCGGATGGATGAGCAGTTCCGGCCGGCCCTCGCGGGCCTTCGACGTGGGCGTCTCCGCGAAGGATGAGTTGAGGTAGGAGCGCGCCGGTGACGTCGCCAGCCGAAACGGGTGCTCGGCGTCCGCCACCTCGATCAGGTCCACGTGGTCCGGGAACTCCGGCAGACGTTGATACGGTCCGAAGATGCCCATGCTTCTTGGCGGGCGGTTGGCGGCGGCCTGGCCGGTCCAGTCGGGCCTGAAGCGGAATTTTCCGTCGGCATGTCCAAATCCGTTGAGGAAATGCGCGTCCTCGAATTCGGGCTGCAGATCGGCCCAGCGCTGCTCTTTGAAGGTGTCGAACGTGCCGAGCCCCTTCTTGTCGAGCATCACGTCGATGTGCTCGCGCTCGGTCATTCTGAAGCCCGGCCGGTCGGCGACACCCAATCGCTTCGCAAGCTCCTCGATGACGTAGTGGTTGGTGCGCGGACCTTCGGGCGGGTCGATCAGCTTCGGGCCAAGCGTGACGTGTTGGTTGCCGCCGCCCTTGTAGATGTCGTCATGCTCCAGGAACATGGTCGCCGGCAGCACGACGTCGGCCAGTTTCGCCGTGTCGGTCATGAACTGCTCGTGCACGCAGGTAAACAGGTTTTCGCGCCTAAAACCCTCGACCACCAGCCGCTGCTCCGGCGCGACATTGGCCGGATTGGTGTTCTGGATCAGCATCGCCGTGACCGGCGGGCCGCCGAACAGCGCGTCCTCGTGTCCCATCAACACCGGGCCGATGCGCGAATGGTCGAGGTAGCGCACGCTCGGGTCGCGCATCCGCGTGCCTTCCAGCAGCTCCGTGTTGAACTTGAGGATGCCCGAATTGGAGTGGAACGCGCCGCCGCCCTCGTACTGCCAGCAGCCCGTTACGGTGGCGACCGACAGGGCGGCATGCATGTTGATGGAGCCGTTGCGCTGACGGGCGAAGCCATAGCCCAGCCGGAAGAAGGTCCGTCTCGTCGTCCCGATCAGCCGCGCGAAGGCCTCGATCTCCTCGACCGACAGGCCGGTGATCGCGGCGGCCCATTCCGGCGTACGCGTCCTGAGATGTTCTTCCAGCCCGGCCGGATCGTCGGAGTACTTTTCCAGATAGGCGCGGTCCGCGAGGTCTTCGCGGAACAGCACATGCATGACCGCGCAGGCCAGTGCGCCATCCGTGCCTGGCTTCAGGATCAGGCCCATGTCGGCCTGCTTCATGGTCGCATTGTCGTAGATGTCGATGACGACGATCTTGGCGCCGCGTTCCTTGCGGGCCTTCACCGCATGGGTCATCACATTGACCTGGGTGACGACCGCATTGGTGCCCCAGATGACCACGCAGTCCGACTTCGCCATCTCGCGGGGATCCGCGCCGGCCAGCTTGCCTGCGCCCATCATCCAGCCGGTCCAGGCAAGGTTGGTGCAGATCGAGCCGAAGAAGCCGGAATACTTCTTGGCGTGGCGCAACCGCTCGATGCCGTCGCGCTGCACCAGGCCCATCGTGCCGGCATAGAAATACGGCCATACGGTCTCGCTGCCGTACCTTTCCTCCGCGGCGATGAATTTTTCCGCGACGAGGTCCAGCGCTGCGTCCCAGCTTGCCTCCCTCCAGACCTCCTCGCCCTTGCCGCCGGCGCGCACCAGAGGCTTCAGCAACCGGTCGGGGTGGTGAACGCGCTCGGCATAGCGCGCCACCTTGGCGCAGATGACGCCAGCCGTGTACGAATTGCCCTTCGCGCCGTGGACGCGGCCGATCGTCCTCTCATCCAGCAGTTCGACATCGAGCGCGCATGTCGAGGGACAGTCATGCGGACAGGCCGAATGACCGATCCGAACTTTTGAAGGCTGGCCGGCGATCTTCGCGTGCTGGTTCATGGCTGCCAATCTAGCGGCTTTGGCTCACTCCGTGTAGAGCCAGATCGGACACGGCCAATTGCACACCATGAATTATCGTCACATCTATCATGCCGGAAACTTCGCGGACGTGGTCAAGCACGCAGTGCTCGCCCGCGTCATCGAGTATCTCAAGAAGAAGGATGCCGCATTCCGCGTCGTCGATACGCATGCGGGGCGGGGCGGCTACGATCTCTCGTCGGAGCAAGCCCAGAAGACCGGTGAATGGCGCGACGGCATCGGCCGCCTGATGGAAGCCAAACTACCCGCCACGGCCGCCGCCCTGCTCGCGTCCTATCTAGATGCAGTTCGGGCGGCCAATCCCGACGGCGGGGTCACCCGCTATCCGGGCTCTCCGGCGATCGCGCGCCATCTCCTGCGCCGGCAGGATCGCCTCTCCGCGATCGAACTGCATCCCGAGGACGCCGCCGCCCTGGCCGAGCGATTCGCCGGCGACGTCCAGACGCGGGTCAACCACCTGGACGGCTGGCTGGCGCTCGGCGCCCATGTGCCACCGAAGGAGAAGCGCGGCCTCGTCCTCATCGACCCGCCTTTCGAGGAGGCCGGGGAGTTCGACCGCATGATCGACGGTCTAGCCAAGGCGTACCGCCGCTGGCCGGGCGGCATCTATCTGTTCTGGTATCCGATCAAGGACCGGCGCGCCGTCAACGCCTTCCGCAGCGGCCTGAAGGAAAGCGGCATCCCGAAAATCACCGACATCGCCTTCGAGATCCGGCCGCCCTCTTCCGAGCCGCGCCTCGACGGTTGTGGCATCGCCGCCGTCAACCTGCCCTATGGCGTCGACCACGAACTGAATGCGATTCTGTCGGCTCTCAAGCCCGTGCTCGGCGAGGCCTCACGCGCCCGGTTCGCCATCAACGCGTTAACCGGCGAAAACAGCTCCGCTTGACCAGTTTCGCGCAAGCTCGCAAAGTGCACACTATGCAGTGAATCGGCCCGATCCGCGGCCAGTTTGGAGGACTCTGATGAGCCGCCTTGCTTCACTCATCGTCGCAGCGTGCGTCGCCGGCTGTTTCGCCGGAGCGCCACGCCCGGCTCTTTCCGCCGACGTACCGGTCGTCACTCACTATGGCGATACCGGGCCGTGCGCTGACGCCAGGGTTCTGGGCCGCATCACCAACAAGTTCCGCTACCAGGTGCGCCATGTGCCCCATCTGCCGGACGTCGCAATCGTCGAATTCCGCGGAATCCATCAGCATCGCTACGAGCCGCGCACCGAAGAGTGGCCTATCGGCCGTCGTTATTGCGGCGCCACGGCGATGCTGTCGAACGGGCACGATCGCACCATCTGGTATCTGATCGAGGAAGGCATGGGCATTATCGGCATTGGCAACAATGTCGAGTTCTGCGTTTCCGGCTTCGACCGCTGGTACGTCTACAACGGCCACTGCCGCGTGCTGTGGTAGGCTTCTTGCGCCGCCGGGCGAGCCCGGCGCGCCGCTTCGCCCTTGCGGCGCTTTCCGGCGCCGCGCTTCTCCTGGCTGCGTGCGATTCCTCGGGCGAGACGCAGACGCCGATCGCCAAGGGACAGACCGCGCTTCCCACCGGCTCAGGCTTCGACTTCTACGTTCTCGCGCTGTCGTGGTCGCCGAGCTACTGCGAGGCCGAGGGCGAGGACGCCAACCGGCAGCAATGCAAGGCCGACCGGCCCTACGCCTTCATCGTACACGGTCTCTGGCCGCAGTTCGAACACGGCTACCCCCAGGACTGCCCGGTCGTCGAGACCGAGGTGCCGAGGCAGGCGCTGCGCACGCTCTACGACATCATGCCCTCCGCCGGGTTGATCCGTCATCAGTGGCGCAAGCATGGCAGTTGCTCCGGCCTTTCCCAGACCGACTACTTCGCCGTGCTGCGGAAGGCGCGCCAGGCGGTGACGGTGCCCGGCGAGTTTGCAGGGCTGAATGACTACCGAACCGTCGCGCCCGACAACGTGGAGCGGAGCTTCCTTCAGTCCAATGCCGGGCTGCCGGGTGACGGCATCGCCGTCACCTGCGACAAACACTATCTGCGCGAGATCCGCATCTGCCTGAGCAAGGATCTGGAGTTCCGGTCCTGCCCGGAGGTCGACAGCCGCTCCTGCCGGCTGTCAACCACCGTCATGCCGCCGGTGCGTGGAGGATGATTTCCGTGCAGTCGGCCATTGCCCGCGGCAGCCTCGCCGCATAGCGTGCGCGCGCTTTCCAGGAGAATGTGATGCCCAGACTGCTCTACTCGCCGCCCTCGCCCTACAGCGCCAAGGTGCGCATGGCTGCCGCCCATGCCGGGATTGCTGTCGACGCCGTCGTCACAGACACCAATGCACAGCCACCGGAGCTGACTGCCGCCAATCCGCTTGGCAAGATCCCTGTGCTGATCGCCGACGACGGGCAGGCGATCTACGACAGCCGGGTCATCACGCAGTATCTCAATCGAGAATCAGGCGGGAAGCTGTTTCCGCGCAACGCCGCGAAACGACTTGAAGCTGAGCGCCTTGAAGCGCTGGCCGACGGCATCTGTGACGTGCTCCTTGCCCACGTCTACGAGCGCCGCATGCGGCCGGAGGATAAGATCCACGAGCCCTGGCTGGAAAAGCAATGGTCGAAGGCCGTTCGCGGGCTGGACGCGCTCTGCGCCGACATGCCGAAGCTGCCGCTGAGGATCACCGCCGGTCACATCGCGCTGCGGGCGACGATCGGCTATCTGGATCTGCGCTTTGCCGGCAAATGGGAGCGCGGCCACACGAAGCTGAAACGGTGGGCCGCCCGCTTCGACCAGAAATTCCCGGAACTCGCGACGCTCGTCCCCTCCTGACCGGCACGCCCAAAAAGAAAGGGCCGGCTCTCGCCGACCCTTTCTATTTTTGCCAATCCGCTCCGGATCAGAACTTGAGACCGACACCGAAGGTGACGCGGTGGTCGGAAGCATCCACGTCGCGGACGCCAAGGCCGGTTTCGATCTGATCGCTGCCGTAATCGGTGTAGCGATACTCGACACGCCCGAAAACGCGCTCCGAGAACATCATGTCGGTACCCGCGCCTGCGGTCCAGCCGATCATGGTGTTGCTGTCGGAGCCGATCGGGTCCCGGACCTTCAGGCTCTGAGCCGCGCCACCGGCGGTAGCGTAGATCAGAACGTCCGGCGTCACAGCATAGCCGAGACGGGCCCGCAGCGACCCATCAATGCTCGACTCGGACTCAAGGGCGCCATTGTCGCTCTCGCCGTCCATGCCGTTGTAGTTGACATCGCCTTCGATACCATACACCCAGCCGCCATTCTGCCACTGGTAACCGGCGAAGGCGCCACCGATGAAGCCGTCGGTGTCAATGTCGGTTTCGAGACCGGTCCCGGGGATCGTCTCGGTCGTCTGGCCCGAAAAGCCGTAGCCAGCCGAAAGACCGACATAGGCTCCAGCCCAGCTTGCGACCGGCAGGGTCTCGACAGGCATCGGAGCCGGCGGCTCTTCCATCACCACGTCGGCGGCGAATGCGGGGGCGACGCCAAGCAGCGCCACCATGCCTGCCACTGCGAGCGACGATCGCGTGTTTCTTGAGGTAATGTTCATTTACTTACTCCTTGGTCCCGAACTCGCGGACCTTCTGCAATCCTTGATCCCGCACCGTCCCGCCCAAACGGCCATCGGGGCTTGCAGTTCCAATTTCGGCAGCAAATGCGGCTGAAGCGTTCCCCAATCTGGGTGTTTACCCGGCAGGAATGCGGCCAAAGCGAGACGTTGCACGACTGCAACAACGCGGTGTCAGCAGGCGAGAGGCGGAGCGCGAAGACAGCTTGGTGCAAAGGGTTGCGACCCCTATATAGCCAAGGACTTTAACAGCCCGGAGGCGGCAGAAGCGTTCCCGCGGGCGTCCCGCCACAAAGTTGCCGCATCCCTGAATGGATCGTAACCCTACCTTGTCATATTCGGGTCTTAGAAATTGTCCGGAACAATGATGCTTCAGGCGGCCAGAACCGCGTTGGTTACCGGCGGCGCCAAGCGCATCGGTCGCGCCATCGTCGAAAACCTTGCCGCGCATGGCTTCGGCGTCGTCATCCATTGCAATCGCTCGCGCGCCGACGCCGATGCGCTGGCGGCGGCGATTCGCGGCAAGGGCGGAGAGGCCGCGGTGGTCACCGCTGATCTCAGCGAACAGCGGGCGGTTGGCGGACTGATCGATCAGGCGACTGCCACGCTCGGGCCCATCGGCCTTTTGGTCAACAATGCCTCCGTCTTCGAGCCCGACACGGCCGACGATTTCGAGTGGGAGGTGTGGGACCGCCACTTCGCGCTCCACCTCAAGGCGCCGGCCATGCTGACGCGCAACCTGGCCGCCGCCCTGCCCCCGAACCAGGAAGGCCTGGTGGTCAACATCGTCGACCAGCGGGTTTGGAAACCGACGCCGCACTACTTCTCCTACACATTGTCGAAGTCCTCCTTGTGGGACGCAACGCGGACCATGGCGCAGTCGTTCGCCCCGCGGCTCCGCGTCAATGCCATCGGTCCCGGTCCTACGCTCGCCAATATCCGGCAGAGCGCCGCCGACTTCGAGGCCCAGGCCGGCAGCGTGCTGCTCGGCCGCGGCCCTTCGCTTGATGAATTCGGCGCGACGATTCGCTATCTATGGGAAACACGGTCGATCACCGGCCAGATGATTGCGATCGACGGCGGCCAGCATCTTGCCTGGGAGACGCCTGACGTAACAGGCAACGAATGAGTTCAGACGACCATCCATCCTCGCCCACGCGCTCCGGGGCATCGAAAGCGGCAGCCGCCGACGACGTGGCCGGCTACATGCCGGGCGGCGACATCGACGATGAGGACGCGGACGCGCCGGAGCCGCAACCGGAGGTCCCGGCGGTCGGCTTCACCGCCATCGAATGGGACGCCTACAAGGCCGACGCTGACGGCAAGGCCGGAGCGGACGTCATCCATGCGCTCGCCAAACAGCTGCCGAACCGCCCCGGCGTCTATCGCATGATGAATGCGGCCGGAGACGTGCTCTATGTCGGCAAGGCCCGCAGCCTCAAGAAGCGGGTCACCAACTACGCGCAGGGACGCTTCCACACCAACCGCATCGGCCGCATGGTGCGCGAGACGGCGACGATGGAGTTCGTCGTCACCCGCACGGAAACCGAAGCGCTGCTGCTCGAAGCGAATCTTATCAAGCGCTTGCGGCCGCGCTTTAATGTGCTGATGCGGGACGACAAGTCGTTTCCGTACATCGTGCTAACCGGCGACCACCCCTCTCCCGGCATCTTCAAGCATCGCGGCGCACGCTCGCGAAAGGGCGACTATTTCGGACCGTTCGCCTCGGCAGGCGCGGTCGGGCGCACCATCAACTCGTTGCAGCGCGCCTTCCTCCTGCGCACCTGCACCGATTCGGTCTTCGAAAGCCGCACGCGCCCTTGCCTGCTCTACCAGATCAAGCGCTGCTCCGGCCCTTGCACCGGCGAGATTTCGGCGGCGGACTACCAGGAGCTCGTTTCCGAAGCCCGGGACTTTCTCTCCGGGCGCAGCCAGAAGGTGAAGAGCGAGATTTCGGGCGCCATGCAGCGCGCCTCCGAGAATCTCGATTTCGAGCAGGCCGCGGTGCACCGCGACCGGCTTGCTGCGCTCTCGCACGTCCAGGCGCATCAGGGGATAAACCCGCAGTCGGTAGAGGAGGCCGACGTCTTCGCCATCCACACCGAAGGCGGGCAGAGCTGTATCCAGGTGTTCTTCTTCCGAACCGGCCAGAACTGGGGCAACCGTGCCTATTTCCCAAAGGCGGACGCCTCGATCGAGCCGGCCGAGATCCTGGGCTCGTTCCTTGCCCAGTTCTACGACGACAAGCCCTGTCCCCGTCATGTCCTGCTGGCGAGCCCGGTGGACGAGCAGGATCTGCTCGCGGAAGCGCTATCAACGCGCGCCGGCCGCAAGGTCACGGTTTCCGTTCCGCAGCGCGGCGAAAAAAAGGACCTGACCAACCACGCGCTGCAGAACGCGCGCGAGGCGCTGGGCCGTCGCCTGGCCGAAACCTCGACTCAGGCCCGGCTGTTGGCGGGATTCGCCGAGACGTTCGGGCTGGAGAAGACGCCCGTTCGCATCGAGGTCTACGACAACTCGCACATCATGGGCACGAACGCCGTCGGCGCCATGATCGTCGCCGGGCCGGAAGGTTTTGTGAAGAACCAATACCGGAAGTTCAACATCCGCTCGACCGAGATCACCCCCGGCGACGACTTCGGCATGATGCGCGAGGTCATGCAACGCCGCTTCTCGCGGCTTCTCAAGGAGAACGCGCGCGACCTGGAGCCGGACGGCGCCGCCACGCCTGGCGAGGACGAAGACGCCTTCCCCGCCTGGCCGGACGTCATCCTCATCGACGGTGGTCAGGGCCAGATGTCGGCGGTGCGCGGGATCCTTGCCGAACTCGGCGTCGCCGACAAGGTCGTCGCTATCGGCGTCGCCAAGGGCCAGGACCGCGATGCGGGACGCGAGCGCTTCTTCTGCGCGGACCGTGGTTCGTTCACCCTGCCGGTCCGCGATCCGGTGCTCTATTTCGTGCAGCGCCTGCGCGACGAGGCGCACCGTTTCGCCATCGGCTCGCACCGGGCGCGCCGGAAAAAGGAGATGACCAAGAATCCGCTCGATGAGATCGCCGGCATCGGTCCTACCCGCAAGCGCGCGCTCCTGCTGCATTTCGGCACCGCCAAGGCGGTCAGCCGAGCGGCCGTGTCGGACCTGATGGCCGTCGACGGCATTTCCGAGACGACGGCGCGCCTTGTTTACGACCACTTTCATGAGAAGTGATGGGCCATAGCCGCCTTTCCCGCGACATCGAGCCGCGCCGCGATTGACCAATCCCTGGTCACTCTGATTTGAGTATGAGCTTATTTGTTAGGAACCATGGCCAAGCACGCCTTCAACCTCCCGAACATGCTGACCTACGCACGGATCCTCGCCGTGCCGTTGATCATGCTGTGCTTCTATCTCGAGCTGAGGACGCGCCCGACCGACGCGGCGCGTTGGGCAGCACTTGGCCTGTTCGTCGCGGCGAGCATAACGGATTATCTCGACGGCTACCTGGCGCGCATCTGGCAGCAGACCTCCAACATCGGCCGCATGCTCGATCCGATCGCCGACAAGCTGCTCGTCTCGGCCGTCCTGCTGCTGCTGGCGTGGGACCGCACGATTGACAAGTGGTCGCTGTGGGCGGCGATCATCATTCTGTGCCGCGAAGTGCTGGTGTCGGGCCTGCGCGAGTATCTTGCAGGCCTCAAGGTGAGCGTGCCGGTGACGCGGCTGGCGAAATGGAAGACGGCGATCCAGATGGTGGCCATCGGCTTCCTCCTCGCCGGACCGGCTGGCGACAAGATCTGGCCCTACATCACCGAGGTCGGCCTCGCGCTGCTCTGGATCTCTGCTATCGTGACGCTTTATACGGGCTACGACTATTTCCGGGCCGGCCTGAAGCACATCGTCAACGAGTGACGGCATGAAGCTCATCTATTTCGCCTGGGTACGCGAACGGATCGGCAAGTCCGAAGAAGACGTCGAACTGCCTGACGACGTCACGACGGTGGGCGAGCTGCTGCGCTGGCTGCATTCGCGCGGAGACGGCTACGAGGCGGCTCTGCAGTATCCGGACGTGATCCGCGTGGCGATCAACCAGGAACACGTCAACCATCGCGAACCCCTCGCCGGCGCGCGCGAGGTGGCGCTGTTCCCGCCGATGACGGGCGGCTAGCACCGTGAACGCCCCCTTCTCGCCAACCGTCAGGGTGCAGGCGGAGGACTTTGACCTCTCCGCGGAGATCGCGAGACTGACGGCGGGCGACAGGGATGTCGGCGCGGTGGTGACCTTCTCCGGCATGTGCCGAGACGACCAGGGGCGGCTCACCGCGCTCGAGCTCGAACACTATCCAGGCATGGCCGAGGTCGAGATCTCGCGCATCGCGGCCGAGGCCGCGGGGCGTTGGCCGCTGTCGGGCCTGACCGTCATCCACCGTTTCGGCAAGATCAGGCCAGGCGAGAACATCGTGCTGGTGGTCGCCGCATCTGCGCATCGCCAGGCCGCCTTCGAGGCCGCGTCCTTCCTCATGGACTATCTCAAATCGCGCGCGCCCTTCTGGAAGAAGGAGCATCGGGCCGACGGCAGCGCCGGCGACTGGGTCACGGCCAAGGAAAGCGACGACGAAGCCGCCGCGAAGTGGTCGCACCGCCAGCGATAGGGCGCGGATGCTTTTTACGCCAGGGCCGCCTTGGAACCACCGCAATCCGCTCGAATTCTGCCGCGCAACAACGGGGTGTCGGCATGTTCGCGATCAGGTTGGAAGAGTTTCTCCTGTTTGGTCTGGCGCCTCTGTTCCTGAGCTTCTTCGCTCTGCCGGACGCGGTCGCGGCGGAGGAACGCATGATCGAAGGCGAGATCACCTATCGTGAGCGGATCGCATTGCCTGCGCAGGCAATGGTGACGGTGGAACTGGCCGACGTTTCTCATGCCGAGGGGTCGGCAGCCGTCCTCGGCAGGCAAGAGATCAGGGGGCCAATACAGGCGCCGGTGAAATTCACCCTCCGCTTCGACCCGTGGGTTATCCGGCCGGAAGCGGCCTACACGCTGCAAGCGCGTATCACTGTCGACAATGAATTGTGGTTCAGCAACGAAATGCGCTACGAGGCGCACTCAGCCTCGCCCGTTGAACTGGTGCTGAAATCTTCTCGATAGAACGTTGACAAAGTCTATCCGGCTATCCGTCTAAATCGGTCGAAACATTAGCGGATTCGAAATCCACAAGTGTTATTCGTGTCTCACAGCGTCGCTGCGCGAGACCGATGACAGAGTACTTTCAAACTCTGATTGCGATGGGAGGCGAACAGGCCTGGCTGATTGCCGCCGGTCTGGGCATCATCATGCTCGTCGCCTTGCCGGGGGTCCGCTACCGCCGGCTCTACCTGCGGGCGCAGCAGAGCGAACAGAACTACGCGACGCTGATCGACAATCTTCCCGAAGGCATCTACCGCTCCACGCCCGACGGCCGACAGATCAGCGCCAACAAAGCGCTCGTGAAGCTCAACGGCTACTCCACCGAGGCGGAAATGCTGGCCTCGGTGAAGGACATCGCAACCGAGTGGTATGTCGACCGGAACCGGCGGCAGCAGTTTCGTGATCTGCTGCAGCGGAATGGGCGGGTCGAGGACTTCGTCTCCGAGATCCATCGTCACAAGACGCGCGAGCGCATCTGGATCTCCGAATCCGCGCGGCTCGTGCAAGACGAAAAGACGGGTGCGCCACTTTTCTACGAAGGTTCGGTCCGCGAGATCACCGACACTGTGAAGCGTCTGGCCGCCGAGGAGCAGTTGCAGAAACTCACCAGCGAGGCCCCCGGCGGACTGTTCCAGTTCACAATGTCCCACGACGGCAACAGCACCGTCCACTACCTCAGCAGCGGTTGCGAGCGCATCCACGGCGTGCCCCCGCACGAGCTCCGCAGCAATCCCAGGCTGTTCCGCGACATGGTGATCGCCGCAGACCGCGAGGAGTTCGACCGGACGCTGCAGGCTGCGTCGGCGGAGCTCGCTTCCTGGGACCACGAGTTCAGGATGCGTGTCCGCGACGGGACGGAGAAATGGGTGCATCTGCTGGCCCGCCCCGAACCTGCGGCCGGCGGGATCACGTGGCACGGGTATTTTTCCGACATCTCGGTGCGCAAGCGCCAGGAACTCGAGATCGAGGAACTCGCCTATTACGACCCGCTGACGCGCCTGCCCAACCGACGCATGTTTCTGCGCCGCATGTCGCGGTCCTTCGCCGACTGCGCCAAGCGGGGCGACCATGGCGCGCTGCTGTTCATCGACCTGGACAACTTCAAGACCCTGAACGACACGCAGGGCCACGACATCGGCGACCGCTATCTCACCGAGGTCGGCAACCGCCTGCGCGGCTGCGTCAGCTCGCGTGACACGGTGGCGCGCATCGGCGGCGACGAGTTCGTGGTCATCCTGGAACAGGCCGGCAGCACGTCCGCCCAAATGACGCGTGGGGCAATCGTCGTCGCCGGCCGCCTGCTTGCGGCCCTGCGCGACGAATTCAAGCTCGGCGAGCTGCGCCACGTCGGCTCGGCCAGCGTCGGCATCGTCGTGTTCGACGGCGCCGAGCCGCGCGTCGAGCAGATTCTGAAACGCGCCGACATCGCCATGTACGAGGCGAAGGCCTCCGGCCGGAACGGCATGGCGTTGTTCGACCCGGCGACGCTGGAGCGCGAACAGGAGCGCTACCGCCTGCTGAACGAGCTGCGTACAGCCCTGGCGGAGAACCAACTCGAGCTGCATTTCCAGCCCCAGCTGGACCACAACCGCTGCATAACCGGGGCCGAGGCGTTGGTCCGCTGGAACCACCCTGCCCGCGGCATGATCCTGCCGGAGGCGATCATGCCCCTCGTCACGCAATTCGGGCTGGGTCCGGAGCTCACCTCCTTCGTCCTGGAGCGGGGGCTCCGTACGCTCGCCCAATGGCAGGATGACGCGCGGACGGCACATCTGAGGCTGGCGATCAACATGAGCCTGCAGACGATTGGCAGCGACGGCTTCGTTCTGCAGCTCGCCCGGCGCATCTTCGAGCACGGCGTTGACCCGCGGAAGCTGACATTCGAGCTCACCGAGGACGTCAGCACCCGCGACCAGCAGCGCGCCGCGTATCACATGCGCCAGTTGAAGGAGCTGGGCATCCGCCTTTCCCTGGACGATTTCGGGACGGGCTATTCGTCGCTCACGTTCCTGAAGAAGCTGCCCTTCGACGAGGTCAAGATCGACGGCAGCTTCGTCAGCGACATCGAGAAGGACGATACCGACCGGGCGCTGGTGAAGACCATGCTCGCAATGGCCAGCAATCTCGGCCTGATCGTCGTCGCCGAGCATGTCGAGAACGTACGCCAGGAGGCTTACCTGCGCGCCTTCGGCTGTGACTTCCTACAGGGATACCTCTACTGCAGGCCGGTGCCTGAGGCGGAATTCCTCGCATTCATGCGTGATGCGCCCACGCTGGCGCCTATTCCAGCGCAGTCGGCGGCTGGCTAACGCCCGGCGCCTTAACGGACCCGAGGCGCGGCACGTGAAAAAAGAAACCGGGCGCATCGCCCGGTTTCCAAAGCATCGTCAATCGAGGGCTGCTTCAGCCCACGACCTCGGTGTCGGAGAACCAGTAGCGGATCTCCTGCGCAGCCGTCTCCGGGGCGTCCGAACCGTGCACCGAGTTCTCGCCGATCGACAGCGCATGCACCTTGCGGATGGTGCCTTCGGCGGCGTTGGCCGGGTTGGTCGCGCCCATCACTTCACGGTTCTTGGCGATCGCGTTCTCGCCTTCCAGAACCTGAACCACGGTCGGCCCTGAAGACATGAACTCGCAGAGTTCGTCGAAGAAGGGGCGTTCCCTGTGCACCGCGTAAAAACCTTCGGCCTCGCGGCGGCTCATCCAGACGCGACGCGACGCGACGACCCGCAGGCCGGCCTCTTCGAGCATCTTGGTGATAGCGCCGGTCAGGTTGCGCTTGGTCGCATCGGGCTTGATCATCGAAAACGTGCGTTCGATCGCCATGAGAAATCCTTGTCCTGAAGAAGCATGTATGAGGGTGGCGGGCTCTATACCGGCCGCCATGCCCATTGCCAAGAGGCCGGAAAGCCGCGGTTCAGGCAGCGGCGGCGACTTTGCGCCCGACGCCGCCGTGCAGATCGAGGCAGCGCCCGACCCAGGCGGTCAGCGGGTCGTCTTCCGGAAGGAACGCGAAGGTCGACGTCACGCGCACCCACTGGAAGGCGCCGAACACGATGTAATCCGCGAAGAGCGGAGAGGAACCGCCGATGAAGGGCTGATAGGTCAGCAGGCTGCGCAGCGGTTCGAGCTTCTTCAAGAACTCCGGATGGCGCGCCTCGCGCTCCGACGCGACGCTTTCGAGCGTTCTGCCGAGGTTGCGCTTCTCGCGGCTGTCTCGGAAATAGGCCTGGTCGGCCGGCGCAAGGCGGTCGTGGATGTCCATGATCGCGGCCGCACCAAGGAAGGGGTGGATCGTATGTTGCGTCCAACGCTCGACGAATCGTGCCATTGCCTTGCCGCCCTCACCGCCGAACAGGCTGGGGCGGTCCGGATAAGCGTCCTCGAGATAGAGCGCGATGTCGAACGAGTCGGCCACCAGCTTTTCACCGTCGCGAATCACCGGGACGGTCCGTGAAAAGCCGCCCTCCACGCCTGCAACCCCGGTGAACGGGGTCGGCACGCTGCGGAAGGCGAGCCCCTTGTGCGCCAGCGCCATCGCGACTTTCCAGCAGTGCGGACTGAACGGCCGCGCGGGGTCCTGGCCCACCAGATCGTAAAGCAAAATCGTCATTGCACCCTCGTCTCGGTTCCGCGGTCTGATAGGTTCGGGGCTGTCGCACCTTTCTGGAAGAAGCCCGTGAAGCAGCACTTCATGATGTTCGCCGCCTACAACGCATGGGCCAACCGCCGCATTTATGATGCTGCAGCGGGGCTGACGGTGGAGGAATGGCAGCGCGACACCGGAACCTTCTTCAAATCCCTCATGGGCACGCTGAACCACATCCTGGTCGCAGATCGGATCTGGCTGAAGCGGATGACGGGCGAAGGCGACGCGCCGACAAAGCTGGACGCGATCATCCACGCTGAATTCGGCAAACTGCAGAAGGCGCGCGAGGCGGAGGATCGTCGCATCATCGATTGGATCGGCGGATTGCGCGAGGCGGATCTCGCGGGACGCTTCACCTATATCACGGTGACCGACGTGCGAACCGTATCGCAGCGGCTCGCGCCGGCGCTCTCGCACCTGTTCAATCACCAGACGCATCACCGGGGCCACGCCCACGCGATCCTCACGGCGCTCGGGAAGCCGAGCGTCACTCTCGACCTAATCTACTTCCAGCGCACGCCTGAGGGGGTGGCCTTCGCGTAACTCCGGGAAGCGGACGCCGGTCTCGACTTCATCTCAATGGCCGGCGGAAGAGATCACATTCCGGGCACGGATGCACATGATCCACCATGCCGCCGCTGCATGGGTAAAATGCGAACGATTACCGATACTTTTCGATAACCTCATCGGACGTCTCGCCCCCTGAGAAAGAAACCCCTCGCCTCCATTCCCCTTAACCCCTCGCTGGGCAAGCAATTGTTCCGCATCGACCAATCCAACTCTGCGAGGAGAACATCATGGCGACGATTGTTCGGAGACTGACCATCGCATTGACGTGCTGCGCCTTTGCATTCGGGATGCCCGCATACGCCCTTGATCTAGGAGGCGCCAGCGGTGGTCTCAATGTCGGCGGAGTATCCCTTGGCAAGGATGGCGTCGGCGTCTCCGTCGGCGGAGCCAACGGCGTCAATGCGGGCGTCGGTGTCGGAACAAGCAGCGGCCGCCTCGGCGTGGACGTTGATGCCTCGATAGGTGGGAGCGGTGGCGTAAAGGCCGGCGTCGATGCGAACCTTGGGGGGAACTCAGGGGTTGATGCGGGCGCAGGCCTCTCGGTCGGCGGAAACAGCGGCGTCCGGGCCGACGCCGGGGCGTCCGTCGGCAATGACGGCATTGACGCCAGCATCGATGCGTCGGTCGGCGGCAGCGGCGGCGTCAATGCCGGCGTGGGCGCCTCAATCGGCGGAGGCGGCGTCGGAGCTGGCGCAGGCGTCAGCGTGGGCGGCAATGGCGGCGGGGGGAACGGCGGCAATAGTGGTGGCGGCGGCAACGGCGGCAATAGCGGTGGCGGCGGCAACGGCAATGGTGGCGCCGGCGGAAACGGTGGTGTTGGCAACGGCGGCGGTGGAAGCCCCGTCGGGAGCATTGGCGGCTCAAGTTCCGTGGCGGTCGCCGGCATGTCCGACGCCCAGGTAACCCGGCTGAGGAAGCGCTGCGGCGAGATCGTTACGAACGCCGGTTCCTACGATCTGCAGCTCGTGGCACTGTGCAGGCTGCTTCGCGGCAGGTAGCCTGTCCGCGCCAGCGGCCAGCCTCGGCGCTCTGGCCGCTGGCGTCACGTCCGTCCACACGCAGAGCTTGCGGGCGAAGGCGCTCCCGTGCGAAAGCCCGCGCATGCTTACGATCACCGATCTATCGCTGCGCATGGCAGGACGCCTCCTGATCGACCACGCATCGCTGTCGCTGCCGGCCGGAACGAAGGCGGGTCTCGTCGGGCGCAACGGCACCGGCAAGACGACGCTTTTCCGCGCCATCACAGGCGACCTTTCGTCGGAAACGGGCTCGATCAATCTGCCGAAGAACACACGCATAGGACAGGTGGCGCAGGAAGCGCCGGGTACCGAGGAGCCGCTGATCGAGATCGTGCTCAAGGCCGACACCGAGCGCGCCGCCCTGTTCGCCGAGGCGGAAACCGCGTCCGACCCGCACCGGATCGCCGAGATCCAGACGCGGCTGGCCGACATCGACGCGCATTCGGCGGAAGCGCGCGCCGCCACGATCCTGGCGGGCCTTGGTTTCGACACTGAAGCCCAGGCGCGGCCGGCCTCGTCCTTCTCGGGCGGCTGGCGCATGCGCGTCGCGCTCGCTGCCGTGCTGTTCGCGGAGCCGGATCTGCTGTTGCTCGACGAGCCGACGAACTATCTCGACCTCGAAGGCACGCTGTGGCTGGAAAACTATCTTTCCCGCTACCCGCACACGGTGCTGCTGATCAGCCACGACCGCGACCTCCTCAACCGCGCCGTCAACTCGATCGTCCACCTCGACCAGCAGAAGCTCACCTTCTGGCGCGGCGGCTACGACCAGTTCGAGCGCCAGCGCAGCGAGCAGCTGGAGTTGCAGGAGAAGAGCCGGGTCAAGCAGGAGGCACAGCGCAAGCACCTGCAATCCTTTGTCGACCGGTTCCGCGCCAAGGCGTCGAAGGCGCGCCAGGCGCAGTCGCGCATCAAGGCGCTGGAGAAGATGAAGCCCATCGCCGCGCTGATGAACGATACGGTCAAGCCGTTCAGCTTTCCGGAGCCGGTAAAGACCGTCGCCTCGCCGATCATCGCGATGGACGGCATCAGCGTCGGCTACAAGCCCGGCCACCCTGTGCTCAAGCGGCTCGGCCTGCGCATCGACGCCGACGACCGCATCGCCCTGCTCGGCGCCAACGGCAACGGCAAGTCGACTTTCGCGAAGCTCCTGTCGGCACGGCTGGAACCCGACAGCGGCACGATGACGGTGGCGCCAGGCCTCAAGGTAGGCATGTTCGCGCAGCACCAGCTCGACGACCTGAGGCCCGAGGAGAACGCCTACGAGCATGTCCGCCGGATGATGCCGGACGCGCCGGAATCCAAGGTGCGCGCGCGGGTCGCGCAGTTCGGCCTGACGACGGAAAAGATGAACACGGCCGCTAAGGACCTTTCGGGCGGCGAAAAGGCGCGTCTGCTGATGGGCCTTTCGGCCTTCGAGGGCCCGAACCTGTTCATCCTCGACGAGCCGACCAACCACCTCGACATCGATTCTCGCGAGGCGCTGATCCACGCCCTCAACGATTTTCCGGGCGCCGTCATCCTGATCTCGCACGACCGTCACCTGATCGAGGCGACCGCCGACCGGCTGTGGCTGGTGAAGGACGGGCTGGTCAAGCCCTTCGACGGCGACATGGCCGACTATCGGCGCGAGGTCGTCGGCGATTCAGCCGACCGGCGCGACCGCCGCGAGGCGGACAAGGCCTCGAAGGCGGATCGCCGCCGCGAGGCCGCGCAGCGGCGCGCCGCGCTGGAACCGCTCGCCAAGCAGATCAAGGCGACGGAGGCGCTGATCGAGCGAATCCGCAAGCGGCTCGACGGCATCGAGGACCAACTCGCCGATCCGACTCTCTACGAGAGGGACCCGAAGGCCGCGACCCAGCTTTCCAAAGAGCGGTCGGACCTCGCCCATGCGCTCTCGGGCCATGAGGACACGTGGCTGACGCTGTCGACGGAATACGAAGAAGCGATGGCGGAGTAGAGACTTCCGTCAGAAGGTTGTTCCGTTCGTCCATGAGCCTGCGGCGTCGCCACGGAGTGCGATAGTCACTCGGGCAGCCTGATCGCTGCCCGCTTGTCCGCAGGTGGTTCGCGGCGTTATTCTGGACGGTTAGCGAGCCTGGCCCCCGGCGCGCGCCGGGAGAGCTGGCGACGCGCGGAGGCCTATCATGAAAATCGCTTCGATACTCGCAATCTCTTGCTTCGGATTCTGCGGAATCGTCTCGTATGCCTCGGCGGAGAATGTGCACCAAATGGTCACTCCCGGCGATGTCAAATGGGGGCCGGCTCCCAAAATGCTGCCTGCCGGCGCACAAGCTGCGGTCCTGTTCGGCGACCCGACCAAGGAAGGCTTGTTCGCACTTCGGCTCAAACTACCCGCCGGCTATGCGATCGCGCCTCACACCCATCCTGCGGATGAGGTGGTGACGATCATATCGGGCGCGACCAACCTCGGCATGGGAAAAACCGCCGACCGGAGTGCGACGAAGGCGCTCCCTGCGGGCAGTTTCTTCGCCCTCCCACCAGAGACGCCGCATTTCGTCTTCTTCGATGAGGAAACCGTCCTCCAGGTGAACACGAATGGTCCGTGGGGGCTCAAGTACATCAACCCGGCTGATGATCCCCAAAAGTCGCAATAGGGAGCAACCGGGCTGCAGGCCATTGGCCTTGCCAGCCGACACAGTGCGCGGAAGCAAGATCGCCGGAGATGTCTGAACGCGATTGCGCTCAACGATCGCCCGCGTTCCTGCCCCACCGCGGCGGCGGGGGCTGCGAGTTCGGGTTTTGCGGTGGGCCGCCGCGCCTGCGCCGACTCGCCGCAACGAGGCCGATGAAACCGACCGCCATCAGCGCAAAGCCCAGCGGCTGCGCGCGCGGGTCGAGCATCGCGGCGTCGGACCGCAGCACGACATCGACCGAGCGCATGTTGATGGCATCGGCATCGCCGGGCCCCAGTGTGAAGGTGTAGATGCCGGGCGCGACCGGGTCGATGAGACCGGCCTCAGCGCGGAAGATCTTGTCGCTGGTCTGCGGGCTGACCTCGCGCGGCGACGCGGAATTGTGAAACGACAAGGTGTCGGCAATCACCGTGCGGCCGCCGGTCGCCGCCGTGATGGTCAGCACGGTCCGGTCCTGCTCGAAGGTAGGTGTGCCAAGCGCAGTCAAGTCGACCAGCACGCGCACCGGCGCGTCCGCCTCGGCCAGGGGCGCATCGAAAGACCGGAACCCGGACGCCCTGTCGTAAGCCCGCCACGTACCGATCAGATCGCCGGAGAAATTGTGCACGTACCACGGATAGCCGACGCCGACCGCCGCGCCCGACAGCAAAACCAGTAGGAAGACGAAGCGCATCAGGCCTGCCGCTCCCAGCGGCCGCCGGATGTCTGCTGCCAGTAGGTGACCGCATGCCCGGCCGCCCTGGTCTCCTTCCAGTGACGCCGCGCAGCTTCCAGCTGCGCCGCGTCATGGCCGTCGAACATGAACACCGCGCGCTCGTATGGCGTGAGGTCAGGCGGCGAAGCCCCGTCGACGATGAACCGGATCTTCGCGTCGTTCAGGTTCGAATCGGCCGTCGTCAGCAGGACCGCCTGGTCGGCCGGATGTGCGTCGCGATCGGTCCCGTGAGCCAGAAAAGAATCGTCGCGATAGGTCCACAGATGGATATCGAGCGCATCGCGACGCTCTTCGCTGCCCGCCTGCACCACGACGTTCCAGCCGCGCTGCAGGCTCTTCTCGAGCAGCGGAGGCAGCGCCTGCTCCAGCGTCGATTCGGTCAAATGGTAGAAAAACGCCTCGGCCATCAGGATTCGTAGTTGTCGCGAACGAGCCTGTCGAGCAGGCGCACGCCAAACCCGCTCGCCCAGGACTGGTTGATCTCGCTGGCCGGCGCCGCCAGCGCAGTGCCCGCGATGTCGAGATGCGCCCATGGCGTGTCCTTGACGAAGCGCTGCAGGAACTGGGCCGCCGAGATTGCGCCGCCGTGGCGTCCGCCGATGTTCTTCATGTCGGCGTTCTTGCTGTCGATCAGCTTGTCGTACTCGGGGCCAAGGGGCATGCGCCAGACGCGTTCCTGGGTCGCCAGGCCTGCCGCCGTCAGCTTGCCCGCAAGGGCGTCGTCGTTGGAGAAAAGACCTGCGTGATGCTGGCCCAGCGCCACCATGATAGCCCCGGTGAGGGTCGCCAGGTCGATCATCGCCTTCGGCTTGAACTTTTGCTGGCAGTACCACATGGCGTCGGCCAGAACGAGCCGCCCTTCCGCATCGGTGTTCAGCACCTCGATGGTCTGACCCGACATGGAGGTGACGATGTCGCCCGGCCGCTGCGCGTTGCCGTCGACCATGTTCTCGACGCAGCCGATGATGCCGATCACGTTTGCTTTGGCCTTGCGGGCCGCGATCGCGTGCATGGCGCCCACCACCGCAGCCGCGCCGCCGACGTCGCCGCGCATGTCCTCCATGCTGGACGCCGGCTTGATCGAGTTGCCGCCGGTGTCGAACACCACGCCCTTGCCGACGAAGGCGACCGGCGGTTCATTGGCGTTGCCGCCGCGCCACTGCATGACCGCCAGGCAGGGCGGCCGAACAGAGCCCTGGTTGACACCCAGCAGCGCCCCCATGCCGAGTTTCTTCATCTCCTTCTCGCCGAGAATTTCGACCTTCACCCCGAGCTTCGTGAGTTCTCTTGCGCGCTCGCCGAACTCCACCGGCCCCAGCATGTTGGCCGGTTCGTTGACGAGGTCGCGCGCGAGGTCGACGCCGTCCGCGAGGCCCTCCAGCACGACGAAGGCGCGCTTCGCCTGCGTGGGCTCGGCACAGAGGATGGTGAACTTCGGCCGCTTGGAGGCGTCTGCCTTGCCGGCCGAATCGTTCCTGGTCTTGTACTTGTCGAAGCCATAGGCGCGCAGGAGCATGCCCGCCGCCAGGTTCGCGGCTTCGACGCCGGAAACCGCCCGGCCGTCCAGATCGAGCACGATGGCGCACTCGCCGGCCCGGCGGAAGTGGCCGGAGATGACCCCGCCCAGCTTCATCCAGGCAAACTCATCGAGCGCCTCCGGATCTCCCACGCCCACCGCGACGATGCTGTCGAGGTCGGAACCCGCTGGCGCGAGCACATCGACGACAGCGCCGAACTTGCCGGAGAATTCGGCGACGCCGAAGGCGCGCGTCAGGGCAGCGGCGGTGTCCAGATCCTTCGCCAGCGGTCCGAGCTTCGCCTTCTGGGCCGCAAGCACGAGGACGCTTCCCTTCTTCGGGACCGTCATGCCCGCGAATTTGACTGATGGCCTGTTCTTCATGATCTCCCGCTCCGCCCGATGGGTCGCCTGGCTCCGACTCTTGGTCGAACGGCAGTGATTGGCAAGCGCGCGCGTCAAAATTGCGGACCGTCAAGATGGACCGACTGTTGATAACCGGGGTGCGCCAAAGCGCTGCAGCGCAGTATCCACAGGGCGCCGTTAACCAACTTTGTTGGCCATTTATTAGGTGATGACCCAGACAATTTGAACGAAGCTGACGCGGCGGCCGATAGTTACGAACTGGAAACCGGTTGTGCCTCGGGCGGCGGGACACTACGTTGCGCGCCAACGCGTGACCAGCCGAAACGAGCATCCACGGATTCAATGAAGATCATTGAACGCTATATATTTCGTCGGGCGTTCGTGGTTTTTGCCGCGGCCCTCGGCTGGACGCTGGCGATCGTCTGGACGACGCAGGTGCTCGAGCGCATCGACCTGGTCACCACGAACGGGCAATCGGTACTCTCCTTCCTCGAGCTGGCGACGCTGATCCTGCCTTCGGTGGCGCCGATGGTCATGCCCTTCGCCGTGGCGCTCGGCGTCTCGCAGACGCTGTCGGTGATGAACACCGATTCGGAGCTGGTCGTCATCAACGCCTCGGGAAGCTCGCGCACCACCGTCATCAAGCCGATGCTGCTGCTCGGGCTCGCGGTCAGCCTCGTCTCCTTCGTCGTCGACAACGCCGTCGACCCCTATGCCCGCCAGCGCGCGCGTGAACTCGTCGCGGAAGCGCGCGCCGACCTGCTGTCCACGATCATTCAGGAGGGCACCTTCCGCAAGGTCGAGGACGGGCTCTATTTGCAGATCGGCGAACGGCTCGCCAACGGCACGTTGGGTGGCATTTTCGTTGCCGATTCAAGGGACCCGGAGGTTGAGCTCGCCTATTATGCGAAGAACGGGCGGGTCGCGCGCCTCGGCAATCAGGATGTGCTCCTCATGCAGGATGGCGTCGTGCACCGGAAGCGCCCGGGCAGCGACGTCTCCGTCGTGCGGTTCGAGACCTACGCGTTCGACCTGTCGCTCTTCGCGCCGCAGGACCAGGTGATCGTGATGTATCCGAAGGACCAGACGATCCCCTACCTGCTCAATCCCGATCCCAACGACTACCAGTTCAAGCGCAATCCACAGCAGTTCCGGGCCGAGTTGCATCGTCGATTCGCTGAATGGACGTACCCGCTGATCTTCGCCCTCATCGCAGTCGCGGTGGCAGGCGATGCGCGCTCTCACCGGGAGGCCCGCATCCATCCCACTCTGACGGTGCTGACGCTCGCACTGCTCGTGCGATGGGCTGGCTTCATCGTCGCCAACGAGGCGCATACGACTGCCTGGCTCGTCCCGTTCATATACGGCGTGCCGATCATCACCGCCGCCATCTGCATCCGCTTCATTCTTGCGAATCGAACGCTGGAACTCCCACAGGCCTTCACCGAGCGCTCGGCCGGACTGCTGCGCAGTTGGATCGACCGGATCGATTCCCTGAGGAAGCGCTTGCGGCGCAATTCGCACACTGCGGAGGGCGGCGTCTGATGGGATGGACTCTCGGAAGATATCTGTTCCAGCGCTACGTCGTCATCACGATTTGGCTGTTCCTCGGCATGTTCGCGCTGGTCTTCATCATCGACTTTGCCGAGTTCTCGACCCGGATGTCCGGTCTGCCGGACTTCTCCTTCATCAAGACGCTCGGCATCGTCGCGCTCCGCGTGCCGATGTTCATGCTCCAGACGGTGCCGTTCGTGGCTCTGTTCTCGGCGATGGCGCTGCTGGTTTCGCTCAACCGGCGCTCCGAACTGGTGATCACGCGCGCCGCCGGCATCTCCGTCTGGCAGTTCCTGCTGCCGCTCGGCGTAGCGGCCTTCCTGCTCGGCATCATCATGATCGTCGCCTTCAATCCGCTGGCGGCGGCAGGTCTCGCGCGCTCGCAGATGTACGAGGCCGACATGAAGGCCACGGACCCCAAGCGGGCGGGCGCGACCGTGCCCTGGATCCGCCAGAAGACCGACGACACCGACACCATCATCGGAGCCCAGGCCTCCCTCAACCAGGGGATGGAATTGGCCGGCGCCAGCTTCTTCCGTATCGATTCGGACGGCAACATCTTCGAGCGGCTGGACGCCAGCCGTGCCTATCTCCGGGACGGCTATTGGGAACTCGTCGACGTCGACCGGTACAAGGACGGCGTTCAGGAAATGAACATCCCGGACCTGCAGATTCCCACGAATCTGCGTGAGGAGTTCGTACAGGAGCGGCTGGCGCGTCCCGAAACGATTCCACTTTTCGAATTGCCGTCGAAGATCGAGGTCGCACAATCGTTCGGGTTGCGCGCCAATGCCTTCTCGATGCAATTGCACTCCCTGCTGGCGCTGCCTCCCCTGTTGGTGGCGATGACGCTTATCGCGGCCACCGTGTCGCTTAAATTTACGAGGCTAGGACAATCCGTTCCTTTGATTCTGGGTGGCGTAGTCGCCGGCTTTCTGCTTTATGTCGTATCGGTTTTGGTCAAAGCGTTCGGGACCTCGGGGATTGTCCCTCCGGTCGTGGCGGCATGGTTTCCGGTCGTGGTGGCAATCTTTCTCGGTGTGACATTCCTGCTCTACAGGGAAGACGGCTAGTGGGCTCGGTGTCAGCCCTCCGTCAGCGGCCGCGGCGTCTGTCGCGCCTGCTGGGTGCCACAGCGCTCGCCTGCGTACTGGCATATGTCGCAGCGCCTCTTCACGCGCAGAACCTGGCGCTCGAGCAGAACGTTCCCGAAAACTCGCAGTTGCTGCTCGAAGCGGACACGCTGGTCTACGATCAGGACCTTTCGACGGTCACCGCAGTCGGCGGCGTTCGCCTCGAATACGGCGGCAATCGCGTTGTGGCCGAGAAGGTCATCTACAACAGCGAGACGGGCCGCCTGCTGGCTACCGGCAAGGTCGAGATCGTCGATCCCGAAGGGACGAAATTCTACGCCAGCGAGATCGACATCACCGAC
The DNA here is from genome assembly GCF_028826155.1 of Mesorhizobium shangrilense. Taxonomy (NCBI): domain Bacteria; kingdom Pseudomonadati; phylum Pseudomonadota; class Alphaproteobacteria; order Hyphomicrobiales; family Phyllobacteriaceae; genus Arvimicrobium; species Arvimicrobium flavum. The sequence continues at coordinate 3,580,585 of NZ_JAQGPN010000001.1, forward strand.
GATTTCGGCGACGGCTTCGTCAACGCCCTGCAGGTCGTGACCACGGACAAGACCTATTTCGGCGCTGAGAGCGCCGAGCGGCGCAGCGGCGTCCTCACCACCTTCAACAACGGCGTCTACACGGCCTGCGCACCCTGCGAGGACAAGCCCGACAAGGCCCCCATCTGGCGAATCAAGTCGCAGAAGATCATCTGGAACGGCAAGACCAAGATGATCCGCTTCGAGAAGCCGCGTTTCGAAATGTGGGGCATGCCGATCGCGCTGCTGCCCGCATTCGAGATCCCGGATCCGTCGGTCAAGCGCAAGTCGGGCTTCCTGCTGCCCGGCCTCGCCTACAAGTCCGACCTCGGCTACGGCGCCTACATCCCGTACTACTTCGCGCTGTCCCCAACCTATGACCTGACTGTAACCGGCACCGGCTACTCGGAGCAGGGTTTCCTCGGCGAGGCCGAGTGGCAGCAGCGCTTCAACAACGGCCAGTACAACCTCAAGATGGCGGGGATCTACCAGGCCGATCCTGAGGCGTTCGATCCAAACACCGTGGACCGCGGCAAGCCGGATGATCTCAACCGCTTCCGCGGCATGATCGGCAGCAAGGGCGACTTCGTCCTCAACCCGCGCTGGAGCTTCGGCTGGAACGCACTGGCGCAGACCGACAAGGACTTCGCCTATACATACGGCATCGCCGGGTTCGACAACTATGTGTTCCGCTCGGAGACCTACCTGACGGGTCTCAACGACCGCAACTTCTTCGACCTTCGCGCCATGAAGTTCGACGTGCAGGAAGACGTCTTCAACGGACGCGACGAGAAGCAGCCATTGGCGCTGCCGACCTTCGACTATGCCTATACGCCGGACGAGCCCATCGCTGGCGGCGAGATCAACATCGACGTCAACGCACGCACCCTCTACCGTGATACGCAGGACGTGGCGCTGACCGCGCCGGTCGTGCGCGGAGTCGACGGATGGAGCGGCCGCATGACCGCCGAGGCCGAATGGCGCCGGTCGATCGTCGGTCCCGGCGGCCTTGTGGTCAGCCCGCTGCTTCAGATGCAGGGCGACGCAATGTACTCTGATGTCGCCAACATATCGGTGGCGAGCATCGACATCATGGGCAGGGAGCTCGGCGTCGCGGCGGACGTGCGCTCGGCGCTCTATCGCTACATGGCGACCGCAGGGCTCGACGTGCGCTGGCCCGTGCTGTTCTCGACGACGAGCTCGACCCATGTGCTCGAGCCGGTCGCGCAGGTCTTCGCCCGGCCGGATGAGCCCTATAGCGACGAACTGGGGATCATCAACGAGGACGCCCAGAGCTTCGTCTTCGACGCCACCACGCTGTTCGAGCGCGACAAGTTCTCCGGCTATGACCGCATCGAAGGCGGCACGCGGGCGAATCTCGGCGTGCGCTACTCCGGCTCATTCGCCCACGGATGGACCACGAACGGCATTTTCGGCCAGTCCTACCAGCTCGCGGGACGCAATTCCTTCGCCTCCCCGGACCTGGTCAACGCCGGCGCATTTTCGGGCCTGGAAACCGAGACCTCGGACTATGTCGGCCTGATCGGCTTCGGCACGCCCTTCGGCCTGTCGGCGTCGCTGAGCGCCCGCCTCGACGAGGAGACGTTCGACATCCGCAGGACCGAGGTCAGGGCCGGATATGTCGCCGACCGCTTCTCCATCAACGCAAAGTATGCGTTCATCGAGGCGCAGCCCCTTTACGGCTTCGCCGTCGACCGGGCAGAGGTCTCTGGCGGTGCGTCGGCCAAGATCGGCGAGAACTGGCGCGTCTTTGCGTCGGCGACCTTCGACGTCGAGAACGAGCGCATGCTCAACCGCGGCGTTGGCGTCTCCTACGCCGACGAGTGCTTCACCTACCTGATGACAGTTTCGCAGTCGATCAACCGGGTCAGCGAGGAAACTTCCACCAGCATCGGCTTCAATCTTTCCTTCCGCACTCTTGGCGATATCGGGGCTGGGATATAGACAACAGTCCGACTGACATGCTTTCGCCGCATAAGGGTGGCACCCGAACACTTTGGTGTGGCCGGATGGGAATGGGGAAGATCTGGATGTTTTCGCCGCGAATGCTAGGATTTGCAGCAGCAGTCGCCGTGCTGACGGCGAGTGCTCACCTGCCGATGGGCATGGATCTAGTCGGCGTCGCTCAGGCGAGCGAGATCAAATACGTCGTCAACAACATCCCCATCACCAGCTACGACATCCAGCGACGCGCCGCCTTCATCCGCCTGCAGCGGGGCAAGGGCAACGCATCCGACCAGATGATCGAGCAGACGCTGCGCAACGCCGAAGCCGCGCGCCTCGGCATCAAGGTGACTGACGAGCAGGTGGACACCGCCTACGCGCGCTTCGCCAAGGACAACAAGATGCCGCTCGATGCGCTGGACAAGATCTTGGGGCAGGCCGGCGTGACCAAGTCGCACTTCAAGGAATACATCCGTTCGCAGATGGCCTGGAACCAGGCGCTCGGCGCCCGCCACCGCTCGACCGGCGCTGGCGGCGGAGCCGGCCCGGGCGCCAAGGGCGGATCCCGCGAGCAGAACCTCGTCCGTCAGATGCTCCAGAGGGGCGGCGAAAAGCCAAAGGCAACGGAATACATGCTGCAGCAGGTGATCTTCGTGGTGCCTGCCGGGCAGCGCGGCGATATCGCCAAGCGCAAGCGCGAAGCCGAGGCCATGCGCATGCGCTTCCGCAGCTGCGAGACGACCCGCAGCTTCGCCAAGGGCCTGATCGACGTGACCGTGCGCGATCTCGGCCGCGTGCTCGAGCCGCAGTTGCCGGCGGACTGGGCCGAGCCGATCAAGGCGACCAAGAGTGGCGCGGCCACGCCGGTGCGCCAGACGGAACGTGGGATCGAGTTCATCGGAATCTGCAGCGCGCGCGAGGTATCGGACGACCGCGTGGCGGAGCTGGTGTTCCAGGCCGAATCCAGCAAGGGCGCCAACGCCGACGAGCTCAGCAAGACCTACACGCAGGAATTGCGCGAGAAGGCGAAGATCGTCGAACGCTGACGCACTCCTCCGCCCTGCTCCCATAGATGGCTGATCACGCAAAACCTCTCGCGGCGACGGTCGGCGATCCTGCGGGCGTCGGCCCGGACATCGTGCTGGCCGCATGGGCGCAGCGGCAGCAGGCCGGCATTCCCCCCTTCTATGTGATCTGCGACCCGGATTTCCTGGTGGACCGGGCGGCCGCGATGGGGCTTGCGGTGCCCATCGCCTCGGTCATGCCGTCCGAAGCGACGTCGACATTCGAGCAGGCGTTGTCCGTCGTTCCGCTCGGCGCCCGCTTCAGCCGGCAGACAGGGCGCGCCGACCAGGCCGACGCCAAGGGAATCGTCGCGGCCATCGACCGTGCGGTCGAGGACGTCGTGACAGGCGTTGCCGACGCGCTGGTCACCGGCCCCGTCGCCAAGAAGTCGCTCTACGACGCGGGCTTCGACTTCCCCGGCCACACGGAATACCTTGCGCATCTGGCCGAGGCCTGCACCGGCGCGCCTGCCTTCCCTGTCATGATGCTGGCGGGCCCCGAGCTTCGCGCCGTACCGGTCACGATCCACGTGCCGCTGGCTGCCGTGCCGGGCCTGCTGACGCAGGATCTGATCGTGCAGACAGTGCGCATCACCCACAACGACCTGCGTCGCCGCTTCGGCCTCGCCAGGCCGCGGCTTGCTGTCTCCGGACTTAACCCTCACGCCGGAGAGAGCGGCGCCATGGGCCGGGAGGACGTCGACGTCATCGCGCCCGCGATCGAACAACTGCGCTCCAGCGGAATCGAAGCGTTCGGTCCCCTGCCCGCGGACACCATGTTCCATCCCCAAGCCCGCGCCGCCTACGACGCCGCCATCTGCATGTATCACGACCAGGCGCTGATTCCCGCGAAGGCGCTCGCGTTCGACGAGACGGTCAACGTGACGCTGGGGCTGCCCTTCATTCGCACCTCGCCGGACCATGGCACCGCCTTCGACCTCGCCGGCAGCGGCAGGGCGCGGCCCGACAGCTTTTTTGCCGCGCTGAGGCTGGCGCGCCAACTCGCCGACCGCCAAGCGGCCGCTTCATGAGCATCGACGGCCTGCCGCCCCTGCGCGAGGTGATCGAGCGCCACCAACTCGCCGCCAAGAAGTCGCTCGGCCAGAACTTCCTGCTCGACCTCAACCTGACGGGTAAGATCGCGCGTGCGGCAGGCGACCTTTCAAACGTCACCGTCGTCGAGGTCGGTCCAGGACCCGGTGGTCTCACCCGCGCGCTGCTGCTGCACGGCGCACGCAAGGTCGTCGCCATCGAGCGGGACGAGCGCTGCCTGGCGGCGCTGGAGGAAGTCTCGGCGCACTATCCCGGACGGCTCGAGGTCATCCCCGGCGACGCCCTGAAGACGGATTTTCGCGAGATCGCCGGCTCCGGTCCGGTCAAGATCGTCGCCAACCTCCCCTACAATGTCGGCACCGAACTGCTGGTGCGCTGGCTTACCGTCGACGAGTGGCCGCCGCTCTACATGTCCATGACGCTGATGTTCCAGCGCGAAGTGGCCGAGCGCATCATCGCGAAGCCGCGAAGCGACGCCTACGGCCGTCTCGGAGTCCTGGCCGGTTGGCGCACGGAAGCCGGGATCGCCTTCGACGTGCCGCCGCAGGCCTTCGTGCCGCCGCCAAAGGTGACGTCCTCGGTGGTACATCTCGTGCCCCGCGCCGAGCCGCTGCCGGCCGACGTCCGCACGCTTGGCCGCATCACGGAGGCGGCGTTCGGGCAACGCCGCAAGATGCTCCGCCAGAGCCTGAAGCCGGTCGGCGGCGAGCGCCTGCTCGAAGCCACCGGCATCGATGGCACGCGGCGCGCTGAGACGCTGAGCGTCGCCGAGTTCGTGGCGCTGGCGAACGCATTTCGAGGATAGCGATCGCCCTCTGGGCGTCGCTGCCGGCCCTTACATACAGGCGAGTATCGATGAAGGAAGACGCCGCTAACGCCGGCGGCCCCACCCGCCTGCAATCCTAAGTCGTCTTTTCGTCAAGCAGCGACGAAACGAACTCGAACAGGCCCGGCCGGCGATCGCGGCGCAGGCGTTCCGCCGTCACGATCGCCCGCACTTCCGCGAAAGCCCGGTCCAGGTCGTCGTTGACGACGACGTAGTCGTACTCGCGCCAGTGCTCGATCTCGATCTTCGCGTTGTTCAGCCGGCGCTCGATCGACTCGGCCGCATCTTCCGCGCGCCGCTGCAGCCGCGCCTTCAGCTCCGCCATCGAAGGCGGCAGGATGAAGATCGAGACGATGTCGCCGCGCATCTTCTCCTTGAGCTGCACCGCGCCCTGCCAGTCGATATCGAACAGCATGTCGCGGCCATCGGCCATCGCCCTTTCCGCCGGCTTGCGGGGAGTCGCATAGAAGTTGCCGTGCACCTCCGCCCATTCCAGCAGTTCGTCGTTCTCACGCAGGAACTCGAACTCGCGCTGATCGCGGAAATGGTAGTGCACCCCGTCTATCTCGCTGCCGCGCCGCTGGCGCGTCGTCACGCTCACCGACAGCTCGAAGCCATGGTCGATTTCCAGCAGGTTGCGGGCAATAGTGGACTTTCCTGCCCCCGATGGGGAGGAAAGCACCAGCATCAGCCCCCTGCGGCTGATGCCATCCGCTGACTTCGGTCGCGTCATTCCTCGATCTACTCCAAATTCTGGACCTGTTCGCGAAACTGGTCGACGACCGCCTTCAGTTCGAGGCCGATCGCGGTCACCGAGGCCGCATTCGATTTCGAACACAAGGTATTAGATTCGCGATTGAATTCCTGCGCCAGGAAGTCGAGCTTGCGGCCCACCGCTCCGCCGGCGGCCAGCAGCGCGCGGCCGGACGCGACATGCGTCTTGAGACGATCGATCTCCTCGCGAATGTCAGCCTTGGTCGCCAGGAACGCCGCTTCGGCGTGGAGGCGAGCCTCGTCGAGGCCGGCAGCCGCGTCGAGCAGCAGGCTAACCTGCTCGGCCAGCTTCCTCCGGATCGACTCGACCTCACGCGACGGGTCGGCTTCGGCCTTGAGCGTCAGCGCTTCCATCTGGTCGAGGTGAGAGGACAGCAAGGCGCCCAGGGCTTCCCCTTCGCGCTGACGCGCCGCCTCCAAGTCGGAAAGCGCCGTATCGAACACGGCAAGGATCGCCACGTCCAGCGCGGCGCGGCCCTCTTCGCTCTCCACCGCCTCCGGAATATCCAGCACGCCGCGTAGTGCGAGCAGGCCGTCGGCGCTCGCCGGAGCCGCCCCGAACTGCTCCTGGAGACGCTTCGCAAGACCCGCCAAGTCCTTGAGAAATGCCTCGTTGACGACAGGCTGAACCTGGATAGCGGGCCGCGTCAGCGTGAGCGTCGCCTGGAAGTTGCCCCGCGCGAAGGTCTTCTGGAGCCTCTGGCGCGTCACCGGCTCGATCCGCTCGAAGCCCGGCGGCAGGCGGAAACGGCCGTCGGCGCTCTTGCCATTCACCGATTTCACTTCCCACGCGATCTGCGCGCCGGCGAACTGTGCGCTGGCGCGCGCAAATCCGGTCATGCTCTGCAATTTCATTGCGAGCGCCCCCTATTTAGAGACCGGCTACTGGCCGGTGGTCGATGCTGCGCCCTGCGAGGCGGCGGCTGCCGCCTCCGCGGCCTTCTTCTTCTCGATCACCCGCCAGCGCGCCACGTTCTCATTGTGCTCATCGAGGGTCTTGGCGAAGACGTGGCCGCCGGTCCCGTCCGCGACGAAGTAGAGGTCTGCGGTCTGCGATGGGTTGGCGACCGCTTCGAGCGCGGCGCGGCCGGGATTTGCAATTGGCGTCGGCGGCAGGCCGTTGATGAGATAGGTGTTGTACGGCGTCTGCTTCTTCAGGTCGGACTGGGTGATCGGCTTTTCGGCGGGCTTACCCTTGCCGCCGTAGATGCCGTAGATGATCGTCGGATCCGACTGCAGGCGCATGCCCTTGTTGAGCCTGTTGACGAAGACGGCCGCCACACGCGAGCGCTCGTCGGCGACGCCCGTCTCCTTTTCCACGATGGACGCGAGGATGACAAACTCATCCCTGTTGGCCAGCGGCAGGTCGCGGGCGCGCCTATTCCAGATGTCCTCGACCAGTTTGTCCTGGTCGGCAAGCAGCTTGTCGACGATCTGCTGGCGGGTGGTGCCGCGCGTAAAGCGTTGCGTGTCCGCGGCAAGGCTGCCCTCGACAGGAACAGAAGCCGGCATGTCGCCCGACAAGGCCTCGTGTTCCGCGATCCGCTGGAAGGCCTGCTCCACCGTCAGCCCCTCCGGGATGGTCAACGAATAGAGGATCGATTTGCCGCTCTTCAGCACTTCCATGATGTCGCGCATGGAAGCGCCGGCCTTGACCTCATACTCGCCGGCCTTCAGCTTTCCGTCTGCACCCAAGGCGCGCGTGCCGAGCCAGAAGATTCGCGCATCGGAGATGAGGCCGCGGCGTTCGAGCTGATCGGCAATGTCCTGGACGCCGGAGTTCGGCTTGATCAGCACCGTGGATGCCGTCGTCGACGGCCCTGGCGCCTCGAATGTTCGCTTTCCGAAGTAGAGAGCGACGACCGCCGCGATCGCCACCAGGAAGAGGGCCGAAACGACGAAGTTCAGGAACACCACGAACTGGTTGCGAGATCCCCGCGACCGTTTCGGAGGTGGCGTGCCAGCCTCGGGGCGCAACGCATCGCTGGCGGATTTCGGCACGATCGTCTGCGCGCCATCGGCGGCTCTGCCGAAACTGCCGGTGCTTTCGGTTTCGATTGTCATCGGTCGACGGCGCTTTCTGGTGAATCAGGCGTGACCGGCAGACTATAGGCGAATATGGCAAAAATCACGGCACGATGCGCCGGTCAGCCATTGTAACGCTGGAACACGAGCGATGCGTTGGTTCCGCCAAATCCGAACGAGTTGGACACTGCGACATCGATCCGGCGCTCGCGCGGCTTGTGCGGCACGAGATCGATCGCCGTCGCCACAGACGGGTTGTCCAGATTGATGGTGGCGGGAGCGATGTTGTCGCGGATGGCGAGCACAGAGAAGATCGCCTCGGCTGCGCCGGCGGCGCCCAGAAGGTGCCCGATCGAAGATTTCGTCGACGACATCGAGATCTTCGACGCCGCATTTCCGACCAGCCGCTCGACAGCGCCGAGTTCGATCGTGTCGGCCATGGTCGAGGTGCCATGGGCGTTGATGTAATCGACGTCAGCCGGAACGATGTTCGCACGCTTGAGCGCCGCACTCATGCAGCGGAAGGCGCCGTCCCCGTCCTCGGAGGGTGCGGTGATGTGATAGGCGTCGCCCGTCAGGCCGTAGCCGACGACCTCGGCATAAATCTTGGCGCCGCGTGCCTTGGCATGCTCGAGCTCTTCGAGCACGACTACGCCGGCGCCCTCGCCCATCACGAAACCGTCGCGATCCTTGTCATAGGGCCGCGATGCGATTTCCGGGGTGTCGTTGCGCTCGGTGGAGAGCGCGCGGCAGGCTGCGAAGCCCGCCATCGACAGGCGGTCGATCGGCGATTCGGAACCGCCGGCCAGCATCACGTCGGCGTCGCCGAACATGATCAGCCGCGCCGCATCGCCGATGGCGTGTGCGCCGGTCGAGCAGGCCGTGACGACGGCGTGATTCGGGCCCTTCAGCCCGTGCCGGATCGACACCTGGCCCGAGACCAGATTGATTATGTTGCCGGGAATAAAGAAGGGGCTGATGCGGCGCGGGCCGCGTTCCTTCAGGATCAGGGCGTTCTCGGCAATGCCCGAGATGCCGCCGATGCCGGAACCGATCATCACGCCTGTGGCGTTGCGGTCGGCTTCCGTTTCGGGCTTCCAGCCGGAGTCCGCCAGCGCCTCATCCGCTGCGGCGATGCCGTAGAGGATGAAGTCGCCGATCTTGCGGAGTTCCTTGGGCTCGAGCACCGCCTCGGGATTGAACGTGCCGTTCGCGCCGTCGCCGCGCGGGATGACGTTCGCGATCTTGCACGGCAGATCGTCGACCTCGAACTCGGTAATCCGGCGGCAGGCGCTCTTGCCTGTCAGCAGTTCCCGCCAGCTATGCTCCGCCCCCATTCCGAAGGGCGAGAGGAGTCCGATACCAGTAACAACGACGCGTCTCATGACCGCCTTTCCTGAAAAAACGACGGCTGAGGCGGAAGGACTAGGCCGAAGCCTTGTCGATGTACTTGACCGCGTCGCCCACGGTCAGAATCGTCTCGGCCGCGTCGTCAGGAATCTCGACGCCGAATTCCTCTTCGAACGCCATCACGAGCTCGACCGTGTCCAGGCTGTCGGCGCCGAGATCATCGATGAAGCTCGCGGCTTCAGTGACCTTGTCCGCATCGACACCAAGGTGTTCGACAACGATCTTCTTCACGCGTTCTGCGGTGTCGCTCATATGGGCATCCTCGTCTAAAGAATTCGCTTACTTCGTTAGCGGCACGATTGCCACTGATCAAGGCTTAAGATGTTCCCTCAAAGGGGCGGTTTTTCCGGCAGTTCTGGGCCGGACGACCGCTTCGGAGGCCGCATTACACGAAATCCTCGGCCTGTCCAAGGCGAAAACCCGGCATTCCACGGCGTTCCCCAGTCAACTCTCCCCAGAGTCCGCTGTTCTCAGATCATCGCCATGCCGCCGTTGACGTGAATTGTCTGCCCCGTCACGTAGCCGGCCTCGTTCGAAGCCAGGAAGACGACGGCCGCGGCGACTTCGTCGCCCGTCCCCATGCGCTTCATGGGAATCGCGCCCATGATGGCTTCCTTCTGCTTGTCGTTCAGCTTGCCGGTCATCGCCGATTCGATGAAGCCCGGCGCAACGCAGTTCACCGTCACGTTGCGGGTGGCGATCTCCTGCGCCAGCGACTTGGAGAATCCTATCATGCCGGCCTTGGAGGCACAGTAGTTCGCCTGGCCAGGGTTGCCGGTCACGCCCACCACGGAGGTTATGTTGATGATGCGGCCATGCCGGCGGCGCATCATCGGGTGAGTCAGTTCGCGAGTCAGCCGGAATACGGCCGTCAGATTGACCTCGATAACCGAATCCCAGTCCGCATCGGACATGCGCACGAACAGGCCGTCCCTGGTGATGCCGGCGTTGTTGACCAGGATATCGACGCCTTCGAGATCGGCCTCGGCCTTCTGGCCTAGCGCCTTCACCTCATCCCGGTCGGAGAGATTCGCCGGAAACACCATCACGCGGTCCCCGAGCTCAGCGGCCAGCGCCTCGAGTTTTTCCACGCGAGTGCCGTGCAGACCGACGATTGCGCCCTGCGCGTGCAGCAGCCGCGCCACCGACTCGCCTATGCCGCCGGTGGCGCCGGTCACGAGGGCTTTGCGCCCGGTCAGATCAAGCATTGGTTTCTTTCCCTTGTTCCTAAGGACGTGGTCGGAGCGATCATCGACAAACGTTGTGCCGATTTCCCATCGCCACGCCCAGGATGACGTTTCTCTTGTCCGGGGCATCGCAGTTCACTCTGCAGTCGCCCACGCGATAACTCCAGAAGTCGGCCAGCGGCGCCAAAATCCCGCTTGCCCGGCATGCGGCGACGCCGTCTTTGAGTGTTGCTGACCTGAGCATATCGGATCGAAACGATCCCCGCGCTACAAGGATCTGCCCAACCTCACCCCAACGCCGCTGCCGCCGCCTCCACGTCGGCGGGCGTCGACACATTGGCCGTCGACACGTCCTTCGCGATGCGCTTGGCAAGTCCCGACAGCACCTTGCCGGAACCGATCTCGTAGAGCGTGGTCACGCCATTCGCGGCGAACCACTCCACCGTCTCGCGCCACCGGACGCGCCCGGTCACCTGCTCGACCAACCGCTTCACGATCTCGTCCGGATCGGTGACAGGATTGACAGAGACGTTGCAAACGACCGGCACGATCGGCGCGCGCTTCCCGACTTTTGCCAGCGCGTCGCGCATGGCGTCGGCCGCCGGTCCCATCAGTGCGGAGTGGAAGGGAGCCGAAACCTGCAGCATCAGCGCACGCTTGGCGCCCTTGTCGGTGCAAAGCCGTGCCGCCTCCTCTACCGCCGCCTTGGCGCCAGAGATGACCAATTGGCCGCCGCCGTTGTCGTTGGCAACCTGGCAGGGCCCGCCCGCCTCGCGACAGGCGTCCTCGACCGCCTGCTGCTCCAGCCCCAGGATGGCGGCCATGGCCCCCTCGCCCGCCGGCACGGCCTCCTGCATCGCGTTGCCGCGGATGCGGAGCAGCCGCGCCGTATCGGCCAGCGAAAACGTGCCCGCCGCGCACAGCGCCGAGTATTCCCCCAGCGAGTGGCCGGCGACGTACGCGACCTTGTCCTTGAGCGAAACGCCTTGCGCTTCCAGCGCCTGCAGCGCGGCCATCGAAACGGCCATCAGCCCAGGCTGGGCGTTGGCGGTGAGTGTCAGGCGGTCCTCAGGCCCCTCCCACATAACCTGCGACAGCTTCTCGCCGAGCGCATCGTCCACCTCGTCGAAAACGCGCCTCGCCTCCGGGAACGCCTCGGCCAACGCCTTGCCCATGCCGACTGACTGGCTGCCCTGACCGGGGAAAGTGAATGCAATTGACATCTCGGGCTCTCCCAAGGTTTTTCGGATGTTGCCGCCGTGTTGCGCATCGCCGCGCGACGAGTCAAGGCCGCCGGTGGGCGCGCCCCGGAACTTCGGGGGGCGCATCCACAGCCCGCATCCTGCTGCGGGATATCACATCACCATCGCCAGCAGGAACCGCACGCAGACGGTCAGGATGAAGAGGCCGAAGAGGATCTCCAGCTTCCGACGCGACATGGAATGGGCCAGATTGACGCCGATCTGCGTCGTCAGGAAAGCCGTGGGGATGACGAGCGCGCAGCCGAGAAGCGACACGAAGCCAAGCGCGTCGGGAGGCAACCCGGCGCGCCCCCAGCCGGCCGCCACATAGCCCAGCGCACCGGGGATGGAGATCAGCATGCCGACGCCCGAGGATGTCGCAACCGCCTGATGGATGGGGCGGCCATGCAGGGTGAGAACGAGCGTGGACAGCGCCCCTCCGCCGATGCCCATGAGCGCGGACAGGAGGCCGACCACCATACCGTAGAGGCGCAGGATGTTTCCCGACGGCAATTGCTCTGCCAGCCGCCACGACTCGCGCCCGAACAGCAGCTTGGTGACAGTGATGCCGCCCACGATCACGAAGGCTCCCTGAAACACGGCGGGCGTGGCGTAGCGGGCGATCACCGAACCCAGGAGTACGCCGAGAATGATGGGCACGGCCCATTTGCGCAGGATGCCGGTGTCGACCGCGCCCTTGCGGTAGTGGCCGCGAAAGGAGCGGAACGATGTCGGGATGATGATGGCGAGCGAGGTGCCCACGGCCAGCGGCATGCGCACCTCGTCCTCTATCCCAAGGACCCCGAACACCTCGAACAGCACCGGGACGGTGATGGCGCCGCCGCCTACCCCGAATAGCCCGGCCAGAATGCCGGTGACGGCTCCCCCGAAAACCAGCATGCCGGCCAGCCAGAGCAGCGTTTCCAGATCGATTCCGTCGATCACTGCGGTTCGCCGCCCTGCATCGGATCGCTGTTGGTTGCCGCCAGCACCTTGGCCTCATAGAGCTGCAGCGTCAGCTCATACTGAGCCACCAGGCGCTGCACGGCGAGGTCGGCATTCCCTTCGAGGGCGGCATCGGCGATCGCGCGGTGCTCCGCATCCGAGTCGCGACGCGGATAGGTATTGATGCCCGAAATGTAGCGATACCTTTCGGCCTGATCCATCAGCTCCTCACAGAAGCGCAACAGCCATCGGGAGCCGCAGTTCGCAATCAGCGCCCGGTGGAAGTGCCGGTGCCGGGCTTCCCAGTCGCTATTGTCGTCCTTGAGCGACACATCCTCGCCGAAGCGGAACGGGGTGCGCAGCAGGCGATGCAGCGAAAGAACAACGCCGTCCTCCCAAGCCTCCGTCCGATTGCGCACCGATTCCGCCAGCGCCTTGCCTTCCAGCCAGCAGCGCGTCTTCACCAGTTCGCGGAAGTGATCAAGCGAGAGCGCCGGAACCGAAAAGCCGCGCTGGTCAGCGCGATCGACCAGCCGCTCAGCGGCCAGACGGTTGAGCGCTTCCCGGACGGGATTGGTGCCGGCGCCGTATCTTTGCGCGACCGTCTCGATCAGCAGCTTCTCGCCCGGCCCGTAGAGACTCTGCAACAGGTCGCGCTTCAGCTGATGATAGACGAGCGTCGCGCTGGTGGCCTTTTCGGCGCCCCGGCGTCCCGAGCCGCCCCGTTCCCTCGACGATCCGGCGTCGTCGCCGGGTTCGCCCTGTACCAAGATCGGCATGGAAGTCAGTCACGCTCCAGTTGCTTCGATGTGAGGCTCATAGCGCTACGGCGGCCGTCAGCGGGCGTCAATCTGCGCCGCCGTCGAACGATGCCAGAATACCAGCCGGCGCTCTATCAGCACCACCAGCCAGAAGAGCGCGAAGCCCAGGAGGCTGAGGTAGAGGATCAGCGAGAAGACCCGCGGCGTCTGCAATTGCGACGCCGCAACCCGGATGAGCTCGCCAAAACCCTTGCCGCCGCCGAGAAATTCCGCGGTGATCGCGCCCGCCATGACACCGACAGCGGCAATCTTCAGCCCCGTGAAGATCTGGGGCAGGCCCGTCGGCACCTTCATCTTGAACAGCGTCTGCCAGCGCGATGCGCCCATCGTCTTGAACAGCATGCGGGCGTTCTCGTCGGCGGCGTGGATGCCGGCTGCCGTGCCGACCACGATGGGGAAGGTTGCGACAAAAGCCGCAAGCGCCACCTTGGAGCTGATGCCGAAGCCCAGCCAGGCGAGAAACAGCGGCGCGAAGGCAACCTTCGGCATGGTGTCGATGGCCACCAGATAGGGCAGCACCGCTCGCTCGCCGAAAGCCGTCTCACCGACCAGCACGCCCAGGCTGAAGCCGATCAGCGTAGCGAGTACGAAACCGAGCAGCACCTCCTGCGTCGTGATCCAGAAGGCCGTCAGCATGTAGCCGCCCGTCAGGAGATTGGCGCCGACCGTCAGGATGTCCTGCCAGGTTTCGGCGGGCGACGGCAGGATGATCGGCGACACGATCCTGAAGAAATGTATGCCCTGCCAAACGGCGAGGAACGTGATCAGCACGCCTGCGATCGCGACGGGGCGGGGAATGCGATCGATAAGCGGGACCTTTTCGGTCCAGACGGTATCGATTTCACCGGCGACATCGCTCATTTGAACGCCCCCTTGTCGAGCAAGGACCGAATGCGGTTGACGTAGGCCCCGAATGCCGGATCCACCATCATTTCCACCGTGCGCGGCCGCGGCAGGTCGATGTCGACGATCTCGACGATGCGGCCCGGCCTCGGCGACATGACGTAGATTTTGTCCGACAGGAACACCGCCTCCGGGATCGAATGGGTGATGAGGAAGGCGGTCGCGTTGCGCGCCATGCACACCCGCTGCAGCTCCAGGTTCATGAAGTCGCGCGACAGCTCGTCCAGCGCGCTGAACGGTTCGTCGAGCAGCAACACCTGCGGCCGCGTGATCAGCATCCGGCAGATCGCGGCGCGCTGCGCCATGCCGCCGGAAAGCTGATGCGAATAGACGCTGTCGAAACCTTTCAGGCCAACCAGCTCGAGCAACTCGCGCGCCTCGGCGTGGGTGTTCCGTGCGGCAGCGCGGCCGTCGCGGATTTCGATGGGAAGCACGATGTTCTCCAGCGTCGTGCGCCAAGGAAACAGCGTGGCCTGCTGGAACATCATGCCGATGTCCCGACGCGGCCCGGTGACGGGGGTGCCGTCAAGCACCACCCTGCCTGAGCTCGGCGGCGTCAGGCCGGCCATTATCTTGAGCAGGGTCGACTTGCCGCATCCCGACGGGCCGATCACCGAGGAGAAGCTGCCCTCGGCGAGTACGATGTCGGTCTTGCCCAGCGCCTCGATCTTGCCCTGTCCGTAGGTCTTGGTGACGCCCCGCAGCTCGTAGACCGGCCGCGCAGCGCGACCGGTCTCCTCGCGACGGTCGCCCATCGCCGCCTGTAACGTCATCTACTTGTTCCAGGTTTCCACGAACTCGTTCGTGTAGGCTTTGGTCAGGTCGTCCAGCGGCGCGGGGATCGACTTGGACTCGACCACGCTCTTGTGCCACTTTTCCCAGTCTTCGGGCGGCTGGTAGCCTGACGGGCGCGAGGCATCGAGCGGGGTCATGCGCTGCTTGACCGCTTCGAACACCGCCAGCGCGAACTTGCGATCTTCCGCCTCCTGCGGGTTGGCCACCGCAGCATGCTCGATCACCTTGTCGGTGTTGGCGGGATCGATGCCGAACTTGTAGCCCTTGACGATGGCGCGGCCGAATCCTTCGATCACCTTGGGGTTGGCCTCAATATAGGCGCGGTTCGCGGCGAAGCCGTTGGCGAAATAGCCCAAATATTCGTCAGGGGTGATCTCGCGCAGCGGAATGCCGCGGGATTCGATGATAACCATATCCACGACGGCCGCCGCATAGGCGTCGACCTCATTGTTGAGGAAGGCTGCGGCCGCGGTTCCGCCGTCGCCGACGGTCAAGAACTCGTAGTCCTTGCCTTCGGTCAGCCCCAGGCCGGTCATGATGTTGCGGGTGAAGCCCACCTCGGCGCCGTCGGCAGTGCCCACGCCAATGGTCGTGCCCTTGAGATCAGCCGGCGTCTTGGCAGTGGATTCCTCCCGCACGACCACGCCGAAGCCCGTTTTCGGATAAAGATTGTAGAGGAACACGACGTCCTCGCCGCGCGAGCGCGCCGCCAGAACGGGGCCTGGGCCCGGCTGACCGATCTGGCCCTGCCCGGACGCCAGCGTCTGCAGCACCGAAGCGGAGCCGTTCACCGCCTCGACCCGCACCTCGAGACCTTCCTCCTTGAAATAGCCCTCACCGATCGCGACGTGCAGCGGAAACACGTTCAGCGCAGAGGGGTTGGGCAGCACCACCGTGATCGGGGTTGTTTGCGCCATCGCGGCGGTGACCGTCGCCGCGGTCAGGGCGATACCTGCCAGGGTCGCCTTCAGAAAATGCATCGACATTCGTTTCCTCCCAAATGTTCCGCCCCCGCCGCTTCACTACCGTCCGGCCGGAACGCACGACCCGGATGCTAACGGAACCCATACATGTGTCAAAGGGCATTTTGCATTTTTGGAAGGATTCCAGACGACTCCATGCATCAGACATAAATCATACATTTTCCGCGATTGACTCGACGAACATGTATGATACCCATCGGGCAGTTCATACAAACGAGAACGGGAGGAATGATGATGGACGCGCGCACTGATTTTGTGATCGCACCTTCGCCACCGGTAAGCCTTGCGGTCGCGGGATCGGCCCAGCGCTTTCCCGTGCGCCGGATCTATTGCGTGGGGCGCAACTATGTCGCGCATGTCCAGGAAATGGGCGGCGACGTCGAGCGCGACCCGCCAATCTTTTTCCAGAAGCCGACCGATGCGATCGTCGCTTCCGGGGCCACTGTTCCCTATCCTTCGGTGACCAAGAACTTCCATCATGAGATCGAACTGGCGATCGCCATCGGCAAGGGCGGACGCAACATCTCCGAGGCGGAGGCGATGGATCACGTCTGGGGCTACTGCGTCGCGCTCGACATGACCCGCCGCGACATCCAGGGCAACGGCAAGCCTTGGGAGATCGGCAAATCCTTCGACTTTTCCTGCCCTTGCGGACCGATCAGCCCGGTCAGCAAAGTCGGCCACATCACGTCCGGAGCCATCAAGCTCACCGTCAACGGCCAAGTGCGGCAGGACTCCGACCTCAGCCTGCTGATCTGGACGCTGCCCGAGATCATCGCCCGCCTTTCGGAGTATTTCGACCTGCAACCGGGCGACATCGTGCTCACCGGCACGCCCCACGGCGTCGGCCCTGTCGAGGCGGGCGACAAGCTGGTCGGCACGGTCGCCGGCCTGGCGCCGCTCGAGGTGACCATCGGTCCGCAGCTCGCCTAGTCACCAGATGCGCCGGCGACCTCAATCAGGCGTCGGCGCATTGCCGGGTTTGCTGTCTGGGAAATTGGAGCTATTAGACAGGCAACTGTAGAACGCTCCGAAAGCCACGCCTATGCCAGCCTATCGTTCCCGTACAACCACTCATGGCCGCAACATGGCCGGCGCCCGCGGCCTGTGGCGCGCCACAGGCATGAAGGACTCCGACTTCGGCAAGCCGATCATCGCGGTGGTCAACTCCTTCACCCAGTTCGTGCCGGGCCACGTGCACCTTAAGGACCTCGGCCAACTCGTCGCCCGCGAGATCGAAAAGGCTGGCGGCGTCGCCAAGGAATTCAACACGATCGCCGTCGACGACGGCATCGCCATGGGCCATGACGGCATGCTCTATTCGCTGCCGTCGCGCGAAGTGATCGCCGACAGTGTCGAGTACATGGTCAACGCGCATTGCGCCGACGCCATGGTCTGCATCTCCAACTGCGACAAGATCACGCCCGGCATGCTGATGGCCGCCATGCGCCTCAACATCCCGGCCGTCTTCGTCTCCGGCGGCCCGATGGAAGCCGGCAAGGTCGTCTGGAAGGACAAGGTCACCGCCGTGGACTTGATCGACGCCATGGTGGCCGCCGCCGACGACAGCGTCTCCGACGAGGAGGTCAAGGTCATCGAGCGCTCCGCCTGCCCGACCTGCGGCTCCTGCTCGGGCATGTTCACCGCAAATTCCATGAACTGCCTCACCGAGGCGCTCGGCCTGTCGCTGCCCGGTAACGGCACTACGCTCGCCACCCATGCCGACCGCGAGCGACTGTTCGTCGAGGCCGGACATCTCTCGGTCGACCTCTGCCAGCGCTACTACGAGCAGGACGACGAGAGCGTGCTGCCGCGCAGGATCGCCTCGAAGCAGGCGTTCGAGAACGCCATGGCGCTCGACATCGCAATGGGCGGCTCGACCAACACGGTGCTGCACATCCTGGCCGCGGCCTATGAGGGCGGCGTCGACTTCACCATGGACGACATCGATGCGCTGTCGCGGAGGGTGCCGGTGCTGAGCAAGGTCGCGCCGGCCAAGGCCGACGTGCATGTCGAGGACGTGCACCGCGCAGGCGGCATCATGGCGATCCTCGGCGAACTCGACAAAGCCGGCCTCATCAACCGCGACTGCCCAACCGTCCATACGGCCACACTCGGCCAGGCCATCGAGCATTGGGACATCGGACGGACGAACAGCTCCAAGGTGCACGAGTTCTTCAAGGCGGCGCCGGGCGGCGTGCCCACCCAGGTCGCGTTCAGCCAGAACCGCCGCTGGGACGATCTCGACCTCGACCGTGAGAATGGCGTGATCCGTTCCGCCGAGCACCCGTTCTCCAAGGACGGCGGTCTCGCCGTGCTCAAGGGCAACATCGCGCTCGACGGCTGCGTGGTGAAGACCGCCGGCGTCGACGAGTCCATCCTGAAATTCACCGGTCCGGCAAAGGTGTTCGAGAGCCAGGATGCCGCCGTGAAGGGCATTTTGGGCAACGAGGTCAAGGCCGGGGATGTCGTCGTCATCCGCTACGAGGGCCCGAAGGGCGGTCCCGGCATGCAGGAAATGCTCTATCCGACGAGCTACCTGAAGTCGAAGGGCCTCGGCAAAGCCTGCGCGCTGTTGACCGACGGCCGTTTCTCCGGCGGCACGTCGGGCCTCTCCATCGGCCATGCCTCGCCGGAAGCGGCGACCGGCGGCGCGATCGGCCTCGTTCGCGAGGGCGACATCATCGAGATCGACATTCCCAACCGCACGATCAACCTCAAGGTCAGCGACGACGAGCTTCTGGCCCGCCGCGCCGAGCAGGATGTGAAGGGCTGGAAGCCGGTCGAGAAGCGCAAGCGCAACGTGACCACCGCGCTGCGCGCCTACGCCGCCTTCGCCACCAGCGCTGACAAAGGCGCCGTGCGCGTGGTGCCCGAGGAATAATCTCGGCAGGCTTCAGAGGCGACGACGACGCACCCTGAAAGCCAACCAGAAGACCACAAGAACAAGAATAGAACCTACCCGGGCAGCGCTCGCCGCCCGGGCAACTATGGAGATAGCCGTGGCGGACAACTCACGGATCCATCAGGCGAAGTTGCGCTCGAAGGTGATGAGCGTCGACGCCGCTGCGGCCCTGATCCCGAGCGGCAGCACCGTCGGCATGAGCGGCTTTACGGGTTCAGGCTATCCCAAGGCCGTGCCGCTGGCGCTGGCGGCGCGCATCGAGGCCGAACACGCCGCAGGCCGGCCCTTCGGCATCCGGGTATGGACCGGCGCTTCGACGGGTCCCGAGCTGGACGGTGCGCTTGCAAAGGCCGACGGCATCGAGTTCCGCCTGCCCTACAATTCCGATCCGATCGCGCGCGAGAAGATCAACCGCGGCGAGATGGAATATTTCGACATGCACCTCAGCCAGGTCGCCCCGATGGCCTGGCAGGGTTTTCTGGGGCCGCTCGACACGGCCCTGATCGAGGTCACCGGCATCCGCGAGGACGGCGCGTTGATCCCCTCTTCCTCGGTCGGCAACAACAAGACGTGGCTCGACCGCGCCGATCGCATCATCCTCGAGGTGAACAGCTGGCAGAACCCGGCGCTCGAAGGCATGCACGACCTCTACTACGGCACGGCGCTGCCGCCGAACCGCGTGCCGATCCCGTTGGTTCGGCCCGACGACCGTATCGGCGACACCTGCTTCCGCGTCGATCCCGACAAGATCGTCGCCATCGTCGAGACCGATTCGCCGGACCGCAACCAGCCGTTCACGCCTCCCGACGCCGTTGCCCGTTCGATTGCCGGCCATGTGATCGAGTTCTTCCGCCACGAGGTCGCCAAGGGGCGCCTGCCCGCCTCGCTGCTGCCGATCCAGTCGGGCGTCGGCAACATCGCCAATGCCGTGCTCACCGGCTTGGCCGAAGGCCCGTTCGACGGCATGACCGCCTACACGGAAGTGCTGCAGGACGGCATGCTGGACCTGCTTCGCGCGGGACGGCTGCGCATGGCGTCGGCTACGTCGCTCTCGCTTAGCCCGGACGCTGCCGCCGAGCTCAATGCCGAGATGGACGCGTTCCGAGACCGCATCATCCTGCGGCCCCAGGAGATCAGCAACCACCCGGAGCTGATCCGGCGCCTCGGCGTCCTTTCCATGAACGGGCTGATCGAGGCCGACATCTATGGCAACGTGAACTCCACCCATGTCATGGGCTCGCGCATCCAGAACGGCATCGGCGGCTCCGGCGATTTCGCCCGCAACGCCTACATCTCGATCTTCACGACGCCGTCGACGGCCAAGGGCGGCAAGATCTCGGCAATCGTGCCTCAGGTCAGCCACGTCGACCACATCACGCAGGACGTGCAGGTCATCGTGACCGAGCAGGGCCTGGCCGACCTGCGCGGACTGTCGCCGAAACAGCGCGCCGAGGTCATCATCGAGAACTGTGCGCATCCCGACTACAAGCCGACGCTTGCCGACTATTACAGGCGTGCGCGACAAGGTTCCTACGGCCAGCAGTCGCCTTCCCTGCTCGCCGAAGCCCTGTCCTGGCATCAGCGTTATATCGAGACCGGCTCGATGAAGCCCTGACCGATCTGGTCCTGCCAACACACTATCGCCACGTTTCTGCTGATTTGCTGAGTGCATGAGCGCACTCGGGGGATAAGAAGGTGCGCCTGGAGAGAGGTTGTTAACCATACTCGGCCATTCTCGGAACCGACCGGTTCAACGGTCGACTTCGAAGCCGGATCTCGCGGCTGCGCGCCCGAGCTCCACCGGACGCAAATTGGGTTGGTTGGTATGGCGTACATGAGTCGCAGGACCGCGCAGCCCGTCGCCCGCGGCAATGCCAACTCCGGCATCGTCCGCGTGACGCGTAAACTGGCCGCCGCGTCGGCTGGCATCGCCTTCGCGCTCTGGGGCGCCGCCGTGATGCTCAACCTTCCGTCAAATGGCCTGACGTCGCCGACCGTGGCGACTGCATCCGCCGCCTATGTCCACCCCATCTTCGCTGAGCCGAATCCGGCCTCTCAGGCGAAGCCCACCGAAAAGGCCGCGAGGCGCCGTCCAGCCATTTCAGGCAAGTCGGAGCGCGCCGCTCGCCTGCCCGGAGACACCGCGTCAGATCAAGCCGACGCGGCACGGCCGCCCGCCGGCGCCAAGTCGAAAAGCCGGCATTGGTCGGAAATCTTCACACAGCGGAACGTCGCCTTCGTGGCCGATCCGACCCTCAAGGCTCGGTTCGAGCGTGTCTCGCTTGAGAATCCGCGCGCCCGAGAAAAGCTCGCCGTCGTGCTTCAGGCCGCGGAGGCCGCTGAACCGCGAGCGACGCAGGCGGCAGTCGCCGCTGCGCCCGGCGGTCAGATGGCGGAACGCTTCGCTCCGGTTCCTCCGGCGACCCCAAGCCTTCCCGTGCTCGCCTACGCCGACCCCTCGCCTGCCGGCCAGACCGGCGCACTGGCGACGATGCCGGCCGCCACTGCCGTTGACGAGGCAGCCCGCGCGGCCGAGGACAACGAAGAGAACGATGCGGACGGAACCGCGCTCTCACCCGACTATGACGACACGCCCGAGGCGACGCCGGTGCCGCTCGCCCGCCCGCGCACCGACGACGACGTCAGGCCTGACCCGCGTGCCAGCGTGCCGGATCGGAGCGTCGCGCAAAAGCCTGCCGCCCGGCCGCGGGAAGATGTCGTCGAGGAGAAGCTGAAGCGCGAAGCCCAGCCGGCGCGCCGCGCCGAATCGAAGGTCGCCTATGCGCGACCGGACGACCCGTCCGACAAACCGTCCGGCGGTCTTTTCAGGAATCTCTTCGGTCCCCGCGCCGGCAGCGGCGTCGCCGTCTACGACATCAGCGCCGCGAAGGTGTACATGCCGGACGGTTCCGTGCTGGAGGCGCATTCGGGGATCGGCAAGATGGCCGACAATCCCCGATATGCGCATGTGAAGATGAATGGGCCCACGCCGCCCCACACCTACAATCTCAAGATGCGCGAGAAACGCTTTCACGGGGTCGAAGCGATCCGCATGCTGCCCGTCGACGGCAGGAACAAGCACGGCCGCGACGGTTTCCTGACGCACAGCTATCTTCTGCGCGGCGGACGCGCGGAGTCGCATGGCTGCGTCGCTTTCAAGAATTACGACAAGTTTCTGAACGCCTTCAAGAAAGGCAAAGTCAGGCAGCTTGTGGTGGTGCCCGGCGGCGGCAAGCCCGCCATACAGGTGGCCAAGAACGGCCGCGACGCGTAGCGCCGCTCTCAGCGTTCGGCGCGGGGTGGGCAATTCTCTGCGTGACGCCGACATTCGGCGAACGTTGCTCCTGTCGCACCAAGATGACGTCCGCCCCGACAGCGATGTCTGACGGCCCCCTGCGCGGCGGCGGTGAAGCCCTCCCCGGACGCGTCGGGATGCGCGCTTTCTCGATCGGATAAACCTTACGCGCTCTCCGCAGCCGGTTGCTTCGGCGCATGCAGGCCCGTCGATAGATTTGCGCCATCGCGCACAGGCGGCCTGTCGATGCGCATGACCGGAGCAACCCATGAAGCGTCATCACTATCTTCTCGCGGCAAGCATAACCCTCCTCCTTGCTGGAACGAGCCTGAGTTCAGCCCAACAACCGGCGAACGGGCCTTGCAGGCCGGACGGAACGATCGAGAGCATCCTCTGCCGTCCGACGGCGACAATACCTGCTTCGAACGAAGCCCTCCCGGGCGGCGGCCATGAGTCAAGCGGCCCCAAGACCGACGGCGGCGGCGATGGCGGTGATGGCGATGGCAGCGGCGGCGGTGACGGCGGCGGCGATGGCGATGGCGGCGACGGCGGCGGTGATGGCGGCGGCGGCGATGGCGGCGATGCCGGCGGCGATGGCGGCGATGGCGGCGGCGGTGATGGCGGCGACGGCGGCGATGGCGGTGGTGACGGCGGCGGTGGTGATGGCGGCGGCGGCGGCGATGGCGGCGGCGGCGATGGCGGCGATGCCGGCGGCGGTGACGGCGGTGGCGGCGGCGGTGACGGCGGCGATGCCGGCGGCGGTGACGGCGGCGATGGCGGCAATGGCGGCGGCGGCGGCGATGGCGGTGGTGACGGCGGCGATGGCGGCGGTGGTGACGGCGGTGACGGCGGCGGCGATGGCGATGGCGGCGGCGGTGACGGTGGTGACGGCGGTGACGGCGGCGGCGATGGCGATGGCGGCGACGGCGGCGGTGATGGCGGCGGCGGCGATGGCGATGGCGGCGGCGGCGGCGGTGACGGTGGTGACGGCGGCGGCGGCGGCGGCGATGGCGATGGCGGCGGCGGTGACGGCGGCGGTGACGGCGGCGGCGGTGACGGTGGTGACGGCGGCGGTGACGGCGGCGGCGATGGCGATGGCGGCGGCGGCGATGGCGGCGGTGACGGCGGCGGCGAAGGCGGTGACGGCGGCGCTGATGGCGGCGGTGATGGCGGTGACGACGGCGGTGATGGCGGCGGCAGCAACGGCGATGGCGGCGGCGGTGACGGCGGCGGCGAAGGCGGTGACGGCGGCGGTGATGGCGGCGGCAGCAACGGCGATGGCGGCGGTGGCGGTGACGGCGAAGGCGGCGAAGGCAGCAGCGAAGGCGGCGGCGGTGACGACGGCGGCGGCGGTGACGGCGGCGATGGCGGCGATGGCGGCGGTGGTGACGGCGGTGACGGCGGCGGAGGAAGCGATGAAGGCGGAAGCGGCGATGAGGGAGGAAGCAGTGCCGCCACTGGCTTCAGCGGAGGCAAGAGCAGCCATGGCAAAGATTTTAGCCGAAGCAGCGCAGCCAAGGGCTTTTACGAAAGCAAGGGCAGCCACAGCAAAGACGGCGGCGGCAAGGGCCTCTCAGGAAAGGACTTCGGCGCCAGCAAGAGCATGAGCACCCTCAACCACGCCAGCCACGACGGTGACGGCGGCGGTGGCGGAGGTCATGGAAGCGGCGCCGGCGGCGGAAATTCCTACCGCTAGATCGATGTCCGCGAAAACGTGAGCGTAGCGATGGAGGCCGGGACCTTTGCCGGCCTCCCATGATTCGATCAAGGCGATCGCGCGACCGCACCTGTCATCAGCATGGCAAGCCTTCAACTGCACATGGCCGAACCAGGCCGGGATGCCTGGATCGAGCGGTTGCCGCACCTGCCCGCGCTCAAGGGACCCGTCGCCTGATCACCGCCAGGTCGAGCGTCGTGCGGATGGAAAAGCCAATCCTTTCATAAAGATCGATAGCGGCCTGGTTGGTGTCGTAGGCGTGCAGGAACGGCTTCTCACCGCGCGCCATGATGCGGCCGGCGACAAACAGCGAGAGCCGCCTGCCAAGCCCCTTACCCTGAAAGTCCGGATGTGTGCACACCCCGCTCAGTTCTGCAAAGCCGTCCTGCTTCATCCGCTCGCCGGCCATCGCCACCAGCCTGCCGTTCACCTTGACCCCGAAGAATTGGCCGAGCGCCGCGGCGCGCAGCGTGAACGGACCGGGCTTCGTCAGCGTCGCCAGTTCCAGCATGTCCTCGGCATCCGCGTCCGACAGCCCTACGATATCAGGATCGCCCGATGCCGCGATGGGGCGCTGCGCAACCATCTGCACGACGCGTCCGGTTCCGGATGCTTCCGCGGATGGAGGCAGCACGACGCCGCCAGTCTGCACCACGACCAGCGTTTCGTCCCCCTCCAGCAGGTCCGACAGCGCCCGAAGGCTGTCATCATCGTCTCCGCCCGTTGCGGCAAAAGGGATGATGCCTCGCTGGTATCGGCGTGCGAGCGGTCCGCCCGCCGCGAATGGCGCCTGACGCGTCGTCAGCGCGCTCCACACGGGACGGTCGAGAATGTGCGCGGTCATGGCGCAACCTCTTTACCGTTCTGGGCCCGGCGATCGAGAGGCGTGGCCGTGAGCCGCCGCTCGATGTCGCCAAGCTGTCCCAGCAGTGGACCGGAGAGATCCGCGCAGACGTCCTTTACGGCTGCCTCGATGCGCGGCCAGACGTGCTTTCGCGAAAACTCGATCAGTCGCCGTCCCTCCGGCGTGAGCGTGACCACGCGACGCCGCTGGTCGTTGCCGGCCGGGCCCACCGCCAGAAGGCCCTGCCTGACCAGTTGCCCCACGGTGCGCGTCACACCCGGCTGGCTGATTCCGACGGCCAGCGCGAGATCGCCAATGCTCAGCGGTCCCTGACCATCGATCGCCGCCAGGATCGGGTACTGGCTGGATTGGATCGGCACGTCATATGCATCCATGATGCGCTGCGCGTCGGTCTGCAGCCGGTCGCCGATGCGCTTTAGGCGGGTCCCGAGGGTGAGAAAGCCGAATCCGCGAACGATGTCCTCAACCATTTCCTCACTCGCATTTGCATAACCTGTTATATAACACCTTATACACCCTGTCCACCACAGTTCTGTTGCGACATCATTGCTCCCGCGCAGCTGCCTGCATATTCTGGATCGCGCACGCCGCAGGAGAAGGTCGCATGGACTGGCATCACATGAAGAGCGCGCCGAAGGATGGCAGCCGGATCCTGGTGACGGTGAGGCCGTCCGAGCAGGGAGCCGCGGAAGTCGACGTCGCATACTGGGCCCGGGCCGACCAGTTCGGCATGGAAGGCTGGCGCGCCGCCGACTCCTATCCTGGACATATGATCGGCTACGCCGAGCCCGAGCTGAAATGCTGGATGCCCTTGCCCAGGGCCAATGCGGGGCAGGACGCCGCGACCATCGACGAGATGCCTGCGCCGTGGGAAGGCGAGGACGTCGAGGAACTTCATGGTTCCGGGATCTGAGGGACAGCGTCCATCCCGCGATCGCCGCCGCCGGATTGACTGGAAGTCAGCCCGCTGCGGGTGGCAAACGTCCGGGTTCTCCCAAGCCTTGCCAATCCACATCTCCTCCTGTATGGAGCGCCCCAATCTGCCGGTCCCGACTGGGGGCTGAACGGAGGGCCGGAGGTTTACCGAGGGATTCGTATCCCGAAGTTGCCTTCGTCGCGTCGGAATAGTCCGTCCGCCTCCCGTGTCTCCGCTCTCGACCGTCTCGACATGCGCCTTTCTTCTCCTGAGGGCGGCCGCAAGGCCACCGAAGGATCCAAGAGAAGTTGCAGAGGCTTAGCCGTTGGGCCGCCGGTAGAGACGATAAACTGAAGAAAGGCAAAGACGAGCATGGCTCTCTACGAACATGTGTTCCTTGCCCGCCAGGATCTGTCGCAGCAGCAGGTCGATGCACTTGTCGAAAACTACAAGGGCATCATCACTGCCGGTGGCGGCTCCGTCGGTCGGGTCGAGAACTGGGGACTGAAGTCCCTCACCTACCGCGTGAAGAAGAACCGCAAGGCCTACTACACGCTCATGGACATCACCGCGCCGGCGGAGGCCATCAAGGAGATGGAGCGCCAGCAGGGTCTGTCGGAAGACGTTCTGCGCTTCATGACCATCAAGGTCGAGAAGCACGAGGAAGGTGCCTCGGCCATGATGCAGAAGCGCGAAGAGCGCTCCGAGCGCGGCTTCGGCGATCGCGGTGATCGTCCGCGTGGCGGCTTTGGCGATCGCGACCGTGGTCCGCGCAGCTTTGGCGACCGCGACGGCGGCGACCGTGGTCCGCGCCGTCCGCGCGAAGAGGCAGCAGGAGCTAGCGAATAATGGTCGACATCAACCAGATCCCGACCCGGCGTCCTTTCCACCGCCGCCGCAAGACCTGCCCGTTCTCGGGCGCCAACGCGCCGCGCATCGACTACAAGGACGTGCGCCTGCTGCAGCGCTACATTTCCGAGCGCGGCAAGATCGTGCCGTCGCGCATCACGGCGGTCAGCCAGAAGAAGCAGCGCGAGCTCGCCCAGGCGATCAAGCGCGCCCGCTTCCTCGGCCTTCTGCCCTACGTGGTGAAGTAAGGCTTCCTGCGGGCGGCCTGGCCGCCCGCAACCCATCCCCGGCGATCGGCGCCGAGGTTGAGCATTCAATATCCGAGTTGGAGCTGCGGCTCCTAACTGCCGCGACAGGCAGGACAGCGAAATCGGCGGAAACGCCCCTTGCTTCCAGCCTGTCTCCAATTCCGCCAACTATGGCAACTGTGGAGATTCACAATGGAAGTCATTCTTCTCGAACGCATTTCGCGCCTTGGCCAGATGGGTGAAACCGTCAGGGTGAAGGACGGCTTCGCCCGCAACTTCCTGCTGCCGCAGGGCAAGGCGCTGCGCGCCAACGAAGCCAACAAGAAGAAATTCGAAGGCCAGCGCGCCCAGCTTGAAGCCCGCAACCTGGAGCGCAAGTCGGACGCGGAGAAGGTCGCCGAGAGCCTCGACGGCAAGGCATTTGTCGTGGTGCGCACCGCCGGCGAGACCGGCCAGCTCTACGGCTCGGTGTCGACGCGCGACATTTCCGATCTGCTGAGCGCCGAGGGCTTCACCGTCGCTCGCAACCAGGTCGAACTCAATCATCCGATCAAGACGATCGGCCTCAACAAGGTGGCGATCGCGCTGCATCCGGAGGTCGAGGTCACGATCACGCTCAACATCGCACGCAGCGCCGAAGAGGCGGAGCGTCAGGCCCAGGGCGAGACGCTCACCACCGCCGAGGCGATCTACGGCGAGGACATCAACGAGAACGCGCGACCGGACAGCTTCTTCGACCCGAACGCCGACGAAGGCGAGGAAGCGTAAGCTCGCCCACCAATTCCGTAACTGGACTAAAGACCCGGGCCTCGCGCCCGGGTTTTTTATTGTTCTGGCGCATTTCCCGTTGCGTTAGAATGACGCAGGATAAGGTAAGATAGCCTTACTTTGTTGAGTGCCTTCTGATGAACATTCTGCTTGAGCGCGTGATCCGTCGCCTGGTCAAGACGGGAAATCTCAAGGTTACCGGACCGAAGGGGTCGACAACGACCTTCGGCGACGGGAGCGGTCCGCCGGTCCACCTGCATATCAAGACCCGGCACGCAGAGCGGGCGATCACCATCGATCCCAGTCTCGGCCTGCCCGAATCCTTCATGGACGGCGAAATCGACTTCCTCGAAGGCGACGTGTTCGGCTTCCTGCGCATCGTCAACCAGGCCATCGGACCGACCGGAATTGTCGACACGGCATGGACGCGTGCGTTCGAGGGCCTGCGCGCCGCCTTCCGGCGGCTGCAGCAGGTGAACACGCAGGCGCGCTCGAAGCGCAACGTGCAGCGCCACTACGACCTTTCCGGGGAACTCTACCGGCTCTTCCTCGACGAGGACATGCAATACTCATGCGCGTATTTCGAGCGGCCCGACATGACGCTGGACGAGGCGCAGCAGGCCAAGAAGCGCCACATCGCCGCGAAGCTGAAGCTGAAGCCCGGGCAGACCGTGCTCGACATAGGCAGCGGATGGGGCGGTCTCGGCCTCTACCTCGCCAAGACATTCGAAGCGGAGGTGCTCGGCGTCACCCTCTCGACCGAACAGCATGGGGTTGCGACCCAGCGGGCGCAAGCGGCGGGCCTGGAGGATCGCGCGCATTTCGAGATCCGCGACTACCGCGATCTCAACGAGCGGTTTGACCGCATCGTCTCGGTCGGCATGTTCGAACATGTCGGCGTCAACCACTACCGCACCTTCTTCGACAAATGCGCGACGCTGCTGAAGCCCGACGGCGTCATGGTGCTCCATGCCATCGGCCGGTTCGGACCGCCGACCGCCACCGCGGCGTTCATCCGGAAGTACATCTTCCCGGGCGGCTACATCCCTGCCCTTTCCGAGGTCTTCCCGGCCATCGAGAAAGCCGGCCTCATGACGGACGATGTCGAGATCCTGCGGCTCCACTATGCCGACACCCTGAAACATTGGCGGGATCGGTTCCTCGCCAACCGCGACCGCGCAAGGGAGATCTACGACGAACGCTTCTGCCGCATGTGGGAATTCTATCTGTCCGGCTCGGAAGCGGCTTTCCGCTGGCAGGACCTGATGGTCTTCCAGATCCAGCTCACCAAGAGGAACGACGTGCTGCCAGTGACCCGCAGCTACATAGAGAAATGCGAGAAGGCGCTTTCGATGCACGAGATGGCGCACGGTGGATCTCTGGCGGAGGAGACGGAAGCAGCACCCGCCAAGCGCCGGACGGGCCGGCGGGTCTCGGGGAAGGATTAGCGGCGGACCGGCGCGCACACACGGCGGCGCCGTCGTGTCTTGTGCGGTCGCTCCGAACCACGTCCGGCAGCAGCTCGCCGGCTTGACCTGTTTCACAGCAGGCCCTAGCCAGACGCCAGCCCGCCGCAACCCGGACCAACCATGACCTACCCCCTCTTCATCGCCGCCGCACTGGCGGAAATCGCCGGCTGCTTTGCGTTCTGGGCATGGTGGCGCCTGGACAAGTCGCCTCTGTGGCTGCTGCCCGGCATCGCCTCTCTGATCCTCTTCGCTTGGCTGCTCTCGCTCGCAGATTCTCCCGCCGCAGGCCGTACCTACGCCGCCTATGGCGGAATCTACATTGTCGCCTCTCTGGGGTGGCTTTGGGCTGCCGAAGGCCTGCGGCCGGACCGCTGGGACGTCATCGGGGCCGCGATCTGCCTTGTTGGCGCCACGGTGATCTTCGCCGCGCCACGGAGCGTCTAGGACGATGGAACTCCCGGCGCCGCTCAGAGCGGCAATTGACGCAGTGCTCGATGGCATTTCCCTCAGCGATCTGCAACGCGCGGCCACCCGCCTTTCCACGCGCTATCGGGCCGAGACACAGGACGGCACGATGCATCTCGACGAGGAACTGGCCGTCAAGGCCTACCTCGCGACGCGCATGCCAGCGACCTACGCGGCAGTACGCTCGAGCTTCGACGCCGCCCGCGAGGTCCTGCCGGACTTCGAGCCGAAGACGTTTCTGGATGTGGGCGCAGGACCCGGCACCGCGCTCTGGGCAGCCGGAGCGTGCTGGCCGACAATTGCCAGCGCCACGCTGGTGGAAGGCAGCGCGCCGGCGCTCGCCACGGGCGCGCGCCTGGCAACCGCACATCCGGTCGCCGCGCAATGGCTAGCTGGCGACGTTTCAAGCGGACTGCGCGATCTCGCCCCGGCCGATCTCGTCAGCATCGCCTATGTCCTCGATGAGTTACCATCCCGGGCGATCGCTCCTCTCATCGAGCGCCTCTGGTCATTGACGGCAGGCGTCCTCATGGTAGTCGAGCCCGGCACGCCGGCCGGCTGGAAGCGCATCCTCGCCGTCCGAGAGCAGTTGATCGCGGGAGGAGCGCACATCGTTGCCCCATGCCCGCACATGGCATCCTGCCCGATCACCGAGCCCGACTGGTGCCATTTCTCACGCAAGGTTGCGCGCTCGCGCGTGCATCGCCTCGCCAAGGGCGCCGAGGCCCCGTGGGAGGAGGAAAAATTCGTCTACCTGGCGGCGTCACGCGCCCCTCAGCCGTCGCTCCCCCGCGCCCGCGTCATCGCGCCGCCGCGGACGGCCTCCGGTCGGGTCCGGCTGAAGCTCTGCAGCCTGGACGGAAGCGCTTGCGAACGGCTGCTGACCAAGCGTGACGGGCAAGCCTACCGCGACGCAAGACGCGCCGATTGGGGCGACGCGCTTTAGGGCGAAATCCTGGCAGCGAGATGCATCGCGTTTCGGCGCCGATGCCGTTGCGCGCGCACACCCGCTTCGCCTATGACTCGGACCCCTCCAACCTTGCACCTGCAATGAGCCTCGGCGAACCATGGACAAAGATCAGCTCCTGAAAGAGATCAACCGCGATCTTCCCGAGTTGGACTGGAAGGAAGGAGCTCGAGAATACCTTCAGAGCTATTTTACGAAGTATGATCGCTCGACCGTGGAGCACATGTCCTTCGCGAAGCCGCTGTTGCCGATCACACCGGAAGACCCGACAGGAAGCCTGATCGAATCGGTCTCCTACATCGCAAACTTTTCCAACGCAGTACGGCTTCTCGCCCTTCCCCGGGAAGCCCGCATTCTTGACGTCGCCTGTGGCGGCGGCTGGCTGTCGCACTGGCTCTCGCGACTTGGATACGACGTCTACGGGATAGACATCTCCGCCGACTTCATCGAACTGGCACGCAAGAGGATCGAGCGCGATCCGCATGTCTATGCCGCTGGCGCCGCCGAATTCGAGGTGCTGGACATCGAGACGACGCCATTGCCCGCTTCACGCCAGGGCAGCTTCGATGCCGTCATTCTGGAATCGTGCCTTCATCACTTCTTCGACCCCGTTACGGCGCTCGAGCACATTCGCGAGGGATTGAAGGAGGGCGGCGTCGCACTGATCGTCGAGGGCGAGAACCGGCAAGGCCCTATCCGGACGGAATATCTGGACGTCATGCTCGAAACCAGGACATTGGAGCGTCCGTATAGCCGCGAGACGCTGTTGAAGGCGCTGACCATGGCCGGGTTGGGCGAAGTCAGCTTCCTCGGATGCATCGATGGCTACATTTCCGAGCACGATCCCTCACGCGCGCAGTTGCTCGACTTGCTCAACGCGACCACCCACGGTCGGAACACATGCGTCGCCGCGGCGGATCCGACGGCTTTGCGACGCATCATCCCCGGGTATGGGGCGATCCCGGACACGCCGGTTACGCAGCCGCCCGCGCCGACGCCCCGCTACCCCTGGATACGGGGTCCGCTTCGCCGCGCGTTGCGACATTTGCGCGACAGGCTGTCCTGACCCTGATCGGCAAGGGTGACTTCGCCGTATGCGAAGAATGTTCTTGCTCCGTTCTGCGTCCGTGAGTAGATTCCACGCGCGAGTCAATCGGTTTCAAGGTACGTAGCGATCCTCCTGTGGATGGATGTCGTTTCGTTGTGAATTGCGGGATTCGGCGAGCGAAAATCGCCCCTCCTGCGAGCGCATCTGCTAGGCGAGACCCTGGGGCAGGGTGACGGGAAGATATGGCAGAAGCAGCACGTAAACTCAGCGTGGCGGAAGCGCCGCTGCACCGCGAGGCGCCGAACAATATCGAGGCGG
The DNA here is from genome assembly GCF_028826155.1 of Mesorhizobium shangrilense. NCBI lineage: Bacteria > Pseudomonadati > Pseudomonadota > Alphaproteobacteria > Hyphomicrobiales > Phyllobacteriaceae > Arvimicrobium > Arvimicrobium flavum. The sequence goes on from NZ_JAQGPN010000001.1 coordinate 3,612,425, forward strand.
AGCAGGCGCTGCTCGGCGCCATACTCGTCAACAATGACGCCTTCTATCGCGTCTCCGACTTCCTGAAGCCGGCGCATTTTTACGAGCCGCTGCACCGCAAGATCTTCGAAGTCGCCGCGCAGCTCATCCGCATGGGCAAGATCGCGACGCCGATCACGCTGAAAACCTTCCTGCCGGCCGACGAGAAGGTCGGCGACATCACTGTAGCCCACTATCTCGTGCGGCTTGCCACCGAGGCGGTGACCGTCATCAACGCAGTCGACTACGGCCGTGCGATCTACGATCTGGCGACCCGCCGCGCGCTGATCACCGTCGGCGAGGACATGGTCAACATCGCCTACGACGCCCCCGTAGACATGGCCCCCGCAGAGCAGATCGAGGACGCGGAGCGCCGACTTTTCGAGCTGGCCGAGACCGGCCGCTACGACGGCGGCTTCGAGAGTTTTTCGGACGCGATCAAGACGGCGATCGACATGGCCAGCGCTGCCTATATGCGCGATGGCCACCTTTCCGGCATCGCGAGCGGCCTGCGCGACCTCGATGCGCGCATGGGCGGGTTGCAGCCGTCCGACTTGATCGTGCTCGCCGGACGCCCCGGCATGGGCAAGACCTCGCTGGTCACCAACATCGCCTTCAACGTGGCGCATGCCTACGAGCCGGCCCAACAGGCCGACGGCTCGTTCAAGGCGGCCAATGGCGGCGTCGTCGGCTTCTTCTCGCTCGAAATGTCGTCGGAGCAGCTCGCTACCCGTATCATCTCCGAGCAGGCCGAGGTTCCCTCCTCGAAGATCCGGCGCGGCGACCTCACCGAATCCGATTTCGAGAAGCTGGTCGGCTGCACCCAGATGCTGCAGAAGATCCCGCTGTTCATCGATTCGACAGGCGGCATCTCGATCGCCCAGCTGGCGGCGCGGGCCAGGCGTCTGAAGCGGCAGCGCGGGCTCGACCTGATCATCATCGACTATATCCAGCTGATGCAGGGATCGAGCGCCAAGGCCTCTCAGAACCGCGTGCAGGAGATCACCGAGATCACCACCGGCCTGAAGGCGCTCGCCAAGGAACTCAACGTGCCCATCATCGCGCTGTCGCAGCTGTCGCGTCAGGTCGAGAACCGCGAGGACAAGCGTCCCCAGCTCTCGGACCTGCGCGAATCGGGCTCGATCGAGCAGGACGCCGACGTGGTGCTCTTCGTCTATCGCGAGGAGTACTACCTGAAGAACAAGGAGCCGAAGCCCGGCACCGAAGAACACCTGAAGTGGGAAGGCGAGATGAACGATTCGCGCGGCAAGGCCGAATGCATCGTCGCCAAGCAGCGCCACGGCCCCACCGGCACGGTTTCGCTGGGCTTCCAGGGCGAGTTCACGCGCTTCTTCGACCTGGCAGAGGAGCATCACCTGCCAGAGAGGTTTGGAATTGAGTGATCGCTCGTCGTCCCTCCCCACGCAGGGAGGGCTAAACCCTGGCTAAACCCCGCATCACCTTCATCTGCCAGTCCTGCGGCGCGGTCTCAAATCGCTGGGCAGGCAAGTGCGACGCGTGCGGCGAGTGGAACACGATCGTCGAGGAAGGCCCGTCTGGCGGCGGCATAGGCGGCGGCCCGGGTGGTCTGCGCTCTTCGCGGAAGGGACGTCCGGTCGCCCTCGCCAGCCTGTCGGGCGAAATCGAGGACGCTCCGCGCATCGTTTCGGGGATCGGGGAGCTGGACCGCGCCACGGGCGGCGGCTTCGTCCGCGGCTCGGCGCTTCTTGTCGGCGGCGATCCCGGCATCGGCAAGTCGACGCTGCTCATGCAGGCGGCAGCGGCGCTTGCACGCAACGGTCACCGGGTGGTCTACGTTTCGGGCGAGGAAGCGGTCGCCCAGGTGAGGCTGCGCGCGCAGCGGCTCGGTGCGGCCTCCGCGCCGGTGGAACTGGCCGCCGAGACCAATGTCGAGGACATCCTCGCCACGCTTGCCGAAGGAAAACGTCCCGACCTGGTGATCCTGGATTCGATCCAGACGCTGTGGACGGATCTGGCGGATTCCGCGCCCGGTACGGTGACCCAGGTGCGTGCGTCGGCGCAGTCGGTGATCCGCTATGCCAAGTCCACGGGATCCGCCGTGGTGCTGGTCGGGCACGTGACAAAGGAAGGCCAGATCGCCGGACCGCGAGTGGTCGAGCACATGGTCGACGGGGTTCTATATTTCGAAGGCGAAGGGGGCCATCACTACCGCATCCTGCGCACCGTGAAGAACCGCTTCGGTCCGACCGACGAGATCGGCGTCTTCGAGATGTCCGACGGCGGCTTGCGGGAAGTTTCCAACCCCTCGGAGCTATTCCTCGGCGAGCGGCACGCGAAGGCGCCGGGAGCCGCTGTCTTCGCCGGCATGGAAGGCACACGTCCCGTGCTGGTGGAAATCCAGGCACTGGTGGCGCCCTCCCCGCTCGGCACGCCCCGCCGGGCGATCGTCGGATGGGACGGTCCGCGCCTGTCGATGGTGCTGGCCGTCCTCGAGGCGCATTGCGGGGTGCGATTCGCGACCAACGACGTCTACCTGAACGTCGCAGGCGGCTACCGCATTTCGGAGCCCGCCGCCGACCTTGCGGTCGCGGCAGCTTTGGTGTCGTCGCTTACCGGACTTGCCCTGCCCGCCGATTGCGTCTATTTCGGCGAAATCAGCCTTTCGGGGGCGGTGAGGCCGGTGGCGCATGCGCAACAGCGGCTGAAGGAAGCGGAGAAGCTGGGGTTTGGACAGGCGGTCATGCCTGCCGGACTCGAGGAAACGTCGGCCGCCATGGTGCGCCGCTCCTTCCAGCCTTCGACGTTGGCCGACCTCGTGGCACGGATAGCAGGCTCTCGACGCGGCCGTCCGGACGACGACTGATACGGAATTTGGCGGAGCGAGGCCCACTATATGCCGATCACCCTGCTTGACGGAGTTCTCGTCGGCTTCACTCTGGTCTCGGCAATGCTCGCGATGGTCCGCGGCTTCTCCCGCGAGATCCTGTCCATTGCCTCGTGGGCGGCAGCGGCGGCAGCGGCCTTCTTCTTCTATCCGGCCGTAGTGCCCTATGTGCAGCCCTACATCGACAACGAGCAGCTGGCGATGATCGCGGCTGCGGCCGCCGTTTTCGTCATTGCGCTGATCGTGGTGACCGTCATCACCATGAAGATCGCCGACTTCATCATCGATTCGCGCGTCGGCGCGCTCGACCGCACGCTCGGCTTCCTCTACGGCGCGGCGCGCGGCATCCTGGTGGTTGCCGTCGGGCTTCTGTTCTTCAACTGGCTGGTGGGAACAAACCAGCCGGGCTGGGTGGCCGAGGCCAAGTCCCGCCCGTTGCTCGAAAGCATTGGCGCCTATCTGCAGGGCATGCTGCCCGAAGATCCGGAGAACTCGATCCTGAACCGGTTCTCGCCTGGCAATGGAGAGGAAGCGCCGGCCGATGGGGGCGCGGCCCCTGCCGACGGCGGCACCAACGCGGCGCCACCGGCCGAAGCGCCTGCGAACAATTGACCGTTGGCGCAGTTGCGCCACGAGTTCTATATAGCCGTTTGGCGGCAATGGCTCCGGTAGATCCGGGCGCGAGAGAACCCAAGCAATGGCAGACCAAGCTGACGTGCTTTTGGCGGAAGCGGACGATCATTTCCACGACGAATGCGGCGTGTTCGGCATCTTCGGCCGGCAGGATGCCGCGGCAATCGTGACGCTGGGGCTTCACGCCCTCCAGCACCGCGGCCAGGAGGCTGCCGGCATCGTGTCGTATGATGGCAACCAGTTCCATGTGGAGCGGCATGTCGGCCTGATCGGCGATACCTTCACCAAGCAAACCGTGCTCAACCGCCTGAAAGGCACGCGCGCGATCGGGCATACGCGCTATGCAACGACCGGCGGATCGGGGCTGCGCAACGTGCAGCCCTTCTTTGCCGAGCTGGCCGACGGCGGGTTGGCGATCGCCCACAACGGCAACATCACCAATGCCATGACGGTGCAGCGCCGCCTGCAGAAGGACGGCTCCATCTTCTCCTCCACCTCGGACACGGAGACGATCCTGCACCTCATCGCCACCAGCAAGGAGCGCGACACCAATGCGCGCTTCGTCGACGCGGTGCGGCAGATCGAGGGCGCGTTCTCACTGGTCGCGCTGACCTCCAAGAAGATGATCGGCGTGCGCGATCCGCTCGGCATCCGCCCGCTGGTGCTCGGCGACCTCGACGGCGCCTGGATCCTGGCGTCGGAGACCTGCGCGCTCGACATCATCGGCGCGCGTTTCGTGCGCGACCTCAAGCCCGGCGAGATGGTCGTCGTCACCACCAAGGGTGTCGAGAGCCATTTCCCCTTCGAAGCGCAGAAGCCGCGCTTCTGCATCTTCGAGTATGTCTACTTCGCCCGCCCCGATTCGATCGTCGAGGGCCGCAACGTCTATGACGTCCGCAAACGCATCGGCGCGGAACTTGCGCGCGAAAACCCCGTCGAAGCCGATATCGTCGTGCCGGTGCCGGATTCGGGCACGCCCGCGGCGATCGGCTTCGCGCAGGCAGCCAACCTCCCCTTCGAGCTTGGCATCATCCGCAACCACTATGTGGGCCGCACCTTCATCCAGCCGACCGATTCCATCCGCCACATGGGCGTGAAGCTGAAGCACAACGCCAATCGCCGCATCCTCGAGGGCAAGCGCGTGGTGCTGGTGGACGATTCCATCGTGCGCGGCACGACCAGCCAGAAGATCGTGCAGATGGTGCGCGACGCCGGCGCGCGTGAGGTGCACATGCGCATCGCTTCGCCGCCGACCCGGGCCTCTTGCTTCTACGGCGTGGATACGCCGGAAACGGCAAAGCTGTTGGCCTCGCGCATGTCGATCGAGGATATGGCCGAGTTCATTCGCGTCGATTCGCTCGGCTTCCTGTCGCTCGACGGACTTTATCGGGCAGTCGGCGAAGAGGGCCGCAACGAGGAGCAGCCGCAATTCTGCGACGCCTGCTTCTCGACCCAGTACCCGACGCGCCTGGTCGATCACGATGGCGCCGACAACGTGCGCACGCTGTCGCTGCTGGCGAGCGGCGGGCACTAGGCGCGATTACCAGGGATAGCTTCATGACCACGTTCCCCGATCTTTCCGGGCGCGTCGCGCTCGTCACCGGCGCCTCGCGCGGCATCGGCTATTTCATCGCCAAGTACATGGCCGAGGCCGGCGCGCATGTGGTCGCCGTCGCACGCACGGTCGGCGGGCTCGAAGAACTGGACGACGAGATCAAGGCGGCCGGGGGCCAGGCGACTCTGGTCCCACTCGACCTGACCGACATGGCCGGCATCGACCGTCTCGGCGGCGCCATTCATGAGCGCTGGGGCAAGCTCGACATCATGGTCGCAAACGCCGGGATACTCGGCGTGATCGCGCCAATCGGGCATGTCGAAGCCAAGGTCTTCGAGAAGGTGATGGCGACGAACGTCACTTCGGTGTGGCGGCTCATCCGCTCGGTGGATCCGCTGCTACGCCTGTCCGACGCGGGGCGCGCGATCACGCTGACATCGAGCCTCGCCCACAACTCGCGCGCCTTCTGGTCGCCCTATGCCGCTTCGAAGGCGGCGGTGGAGGCGATGACCCGCTCATGGGCGGAGGAGACGCAGAACATGGCGCTCCGCGTCAACTCTTTCGACCCTGGCCGCACCCGCACAGCCATGCGCGCACAGGCGGTTCCAGGCGAGGATCCCGAAACCGTGCCGCATCCCGCCGACGTGGCGAGGAAGGTGCTCCTGCTTGCCGACCCGACTCTGGCGGAAACCGGAAAGATCTACCAGGCGGTCAGCGATCGCTTCGTCACGCACCGTTCTCCGGAATAATCGTCCCCTTCCCTTCGTTCAGCTTCTGACATCCGCATACGACCGGGCGCCGTGCCGTTTCGTGTGCGTGCGCGAGCCATTGCGATCAGAAGCGGAAACGGAGGAACACCATGAAACGTGCACTCATCCTGTCGGCGGCGCTGCTCGCGGGCGGCATGGCCCTGGCGCAAGCGCAGGACACGACGATGAGCTTCTTCGTAACCAGCGCCGGCAGCGGCAAGGGCGCGGACCTCGGCGGCCTGGCCGGGGCGGATGCGCATTGTTCGCAACTCGCTGAGGCAGCCGGCGTCACCGGCAAGACCTGGCGCGCCTATCTCTCGACGAGCGACACCGACGCCAAGGACCGTATCGGCGCGGGGCCCTGGCACAACGCCAAGGGCGAGAAGATCGCCGACGACGTGGCGTCGCTGCACAGCGCTTCCAACGGCATCACCAAGCAGACTGCGCTCGACGAGAAGGGGAACGTGATCAACGGCCGCGGCGACACGCCAAACAAGCACGACATCCTGACCGGCACGATGCCGGACGGCGCCAAGAGCGACAAGACCTGCGGCGACTGGACAATGAGCGGCGCGGACGGCGCGGCGATCGTCGGTCATTCCGACCGCATGGGGCTGGACGACTCGGATGCCGCGAAACCCTGGAACTCGTCGCATCCGACGCGCGGCGGCTGCAGTCAGGAAGCGCTCAAGGGCACGGGCGGCGACGGCCTGTTCTACTGCTTCGCGGCGAACTGACTGGCGCAATGCCGCGCCGCTGAGGACATCCCCGGCGCGGCTTCTGTTTCTGCAACAGCCATCAGGCCCGGCGCTAAGGCGTCTCGTAGGGCTTGATCGGATCCAACTGGACTTCGGCCGCCTGCTCCCGCCGTGAGCGCAATGTGTAGGCCCGGGCGCTGAACGGCAGGAACACGAGATAGGCAAGCGCCGACACGGTAAGCGTCACCCAGGGGTAGTTCACCAGCAGCAGCACGTAGATCATCACGCCGAGGATGATCGGCAGGAACGCATCACGCGGTATGCGCTTGCCCATCGTCTTGGCGGACCAGACTGGCAGTCGGCTCACCAGGAGCAACGCCACCAGCAGGGTAAAGACGACGCTGCCATACGCGTAGGCCGGACCGGGCACCACGCCGTTGAAGACCAGATATGTCGGCAGCAGCACCAGCAATGCGCCGGCGGGCGCGGGAACGCCGACGAAATATTCCGCCTGCCAGGCCGGACGATCGTCGTCTTCATCCAATACGTTGAAGCGGGCCAGCCGCAAGCCGCACGCAATGGTGAAGATCAACGCGGCCATCCAGCCGAACGGGCCCGTGCCGTCGAGCAGGAACGCGTAGGTCACCAGCGCAGGGGCAGCGCCGAAGTTCACGATGTCGGCGAGCGAATCCATCTGCGCGCCAAAACGGGACGTAGCCTTGAGCGCGCGGGCCAGGCGCCCGTCGATACCGTCAAGAAATGCGGCAATCAACACCATCACGACCGCGGTCTCGAACCTGTCCTCGAACGCAAGTCGAATGCCGGACAAGCCAGCGCAGATGGCCAGCACTGTGATGAGGTTCGGAATGAGCATCCGGAAGGGAATCTCGCGGATGCGCGGACCGCCGCCGCCATGCGGCTCGAAGGAGGAGAAGGGGCGAGGCATCCGCCGGTCCTACGAGATGCGGTAGAGCGGGAGCGTCGGCGAGCCGTCCAGATCCGCGATGATCGTCTCGCCTCCCACCGCCGTCTGCCCTACCGCCACGCGCGGACGCGCGCCCTCCGGAAGATAGACGTCGACGCGGGATCCGAATCGGATGAGCCCGAAGCGCTCGCCCGTGCCGATGTTCTCGTTAGGCTCCGCCCAGCAGACGATTCGGCGCGCCACCAGTCCGGCGATCTGAACGACAGCGACAGGACCGTGCGGACTGTCGATGACAAGGCCGTTGCGCTCGTTCTCCGAGCTCGCCTTGTCCATCTCCGCGTTGAGGAATTTTCCGGCCCGATGCTGGATCGTGGTGATGCGCCCGCGGGTCGGGGCCCGGTTCACGTGGCAGGAGAAGACGTTCATGAAGACGGAGATCCGCGTCCGCTCTCCGTCGCCCAGGCCAAGCTCCTGAGGCGGCACGGCCGGTCCGACGGATGACACCACGCCGTCGGCGGGGCTGATGATGAGCCGGTCGTCAACGGGCGTCACCCGCTGCGGATCGCGATAGAAATATACGCACCAGGCCGTAAGGATCAGGCCGGCGAAGAACAGATAATCGGAAATGAGCCACAGAACCAGCGTGGCGACGGCAAACGCCGCAATAAACGGATAACCTTCGCGGTGGATAGGAACAAAGGTCTTCCGGATGGTGTCGGTAAGGCTCATCGCGCGTCGCAGGCTCCGTAATGGAGGCCTGATTAGACGAAACGACCGCCCACCGCAACGCGAAGCCGCTACGCAATCATGTCGGGCAATGGGTGAGCAGCTCGTACGCCTGGATGCGCGCGACAGCACCCCAGTTTCTGCGGGCCGTCTGCTTGGGTCTTGCGTCGCCTATGTCGCGCTGGCTTCCGCCGCCGGCAGCGCCAATCGGCTCGCTGCCGCGAGGGTGTCGTCAGCTGACCTCGGGAGTCCGCCGGCGCACCACAATGCCCAGTTCGTCCTCTTCGCGGGCAATGCGCAGCCGTTCTTCGGCCTCGGTCGCCTCGCGCTGGCGGCTCCACATGGCCGCATAGAGGCCGTTTGCAGCCAGAAGCTGCGGATGCGTGCCGCGCTCGGCAATCGCGCCATCCTTCAGCACAATGATCTCGTCGGCCGAAACCACTGTCGACAGACGGTGCGCGATCACCAGCGTCGTCCGTCCCTTGCTGACAAGATCGAGGGCTGCCTGGATTTCCCGCTCGGTGTGGGTGTCGAGGGCTGATGTCGCCTCGTCCAGGATGAGGATCGGCGGCGCCTTGAGGATGGTCCGGGCAATCGCAACGCGCTGTTTCTCGCCGCCTGACAGTTTCAGCCCGCGCTCACCGACCATTGACTTGAAGCCGTCCGGCAGCCGCTCGATGAAACCGGCGATCTGGGCGAGTTCGGCCGCCTGCCGAACGTCGGCCTCCGAGGCATCCGGTCGCCCGTAGCGGATGTTGTAGGCGATGGTGTCGTTGAACAGGACGGTGTCCTGGGGGACCATGCCGATCGATCGCCGAAGGCTTTCCTGCGTCACGTCGCGGAGGTCTTGGCCGTCGATCAGAATGGAGCCCGACTGGATGTCGTAGAAGCGGAACAGGAGCCGCGAGATCGTCGACTTGCCGGCGCCCGACGGACCCACGATGGCGACCGTCTTGCCTGCCGGCACTTCAAAACTGACGCCGCGCAGGATCGGCCGCGCCGCGTCATAGGCGAAATGAACGTCCCTGAACTCCACCCGTCCCGGTCCGACCGCCAGCGGCGGCGCGTCCGCGCGATCGACCACCTCCTGCTTCACGTCGAGCAGGTCGAACATGTTCTCGATGTCGGTCAGCCCCTGCCGGATCTCGCGGTAGATGAAGCCGATGAAGTTCAGCGGCACCGAAAGCTGCATCAGCATGGCGTTGACGAAGACGAAATCGCCGATGGTGTGCGTGCCGGCGGCAACCTCCCTCGCCGACATCAGCATCACGACCAGCATGCCCGCGCCGAAGATGGCGGCCTGGCCGAAGTTCAGCCAGCCGAGCGAGGTCCACGTCTTGGTCGCAGCGACCTCGTAGCGCGCCATGGAACGGTCGAAGCGCTGAGCCTCCATCTTCTCGTTGTTGAAGTATTTTACCGTCTCGAAGTTGAGCAACGAGTCGATCGCCTTGGTGTTGGCGTCGGTGTCGGATTCGTTCATCTCGCGGCGGATGGAGATACGCCAGTCGCTCGCCCAGACCGTGAACCATGTATAGAGCGCCACGGTCAGGGCAATGACGGCAACATAGAGCCATCCATAGGCGACCGCGAAGATGACGGCCGTCAGCGCGAACTCAATGACCGTCGGCAGCGTGTTCAGGATGGTGAAGCGGACGATCGCCTCGATACCCTTCACCCCGCGCTCGATGACGCGCGACAGACCGCCGGTGCGGCGTTCCAGGTGGAACCGGAGGGAGAGATCGTGCATGTGCACGAACGTCCTGTAGGCGAGCTTGCGCACCGCATACTGGCCGACGCTTGCAAAAAGAGCATCGCGCAGCTGGTTGAGACCAGCCTGGATAAGACGCACGACATTGTAGGCGATGACCAGCGCCGCCGGTACGACGAGGAAGGCCGGCAGCGGCGGCGCCGAGGCGGTGTTTCCGGTCAGCGCATCGGTCGCCCATTTGAAGAAATAGGGGACGGCGACGAGAACCAGCTTCGAGACGACGAGAAAGACCGTCGCCCAGACGACCCGTGCACGCAGATCCGCGCGGTCCACCGGCCACATGTAGGGCCAGAGGTTGCGCAACGTCGTCAGGGTCGACCCGGACTCGGCCGATACGGTTTTTGCGGTCACAATCAAGCTTTCGGGTTAGGCAGGCGGCAGCAGGCATCCGCAAAACGCGCCACCTGAGCGGAAAGTTCGGCCATTGTGGCGCGGTCGATCTCGTAGCGGGAACGCTGACGGTCCGGCGCATAGCTGAGCAGGCCGGCGTCCACCAGGATCTTCAGGTGCTGCGACACGGTCGACTGTGCGAGATCGAGGCAGGCGACCACGTCCTTGCAGCAACAAGGTCCAAGGCCAGCGACGCGCGCCAGGATTTCGATGCGGACGGGGTGTGAGAGGGCCGCCAGCTTCAGCGACACGTCACGGGATGCGACCGGTGCGCAGCAGTCGTCCTGAGATGCACTCGTTCCATTCATCGTTCATCGTCGATATACGATGAAGAGTTCTATCGCAAGCGCGGTCGCACCCTCATTCGGATTTCGACGTGGCCTGGTCGCCCATCCTGGTCATGTCGGCCGCTTCGCCCTCTTCGGTCTTGCCGGGAACGTTAAACACCTGGCCCGGCCAGATCAGATCGGGATCGCGGATCTGATCCTGGTTGGCGAGATAGATGGTCGAATAGCGAATGCCGCGGCCATAGACGCGCTTTGAGATCCGCCAGAGTGAATCTCCGCGTCGGATGATGACGGCGCTTGCAACCGGCTGCAACGCCGGCGCGGTCGCCTGCGTCGCGGTTGCCGCCGCTGCCACATCGGCGGGCTGAGATGCTGCCGGAGGCGCGGACTGGTCGGCGGTTCCCGCCGCGGTTGCGCCGGACGGCGCCGGCTCGCCTGTCGCTGCTGGCGCTTGTGCGGGTACCGCAGGTGCAGGCCATTCGCCCGTCTCCTGCTGGCCGGCGTTCCCGGACGGCTGTGCGTCTGCCGAGGCCGCGGCAGTTCCCTGCGCCCCGCTCGAAGGAGCCTCCCCCGCGGCCGGCGTGGCAGCGTTGGCGGGCGCGGCATCTGGTGCAGGGACGAAAGGGCCGCTGCCGCTCCCGACCGAGCCATCTGACGGCGGCGCTACCGCGGCGATATTCTCGCCCGGCTCCCGCTCGAAAGGAACCGCCGCCCGTGCAATGACCTGGACGCCATCGGGCCCGATCACATCGGCGCGCACGATGTAGTTGCCGACGGGCAGATCCTTGAGCGCCTCGACGAGGAACCGCCCCGCCGGGGACGCCTTCGATTCGCCGAGCGGGCTCTCGCCGGCGTAGACGCGGACGCTCGAACCAGCGGGCGCCCTTCCCGCGACGAAGACTTTGGGGCCGTCGATCTCGACAGCCTCCACCGCGACATCCGGGGTCGGGCCACCCGGCTGCGCAACGGCCGGCTGTTGCGCAGGCGTCGGTTCGGCGGCCGCCGTTTCGGCGGGCTTCGCCGGATCGGCCTGGGCAACGCTTTCATTTGGCTTCGCCTGACCGGCAGCGCCGTCTGAACCTGCCGGCTGCTCCGATGCAGCCTCCGCCGGCTTCTGTTCGGTTGGCTGGGCAGCGGTTGCTGAGGGCGCAGGCTGCGGCACGGTGATGATCTCGCTGGGCTTGCCCGGCTCCTCGATCATCGCCAGCACCTGGCCGCCGGCCTCCTTTGGAATGGAAACGATCGCAGTCTGGGTGGACGCGACGGCGGCTTGCGGATTGGTGGCGCGGATCGTGATCTGGTAGTCGCCGGGCGCAAGCGGCTTGTCGAGCACGATGACGAAATCGCCGCCTTCGCCTGCCCTCCCCTCACCGATCGCATCGCCGGCCGTGAGCAGCTCTACCCTTGCCTTCGGGGCCGCCTTGCCAGCGATCACCATGGAGCCGTCGGCCTCGACGCGAACAAGATCGAAGGTCGGCACGGGCGATCCGTCGGCTGGTGCGACCGGCTGCGGAGCGGCATCTTCGGCGATGGGTTTGTTCGGATCGATGGCGGCGATTTCAGGCGCCTGCGGTTTCTGTTCGCCCTGCGCGCCCTGGTCAGAGGCCGGCGCCGGCGACGCGGCCGGCTTTTCCGAGCCTTCGAGACGGCTCTCCTTTGTTGCGGCCTCGTCTCCGGTCTTCGCGGTGGCGGGCTTTTCAGGCGCTTCGGCGACAGCAGCAGGCGGCGATTTGAAGAGCGGATCCAGCGCGCCCGTCGCATAGGCCGCGACGCCTGCGACTGCGGTTCCGCCCGCCAGGAACAGCAACGCCTTCAATGGATTGATCATTCCCGCTTGCCCCTTCGCCGCCCAACCGATCTAGCCTGTTTTTGGTCGACCGACAAGAAATAGCCCTAACGTGACTTGACCGATCCGCGCGCGCGACCACCAATCAGGATATGAACACGATTCGGTCGATCTGCGTCTACTGCGGCTCCTCGCCCGGCCGTGATGCCAGCTATCTCGCCGCCGGACAGCGACTCGGCCGCTCGATTGGCGAAGCCGGCCTGCGCCTGGTGTATGGTGGAGGCACCAAGGGCATCATGGGCGCAGTCGCCGACGGCACGCGACGGGCGGGCGGCCAGGTCACCGGCATCATACCGCGCTTCCTGATGAACAAGGAAGCCACTGAGGCAGCACTCGGCCGCCTCGACGAACTCGTCGTGACCGAGAACATGCACCAGCGTAAACATATCATGTTCGAAAAATCCGACGCCTTTGTGGCGCTGCCCGGCGGCATCGGGACGGTGGAGGAAATCGTCGAGATCATGACGTGGGGCCAACTCGGCCACCACCGCAAGCCGATCGTCTTCGTCAACGTCAGGGGCTTCTGGTCGCCGATGCTCTCGATGCTCGATCACATGCGCAGCGAGGGTTTCATCCACACCGGCCACCTCGTGCAGCCGATCGTCGTGGACGAACCGACAGCCGTGGTGCCGGCCGTGCTTGCAACCGTTTCGGCGTCCGGCGAACCGACTGAAGGCGTCGATTCCGTCATCCAGAAGATGTGAGGTTCAGACAGTCGCGCGCAGATCCGCGACGATGGCTCCCGCCCGCACCACTTCGGCCTCGTGCCCCGGCTCGCGCCAAGTTTCCGCCAGCGCGGCCTCATACCATTCCCGCATGGGGACAAGATCAAGGAGCCGCGAAGGGTAGGCCGCGGCCGGTCCATCGAATTCGAGGCCGTAGGTCTGCGCGCGAAAAGCAACTGGAGCGTAGAACGCATCGACGGCGGTAAAGCGGTCGCCGGCCAGGAAGGGCCCGCCGAAGCGCTTCAGGCCGTCGTTCCAGAGATCGTTGAGGCGGAAGAGATCGTGCTTCAGCGCCGCCGATCTTTCGCCCAGCCGCACACGGACGCCGCAGTTCATAGTGCAGACGTCCCGCAGGGCGACATAGCTCGAGTGCATCTCGGCCGCGGCCGAACGCGCCCAGGCCCGCGCCCTTGCATCGGCCGGCCAGACATCCGGATGACGCTCGGCGAGATATTCCACGATGGCGAGCGAATCCCAGACCGGCCAGCCGTCGTCGACCAAACACGGTACGCGGCCGCTGGGCGAGAACTGCCGATAGAGCTCGAAACCGCCGCTGCTCGGGAACGGCGTCTGCCGCTCCTCGAAGGGGATGCCGAGCATGCGCAGCAGCACCCAGGGTCTGAGCGACCATGACGAATAGTTCTTGTTGGCGATGTGCAGCGTGTACATGCGGGACACCCCTCAGCTTTCCGGCCGCAACTTGCTGCCGGAGAAGATCGACCACGTATAGATGATGAGCGCGAACCAGATCAGGCCGAAGGCCATGGCCTGCACGCCGCCGAACGGCTCGCCGAAGACGAACACCGCGGTCAGCAGCACCATGGTCGGCGCGATGTACTGCATGAGCCCGATCGTCGACAGCCGGAGCAGCTTGGCTCCGAATGCATAGAGAAGGAGCGGTATCGATGTGATGGGCCCGCACAGTACCAGCAGCAGCATGTCGCCCGGCGCGGTAGGCAGGAAATGCCCCTCGCCCTGCGCCTGCAGCCAGACGATGTAGCCTAGCGCCGGCAAACAGAGGATCAGCACCTCGAGGAAAAAGCCCTGGCTCGGGCCGATCGGCAATGTCTTGCGCAGGTAGCCATAGACGGCGAAGGTCAGCGCAAGCGACAGCGACACCCACGGCAGACCGCCCGACTCGACCGTCAGCAGGACGACCGCGGCTGTCGCCAGAACAAGGGCGATCGTCTGCGGCAGGGTAAAGCGCTCGCCCAGAAACGCTGCGCCCATCGCGACGCTGACCAGCGGATTGATGTAATAGCCGAGCGCCGTTTCCACCGTGCGGTCCACGGCGATGGCCCAGACATAGATGCCCCAGTTCAGCGTGATCAGCGCAGCCGTCACGCCTGCCATCATCAAGGTGCGCGGCGAGCGAAACGCCGTCTTGAGGTCGGCCGTCCGGCCGAGCATCAAGAGAACCGCGGCAGCTATCGGCACCGACCAGAGAATGCGGTGCGCGACGACCTCGGCGGCGGGAATGTGCGCCACGGCCTTCATGAACACGGGCTGGGCGCCCCAGATCATGTAGGCGACGAGCGCGAACAGAAAGCCACGCGTGGCGGCATTCGTTTCGGGCTGGATCGGAACCTGGCTGTCCATGCCGGAAGCCTATGCGCCGATCGTGTTACCAACTCCATCGCAAAGTGCTGATGGATCGACCAATTCCGGTGATGGACCAACAGCCGGGTGCTACTCCGCCGCGGCCAGCCCCGCCATCTCCCGGTTTTTCATCAGTTTGTAGACGATCGAATCCATCAGCGCCTGGAACGAGGCGTCGATGATGTTGTCGGAAACGCCGACGGTCCACCAGCGCGCGCCGGTAGCGTCCTGTGATTCGATAAGCACGCGGGTGATCGCCTCGGTGCCGCCGTTGAGGATGCGCACCTTGTAGTCGGCCAGTTCCAGATCAACGATCTCGTGCTGGAACTTGCCGAGATCCTTGCGCAGCGCGATGTCGAGCGCGTTCACCGGACCGTGCCCCTCGGCGACCGACATCTTCTCCTCGCCATCGATCAAAACCTTCACGATCGCTTCCGACACCGTCTTCAGCTGGCCATTCGCGTCGAAGCGGCGTTCGACCATGCAGCGGAACGATGTGACATTGAAGAAATCCGGCACCGTATGCAGCATCCGCCGGGCCAGCAGCTCGAAGCTGGCGTCCGCACCCTCATAGGCATAGCCCTGCGCCTCGCGCTCCTTGACGATTGCGATCAGCGCATCGAGGCGCGTATCGGACTTCGGCACATCGATGCCGCGCCGATTCAGCTCGGCGATGAAATTGGCCTTGCCGCCCTGGTCCGACACCATGACCTTGCGACGGTTGCCGACCGATTCCGGCGGCACGTGCTCGTAGGTCTTTGGTTCCTTGAGAAGTGCGGAGGCGTGGATGCCCGCCTTGGTGGCGAAGGCGGACGCCCCGACATAGGGCGCCTGGGGCTCCGGCGCGCGGTTCAGGAGTTCGTCGAAGGCCCGCGACAGGCGCGAGATGCCGGCAAGCGCCTCTGCCGAGACACCGGTATCGAAGCGCGTGGAATAATAGGGTTTGAGGGCGAGCGTCGGAATCAGCGTGATGAGGTTGGCGTTGCCGCAGCGTTCGCCGACGCCGTTCAACGTGCCCTGCAGCTGACGCGCGCCCGCCTCGACCGCGGCGAGTGAATTGGCGATTGCCTGGCCAGTGTCGTCGTGAGCATGGATGCCGAGATTCCCGCCGGGAATGCCCGCCGCGATCACCGCGCCCACGATCTCACGCACCTCCTCGGGCTGCGTGCCGCCATTGGTGTCGCACAGCACCACCCAGCGCGCGCCGGCCTCGTAGGCCGTCCTGGCGCAGGCCAGCGCATAGTCCGGGTTCGCCTTGTAGCCATCGAAAAAGTGTTCGCAGTCGACCATCGCCTCCTTCCCGGCGGCGCGCGCCGCCTCCACCGAAGCGTGGATGGATTCGAGGTTCTCCTCATTCGTGCAGCCGAGCGCGACCCGGACGTGATAGTCCCAGGCCTTCGCGACGAAGCAGATGGCGTCCGACTTCGACTGGACGAGCGCAGCCAACCCCGGATCGTTCGACGCCGACACGCCTGCGCGCTTGGTCATGCCGAAAGCAACGAAGGTGGAGCGCTGCGTACGCTTCTGCCTGAAGAATTCGGTATCGGTCGGGTTCGCGCCCGGATAGCCGCCTTCGACATAATCCATGCCGAATTCGTCGAGCAGCTTGGCGATGGCGATCTTGTCTTCAACGGAGAAGTCGATGCCGGGGGTCTGCTGGCCGTCGCGCAGCGTGGTGTCGAAGAGATAGAGGCGCTCGCGAGAACCCTCCCCCTTCAATGCGGTGGCATAGCTCATCGCTTGCCCCCGAACGTGTCCGTCGCCCTGATCAGCCGGTCCAGGATGCCGGGTTCGGAGTAGGCATGGCCTGCGCCCTCGATGAGGTGAAATTCGGCTTCCGGCCATGCCTTGTGCAGCTGCCAGGCATATCTCGCCGGGCACGGCATGTCGTAACGGCCGTGCACGATGACACCCGGAATGCCTTTCAGCCTGTGGGCCTCGCGGATGAGTTGCCCCTCCTCCAGCCAGCCGGCGTGGACGAAATAGTGGTTTTCGATGCGGGCGAAGGCGACCGCAAAATCCTCCTCGCCGAACTTGTCGCTGGTTTCCGGTTCGGGCAACAGCGTGATCGTCTCGCCCTCCCACGTGCTCCAGGCCAGCGCGGCCTCGACCTGCGCGGCGCGGTCCGAGCCGACCAGGCGCTTGCGGTAGGCGCCCATCATGTCGCCGCGCTCGGGCTCCGGGATCGGCGCCTGAAAACGCTCCCACTTGTCCGGGAACATCTCGGATACGCCGAACTGGTAGTACCAGGCGAGTTCTGCCCTGGTCAGCGTATAGATGCCGCGCACCACGAGTTCACTGACGCGATCGGGGTGCTTTTCGGCGTAGGCAAGCGCGAGCGTGGAGCCCCACGAGCCGCCGAAGACGAGCCACTTGTCCACGCCCGCCCTCTCGCGCAACCGCTCGATGTCGGCGACGAGATGCCATGTGGTGTTGGCCTCCAGCGACGCGTTCGGCGTCGATTTTCCGCAGCCCCGCTGGTCGAAAAGCGTGATGTCATACAGCTTCGGGTCGAACAGCCTGCGATGTTGGGGAGACATCGCGCCGCCCGGCCCGCCATGCAGGAAGACCGCAGGCTTGGCACCCTTCGTGCCGCAGCGTTCCCAGTAGACGCTGTGACCGTCGCCGACGTCCAGCATGCCGGTCTCGAACGGCTCGATCTCGGGGTAGAGAGTACGCAGGTCAGAATTCATAGCTTCAATCCGTGGGCCGGCCAGGCCGTGGTTTCGTGGTCGGGATGCTGGAAGGAGATGATCGCCTCCTGGCGGACGTAGTAGTCCGGGTCCTCGTGCACGGGCGCTTCGAAGATGTGTTCCACCCAGGGAAGACGCCGCGAATAGTTGACCTGGATCTGAGGCGCGAGATCGGAGCGGTCGTCGAAGGCGCCGATCGCAATTTCGAGACCGTCCGGATGGCGATAGGTCATCGGCGTGCCGCAGCGCCGGCAAAAGCCGCGCTCGATGTTGACGGAAGACTGGAACCAGCTCGGCTCCTCGCGCGTCCATTCCACACCATCTCGCGGCGCCGTGACGAAGGCGCCGAAGAAGGACCCGAACTGTTTCTGGCACATGCGGCAATGACAGATCGAGGGGCGGCCGAGCTTGCCTTGGAT
The DNA here is from genome assembly GCF_028826155.1 of Mesorhizobium shangrilense. Taxonomy (NCBI): domain Bacteria; kingdom Pseudomonadati; phylum Pseudomonadota; class Alphaproteobacteria; order Hyphomicrobiales; family Phyllobacteriaceae; genus Arvimicrobium; species Arvimicrobium flavum. Next base: position 3,630,322 of record NZ_JAQGPN010000001.1, read on the forward strand.
GCGAAAGCGCACCGCACCGCACTGGCAGCCGCCGGTCCTGACATCGTACTCACTCATGATCTCGCCTCCTCCGGCCAGGTCTCGGTTTCATGGTCGGGATGCTGATGGCCGATGACCGATTTCAGGAATTCGTCAGCTGCCAGGCTGTCGCCCTGCCTCCTGAACGGGAGCGTGTGCAGCCGATCGAAGAAAGGCAGCATGTCGGCAGGATTGACCTGGATGACGGGCCCCGCCTTCGCGGGCTCGTCCAGCGCGCCGATGGCTACCTCGACGCCGCCCTCGTATTCGTAGGTGAGCGGCGTGCCGCACTTTGCGCAGAAGCCGCGTTTGACGACGTTCGAGCTCTGGAAATGCGAAGGCGCGCCGCGCGTCCATTCAAGCCCCTTTGCTGTCACCAGAGGCCCGAAAAACGAGCCGAACGCTTTCTGGCACATGCGGCAATGGCAGATCGAGGCCCGTCCGAGCCCGGCGGCCCGGAAACGCACGGCGCCGCATTGGCAACCGCCGGTGATACTCATTTGCGTCCCTCCGGCGGCCAGACGTCGGTATCGTGATCGGGATGCTGGTAGGACACGAATTCGTGCAGGTAGCTGCCCGCGTCCATGTCCTCCAGCGTGCCCTTGCCGGGAAGATCAGGGACGCCGTCCACGTAGGGCAGCTTTGCCTCGACGCCCCACTGGATCACCGGCGCGATCTCCTCCGGATGATCGAACGCCGCGATCGCCAGCGCCATCCCATCGGGCGCCTCGAAGGTCAGCGGCGTGCCGCACTCGCCGCAGAAGCCGCGACGGGAATGCGACGACGACTGGAATCTTTTCGGCTCGCTCCGGGTCCAGGTGACGTGCGCTCCACGGACCGAAACCAGCGGCAGGTAAAAATTGCCGCTGGCCTTCTGGCACATGCGGCAATGGCATACGGACGCGTCGCCCAGCGCGCCTTCGACATGGAAGCGCACCGCGCCGCACTGGCAGCCGCCGGAATAGTGCGGTCGGTTGTCGAGGCTCATCATGCGCCGGCCTCCGGCTTGTGGCAGACCGCCTCGATGTTGTTGCCGTCGGGGTCGAAGACGAATGCGCCGTAATAGTCCTTGTGGTAGTGCGGCCGCGGACCTGGCGCGCCGTTGTCCCTGCCTCCGGCGGCGATCGCCGCAGCATGAAAAGCGTCGACTTCGGCGCGGCTGTTGGCGGTGAAGGCGTAGTGACGCCCCGGTCCGGCGTCACTCCTCTCGTGCAGCCAGAAGTCGGGCTTCGTGCGCCCGTAGCCGCCCACCTTGACGCCGCCGGTATGTTGCTCCGGCACCATGAAGAGCAGCGACGCGCCCAACGGAGCGAACGCCTTGTCGTAGAAAGTCTTGGACTTTGCGAAGTCGGAAACGGATATGCCGACGTGGTCGATCATGGGCGTGGCTCCTCCTAAAGATCCAAAACCTGGCTCAACATAGCATCGAACGAGCGCTGCGGAGCGGCGCGCGTGCTGATCCCCTCACCTCTTAACCTCCCACGTGGTCACCCGCTCGCCGGTGGCAGGGTCCTTGCCGTCCTTGAGCTGGATGCCCTGCGCCAGAAGCTCATCACGGATGCGGTCGGCTTCCGGCCAGTTCCTGGCAGCAATCAAGCGCAGACGTTCGGTAATCCGACCTCCGATGGCGACCTCGTCCACCCCCGCACTGGTCACGTCAAAACCAAGGAATGCGAGGCTCGCCTTGAGGGAGCCGGCCGTCTGAGCGGATTCGGGCGCTTCCGCAGCAAGCTGGGTGAGTACCTGGAATGCCACATATGCGCCGAGGTCGTCGCTCAGCGCCGCTATAACATCTTCCTCGACCTGCCCGTCGTCGCCGGCCAAGTCTGCAGCGCGCTTCCACTTGCGAAGCGTGTTCTCCGCCTCCTCGAGCTTGCGCACGGAAAAATCGATCGGCTCGCGGTAGTGCGTCATCAGCATCGCCAGCCGCAGCACCTCGCCCGGCCATTTGCGGCCGCCGAATTTTTCCGTCTCGAGCAGTTCGTGGATGGTGACGAAGTTTCCTTCGCTCTTCGACATCTTGCGGCCTTCGACCTGCAGGAAGCCGTTGTGCATCCAGTAGTTCGCCATCACCTCGGTGCCGTGCGCGCAGCGCGACTGGGCGATCTCGTTCTCATGGTGCGGGAAGATGAGGTCGAGCCCGCCGCCATGGATGTCGAAAACCTCGCCAAGATAGGCGGCCGACATTGCCGAGCACTCGATGTGCCAGCCGGGGCGGCCGCGGATCACAACGGCCTCACCGCCCGGGACGCGGAATTGCGCGTCCCAGCCAGGCTCCTCAGGCGAGGACTGCTTCCACAGCACGAAGTCGCCAGGGTTCTTCTTGTGCGCGTCCACCTCGATGCGAGCACCGGCCTGCTGCTCGTCGAGTTTGCGCTTCGACAGTTGCCCGTAGTCTGCCATCGACGCCGTGTCGAACAGGATTTCGCCTGACGCAACATAGGCATGGCGGCGATCGATCAAGCGTTGAATCAAGGTGGCCATGTCCGCCTTGCCGTCGGCGCGGGGCAGCACGAATTCGGTGGCGCGCGGCTGGAACGTTGGCGGCAGGCAGCCCAGCGCGGCGACGTCCTTCTGGTACTGGTCGTTGGTCGTCTCGGTGACCCGGCGGATAGCCTCGTTCAGCGACAGCGTTCCTCCGGCAATCTCGCCGCCGAAGTCGCGCAGCGCCCGCGCGTTGATCTTGTCGTCCAAGTCCGTGATGTTGCGAACGTAGGTGACGTGATCCTCGCCATAGAGATGGCGGAGCAGGCGGAACAGCACATCGAAGACGATCGCCGGCCGCGCATTGCCGATATGGGCGAAGTCGTAGACGGTCGGCCCGCAGACATACATGCGCACATTCTTCGGATCGCGGGGAGCAAAGTCCTCCTTCGTCCGCGTCAGCGTGTTGTAGATGCGAAGTTTCTGAACCTTGTCGGACATCCAAAATCCCGGTCACGCAAAGGGCGTCGCCGCCCGGAGAACATCAAATTCGAGGCGCAATGACGCTCGGCCTGCTGGCCCGTCGTGTTTTGTCTATCTGTCGAGAGAAGGCGAAAACGACCGGACCAGCGCGAGCGCTAGCCAATAATGCAAATCCCACAAATGGTGGTCAGCGTTTTCATGGCCGGTTTATCGCCGTTTCGGGGTGTTGCCGTCAAGACGCATTCGCGGCTTTTCGCGTCGCCCTGCTGGCGGAACTGCAACAGGTAGGATTTGATTAAACATGTAGGGAGAAGAATCGCGGGCATGGGCGACAGACCGCATACAATGTCACGATTTCGACGGATTTGGGCGGCATCTGCGCCGATAAGCGTCACATTGACCTTGGGGAAGAGAAAATGACTCCGGCAAAAAGCGAAGCAGAACGCCTGCGAAAACAATACGCTGCGTTCACCAAGCACTACCGCGCGATCGGACCGGCTGCGATCGTCGCGGCGCTCCTGCACGCCAGGAAGCGCACGAACCTCAAGCCGAAGGCTGCCTGAGAAGTCTGTTCCGGCGCGGCCGGAAAACCTAAAGCAGCCTCATCTGTCGGTCATCGTCGACGCGGTGGTCGGCCTTCGCCAGTGGTGCGGGGCTTTGAAGCTCGACGCGCTGCTGCAGATCCGGGCCGGTATTGGCGACCTTGTTGACCTTGTCGGAAACCGGGATCGCCTCGAAAAAATCGGGATCAGCCGGCTGCATGAGATCGGCGACGTCGCGCGGCTCCTGATTGCGGCAATCGAGCCAGCGCGCAAAATCCTTCGGGTGAACGACCACCGGAGCGCGGTCGTGGATGGCCGCAAGCTCACCGCTCGAGCCGATAGTGAGGATCGCGCCGGTATCTATCTCCGAACCGCCCGGCTCCGCCCAGGTCTCCATCAGCCCGGCAAAGGCGACTGGCGACCCATCGCGCGGACGTACCCAATAGGGCTGCGACCGCTTCGCACCATCACGCTTCCATTCATAGAATCCCGAAGCGGGCACCAGCGTCCGCCTATGGCGCATCGCCGCCTTGAACGTGTTTTTCGCGGCGGCGGTCTCCGACCTTGCATTGATGAGCAGCGGAAGTTGTTTCGGATCCTTCGCCCAGGCGGGAATGAAGCCCCAGCGAACCAGAACCACACGGTTCTCCGGAAGATTGGAGCCAGGAGGGCGCGGATGGTCACGGATGACCATCATGATCGGCTCCGTCGGCGGAATGTTGTAGCGGGGCGGAAACGGCATGACATCGGCGACGCGGAACAGCGCGACGATGTCTTCCGGGGTGAGGTCGAGGGCGAAACGGCCGCACATGGAACGGATGCCTTGCTGCAAAATGTATGAGGGCCGCCTGTGCGGCGCGCCGGTCCGCCCTTATGTTGGGGATTCGAGCGGTGTCGGCAATGGGCGGCCGATTCTTGAATTGGTTGCCGCGGCTGAACAGGGGACGGTGAAGATGGACATACGACCGACATGCGCCGAAATCCCGGCGGTATCCGTCGCAGTCACCGAGCGCGGCAAAGTGCTTCTGGTCAAGCGCGGGCGGCCGCCGGCGCAAGGCCTCTATGCTTTTCCAGGCGGAAAGGTGGAGCATGGCGAGAACCTCGAGGAGGCTGCCCGACGCGAACTTCGCGAAGAAACCGGGCTAGAGGTGGGCGGCATTGCCCCGATCGTTGCCATTTCCATTCCCGCCGAGGGCGGCGCCTCACCGCATGCCTACCGGCTGACCGTATTCCGCGGCCAAGACCCCCGCGGCGCCCTTCTGGTCGGGGACGACGCCGCCGAGGCGGATTTTTTCACACTCGAGCAAGCTAGGCGCCTGCCGTTGACCGATTCCGTCATCGAGATCGTGGAGGAACTGCTCTCTCCTTCAGCCGCGCCATCGCGCTGACAAATTCATTCGCGACAAAGGTTTATGGCGCGCACTTCGATCATCCTGGCAGTTCTGGTGGGCCTCACCGCGGCGAAGCCGGCGGCCGCGGTCGAAGCGGCCTATGAGCAGGACCTGCTACGGCTTGCCGAGGTGCTGGGTTCCCTCCACTACCTGCGCAACCTCTGCGGCGAATCGGGCGACGCCTGGCGCAAGGAGATGGAGCAACTGCTGGAGACCGAGCGGCCAAGCGAAGCGAGGAAGGCAAAGTTCGTTGCCAGCTTCAATCGCGGCTACCGGTCGTTCGAGACCGTCTATTCGACATGCACGTCGTCCGCTGTCGAGTCGATCCGCCGCTACATGAAGGAAGGCGAGGCTCTGGCGCGAGACGTGGCGACGCGCTATGGCAATTAGGACACTGTTAACTTTTATGCCAAGGTCGGGGATGCGCCTGCGCGCGATCGTGCTAGAAGTGTTAATGGGACATTAAGGGGATCGCTCGAATTGACCCGATTCGGGACCCTGGGGCATGGAAGGGTGACAAAATGAGTGTCGAGCCTAACGCCAGCGAACTGGCCGCACTTGTTCGCGAAGAGAAGCGCCTCACAGCAATCGAAAGCCATGAAGAAGCCTGGGCGGAGAGCATCTGCGCCGGCATCGAGGCGGAAATTGTCGCGGAAGCCGCCCTCGCGACGGCGTTCTCCGAGTTGCTTCGCAGCAATGGAGAACGGGCAGCACTGTTGCTGATTGATCGCATGCGGGAAAAAGTGATCGCAGGGGACTTTGAACCGCAGCGTCTGCGTCACTAAGCGACGCTCACACCTCCCTCAATCGTGTATGGTCCGAATTCGATCGGAGAGTCGCGAGTTCGGAGTATGCGATCGATGAACCTGCATGTGCGCAGTCGGCGCGAAAGCAATCACCTGCACGCCTTGGTGTCGATTGCCTGCGGCCTCGGTCTTGCCATCGCATCCTACGGGGCCAGCACGACGACGGCTCATTCCCTGAGCGAGATCCAGCGCGAGCAGATCCCGCCGCCGACCACCCAGCCCGAGGCTACCCCTGGGGCTGACGAAACGGTTCCCCTGCCCGATCCGATCAACCCGGCCACGCCCAGCTCCGAGTTTCCGGAAGACCAGGCGCCGGCTCAGGAACAGACGCCAGGCGACCAGCAGGCGCCCGATGCGGACAACGCCGGATCGGAGGCCGACGGGCCGCTTCCCGAAATCCAGTACGACCTGAGCACGCTGCCAGAGCCTGTTCAGAGGACGCGAAGCCTGATCCTCGACGCGGCCAGGAGCGGCGACATCGAGAAGCTGCGTCCGCTGATCGGCTTGGGCGACGCACAGACGCAGCTGTCGCTCGGCGGCATCGACGGCGACCCGATCAAGTATCTGCAGGAACTGTCAGGCGACGAGCAAGGACAGGAAATCCTCGCCATCATCGAGGAAGTGCTCTCGGCTGGTTATGTGCACATGGAGCCAGGTACGGCGAACGATTTCTACGTCTGGCCGTATTTCTTCGCCATTCCGCTTGACCACCTGACCGCTCCGCAACGCGTCGAGCTGTTCAAGATTGTCACAGCCGGCGACTACGAGGACATGAAAACCTACGGCGCCTACATCTTCTACCGTGTCGGCATCACGCCCGACGGCAAGTGGTCGTTCTTCATCGCCGGAGACTGAAGGCTCAAAGTTTGGCGGCCTTTAGGATTTCGTTGATGCGGGTGATCCTAACCTTGTGTTTGCTCGGACGAGGCGTGTCGCCGCCTACGGCTGCAGCGCTTCGGCAAAGGCCACCGGCTGCCCCTGCCCCGGCGTGACGATTTCGCCTTCCCACATCACACGGGCGCCGCGGATGATCGTGCCGACCGGCCAGCCGGTGACCTTGCGGCCGTGATACGGCGTCCAGCCCGCGCGCGAGCCGGCCTGCTCGTTGGTGATGACCTCCTGCCGCTTCAGGTCCACGATGGTCAAGTCCGCGTCGTAGCCCGCTGCAATGCGGCCCTTTCGCGCCATGCCGAAGAGCCGTTGCGGACCATGGCTCGACAGGTCGACGAACCGCTCGATGGTCAGGCGGCCGGCATTCACATGGTCGAGCATGATCGGCACCAGCGTCTGCACGCCAGTCATGCCGGAGGGCGACGCAGGGTACGGCTTTGCCTTCTCCTCCAGCGTATGCGGCGCATGGTCGGAGCCGAGCACATCGATGACGCCTTGCGAAATTCCACTCCAGATGCCGTCGCGGTGGCGGGCGGCGCGCACCGGCGGGTTCATCTGGATCAGGTTGCCGAGCGCCGCGTAGTCGTCCGCCGTCAGCGTGAGGTGGTGTGGCGTCGCCTCGCAGCTCGCGACGTCCTTGTGGCGCTCGAGGAAGGCGATCTCCTCCGCCGTGGAGATGTGCAGGACGTGGATTCGCGCGCGGCTCTCGCGGGCGATGCGCACGAGACGCTCGGTGCACCGAAGCGCCGCGATTTCATCACGCCAGACGGGATGCGACGACGGATTGCCCTCGACGCGCTCGCCGAGCCGCTCGCGTAGGCGGAACTCGTCTTCTGAGTGGAAGGCGGCGCGCCGCCGCGTATTGCGCAGGATCGACGCCACGCCCTCGTCGTCCTCGACCAGCAGATCGCCGGTGGACGACCCCATGAAAACCTTGATGCCGGCAGCCCCGGGCAGCCGCTCCAACTCCGCCACGTCCTGCGCATTGTCGCGGGTGCCGCCGACCCAGAAGGCGAAATCGCAATGCATGCGGTTGCTCGCACGTCGTACCTTGTCCGCGAGCGCATCCTCGCTGGTCGTCAGGGGGTTGGTGTTCGGCATCTCGAAGACGGCGGTGACACCACCCAGCACGGCAGCGCGCGAGCCCGTCTCCAGGTCTTCCTTGTGCTCCATGCCGGGTTCTCGGAAATGAACCTGGCTGTCGACGACGCCGGGCAGGATATGCAGGCCGGTGCAGTCGATGGTCTCGCCGGCAGACGCCGCCCCGAGATTCCCCAGCCGCGCGATGCGGCCATTTCTGACGCCGACGTCGCGGACGCCCGCGCCGTCATGATTGACGACCGTGCCGCCCGTCAGGATGAGATCGTAGGTTTCCGGCATGACCTTGCTCCCAGAGATGCCGCGGCTTACGTAATGGCCGGCTCCATTGCAAGCGCAGGACTTATTCCATGCCCACCGTTCGGCTCACGGATCGCGCCATCATCAACGTCGCCGGCCCAGATGCCGAGCATCTCCTCCAGAACGTGATCACCACCGATCTCGACGCCTTGAAGGACAAGGATCTGAAACCAGGCGCGCTGCTCGCGCCCCAGGGCAAGATCCTGTTCGACTTCCTCATATCGCGCGCTGGCGAGAACGCCCTTCGGATCGATGTTCGGGCAGATGTGGCGGACGATCTCGTCAGGCGCCTGATCCTCTACCGGCTGCGTGCCAAGGCTGAAGTTTCCAAGCTGGATCAAGCCGATGTGATCGTTTCCTGGGACAATGATTCCGGCGCCTCAGAAAATGATTCAAGTCCTCTGACAGCGGGCGAGATGGTGGTCGATACTCGCTTTCGCGACGTCAGCGTGATTCGCACCTACGCGTCCGGCGCCCAAGCAACGGACGATGCAAACGCCTGGACGCGTCTTCGCATCGAACATGGGATCGCCGAAAGCGGGACCGACTACGGGCTCGGGGACGCCTTCCCGCATGATGTGCTTCTGGACGAAACCGGAGGCATCGGCCTTCGAAAGGGCTGCTATGTCGGCCAGGAAGTCGTGTCGCGCATGCAGCACCGCGGCACCGCTCGCCGCCGCGCGCTGATCATGACGGGGGACAGCCCCCTGCCCGCAAGCGGAACCCCAATAACGGCCAACGGACGCGAGGTGGGCGCGCTTGGCAGCGTCGACGACGCAAAAGCCCTGGCGATCGTCCGCATCGACCGGATCAAAGAAGCGCTCGATGCCGGCACGCCCATTCTCGCCGGGGAAGTTGCCGTGTCGCCCTCCATCCCTGCCTGGGCGAAATTCACCTATCCGCAGGCGGCAAAGGCGGAAGACGCCTGATGGCTGAACGCGAAGACGCGCCGCTCCGCGCCTGGCAGAGGATGCTGTCGGGACGGCGGCTGGACCTGCTCGATCCCTCGCCGCTGGACGTGGAGATCGGCGATATCGCCCACGGACTGGCGCGCGTCGCCCGTTGGAACGGGCAGACCGTGGGCGATCACGCATTTTCGGTGGCGCAGCATTCCCTGCTCGTGGAAGATATCTTTTGCCGCCGCCGGCCCAACGCCACCCCGGAAGAACGACTCGTCGCACTGCTCCACGACGCGCCCGAATATGTGATCGGCGACATGATCTCCCCCTTCAAAGCGGTCGTCGGGGGCGGCTACAAGCTTGTCGAGGAGCGGCTGCAACGGGCGATTCACCTCCGCTTCTCGCTGGACGCGCGCGTCGGCGACAGGCTCAGGAAGGAGATCAAGCGCGCTGATCGCGTCGCCGCCTACTTCGAAGCCACCTTGCTCGCCGGTTTCTCGGTAAGCGAGGCGACGAGGTTCTTCGGCCGGCCGGCCGGCATAGCGCTCTGCGAGGACGACCTGACGCCGATGCCGGTCAAACTGACCGAGAGCGCCTTCACCCGGCGCTTCGACCAGATCGAGGGCGAGCGGTCGCAGGTTGCCCGGCAGGCTGGCTGAGGACGCGAAAGCTCAACGGCCCTGCCGCTCCAGCCGGTCCAGGAACCACTGGGTGAGCCGGACCCACACCTCGTCCTTCTCGCCGCCGTCCTCGCAGCCATGCTCGAGATTGGGGTTGTCGTTCACTTCGATGACGAAGATACCGTCCGCAGTCTCCTTTAGGTCAACGCCGTAAAGACCGTCGCCGATGCATCGTGCGGCGCGGACAGCGGTATCGATCACCTCCCGCGGAGATTCCTTCAACCTGAAGATCCGGAAGCCGCCCTCTTGCCACTTGCCGTTGGCCTTGTGGTTGACGATCTGCCAGTGCTTCTTCGCCATCAGGTACTGGACGGCAAAAAGCGGCTGCCCGCCAAGCACGCCGATGCGCCAGTCGAATTCGGTCGGGATGAATTTCTGGGCGATCAGCAGGTCGGAATCCTCCATCCAGCGTGCGGCGAGGGTCTTCAGCTCTTCGAGACTCGAAACCTTCTTCACGCCGCGCGAGAACGAACTGTCCGGGATCTTGAGCACCAGTGGAAAGCCCAAGTGTCGGCGGCAAGTTGTAGATCGGATGGACCCGCAATCATCACGGTCGGGGGAACGGGAACCTTGTTGTAGGTCATCAGTTCGTTGAGATAGACCTTGTTGGTGCACCGGATCATCGACAGAGGGTCATCGATGACCGGCATGCCTTCCTGTTCCGCGCGGCGGGCGAAGCGGTAGGTGTGGTTGGAGATCGATGTGGTCTCTCGAATGAAGAGGGCGTCGTAGTTGGCTAGCTTCGCGAGGTCCTTGCGCCCGATCGGCTCGACCTCGACCCCCATCTTCTCGGCGATCCGCGACCAGTGACGCAGCGAGGAGATCGGCGATGGCGGCAGGGTCTCTTGTGGATCGACAAGCGTCGCGAAGGTGTAGCGGGCCGGCGTCCGCGCCCGTGAATCGCGCCACTCGCGGCTTGTGTAGGTCTCGAGGCCGGCGAGAAATCGCTTCTTCTCGTCCGGCGTCATCCGCAGCAGGGACAGGAAGCCGATCCTCCTGATCGAAGCCCAGCCCGCCTTGTCGCTGATCGTCACCTCGAGGGCAGGCGCACGAAACCAGTCGAAGAGCAGCCTGGCGAAGCGGTCCCAGGCCTTTGACGGTCCGATGCCGAAGAAGACGGCGACCTTCTCCGGAAATGAGCCGCCGAGATCCTTGCGGCACTTGTTCAGGGCGGTTTCCAGCTCCGGCAGCGCGTTCTCGTAGAGCTTCGGCTCCGACAGGTCGATCATGGTCTCGACCGAGGGAATGACCTTGTGGCCGCGGGACCCCGCCAGCAGCGAGGCATAATAGCCCCGGCTCTGGTAGTCGTAGCGGTTGGACAGGTTGATCACCTTGGGCCGCTGGCCGCTAAACAGGCCGGGATGCGCCAGGTAGTCCCGGCTGGTGATGATCTTGTGCGGCGTGTCGACCTGACTGAGGTCGGTCTGCCGGCCGGTGATGATGACCCAGCTCATGTGCGGTCGATTCGTCCGTCCAGAGGTTTAAGAAAGCGCAGCGCCGCTTCGCCATCGGCATAGTAGTCGGCCTTGTGTCCGATGCGTCGGTAGCCGGACCTCTCGTAGAGCGAGATGGCGCGCGCATTGTCGGCGCGGACCTCAAGCCGCATTCCGGATGCGCCACGTGCGTGCGCCTCCTGCTCGGCGGCGACGAGGAGCAGCCGTCCGACGCCCGATATGGGCGGGGATGCATCCGCAGCCAGCGAGTAGAGCCGCGCCGCGGCGTTTCCGCGGCGAAACAGCACGAGCGCGTACCCGACCAGACAGTCGCCCCAGTCGGCGACCAGAAGGCTGCAGCTGTGGCGCTCCAGGAACCTTCGGAAGGAGCGACGGGAGATCCGGTCGCCCGAAAAGGCGCGATGCTCGATCGCCAGCAGGGCGTCGAGATCGGTCATGCGGCCGGCGCGGATGGCAGCTGACATGCTTTCGTGGAGATGCTCGATCGAACAACCGCTGAGACCGACGAACCCAAGCGAATCGTCGTGTCCCTACCCCGTTGCGCTTTCGCGCCCGGAATCGGGCTGAATTGTGTCTGGCGTCACCGCGCTGTCAACTGCAAGAGAGGATTACCGGAGGATCCGGAGGCGGGCGGTGCCCTATTTCGGCATCTCCGCCGCGAGCAGCTGACGGTAGGCCGCATCCGCCATGGAAAGCAGCGCCTGCTCCGGCGCCGCACCCGCGATCGCGCAGCCATAGTCCTCGTCCATCCAGTAGAATGCCCGCGTATCCCCCTCCACCCTGGACTTGAAGCCGGTCTGGGCACGGCCCTTCTCGCGTGTGACATAGAGCGACACACGCTCTCCGGACGGATTCTGATACATGAACTGGGCCGCCGCCTTGCCTTGATCGGGCAGCAGGCGGCCGCCGATCAAATCATAACCCTGCGGCGACAGGTCCGGCGCCACCAGATGCACGCCCACTCGCTTGGACAGCCAGCCGAGCAGATGGTCGCGCTGGTCAGCCTTGACCTCGACCACGTGAAGCTTTTCCGCGGCGTACATGACATGCGCCTGGATGGCGTTTTCCGCGAACGCCCGGTCGTGCAAGGCGAGCGGCTGCTTCCAGAGGCCGAACCCGTACCCCGCCGCAGCGCCGGCGGCGAAGATCAGGACGGCGGCGGCCAGGTGACGAAGCGCCAGCCACTGGCGCGGCCTCCGCGCATCGGCGTCCAGCAGGCGCTGTAGGCGCTCTGGCACCGCTTCTTCCGCGATGGGTCCAAGCGCGTCCTGCAGGCGGGCGCGATCAGCCGCAAAGCGTGCGCTACGCGCCTTCATCTCGGGATTGGACTCGAGCCACGCGTCGAAGCTGCCCCGCTCCTCCGGCGGCATCTCACCGTCCAGCGCAAGATGGGCGTCCTGCTCGGTGAAATCGCGCCTGGTCATTTCTCGACGACCTTGATGGCGCGACGGCGGGCCGCGTCGTCGAGAAGACCGCGAAGCTCGTCCCGACCGCGCGCGATGCGCGACATGAGCGTGCCGGCGGGAATGCCGAGGACGTTCGCGGCTTCGGCATATGAGAACCCTTCGACCCCGACGATCAGCAGGGCGGCGCGACGCTCGGGCGAGATGGACTGCAGGGCGTCGATTATGTCCAGCGTGGCGACACTGTCGAACTGTGTCGCCGGCTGCGCCAGCGCTTCATTGGAATCGAGCGGCAGCATCGCCTGCTCGCCCCGGCGCGACACCTTCCTCATCTGGTCGACGAATAAATGATGCATAATCGTAAACAGCCACCGGCGCGGGTTTTCGCCCGTACGCCAATTGTCCATGCGGCCCAAAGCCCGCTCGAGCGTGTCCTGAACCAGGTCGTCGGCCTTGTCGCGCTCACGCAACAACGCCCGCGCATAGCGGCGCAGGCGCGGTATCTCCGAGAGGATTGCCGACTTCCTGTCGTCCATTTGTGTCTTGTCACATACCGGTCGTTCAACGCCCGCCGAGCAGAATTTATTCCCCGGGAAAGATCAACGAAATTGACCCATGGGCCAGATCAATTCGTTTGTCTCGTCGATCGTTCTCGATACTATCCCGCCATTTTTCACAAGGAACGCCCGGATGGCAACCGCCCCCGCTACTCCCCGCACAGCCGGCACGCTACCCTGGCTCATCATCATCTGCGGTTGCCTGATCGCCGCGCTGACATTTGGTCCGCGGTCGGCCATGGGCTTCTTCCAGCTGCCGATGCTTGCCGAAAAGGGATGGGACCGCACCACGTTCGGCCTTGCCATGGCGATCCAGAACCTCGCCTGGGGTCTTGGCACGCCCATTTTCGGGGCGCTGGCCGACAAATACGGCACATGGCGCGTGCTGGCGCTCTCTGGCATCATCTATGCGGCGGGCCTGGTCCTGATGGCATGGTCGCCAACGCCCGGAATACTGCATCTTGGCGGCGGTCTGCTCGTCGGGCTGGGCGTGGCCGCGGGCTCCTTCGGCATCGTGCTCGCCGCCTTTGCCCGCAACGTCGCCGCCGAGCGCCGCAGCTTCGTCTTCGGACTGGGCACCGCGGCGGGCTCGGCCGGCATGTTCATCTTTGCACCGCTGGGCCAAGGGCTGATCTCGGCCTTCGGCTGGCATGATTCGCTGATCATCATGGGCCTGATGATGCTGGTGATTCCGGCGCTGGCTATTCCGCTGCGCGGCAACGCCAGTTCGGGCAGCGCAGCGCAGGCGACGTTCCAGCAGACCGCGGCGCAGGCGCTTCGAGAAGCGCTCTCCCACCGAAGCTACATGCTGCTCGTTTCGGGGTTCTTCGTCTGCGGCTTCCAGGTCGCCTTCATCACGGCGCATTTCCCGGCCTATCTCGGCGACCTCGGCATCGACGCGCGCTATGCCGTCATCGCCTTGGCCCTGATCGGCTTCTTCAACATCATCGGCTCGCTCGGCGCCGGCATCATCGGCCAGCATTACTCCAAGCCGTACTTCCTGAGCTTCATCTATCTCGCGCGATCGATTCTCGTGACAGCCTTCCTGCTCCTCCCGCAGACGCCGCTCACCGTCATCGTTTTTGCGATCTTGATGGGCCTGCTCTGGCTGTCGACTGTGCCGCCGACCAACGCCCTGGTCGCCATCATGTTCGGCACGCGCCACCTCGGCATGCTGGGCGGCGTCGTCTTCTTCTCCCACCAGATCGGCTCGTTCCTCGGCGTCTGGCTCGGCGGCTATCTCTACGACCGGCTCGGTTCCTACGATCCGGTCTGGTGGCTCGGCGTTGCGCTCGGCCTGTTTGCCGCCGTCGTACATCTCCCAATTGCCGAAAAGCCGGTCGAGAGGGTGCAGCTTGCGCCCGCGGAATGATCCCTGATTAGGCCACCGGCCTGCGCAGCTCCGGTCACTCTCCGGCGGCAGGCCGGATCACCGCGGCGCGAGGTTCGCCGCCGGAAAGATGGAGCATGTCTCGGTGCCGAAGGCCAACAACTTGCCGTCGCGGTCTTTCAACGTCGCTTCGGAGACGGCAAGCGTGCGCCCCCGATGCACCACCCTGCCCTCGCAGATCACCTCGCCCGTCTTCGGCGTGATCGGTCGCGTCAGGTTCACCTTGAACTCCGCCGTCGTATAGGCCTCGCCCCTTGCGAGCGTCGTCTGCACGCAGCAACCGAGTGACGAATCGAGGATCGTCGCCGCCCATCCACCGTGGACTGCACCCAGCGGATTGAGGTGATTGACGCCCGGCAAGCCACGGAACACGGCGCGGCCTTCGGAAACTTCCGTCAGCGCGAAACTGAGGGCGGCCGCCATCGGCGGCGCCGGATACTTTCCATCGACGATGCGCTGGAGCAGCTCGAGGCCGGTGTACCTTTCGAGATCCTCATGCGGGATCGTGCCGACGCCCAGTGGAGAGACGCGGCCCGGGTAGAGCTCGACTTCGGTCATGCTGCATCGTCTCCGTCGAGCGCGGTGATTTTCGAAAAGTGCCTTGCGAGAGCGCCGAGGAATGCGGCCCGGGACTCCGGCGGGGCGATGCCCCGTGGCTCGTAGACGCTTCGGTCGAGGAAGAAGCCCGTCAGCCGGAACGCGTCCTCAAGGGCTGCCCGATCCGCCCTAATGCCGGAACCGGCGCGCAGGAAGCCGGGCAGTGCGAGCATCTTGTCATGCCACGGCGCACCGGCTGCACGCGAGACGGCGCGGCCCGACTTCGGAGAGACATAGGCGAGGTCGTCGGGCGTGCCGGTCGCGGCGCAGGTCAAGAGATCGAGGCCGAAACCGAGATCCTCCAGGATCAGCAATTCGAACCGGACCAGCAGCTCGCCCGCCGCAGACGGCTCGTCGAGATGTGCGATCATCACCCTCAGCGCCTCGAAGAGCGCGGCGTGTGGGTCCCGCTCCGGCAGGAGGCGCAGATGCGCGGCAAGCGTCTGGATGGCGAAGATGCCGGACGCGCTGTCGAAGAGGCGTGCGGCATTGAGCTCCAGCGGCTCGACCTGGAAGACGCCCATATGCTCGTCGAGCCGGGCCCGCCACAGGAGATCGACGAAATTGCCCACCTGCAGCGTCGGCTGCTGCTTGCGGGAGCGGCCACCGCGCACGAGCCCGAGGTGCCGTCCATGGGCACGCGTCATCACTTCGAGGATGGCGCTGGTTTCGCCATGTTTCCTCGTACCGAGAACGATTCCTTCGTCGCGCCACTCCATGCGCCAGCCTTTCATCGCATCCGCGACGAAATCAAGGACTGCGCGCGGCGAAGCGGCCCAGGCGCGCGTCTCCTGGCGTCAGCTCATCGCTTGCGCTCCGTCGTAGAAGGAGGGACGCCCGCCGACATCGACGCGAACGGGGCGCTGCGAGCGGTACGATTCCAGGCATTTTTCAGCTGTCTTCGTGGACGCGTAGCCGTCCCAGGCAGACGCGCCGACCGGTTTGCCCGGGGTGGCGATGGAATTCACCCATGCCTGCAGCTCGCGCCGGTAGGCGTCATCGAAGCGGCCGATCCAGTCCGGGTGCAACGCATGGCCGGACGAGCCGGAGGCATATGAATGGACCGGCGACGTCTGACCGAGCGACATTGCGCCCTTCTCGCAGACGAGTTCGGCGCGCACGTCGTAGCCGTATTGCGCGTCCACAAAAGCCTCGATGTCGACGATCACGCCGGATGCCGTCTCCAGCACCAGGAACTGCGGACGCCGGTCGGGCGCCGCTGACGTCGCGCGGCCGGCGCGCACGGTCGCGTCGACAAACTCCTCGCCGAGCAGGAACCGCGCGGCGTCGAGTTCGTGCACCGCAGTGTTGAGGATGATCATGTCCGAGGTGGTGTAGGAGGCGGCAACCGCGTTGCGGTGGATGCAATGCAGGAAGAGCGGCGCGCCGAGCCGCCGGTCGTCGACAGCCGCCTTCATGGCTTCGTAGCCGGGATCGAAGCGACGCATGAAGCCTACCTGCACGAGGCGCCTGCCGAGCTTGATTTCGGCTTCCACCACCTCCAGGCATTCCGCCGACGTCGTTCCTAGAGGCTTCTCGCAGAGGACCGGTTTGCCCGCGCGCAGGCATTCCATGACGAGCGGATAATGGGTCGGATCGGGAGACGCGACCACAACGGCGTCGACCCTCGCATCGCGAACGAGCGAAACGCCGTCGGGCAGCACGCGGGCGCCGCGCAACTGATCGCCCAGGCCACGTGCGCGGCCGGCGTCGGCGTCAGTCACTGCAGCAACCTCGCACCCGGCAATCTGGCCGTTCAGCATGCGGGCGTGGCCTGCGCCCATGCTGCCCGCGCCGATCACTCCAACCCTGACGCTCATCGCCTTTCCTCCACGATCGCGCCCCATAAGACAATCGGACGTGCGCGCCCGCAAGTCCGCGGTCGGGCTGGAGGACATTCCTGCCACGAAATCGCGGCCGAGGATCAGTGGAGAGCTGATCGGCGGGCTGGACGGCTCCGCCAAAGGGGGTCAGGTCGGGAACTGCAGACCCATCTCGCGATAGCGCTCGGGGTCGTCGCCCCAGTTCTCGCGCACCTTCACGAACAGGAACAGGTGCACCTTCTGCTCCAGGATCTCCGCAATCTCCTGGCGAGCAGCCTGCCCGATGGCGCGGATGGTCTCGCCCTTCTTGCCGAGCACGATCTTCTTCTGGCTGTCCCGCTCGATGTAGATCACCTGCTCGATACGGACCGAGCCGTCCTTCTTCTCCTCCCACCTTTCCGTCTCGACGTGGGAAGAATAGGGCAGCTCCTGATGCAGCCTCAGAAAGAGCTTCTCGCGGGTGATCTCGGCGGCGAGCTGGCGCATGGGGAGGTCGGAGATCTGATCCTCCGGATAGTACCAAGGGCCGGCAGGCAAAGTCTGGCCGAGATAGTCCAGGATATCCTGGCAGCCGGAGCCCGTCAGCGCGGAGACCATGAAGGTTCGCTCGAAGGCGACACGCTGGTTTGCCTCGGCCGTCAGGCCGAGAAGCACTTCCCGGTTGACGCAGTCGATCTTGTTCAGCACCAGGATCTTCGGCTGTCTGACGGTTTCGAGTTTTTCGAGAAGCGCTTCGGCGTCGCCCTTGATGCCGCGCTCCGCGTCGATGAGGACGAGCACGACGTCGGCGTCCTTGGCGCCGCCCCATGCGGTCGTCACCATCGCCTCGTCGAGCCGCCGTTTCGGCTTGAAGACGCCAGGCGTGTCAACGAAGACGATCTGCGCGTTGTGATGGGTGGCAATGCCGCGCACGATCGCGCGCGTGGTCTGCACCTTGTGGGTGACGATGGATACCTTCGCGCCGACGAGCTGGTTGACCAGCGTCGACTTGCCGGCGTTCGGCGCGCCAAGCAGCGCCACGAAGCCCGAGCGCGTTTCAGTGGGTTGTTCAGTCATGCCGCAGCATCCGCATTGTCGGTGACGCCCTCGCGGGCAAGGAACGCAGCCGCTGCCGCCTGCTCGGCCGCCTGACGCGACCTCCCCGTAGCGACGGAGGCGTCGAAGCCCGGCGCCTGCACCTCGACGGTGAAGACCGGCTCGTGATCCGGTCCCTCGCGTCCGATGATCGCATAGGTTGGGCGCGCGCTGTCCTTCTGCGCAAGCCACTCCTGCAGCATGGTCTTCGGATCGCGCACGGCGCGCCCCACCGTCTGCGCGCGCTTTTCCCAGAAGCGCAGGATGAAAGCCCGGGCGGGCTCAAGCCCACTGTCGAGATAGACCGCCGCGATCAGCGCCTCCATGGCGTCGGCGCGCACGTTCTTGGCCTTGCGTCCATTCACCCCTCGCACCGCGGCGTCGGCGTGAATGAACTCGGTCATGCCGATCTCCTCGGCCACCTCGGCGCAGGAGTCGCCGCTCACCAGAGAACTCAGCCGCACCGCGAGCTCTCCCTGTGTCGCCTCGGGATGCCGCCTGAACAGCATCTCGGCGACCACCAGCGCGAGCACCCGGTCGCCCAGGAACTCCAGTCGCTCGTTGTCGGCGCCGACCTTCCCGCGGACGCTCGAATGCGTCAGCGCACGCTGCAGCAGCGCAACATCGTGGAACGCGTAGCCGGTGCGCTCCGCGATTATCGCAGCCAGCGCATCTCCTTTGGGTCGCTTGAGCGGCATCAGTTCACGAAGTTGAACAAACGCGTCGGCCGCATCTCGGTCGGCCACTTCCAGATCTCCAGCGGGCTGGCGCCGCCGGCGATCGAGAAGAAGATGATATTGGCGCGTCCAACAAGGTTTTCATAGGGCACGAAGCCAACTGCGAAGCGGCTGTCGGTGGAGTTGTCGCGATTGTCGCCCATCATGAAGTAGTGGCCTTCGGGCACGATGAACTCGCGCGTGTCGTCGCCGATTCCGTTCGGCGAGAGATCCAGCGTGTCGTAGCTGACGCCGTTCGGCAGCGTCTCGCGATAGACGTCGACCGGGCGATCCATCTCGGTCACATCCGGATCCTCGATCTGGCCCACCTTCTCGCGCTGCACCGGCGCTCCGTTGATGTACAACTGGCCGCCGCGCATCTGAATGCGATCTCCAGGCAGGCCGATGACGCGCTTGATGTAGTCGAGCGAGGGATTCGGGGGATACTTGAAGACGACGACTTCGCCCCGCTCGGGCTCGCCTCCCCAGATGCGTCCCGAGAAGATGTTCGGCGAGAACGGCAGCGAGTGACGCGAGTAGCCGTAGGCCCACTTGGTGACGAACAGATAGTCGCCCTCCAGAAGCGTCGGCCGCATCGAACCTGAGGGGATCGAGAACGGCTGGAACAGGAAGGTGCGGATCACGAGGGCGAGCAGCAGCGCCTGCACGATGACGCTGACTGTCTCGCCAAGTCCGCCGGCCTTCTTCCGGGTCTTTTCGGCCACGCTCATGTCTTCCTCGTTTTCCGATGGGCTTCGTCTTAGCGGCTCGGTCGATTCCGGGCAACGGCCTCGCGCGCTTTGCCGCGGGGTTGTTCGGACGATGATGGCTGTTTCTCGCTCGTTTCAGACGATGATGGCTATTGTTCGACCGCAAGCGCCTCGATGATGACGAAGGCCTGCGCCAAGGGAAAATCATCGGTAATGGTGAGGTGGATGACTGCCCGATGCTTTGCCGGCAGCATCCTTTCAAGCCGCGCCGCCGCTCCGCCGGTCAGGTGCATGGTGGGCTTTCCGCCGGGCAGATTGACGACACCCATTTCGCGCCAGAACACCCCGTCCGACATGCCGGTGCCCAGCGCCTTGGCGCAGGCCTCCTTGGCCGCGAAGCGTTTTGCGTAGGAAGCCGCACGCTGGGCCCGGCGATCCGATTTGGCGCGCTCGACCGGTGTGTAGACGCGTGCCAGAAAACGCTCGCCGTGGCGCTCGAGCGCCTTTTCGATGCGACGGATGTCGATCAGATCGCTGCCAATTCCAAGGATCACCAGGGTGGCTCCTTCAGATGTTGCGGCTGCCCGGCTTGACGGGCGGAATGGCCGCCAGTTCGGGCGGAAGCCGGTCGGCCGGGTAGGCCGGCACCTCGTACTCGGCGAGCGCAATCAACGGGACACCCACGTCGGATTTGCCGGCCGAACGGTCGATGATGCACGCAGCGGCAATGACCTCCGCGCCAAGCTTGCGCAAACAGTCGATGGTTTCGCGGATCGACAGGCCGGTGGTGACAATGTCCTCGACGATGACGACGCGCGCCCCCTTCTCGATCTCGAAGCGGCGGAGCTGAAACTCGCCCGCTTCGCGCTCGACCCAGATGGCGGGAACGCCGAGGTGGCGTGACGTCTCGTAGGCAGGAATCAGGCCGCCGATCGCCGGACCGACGACAAAGTCGATCTGGCCCGGGACGTCCTGCCGGATCTTCGCGGCCAGCGCCTTGCACAGCCGCTCGGTCTTGTCGGCATGCATGAAGACCCGCGCCTTCTGCAGGAAGACCGGACTGCGCAAGCCCGACGTCAGGATGAAATGTCCCTCCAGCACCGCGCCGGCGGAGCGGAAGACGTCGAGGACTTCGTTGGTGTTCATTCTACCTCTATGCCTGCGTTTGACCTCAGCCATTCACGCGGCGCACGCCGCTGACGGCCGAACTGTCCTTCAGCTGCGAGAGCAGCCGGTTGAGATGCTTCAGGTCCCACACTTCGAGGTCGATCAGCATCTCGGTGAAGTCGGGCGCCGTTCTGACCATCGACAGCATATGAATGTTGGCGTCGTTAGTCGCGACGACCTGCGCTATTTCGGCAAGCGAACCGGGAGCGTTGATGGCCGACACCGAAATGCGAGCCGGGAACCGCTCCTTCATGCCCTCGTCGATATCCCAGCGCACGTCGACCCAGCGCTCCGGCTGATCGTCGAACGCCGTGAGCGAAGGCGACTGGATGGGGTAGATGGTGATGCCCGCGCCCGGCTGCAGGATGCCGACAATACGGTCGCCGGGCACAGCGCCTTCGGGTGCAAACTTCACCGGGAGGTCTCCACGCACGCCGCGGATCGGCACCGCGCCCTCCCCCTTGCGCTCGCTCCTCTGGCGGCGCGATGAACGGCCGGGAATTTGGAACAGCATGCCGGCGGCGTTGCGCAGGTTGAACCACCCCTCCTCGCGCGGCTTCTGCGGAGCGGACGTGACGCGCTCATCCTTATAGTCGGGGAACATCGCCTTCAGCACATCGGCGGACGCAAGCTCGCCGCGCCCCACCGAGGCCAGCACGTCCTCGACGTCCTTGCGCGCAAGGCGCGGCAGGACAGGCTTCAGCTTCTCCTTCTGGAAAACCTTTCCGGCGCGCTCGAATGCGCGCTCCAGGATGCGCAGGCCCAGACCGGAATATTGCTTGCGGACCGCATTCTTGGTCGCCCGCCGGATCGCAGCGCGCGCCTTGCCGGTAACGACGATGGACTCCCACGCGGCGGGCGGCGTTTGGGCGTTCGAGCGGATGATCTCGACCTCGTCGCCATTTTTTAGCTCGGTCATCAGCGGCATAGTGCGGCCGTTGACCTTGGCCCCGACGCAGGTGTCGCCGACATCTGTATGCACGGCGTACGCAAAATCGATCGGGGTGGCGCCACGTGGCAGCGCGATCAGCCTTCCCTTCGGCGTGAAGCAGAAGACCTGGTCCTGGAAAAGTTCAAGCTTGGTGTTTTCGAGGAAGTCTTCCGGGTTATCGCCTTCGGCCAGCTGCTCGATCGTGCGCCGGAGCCAGGCATAGGCGTTGGTGTCCTTCGACAAGGCATGGCTCGATCCGTTGCCGGACTGGCTACCGTCCTTGTAGAGCGCATGGGCCGCCACGCCGTATTCGGCGACGTTATGCATGCTTCGCGTTCGGATCTGGAGTTCGACGCGCTGGTTCGACGGACCGACGATGGTGGTGTGGATCGACCGGTAGTCGTTCTGCTTCGGCGTCGAGATGTAATCCTTGAAGCGACCGGGGACCATGGACCAGGAGGTATGGATGGCGCCCAGCGCGCGGTAGCAGTCCTCCACAGTATCGACCAGGACGCGGAAGCCGAAAATGTCCGACAGTTGCTCGAAGGAAAGCGCCTTGGTCTCCATCTTGCGGAAGACAGACCAGGGCTTCTTCTGGCGACTCTTGACCGTAGCGTTGATGGAGTATTTCTCGAACAGCTTCGTCAGCGTCTTCTCGATATCCTCGATGACGCCGCGATTCCGCTCGACGACCTCTGCCAGGCGCGCGGTCACCGTTTTGTAGGCTTCCGGATTGATGTAGCGGAAGGAGAGGTCTTCCAACTCCTCGCGCACGCCCTGCATGCCCATGCGCCCGGCCAGCGGCGCATAGATGTCCATTGTCTCTTCGGCGATGCGCAACCGCTTGCTCTCAGGCATGTGGTCCATCGTGCGCATGTTGTGGAGGCGGTCGGCAAGCTTGACCAGAAGCACCCGCACGTCCTCGGCGATCGCCAGAAGCAGTTTTCTCAGGTTCTCAGCCTGCTCGGCCTTTTTGGAGACCAGATCGAGCTTCTTCAGCTTGGTCAGGCCTTCGACCAGACGCCCGAGGTCCGGTCCGAACAGTTCGTCGATCTCCTGACGCGTCGCCGTCGTGTCCTCGATCGTGTCATGCAGCAGGGCAACCGCAATCGTCGCCTCATCCATGTGCATGTCGGTGAGGATCGCCGCCACCTCCAGCGGGTGGGAGAAATAGGGATCTCCCGAAGCACGGCGCTGGTGGCCATGCTTCTGCATGGCGTACACATAGGCCTTGTTCAACAAGGCTTCGTTTGCGTCAGGCTTGTAGCGCTGGACGCGCTCGACAAGCTCGTACTGACGCATCATAGGCGAAATCCCGGAAGCACAAAGAAATCAAGCGCCGCGTCAATGACGCAGCGCTTGAAGCAATTAGACATGAATCGCGCCGCCACGGAAGTGGCTGAACGCGTTTCGCAAATCAGAAGTCGTCGCTCTTTTCCGGCGGCACAAGGCCCTCGATGCCGGCGAGCAGATCTTCCTCCGACATCCGGTCGAAGGTGATGTTGCTGTCTTCGTCCTCGTCGACGGCGCTGGCGACGGCCGGCACCGTCTTGTCCGCAACCTCGGGGGCCTCCGGCGCCTCGGGCTCGTCAACCTCGACGTGCTTCTGGAGGGAGTGGATCAGATCTTCCTTGAGGTCGCCTGGCGACAGGACCTCGTCGGCAATCTCGCGCAGGGCGACGACCGGATTCTTGTCGTTGTCGCGATCCACCATGATCGAGGCGCCCTGCGAAATCTGCCGCGCACGATGGCTGGCGAGCAGGACGAGTTCGAAGCGGTTGTCGACCTTATCGATGCAGTCTTCAACAGTAACGCGGGCCACTGATTGCCCCTTTCACGCTTGGATGTGTCGGAAAACTTGCGTGCTCCATAAACTGAAGCACTCCAGATTTCAAGCAATTTGGGCATAGGGACGCGGAGCTCGCGGATCGGCGAGCCTAGCCCCTCCTCTTCACATTTCCTTGCGTCACCTTGCATGTGGGTTGCGGGAATAAGGAAGAACGCTATCTGATCTATCGTTGACATCAAATCGATTACGGCGTGAAACCGTAGACGCTGGCCGTACGTTTCACACTGGACTGTTTGAGATCATTACATTCAGGGACTACCGACATGTTTGATCCACGTGAAAAGATCGCCCTTTTCATCGACGGAGCAAATCTTTACGCAACATCACGCTCGCTTGGCTTCGACATAGATTACCGCAAGCTCCTGGGAAGCTTTCAGAAAAAAGGCTATCTACTTCGCGCCTATTATTATACCGCGCTTGTAGAGGATCAGGAATATTCATCGATACGCCCGCTGATAGACTGGCTGGACTACAACGGATACAAGGTCGTCACCAAGCCAGCAAAAGAATTCACCGACGCGTCCGGTCGCCGCAAGATAAAGGGCAACATGGACATCGAACTGACGATCGACGCGCTGGAGCTGGCGGACGTCGTCGATCACTACGTCATTTTCTCCGGCGACGGCGACTTCCGCACCCTGGTGGATGCGCTGCAGCGGCGCGGACGCAAGGTCAGCGTCGTCTCCACCATGGCGTCGCAGCCGCCGATGATCTCCGACGACCTCAGACGGCAGGCGGATTATTTCATTGACCTCATGTCGCTAAAGGCCGAGATCGGCCGCGATCCATCGGAGCGGCCAGTGCGACGTCCCGAGCCCCAGGAAAACGACGACGAGGTTTGACGCAGTTGCTTGCGCCGCATGTCACGGAGCCCGGCCACGACTGCCCGCTCTGCCCCCGCCTTCATGATTTCATCGCCGGATGGCGCGACAGGGAGCCCGACTGGTTCAACGGGCCGGTGCCGACCTTCCTGCCCGTCGGCGGCGACAGCAACGCACGCCTGCTGATCGTGGGACTGGCGCCCGGACTGCGCGGCGCCAACCGTACCGGCCGGCCCTTCACCGGCGACTATGCGGGCGATCTCCTCTACTCGACGCTCGTCCGCTTCGGCTTCGCGCGCGGCGTGTTCCAGGCGAGGCCCGACGACGGGCTGGAACTGATCGATACGGCGATCACCAATGCAGTTCGCTGCGTTCCGCCGGAGAACAAGCCGACCGGCGCCGAGATCACGACCTGCCGGCGGTTTCTTTCGGCAACCATCAATCGGTTTCCACGGCTTGAAGCAGTGCTGGCGCTCGGCGCCATCGCGCACCAGTCGACCGTACGCGCACTGGGTGGACGCGTGGCGGCCCACCCGTTCAAGCACGCCGGCGAACACAGGATCGGCGCGCTCACGCTCTTCTCCAGCTACCACTGCTCGCGCTACAACACGAACACCGGCGTGTTGACGGAGGCGATGTTTGTCGGCGTGTTCGAGAAGATCGCCGCGTTCCTGGAGCATGAGTTGCCG
Organism: Mesorhizobium shangrilense; assembly: GCF_028826155.1. Taxonomy (NCBI): domain Bacteria; kingdom Pseudomonadati; phylum Pseudomonadota; class Alphaproteobacteria; order Hyphomicrobiales; family Phyllobacteriaceae; genus Arvimicrobium; species Arvimicrobium flavum. The sequence continues at coordinate 3,655,035 of NZ_JAQGPN010000001.1, forward strand.
CGGTGACCGGGCCGATCAGCTCACGAGCACCAAAGAACGCCCCGACATCAGACGCCAAGCCGCGTCAGAACGAATTCCACGCGCCCTCGTGCGAAATCCCACATATGCGCGCGCCGAAATGAGCGATCTACTCTGAGCGGAAGCGGCGCCAGGTCCACCTGCATTCCTGCATTCCCTTGCCGCTTAGGGAAGTGCCGCATTCATGGGAGAGCGCGATGATCTCCGTGCTGACCGTATTCCATTTCCATCGTGCGGTGCATAGGAGCCCGAGCGGCGAGGACGCGCCCGACGGCCTCTACGACAAGGGCGCGATGGGGCGCGTCATCTACACTTGGGAAGAGCGCATCCGCGCTCGTCGGGAACTCGCTCGCCTTGCCAGCGAAGCTCCTGAGCTCATCCAGAAGATGGGCTTCACCATGGCCGAGGTTGACGCCGAGCTCGCCAAGCCGTTCTGGCGCCGCTGAACCGCGACACCGCTGGAACGCCGCATCCACGGCTCCCTCTCCTGCCGGGCAACAGGCGGTCGCGCGGCGACCGCCTCTCCGTCCATATCATCCCGTGCGTTGCAGTTCTCTGCTGCGAGCGCTACGCAACAGCAGACGATCACAGGCGGCCGAGCAGTTCCCTGCTTCGGATCGCATTGCGGACCTGCACGAATGAACATCGGCCTGACAATGAGTCCCGCCAACCGGATCTATGCCGGTTTCGGCATTTATTCGTTTGGCCTGGGAAACATCTTTCCCCGTCTGCCCGATATCCAGGCGTCAATGGGTATCGAGGAGGGAGCGCTTGGCCTCGGGCTGATCGGCACGCCGGTCGGGACCCTGGCGGCACTGACCTTCGCTGCCCCGATCCTCGAAAGGATCGGCTACCGCGCCGCGCTCCTGACCACAATTCCCTTGATGAGCCTTGGTTATGCCCTTGCCGTGCACGCGCCCGGGCCGCTGATCTTTTTTCTTCTGCTCATCCCGGTGGGGCTCATGGTCGGAACCATCGAGGTCGCGCTAAATGTCGAGGCCGATCGCACAGAGCATCTGATCGGCCGCCGCATCATGAACCGCGCCCATTCTTTCTGGAGCTTCGGCTTCTTCGGAGCAGGCCTGTTCGGATCGGGCCTGGCGCAACTTGGACTGTCGCCGCAGGTCCACCTCGCGCTCGTCGTGCCGATCTGCCTGCTCGGCGCAGCCTTGATCTTCGGCAACTATGAACCCGCTCCCCACCGTGCGGAGTCAAAGGGCGAGACCCTACCGCTCGTGGCACGGCCCAGCGCCGCGATCCTCATCCTGGTTGTGGTGACACTCGGCGCGATGCTGATGGAAGGCGCCAGCATGGACTGGTCCGCCATCTATATGAGGGACGTTTACAGCGCGGGACCGTTCTGGTCCGGTTTTGCGGTCGCCCTGTTCGCGCTGACCCAGGCGACCTCGCGCTTCTTCGCCGACCGGTTCGTGGACCGCTACTCGCCAAGCCGGGTCGCTCGCTTCCTGTTGAGCGTGCTCACGGCGGGCATCCTGCTGGTGTTCTTCTCCCATACGCCGGCGCTTTCGCTGCTAGGATTTGCGCTGCTCGGGATCGGCAGCAGCGCCATCTTCCCTCTCGCCATCTCCGCCGCCGCGCAGCGTACGGACCGACCTTCGGCCATCAATGTGGCGGCGCTGGCGCAGATTTCCTTCGTCATCTTCCTGCTCGGCCCGCCCCTGCTCGGCTTCGTCGCGGAGCACTGGGGCATAAGGTGGGCATTCGGGCTTGGCCTTCCACTCGTTCTCGTCGCGTTCGCGATGGCGGGAGCGCTTGGTCGAAAGCAAGCCTATTCGCGTGACAGACCGGACCGCACCTGACCAAGACTTGCCTCTGGACCGACGGAGGCAATAGGCGGCCGCAGAGGGGGCGACGGCGGGAACCTGAACATCCGCTTCGGCGGGTTTGGGAAGGTGGGGCGTCCTGGCCTCCGAAGAACTTACCGGCGTCAAGGCCGTCCAGGCATCAAGCCATCGCAGGCATACGAAGCGGTGGATTCCGAAGGTTGCGTGCGCTGGGGCAGGCTCCTAGCCGCGCTCCTTCAGCAACCGCCCCTTCTCCCGCGCCCAATCGCGCTGCTTTTCGCTCTCGCGCTTGTCGTGCAGCTTCTTGCCACGCGCGATGGCGAGCAGCAGCTTGGCGCGGCCGCGATCGTTGAAGTAGATCTTGAGCGGCACCATGGTCATGCCTTCGCGGTCGACTGCCTGCCCAAGGCGCGCCATCTCGCGCTTTTTCAGCAACAGCTTCCTGCGTCGGCGCGGCTCGTGGTTGAAGCGGTTACCCTGCAGATATTCAGGCACATAGGAGTTGATGAGCCAGATCTCGCCATCCTCCAGAGAGGCATAGGACTCCTGGATGTTGGCGTGCCCCTGCCGCAGTGACTTCACCTCGGTGCCGGTCAGCACAAGGCCGGTCTCGAGCGTGTCGAGCACCTCATATGCAAAGCGCGCCTTGCGGTTTTCCGCAGCGACCTTGTTGTTCGGATCGGATTTCTTGCCGGGAGCCATGCTGGGTAGATAGGCGGTTTGCGCCTAGTTTATCAATCCCGCGTGCTGCATCGCCGCATCGATCTTCTCGGCGGTCGACGCCTCGATCGTGGTGAGCGGCGAGCGCACAATGTTCTCGACCTTGCCCAGCTTCGACAGCGCGTACTTGGCGCCAGCAAGCCCGGGCTCAATGAAGATCGCCTTGTGCAGCGGCATCAGGCGGTCCTGCAGTTCCAGCGCGCGCTCCTTGTCGTTGCGAAGCGTGGCTTCCTGGAATTCCGCGCACAGGCGCGGCGCGACATTCGCCGTCACCGAAATGCAGCCGACGCCGCCGTGCGCGTTGAAGCCGAGCGCCGAAGCGTCCTCGCCGGAGAGCTGGATGAAATCCTTGCCGCAGGTCATGCGCTGCTCGGAGACCCGCTCGACCTTGCCGGTGGCGTCCTTGACGCCGACGATGTTCTTGAAGTCGTGAGCCAACCGGCCCATCGTCTCCGGCGTCATGTCAACGACCGAGCGCGGCGGGATGTTATAGATGATGATCGGCAGGCTGGTCGCCTTGGCGACCGCCGCGAAATGGGCATAGAGACCGCGCTGGGTCGGCTTGTTGTAGTAGGGCGTCACCACCAGCACGGCGTCGGCGCCGACCTTCTCCGCATATTCGACTAGGCCGACCGCCTCCGCGGTATTGTTGGAGCCGGCGCCGGCGACAACGGGGACCCTCCCCTTCGCCACTTCGACACAGGTCTTCACCACAGCGCGATGCTCGTCATGCGAGAGCGTTGGGGATTCACCGGTCGTACCTACGGGAACAAGGCCCGTAGTACCTTCCGCGATCTGCCATTCGACGAAAGCCCGAAAGGTTTTCTCGTCGAATGCGCCGCCATTCGTGAAAGGCGTCACAAGCGCAGTCAACGACCCTCTGAGCATCTTCTCGCGAACTCCATGGCCCCATTCCGCAGGGCGTATTGTCTTGAATCGCGCCTTCTAACGGAAGGCGAAGCCGCGCACCATAGTCTTGACACTTCAAGCCCGCAATAAACGGCGGTTCCCCGAAAAGCGACAATCTATGGATCGGATCAACCAATCGTTAACCCGCTCTTCACCGGCTGCCCATAGGCTGTCGCATACCCGCTCAGCCGTGTATTGTGACTGGAAGGGGAAATTGTTGATGTCAGTCCAGTGGTGCAGCCGCCTCGTGCTGATCGCGGCGCTCTCGCTCCTCGTACCTGCCGGCACGCCAGCGGTGTCCGGCGCTTCCAAGGTGCCCGGCGCCGCGAAGGTGGCTACCTTCCCCGGCACGCCCCCCAGCACCGAGAAGACCGGACGTCTCGACATCATCACCACCGCATCGATCCCGCGCGCACCCGCCTTCATGGAGGATGCCGGCGCAGTCAGCATGGCCGAGCTGAAGCGCGGCCTGGACGCCCTCGCAGTAGGCGACGTGCGGACAGCCTGGACCGCGCGCGAAGCGCTGATCGAAGGATCTCTCGATCACCACATCATGACGTGGGCCATCGCGATCGGCGGAGGCCTCGCCAGCCATGAGATCGCGGGGGCCGCGCGAGCACTGCATGATTGGCCGGGCGTGGACATGCTGCGCAGGAACGGCGAGCGGGCGCTCTTCAGGGAGAATCCCCCGCCGAACGTGGTGCTCGAAACGCTCGGAAGCATGCCGCCACAAACAGCCGAAGGCGCGAGAGCCCTTGCGCGCGCCCACCTCGCCCTCGACGACCGGACGGCAGCGCAGAAGGTGATCGGTCCGTTCTGGCGCACGGAAAAGCTCGAAGCGCGAGACGAGGCCGCAATCCTCAAGGAGTTCGGCGAACTCCTCACTAAATCGGATCATCGGTTCCGCATGGAGCGGATGCTCTATGCCGAGCGGATCCGCTCCGCCGAGCGCGTTGCGCCACGCGCGGGCGCGGAGCAACTGCAGAAAGCATGGGCGGCCGTGCTGCGCGGAGAAAAAGGCGCGGCAAAGCTGCTCGCCGCCGTGCCCGCCGACCAGAGATCGGCCGGCTTCTATTTTGCTGAGGCCAGACTCTTGCGGCGCGCGGAGCAGTTCGCCAAGGCCGCCGCAGCCATGGCGAAGGCGCCCAAGGATGGCGAAAGCCTGGTCGACCCGGACGCGTGGTGGATCGAGCGCCGCGTGCTTTCGCGTGAATTGATGGACATTGGCGATGTGAAGGGCGCCTATGGCGTGGCCGCCTCGCATTCCGCACAGAACCCCAGCAATGCGGTAGACGCCGAGTTCCATGCCGGCTGGTACGCGCTGCGCGGGCTGAACGAGCCGGTCAAGGCGGCCAGGCATTTCGCCCGGATCGCCGAGATCGCGGACGGGCCAATCTCGTCCTCGCGCGCCTATTATTGGATGGGGCGTGCCGCGGAAGCAGGCGCGCCCGGCGATGCAAAAACCTACTATCGGAAGGCCGCCGGCTACGGCACGGCCTTCTATGGACAGTTGGCGGCCCAAAGAATCGGCCTCTCCATCATCAACGTGCCCAACCCCGAGCCCAGCGCGTCCGACCTCCGGAGCTTTGCGCGCCGCGAATCGGTCCAGGCGATCGCTCGTCTCGAGGCAGCCGGCCATGCAGGTCTCGCCGACCGGCTCTACCGCGACCTCGCCGTCCAGCTGACGAGCGCCGGCGAAATGGCGCTGTTGACCGCCAAGGCAGAGAAGCGCGGCAACCATTTCTTTTCGCTGCGGCTTGCCAAAGCTGCCGCGCGCCGTGGCATCGATATCGGCGGACTCGCGCATCCGGTCGGGGTGATCCCGCCCTCCGCCGACATCAAGGACGCGGGCAAGGCCCTCGCCTATGCGATCGCGCGGCAGGAGAGCGAATTCAACATCGGCGCGGTCTCGAAAGCCGGCGCGCTGGGGCTGCTGCAACTCCTGCCCGGTACAGCCAAGGACATGGCGGAGCGGAACGGCCTGCCCTTCTCCAAGGCGCGGCTGACAACCGACGCCGGCTATAATGCGACGCTCGGGGCCGCCTTCCTCGGCGAGCAGCTCGAGCGCTTCGACGGCTCCTACATCCTCACTTTCGCCGGGTACAATGCCGGCCCCTCCCGTGCGTCGCAGTGGATCAAGCGCTACGGCGATCCTCGCGGCAAGGACATCGATACGGTCGTAGACTGGATCGAGAGAATTCCCTTCACGGAAACGCGCGGCTACGTGCAACGCGTCATGGAGAATTATCAGGTCTACAAGATGCGACTGACGGGACAGTTCAATATCGTCGGAGATCTGGTGCATGGACGGCAATAGGCGCGGCATGCCTCCTCGCCGCGGCAGAGCTTGATCGGCTCTCGTCGCTCGCGTACCCATGACGCCGGGTGCGCGGCCAAGCCGCACGAGGAGCGATGTCCGCCATGTCCGAAACCACCGAATTCAGCGACTTCTTCTATGAATCGGCGGACGGGCTGAGACTTCACGCCCGCGTCTATGGAAAGGACCGGAAAGGCCGGCTTCCGGTCGTGTGCCTGCCCGGACTGACGCGCAACGCGCGGGATTTCCACCGCCTGGCCCGGTTTCTGTCGCAGCAGGCTCCGGTTCCGCGCCGGGTCGTCGCGTTCGACTATCGCGGCCGCGGACTGTCGGCGTACGATCCGAACTGGCAGAATTATACCGTGGGCGCGGAACTGGCAGACATCCTGCTGGGTCTCGACGCGCTGAACATTCACCGCGCGCTCTTCATCGGCACCTCGCGAGGCGGCCTGATTGTGCAGGTCATGGCGGCGTTCAAGCCGCAGGTGATCGCAGCGGCGGTCCTCAACGATATCGGACCCGTCGTTGAGCGCCAGGGCCTCGAAGCGATCCGAAACTATCTCGACAATCAGGTGCGTCTCCAATCGCTTGCCGAAGCTATCGAGGCCCAGAAGAAGATCCATGGGCACGCCTTCCCTGCTCTCGCCGACGAGGACTGGGCGGCAATGGGAGACGCGCTCTACCGAATCGAGCATGGCCTGCCGGTGCCGGATTTCGACCCGGAACTCGTCAAGACCCTGACCTCGGGCGATCCCGACCAGCCCCTCCCGCAGCTCTGGAAGGAGTTCGATGCACTCGCCGGCAGGCCGGTCCTGGCGATACGCGGCGCCAATTCGACGCTTCTGTCCGAATCGACTCTTGCGGAAATGGCGAAACGCAGCCCTCAGATGGAGACGATCACAGTCGAGGGCCAGGGGCACGCGCCCTTTCTGGAGAGCGGCGACCTGCCTGAGCGGATCGCCGCTTTCTTCGATCGGGCGGAGCGCCGCTGACCGAAAGTCGAAGAGCTATCCTGCACAGTCCCGTTGGGAGGCGCTCTCCGGTTCGCCAACACCAGATCAAGGTAAAGTACGATCCGGCGGACCGCCGCGCCAATCGCCCAATGCAGCATCCGCGCATTCGGGGCCTTGGTCACCGAGCCCAATCCCACCCCGTTGATAAACGAAAAACCCGGCGGTTGCCCGCCGGGTTTTCACGAACGATCAGCTCAGCCGATCAGAAGCTGCGCTGGAAGCGGATGATGCCGCCGAATGCGTCATCGTCGCCGTTGTCGTAGTAGTCGATTTCAGGCGTGATCCGGAAGCCCGGGACCAGTTCGTACTGGACGTTCAACGAAGCGCCGAACTGCTCCGAGTCGTCATAGCCGAGCTGCAGGTTCATGACGGCCTTCTCGGAGACCTGCGCGGTCATGCCGCCCCAGATCGCCCACTCGCCGCCCCAAGGCTTGTAGAAGTTGGCGCCAGTCTCGCCGATGATCAGGAGACCCGTATCCGGATCGACACCGACCACCTCATCGGCGTCATCGTCACCCCAGCCGCCCATCAAGAAGAACGACAGGGCTTCGGTAGCCTTGATGTCCAAGCGCGCCTTGACAGCCCAGTTCTCATGGATGCTGTCGTAGCCGCCAACGATGCCGATGCCGCCCCAGCCCTGCGTGAACTTCGCACCGGCAACCACGTGCGGGACGTAGCTGTCGATCGAGTAGTCATGGCCGTAGGAGTCGTCCGCGCCGGTTTCGAGCGAGACGATCGCCGAGAAGCCGTTGCCGGTCGAGAAGGTGTAGCTGATCAGGTTGGTGTCGAACGGACCGTAGGGCACCAGATCGTCGGCGATGACGCCGCCGGCATAGTCGAGGAACACGGTATAGGCAGATTCGTCCTTACCGACGCGGAAGCCGCCAAGTTCGATCCAGGCGAAGTTCAGCGTAACGGAGGTGCCGTCATAGCCGTTGGTGCCGCCAGCCGAGTCGGCGAACCCGTCACCGTCGGTGTCGAAGATCACCGGGCCGCTCGGGGAGCCGTTGCCCCACTGGAAGCGGGTTTCCGTGTAGGTCTTCAGGGTGCCGAGTTCGGTCTCGGTGCCGGTCCAGGTCTGCAGCGACAGACGTGCATACTTGTTCCAGGTCTCGTTGATGCTGCCGTCCTCGTGATCGACCGCAGAACGCTCCCAGAGATCGCCGCCAGACGCCTGGTAACGGACGTAGCCGCCGATGCGCAGGCAGGTCTCGGTGCCCGGAATGTAGAAGTAGCCGGTGCCGTACACGTCGCAGACGCGAACGTATTCCACCGGCTCCGGCTCGGCAATCACGACCGCGTCAGCGGCCTGTGCGCCGGACACTGCGACGAGGGCCGCCGCCGAGCCGAGAAGAAGGCTCTTGATGCTCATTTCTGACCTCCAGTCAAAAGTTAAAGTACCGGGTCTGGGCTATATTTGCTGAAGGACAGCTGCTCCCTGTCCCATCCCCTACTTGAAAAAGGCCCGCTAGGCGCTCCCTCTTCCTCGCCAACTCTTACCGATGCTGATTTGCCGTTCAACCCTGACAATTCAAATGTGGCGGTTGCCCCACCTGTATGCCCAATCGCTGTTGCGAAAAGGACACGTTTTGGCCACGCTATTTACTTCCACGTAACCATCAAGAGGCTGACAACTCGCAACTTCATACGTGTGCAGACGAATACTTGCGGTCGACTCAGCTTGATTGAGCTCCATCTGACTCGCAACCTCCGCGCGAGCGCCGCCAGCCGGCAGCCTCTTGAGCCGGGCTGCGCCCGCCCTTGACGCCCGAGAAGTAACGCGACCCTCGAGGAGGACAAGGCGGCGAGACGACTGCCATAGGTTGAAGCGGAGGCGGCTCTCAATTTCTGTGTCTTTTTGGTCACAACTGCATCCGCCCAAGCCGATGCAACGGCCATAATCGTTGTATGAGGTTGAATGCACGCTCCGACTCGATATGAGTCCGCTCTCGAAGGGGGCGTGCTTCGGCTGCATTCTTCAAAGTTGGGAATGGGGGCTAGGGGATGGGGCAGGGAACGCCGGTTTAGGCGAGTACCCATACTTTTCAGCATTATACCCGGACTCGATACTTTAACCATTGATTGGAGGTACCACATGAACATCAAGAGCCTTCTTCTCGGCTCTGCTGCGGCCCTGGTCGCAGTGTCCGGCGCCCGCGCTGCCGACGCAGTCGTGATCGCCGAGCCGGAGCCCGTCGAATACGTTCGCGTTTGCGACGTGTACGGCACCGGCTACTTCTACATCCCGGGCACCGAGACCTGCCTGCGCATCGGCGGCTACGTCCGTTACCAGATCTCGGGCGGCGACCTGTGGGAGCGTTCCGCGACCGACCATCAGGACGGTAGCGAAAACGAGACCTGGAACAAGTATGCACGTCTGTCGCTGCAGACCTGGACCGGCACCGAGACCGAACTCGGCACCCTGAAGACCTTCACCGAGACCCGCTTCACGTGGGGCAACGGTGGCACGAGCGGCCCGGCGATCTTCCGCGACCGGAACGGTAACCTGGTGCCCGGCGGCAGCAACGGCTATGACGGCACCTCCGTCTCGCTGAACTTCGCCTGGATCGAACTCGGCGGCTTCCGCGTCGGCAAGGACGAATCGGCCTACACGACCTTCCTCGGCTACGCCGGCGCGGTCATCTCGGACGACATGGTCCCCTACGGTCCGTTCGACACCAACCTCATCAGCTACACCTTCAACGGCGGCAACGGCTTCTCGGCGATCGTCTCGCTCGAAACCGGCAAGGACGGTTCGTACGGCCACGACTACTCGATCGACAGCTACGTCCCGCACATCGTTGCCGGTGCGAAGTTCGCGCAGGATTGGGGTAGCATCGGCCTCGTCGGCGGCTACGACAGCATCCACGAAGCTTGGGCCGTCAAGGCGCGCCTGGACGTCAAGGCGACCGACACCATCTCGCTCTTCCTGATGGCCGGTTACGGCGACGACGGCGCCGAAGAGGTCGTCGGTCGCAATGCGGCGGGCGAGCTGGTCGTCGCTACGACGGGCGCCAACTTCTACAAGCCGTGGGGCGGCGAGTGGGCCATCTGGGGCGGCGCGAGCGCCCAGGTGTCCGACAAGGCCAAGGTCAACCTGCAGCTCGCCTATGACGACTCCGAGGCTTTCGGCGCTTCGATCAACGTCAACTACGACCTGGTTCCGGGCTTCCGCATCACGCCGGAAATCGACTACTACGACAACGGCGTCGACGACGCCTGGGGCGGCGTGATCCGCTTCCAGCGCAGCTTCTAATCAGCTGAGCTGATCGTTGTTGGGCCCGGCGGTTTACCGCCGGGCCTTTCATATCAATCTGACGCATGCGGCTTGGCTATATTTGCGCAACCGCGACCCCGAATGCCGCCGGCAACGCCTCGCGCCAACACCTCTTCGATTTGTCGTCGGGAAAGCGCTTGAATATAGGAACCCGGCAGGCTATGCGGACGCCACGGAGAGGTGGCCGAGTGGTCGAAGGCGCTCCCCTGCTAAGGGAGTAGAGGTCAAAAGCTTCTCGAGGGTTCGAATCCCTTCCTCTCCGCCATTGGCCGCCGTTGCACCCCATCCTGCGCTGTTTCCGCCGATCACCGGACCGCCACCGAGCGGCAGGGTACGCTACCGATAGTGCGCACATCCCGACCGATGTCGGCCCAGCTGTGAATTGGCCAGCGCGATATCGGCAGCTTTCAGCCTCCCGACAGTTCCTTGTGCAACTCGACCGCGCGTGCAAATTCCGTCGCGGTCGTTGCTGCAAACCGATATCCTGAAGCTCCGTAGAACGGACGAGCTCGCTCGCCAGCCACGACGAGCAGCGTGCGTGCCCCGATCGCGCTGGCACGACACTCAGCTTCGGCGAGTAGCTTTCTACCCACCCCCTTCCGCCATGCCTCAGGGGCGACGAACAGGTCCTCCAGCTCGGCCTGGAAGGCAGCTTCAGCAGGAAGGACCGTTGCAAAGCCTACAATCTCTCCTTCAATCTCCGCGACGATGGCATGTGGCAAGTGCGCGGCAGGCACCTCTCTCGCTTCCGAGAGTGCTTGCAGCTTTTCAATGTTCTCCCCCCACCCCAGAGAAGACCGCAGCTTAAGTGCTCCGAGGGTGTCCCTGTCCTCAGGCCGTGCTTCCCGAATGAGAATCGCCATCCGCATCGCCCCTCCCCCCAAGTGGCCTATGCCCCGACTGGACGTCTCAATCCGCCAGAGCATCTTCCGCCACTATCATCGACCCACTACGCGGGTTCGCTCCCCGTTGCCCGCAGCTTCGGGATCGCTGCCAGTCGTGTCGCCTGCCTGCTTGAAGGCTCGGACAAGAAGACGAGGCAGCAGCGCATCATGTGCCCGGCGATTCGCATGCTCTCAGGGAAGACAGCCGTCACCTCAGTCGCTCACGAGCGTGCCAATCGCTGGACGATTCCTTCCCGGCACTAGAGAAGAGCCTCCGAGATGTCCCGACAGGTCGCGACCAGCCGATCACGAATGTCGCCGAATTCGCGACTGGCGCCGATTTTCTGCAGGCAGGGCATGACCACGCTGGCGACGCCGCGTCCCGACCTGTCGAGGATCGGCGCGCATATGTCGGTGATGCCGACGAAATGATGGCTCTCCGAGATCAGGAAACCTGCCGCGGCGATCCGGTCAAGCTCGGCGTTCAGCGTTTCCCGCAAGGGCCCGCACTCGAGAAGCGAGAGGCTTTCTTCCATCATCACTTGCCGGCGTTCAGGTGACTGGAAAGCCATGATGGTCAGACCGGATGCGGCGTCAGTCGCCGGTCGGCTGTAGCCGAGCTGCAGCGTGAAATTGAACTCGGCGCGCGCTGCCGCACTCGCGACGACCACTGTCTCGCCTCGACTGATCACCACCAGATGGCTTGCATGGCCCACCCTGCCGCTGAGCCGCTCCATCGCCGGCAGCGCCACCTCCACCAACGCGCGCGGACGGGGCGTTCGCATGCCGAGCTCGAACAGGCGATTGCTCAGTGAGAGCCTGTCGGTGGCGGCGTCCCGGCGCAGATAGCCGCGGTCGACCAGCACATAGACCATGCGGAAGATCTCGTTCTTCGAGCGGCCCAGGCGCTCGCCGATCTGCCGCGCCGTCATCGCCTCGCCTTCCGACGCAAGCACTTCGAGGATATCCAGCCCCTTTTCCAGGGCCGGCGCCGAATAGGCGCCGCGCTCCTCGTGGGACGTGTCGCTGATCATCGCCATACGCCTTTGGCGGTTTCATGTGCGGTTCTTGACTTCATATGCGAAACGACCCCTAATCGCAATTGCGATACGCTGTTTTGCGCATGGAGCACACGGGGTAGAAGCCCAACGCGGCCACTCTGTGCCACGCGCCGGCGCTGACCGATCGGAACGGAGAAGCTGAAATGTCCGGCGCCAGTCCGGTTTCGATCCAACTCGACCCACTTCAGTTTGGAGACAGCGAGCGATTGATCGCCCGAAGTGGCATGCTCAGCGCCACGGCCTTCCGCTACCGCTCGGGCGTTGCCGGACTTCGAATCGAGAACGGCGCAGGCACGGCAACGCTGCTGCCGTTCCAGGGCCAGCAGATCTGGGATGCGCATTTCCTCGGCCGCAGCCTCACCATGCGCTCGCTGTTCGACGAGCCGCAGCCGACCCGTGACTATCTGAGGACCTACGGCGCGTTCTTCATCCATTGCGGCGGAACGTCGATGGGCAATCCCGGCCCGACCGACACGCACCCGCTGCATGGGGAGTTGCCCAACCTCCCCTATGAGATCGCAGCGCTGGTGTTCGGTTCGGACGAGGCCGGAGTCTATGTCGAGCTGACTGGCACAGGACGTGACACGCTGGCCTTCGGCCACGACTTCATCGCCCGGCCGCGCGTGCGACTGCGCGAAGGCGCGACCTCCTTCGAGGTCACAATGGAGGTCGACAACCGCGCCGGCAGGCCCATGCCGTTCCTTTACCTCGCCCACGTCAACTTCCGCCCCATGGATGGCGGAGTCCTGGTGGACGCGGTGGAGGACGACCGCGCCGATATCGTGATCCGAAAGCCCGAACTCGATCCCGGAGAACGCGAGGAAGTCCGCGGCTACCATGCCGCGGTGGCCGCCAATCCTTCCGTGCACCGGACACTCGCTGCGGGCGTACCGGTCGAACCTGAGTTGGTGCTGACGATGAAGGCGAGGAGCGACGTGGACGGCTGGACCCATGCCGTGCATCGCCGTCCGGACGGCTCCGGCGACTGTGTGAGCTACCGTCCGTCGGAGCTGCCCTTTGCGGTGCGGTGGATCACCCGGGGACCGGACCAGGATGCGCTCGGGCTGGTGCTGCCGGCCACTGCGCCGCCGGACGGTCTTGCTGCCGCCAAGGCGAACGGCCAGTTGGTCTGGATCGCGCCGGGCAAGTCCTGGCGTACCGAGATGCGCTTCGGGGCGATCGACGCAGCCGCGGCACGGAAACTGGAAAACCGCATCACCTCAGTGCGCAGCCGCTGAACCGGCCGACGCAATATGACGGACACGACGTTGAACACCACCCCTCAGCCCTACGCCGGCAACGCCTTCACCGAGATCGACTTCGAAAAGCCCGGGCGGCAGATCGGTTTCATCAACTTCCCGCACTCCCCCCACTCAGATGCATGGGGGGTGACGCAGGTTCCGATCGCAGTGATTTCCAACGGCGCCGGCCCCACCGTCGTGATCGAGGGCGGCAATCACGGCGACGAGTACGAAGGGCCGATCACCATCGGCGAACTTGCACGAGACCTCGACCCCGGCAGCATGCAGGGGCGGCTGATCCTGATGCCCGCCAACAACGTGCATGCGGTGCTCGCCGCGACGCGCACCTCGCCGGTGGACGGGCTGAACTTCAATCGCGTCTGGCCGGGGGACCCGATGGGCTCGATCACCCAGCAGATCGCCGCGTATGTGGCGCACCGCATTTTTCCGATGGCTGACGCCTTCCTCGACCTGCATTCGGGCGGCTCGTCGCTCGACATCCTGCCGAGCGCGATCATCGAGCCGAGCGGCGACGCCGACCTGCATAGGCGCAACGTAGCCGCCGTTCAGGCTTTCGATGCGCCCTACACCGTCGTCATCTCAAATCTCGGTGACAAGCGCACGGCCACTGCCGCCGCATGCGCAGCAGGCCTCGTCACGGTCGGCACCGAGATGCGCGGGTGCGGCGCCGTCTCACTCGACGCGCTGCAGATCTGCCGGCGGGGCGTTCGCAACGTGCTGGCGCATCTCGGGATGCTGGTGGGCGATGCGTCGCCGGTTTGTGCGGAGCGACCGATCCTCGAGCTGCGCGGACCCTCCGCTTATGTCTACGCAACCGAAGACGGCATCTTCGAGCCATTCCACGCCAATGGAGAACAGGTTTCCGCCGGGCAGCCGGCGGGTCGCATCCACCGGATCTGGGACATGGCCACAAAGCCGCTGACGCTGCACTATGGAGCAGACGGCATCGTCTATGGCCGCCGCCATCCCGGCCGGGTCGCGCCGGGCAACTGCTGCGTCGTCGTCGCGTCGCCTTACGGAGAGAGAAAATGATCACTGTCGCCGACATCGAAGCTGCGCGCGAGCGCATCGCACCCTATGTGCGGCGCACACCGATCATGGAGGCGACGCTGGCGCGCGAACCGCTGCCGGTCAGCGGCAGTGTCGTGCTGAAGCTGGAACTGCAGCAGGTGACAGGTTCATTCAAGGCGCGCGGCGCCATGAACCGCCTGCTCGGCGCATCAAAGGATGAGATCAAGGCCGGCATCGTGACGGCGTCGGGCGGCAACCATGGGCTGGCCGTGGCGCGCACCGCCAAGGTGGCGGGCGTGCCGGCGGTGGTCTACGTGCCGGAAACTGTCTCGCCCGCCAAGGTCGACAAGATGCGGGGCTGGGATGCGGACGTCCGCGTCGTCGGCGCCGAATGGTCGGTGTCGAATGAGGCGGCATGGGCCTACGCACGCGAGAGCGGCGCCGCCTATTTCCATCCCTTCGCCGATCCGCTGGTCGTGGCCGGACAGGGCACGCTCGGGCTCGAACTGATTGAGCAAGTCGACGTGGACACCGTGGTCATCGCCATCGGCGGCGGCGGTTTGGTCGCCGGCATGTCGACTGCGATCAAAGCAGTTCGGCCGAACGTGCGCATCGTCGCCGTTGAGCCGACCGGTTCGCCGACGATCAAGGCGAGCCTCGACGCCGGCGAGGTCGTCACGCTGGCCGAGGTGACGAGCAAGGTGGCGACCATGTCCTGCCGCAGGACGGACGAGCGCGTCTTCGAGATCGCCCGCCGCAACATCGAAGAGGTGGTGCTGGTATCCGACGAAGAAATGCTCGGCGCCTCGCGCTGGCTGTGGCAGGAGTTCGGCATCGCCGCCGACCTCTCCGGAGCAGCCACCACCGCCGCGCTCCGGAGCGGCCACCCGACCTTCGCCGACAGCCGCCGAATCTGCGCGGTGGTCTGCGGCGCCGGTGCGGAAGGCACGACGCCATGAAAATCATGGTCGCGGGCGGCGGCGCCTTCGGCAAGGAACACCTGAAGACATTGGCGGAGATCGGTGGCATCACCCTCGCCGTCGCGGAAGCGCGCGTTTCCGAGCATGACCTTCTTCGCCAGATCTTCCCGCTCGCCGACTGCGATGCGGACGCCTTCGCCTTGCTCGACCACTTCGAGCCCGACGGCGTCATTGTGGCGACCCCGGCCGCCGCTCACGCGTCGCTGGCGACGAAGGCGCTGGAACGCGGGATCCCGGTGCTGGTCGAGAAGCCGGTCGCACCGGACGACGCCACGATGCGCAGCTTGTGCCAGGCAGCAGCGGTCAGCCGCGCCTTCCTCCAGCCCGGCCACATCCTGCGCTTTTCAGCCGGCCACCGGCAGCTGCTGGACGTGCTGCGCAGCGGCGAGATCGGCCAATTGCTGAGCTTCAGCTCACGCCGCTATCGCGATGCAGGTCATGCGGGGCGCTATGCCGACATCGATCCCGTGCTGATGACGATGATCCATGACATCGACCTCGCGCTGTGGTTCGACGGCGGAACCGCCGTTTCAGCGAACGCCACGCGGCGGCCGTCCGAAATGGCCCGCTCGCTGACCTCCGCACGCCTCGAAAGCACGTCGGGGTCGGTCTGGCATCTTTCCACGTCCTGGCTGCATCCCGGCCCCGACTGCCCACCGGATCGTGTGGAGATCATCGGCACCAAGGGCAGTGCCGAGTTCGAGATCGGCAGCCATATCGAGATTTTCGGCAGCCTCCAGCGGCGCATCTCGGTCGACGCGAGTGACAATCCCCTCCGTGCCGAACTCGACTGCTTCCTCAGAGGCATCCGTGCTGGCCGTTCGCACGCGCCGGTCACGCCTCAGGACGCGATGAATGGCCTGCTCGCGGCGGAAATGATCATCGGCAAACTGAACCAATGACAATCATCGATGCCCATCTCCACCTGTTCCCGAACGGCTACACCGGGTTCCAGCGCCCCTCGCCGCTCGGCCAGGAAGTCGACCTGGACGTCTATGAGCGGCTGATGGCAGCGCACGGTATCTCCGGCGGACTGGTGGTGTGCTACGAAGGCGACGGGATTGATCCGACCAACAACGCCTATGTGCGCGACCTTGCGGGCACGCGGCGCTGGATAGAGAGTGTCGCTTACGTCGATCCGTCATCGGCGCTCCTGCCCGGGCACATCGAAGCGCTGCTTGCCGCTGGCCATGTCGGCGTCGCACTTTACCTGCCCGACGCGTCGACGGTGAAGGCGGCTTTGGCATGGCCGCGCGAAACATGGGACCGGCTCAGCATCGCGCGCGCCATTGTCTCGCTGAACGCGCGGCCGGAAGCGATTGCCGCGTTGCCGCCGCTTATCGAACGGGCCGAAGGCTGCGCGTTCCTGTTCTCACACCTTGGACTGCCCGGCCGTTGCGAGGCGCGTCCGGCGCTTGCCAAGGCAGCCGTCCGTCTCGATCCGCTTCTGCGCCTCGCCCCCTGCGGCAATGTCGGGGTCAAGATTTCCGGCCTCTACGCAATCGATCCGGTTGCCCCGCACCGAGCCGCCCAGCCGTTCGTCGAACTTTTGCTGGAGCGGTTCTCCCCATCGGACCTACATTGGGGTTCGGACTTCAGCCCGGCGCTGGAGTTCGTCAACTTCGAAGAGACAATGCAGTTTCCCGGGAGCGACGTCCTCAGCGACTCCCAGCGCCGCCTGATCTTCGGCGAAGGTCTGGCCGCGAAGATCCGTGAGGTCCGTCGCTGACCAAAATGGCATTTGAGTTGCCCTGACAACTCGGCCGTCAGTGTCTCGGCTCTATCGCCTCTCTTCGCTTCAGTCTGGTTGACAGTTGCTTGAGCCAGGTTCGCAAACAAGGCTGGCCTCGCGCACCAAATCGTCCGGAATGGATCTCAACTCCTTCAAAAATTTCGCAAAATTCGCTTCCATCGCTTCGAACAATCCTTCCTTGCTGCCAGGTACCGGCATTCCTCGGCCCTGCGCTGCGGTTCGAAGCCTCCGATCCTGATGGGCAAGATCCGAACGCCCAAGCGGCGAACAAACTGTTCGAAAAGCGGCCGCAGGGGCGCTTTTGGATAGCGCTGGTGCGCCCGCTTGCTCTAAGAGGCACACGGAATTGTGAGCCGACTAGATTATTGAACGGGATTCACGACGATGATGAGCTTCTTTCGGGCACTGCTGCCGCGTGAAGACCGGTTCTTCGATCTGTTCGAGGCGCACTCCAAGCTGCTGGTGGAAGGCGCCGAAGCGCTGGAGCGGCTCCTCGCCGGCGGTGAAGGCGTCGAGGCCGAATGCCAGAAGATCAAAGACCTTGAGAACAAGGCTGACGCCATCACGCGCGATGTGCTGCTGGCGGTGCGCCGCAGCTTCATCACCCCCTTCGACCGGGGTGACATCAAGGACCTCATCCAGTCGATGGACGATGCCATCGACATGATGCACAAGACGGTGAAGACGGTCATCCTGTTCGAGCAGCGCGAATTCGAACCGCGCATGCGCGAGATGGGCGGCATCATCGTCCAGGCCGCCAAGCTGACAGCGCAGGCCGTCCCGCTGCTCGAGAAGATCAGCCCGAACGCCAGCCGGCTGAGCATGATCACCGAGCAGGTCATGCGTGTGGAGGAGCGCGCCGACGAACTTCACGACCTCGGCCTCAAGGAGTTGTTCCAGAGGCAGGGTCGCAGCGATCCGATGGCCTACATCATCGGCAGCGAACTCTATTCCGAGCTGGAGAAAGTGGTCGACCGTTTCGAGGACGTCGCCAACGAGATCAGCGGCATCGTCATCGAAAACGTCTAAGCCATGGATGCCTCCCTCGCATTTCCGATCCTGGTCGCGCTGATCGCGATCGCGCTCCTCTTCGACTTCCTCAACGGGCTGCACGACGCGGCCAATTCGATCGCCACGATCGTATCGACGCGCGTGCTTAGACCGCATTACGCGGTCGCCTGGGCGGCCTTCTTCAACTTCATCGCCTTCCTCTTCTTCGGGCTGCATGTTGCAGAAACGCTCGGCAGGGGCATCGTCCACGCCGACATCGTCGACCCGACCGTCATCTTCGCCGCGTTGACGGGCGCCATAACGTGGAACGTCATCACCTGGCTCTACGGCATCCCCTCGAGCAGCTCCCACGCCCTGATCGGCGGGCTGGTGGGAGCCGGCGTCGCCAAGGCGGGAGGCGGCGCCATCGTATGGTCCGGCCTGCTGAAGACGACGGCGGCCATCGTCGGCTCGCCGCTGACCGGTTTCATCCTGGCCCTGCTTCTGGTGCTGATCGTGTCCTGGGTATTCGTGCGCAGGACGCCGTTCGCGGTCGACAGCACGTTTCGCGTGCTGCAGTTCATCTCGGCATCGCTCTATTCGCTCGGTCACGGCGGCAATGACGCCCAGAAGACGATGGGCATCATCGCCGTGCTGCTCTACTCACAGGGCATGCTCGGGTCGGAGTTCTACGTCCCCCTATGGGTGGTGCTGTCTTGCCAGGCCGTACTGGCGCTGGGCACGCTGTTCGGCGGCTGGCGCATCGTCCACACGATGGGTTCGAAGATTACGCGGCTCAACCCGATGCAGGGGTTTTGCGCGGAAACCGGCGGCGCGATCACGCTGTTCGGCGCGACCTGGCTCGGCATTCCGGTTTCGACGACCCACACCATCACCGGCGCCATCATCGGCGTGGGCGCCGCCAGGCGTGTGTCTGCCGTGCGCTGGGGCATTGCAGGCAACATCGTCTGGGCCTGGATCATCACCATCCCGATCGCGGCCGCGATCTCGGCCGCGACCTACTGGGTGACGTCGCTGATCACCGGCTGAGCGGCTCTTGAGGAGCTGCGGCGGGCGCGCTCCGTCAGTCTACCCGGCCGCGCGCGGCGACCGGAACGGTCTCGATGACACGATCGCCGGACACGAGATGCACCTCGTCGAACAGGTTCGACACAACGCAGGCGTGATTTGGCAAAATGCGGACGCGGTCGCCGATCGACAGGTCCGCACCGGCGGCCAGGGTCACGTTGCCGTGTTCTTCGCTGAGGCCCGTGACGGATGCGCCGGGTATGCCGACGATCTCGCCGAAGCCGTCCATGCCCAACGTGTCGCTGGTCAGCGCCTTGGAGCCTGAATCGAGGATGGCGCGCGTGGCGGTCGGCTTGCTGACAACAGTCGCCAGCACCGTCAGGGCGCAGTTGTCGGCGGTGCCGACGTCTTTCGCCACCTGATACCTATCCAGATAGATGTAGGTTCCAGGCCGATATTCGGTGATCACATCACTATCGCCGGCATGCCACATGTCCGGCGTTCCGCCGCTCGATATGCGCTCGCAGGCAATGCCTTGCTTGGCCAGGAGATCGCGCGCTTCTTTCAGCCACGCGTTCGCCTCGGCCGCCTTGCCGGCGGCCGGATAGGTCATCAAGCCGCCGAACCTCAATCCGGGGGCAGCATCGATCCGCTTCGCGAGATCCAGCGCCTCTTGGGGCGACTGCACGCCGCATCGCGCCATGCCGGTGTCGCATTCCACTAACACTGTCAGCCTGTGATCGGGGTCGGTGAATACCGACGCCAGGCCCTCGATGGTCTCACGGCTGTCGGCCGTCACGGAAAGCGTGATGCGCCTGTGCAGCGCGAGCAACCGCTCCAGCTTCTGGCGGCCGATGATGTTGTAGGGCAGGAAGATGTCGGCAATGCCAGCATCCGCCATCACTTCGGCCTCGCCGATCTTCTGGCAGGTGATGCCGACGGCCCCGGCCTCGACCTGCTTCCTGGCCCAGAAAGGCAGCTTGTGCGTCTTGATATGCGGCCTGAGCTTCTTGCCATGGGCATCTGCATAGGCCTGCGCCCGCAAAATGTTGGCCGAGGCGCGGTCCAGGTCGACGAGGACACAGGGCGTTTCAAGATCGTCGATGGTTCGGTCGGCGGTCATTTTTCAGTCTCCTAGCGGCAGTCGCGGATCGTCCACCTTGAGCGTGTTCAGGCTCAGCTTGATCCGACGCAGAGATTCCAGCACGTTGCTGTCGCGGCTCTCGGCTGTCGCCGTGGCGATCATGTCCACGACCGCCAGCAGAGCGTAGCGCGACGATGTCGGCTTGTAGATGTTACTGTCCTCGCCGTGCTGGAACGGGATGACGATCTCCGCCGCCTTGGCCAGCGCGGAGCCCGGTCCGGTGATGGCGACGGTGCGCGCGCCGTACTGGCGCGCCACCACGACCGAGTCGATGACCGACTTCGCGTAGCCTGAGATGGAGAACGCGAGGACTGTCGTCTCCGACGTGGCCACCGCCGCGTACATGCGCTGCAACTGACCGTCGACCTGCGCCACCACTGAAACGCCGAGCCGGAACAGCCGGTTCTGCATCTCCGTCGCCATCATCGATGAGGTGCCGCCCGAGCCGATGCACAGGACGTGCCTGGAGGCGGACAATCTTTCGGCAACCGACATCAGCGTCGACATGTCCAGGCTCGCGGCAATGCGCTCGATCGCCTGGGTCGCCCCAACGGTGATGGCCGCCGCAATGCGCTGCTCGCGCGCATCGCGGTTCAACGGCGCCGGCATCAGGTAAAGCCCGCCAATGGCGATCGCCTGGGCCAGCCAAAACTTGAAGTCCCTCACCCCTTCGCAGCCGAGATTGCGGCAGAAGCGTGTAACAGTTGGCTCGCTGACGTCTGCGCGCGCCGCAATCTCCGAGATCGCGGCCTTCGAGGCGAAATCCAGATCGGCGAGTACCAGGGCGGCGAGGCGACGGTCAGACTTCGAACCGTCCTGCGTCATCATCTGCAGGCGGGTGATGATGTCCGCGACCTGTTTCATACGGCGAGGCCGCTCGCCTTGTCGAACAGATGCGCGTTGCCGGGGTCGACGCTCACCGGCAGCCGGTCGCCCGGCTTCACCGAAATGCGGTCGCGGAAGACTGCCCGCACCTTCTCCCCACCGATCGAGCCGTATACATGCGTCTCGGCCCCCGTGGGCTCGATCACGTCAACGGCGATCCTGGCCGCGGGCCGCTCTTCGTCGATGCGGAAATGCTCCGGACGGATGCCGATCTCGACGTCCTTGCCGACGGCCTTGGCGCCGGCTTCCCCCAGATTGACACGCACGCTGTCGGCAGCCTCGAAGACCGCACCCTCGGCCGAGGTAGCGACGCGGCCGCTGACGAAGCTCATCGACGGCGAGCCGATGAAACTTGCCACGAACTTGTTCACCGGCCGGTCGTAGAGTTCGAGCGGAGGGCCGACCTGCTGGATCTTCCCCTGGTTCATCACCACGATCCGGTCGGCCATGGTCATCGCCTCGATCTGGTCGTGCGTGACGTACACGATGGTGGACTTCAGGCGTTGATGCAGCGCCTTGATTTCCACGCGCATCTGCACGCGCAGCTGGGCATCGAGGTTGGACAGCGGCTCGTCGAACAGGAACACGGAGGTGTCGCGCACGATGGCGCGCCCCATGGCGACACGCTGCCGCTGGCCGCCGGAAAGCTGGCGCGGATAACGGTCCAGATAAGAGAATAGGTTCAGGATGTTGGCCGCATTCTTCACCTTCTCGGTGATCTTGTCCGAGGCCTCGCCGCGTATCTTCGGACCGAACCCTATGTTGTCCGACGCCTTCATGTGCGGGAACAGCGCGTAGGACTGGAACACCATGGCGATGTTGCGCTTCTGCGGCGGCAGGTCGTTGGCGCGCGTGCCTCCGATCCTGAGCTCGCCGTCAGTGATCGGCTCGAGGCCCGCCAGCATGCGAAGCAGGGTGGACTTGCCGCAGCCGGATGGCCCGACGAGCACCACGAACTCGCCGCTCGCAATGTCGAGATTGATGTTGTCGAGAACCTTGTGGCTGCCAAAGGCCTTCGAAAGATTGCGGAAGTGAACGTCGGTCATCGCTCAGGTACCTCCCAGGACATCGTCAATGAAGGGCAGGCAGCCGGCGGTGAGGCCGCCATCCACCGGCAATACCGTACCGGTGATCCCGCTCGCCCGGTCCGACGCCAGGAAGGCAACCGCCTCTGCCACCTCCTCGGCCTCGACGATCCGCTCCAGCGGATAAATGCGCTTCAGATGGTCCATCACCGCAGGATCCCTGGCAAGGCGGTGGGCCCAGGCCGGCGTGCGGATGGAGCCCGGACAGACGACATTGGAACGGATACCCTTGCGGCCATGCTCGACGGCGACGGCGCGGGAGAAGGCGTTGATGCCGGCCTTCGCCGCCGCATAGGCCGGATTGCCGAAATGCGCGAGGGAATTCACCGAGGAGATGAACACCACCGCGCCCGAGCCGCGCTTCGTCATCTCGCGCAGCATCACATTCGTGAAGGCCGCCACACCGGTCAGGTTGAGCCGGATCTCCGCATCGATGTTATCGAACGTCAGCGCCGACATGGTCTCGGCGCGCGTCCAGCCCGCATTGTTGACGATGACGTCGGGCACGCCCTGCCCCGCAAGGATGAGTTCCGCGGTGTCGCGGATCGATGCCTCGTCGAGCAGGTCGAATACGTAGGCGGGCCAGCGCGAAGACGCCAGAAGGTCAGCCGAACGATCGCATAGGACAAGATCAGCGCCGCGCTTGGCGAAGGTTTCGATGAAGGCCGCACCAAGGCCGCCGCCAGCGCCCGTGATGAGAACCTTCTTGCCGCGAAAATCACCTTCGGTCACTATGCCAATTCTCCCCTTTGGCGGCAGACGCGTACTGTCACCTATCGCAGTTTTTGTAAGTTAGCAACATCGAAATTGCTCTTGCATTCGCCGTTTGGTCGGATAATGTAAGAAAGTCACGGAATTCTGACGCCGGGTCATCTGGCGCGACACGTTGACACGAATGGGAGAAGATTCATGAAGACAGCTACTTGGAAATCCGCGCTTCTGGGCGGGCTCAGCGTGCTGGCCCTCGCCGCGCAGGCGAATGCCGGAGAGGTCCGCGTCACCGTCGCCGAATACAGCTCGAAGACCGGGCCCTATTTCGCCGAAGTGGAGAAGGCGTTCGAGGCCGCCAATCCCGGCATCGACGTGCAGTTCGAAATCGTGCCGTGGGACGTGCTGCTGCAGAAGCTCACCACCGATATCGCTGCCGGCACCAATGCCGACCTCTCCATCATCGGCACGCGCTGGCTGATCGATTTCGTCCAGCAGGGCATTGCCGAGCCGCTCGACGGCTACATCACGCCTGAGTTCAAGGACCGCTTCATCGAAACCTTCCTCTCGCCGTCGGTGATGGATGGCAAGACCTACGGCCTGCCGATCGCGGCCTCCGCCCGCGCCATGTACTACAACAAGGACATCCTTTCGAAGGCCGGCGTCGCCAATCCGCCTGCGACCTGGGCCGAGCTCCAGGACGCAGCGCGCAAGATCAAGGCGTCGGGCGGCGACGTGTTCGGCTTTGGTCTGCAGGGCAAGGAAATCGAGACCGACGTCTACTACTACTATGCGATGTGGTCGATGGGCACCGAAATCCTTAACCAGGATGGAACCTCGGGCCTCGGCACGCCGGGCGCGCTGGAGGCGGCGAAGCTCTACAAGTCGATGATCGATGAAGGGTTGACCGAGCCGGGCGTCACGTCGCTTGCCCGCGAAGACGTGCAGAACATCTTCAAGCAGGGCAAGGTCGGCATGATGATCACCGCGCCGTTCCTGTCCAACCAGATCAAGGAAGAAGCGCCGAACCTCAATTACGGCGTGGCGGCCATTCCGGCCGGCCCGACCGGCGCGCGTGGCACCTATGGCGTCACCGACTCCATCATCATGTTCCAGAACTCGAAGAACAAGGAAGAGGCCTGGAAGCTGCTCGACTATCTCTTCACGACCGAACAGCGCGCCAAGTTCACGCAGGGCGAAGGCTTCCTTCCGGTGAACAAGGAAGAGGCGAAGATGGACTACTACGTGAACAACGCCGACCTGGCCGCGTTCACGGCGTTGCTGCCCGACGCCCGCTTCGCCCCGGTCATCCCCGGCTGGGAGGAGATCGCGCAGATCACGTCGGACGCCATGCAGAAGATCTATCTCGGCAAGCCGGAGGAGATCGAGGCGACGCTCAAGGACGCTGCCGCGAAGGCGGACGCGATCCTGAAGAAGTAAGCCCGGCGCCTTCCCCTCTGCCCGTCTGCGGGCAGAGGCTGGCGCGAAAGTCCGGATGAGGGGCGGCGGGCAACTCCCGACATTGCCCACGGCTCCTCGTCCGCCTGCCGGCATCCTTTCCTCGCAAGCGGGGAGAGGACCGCCAATCGCGAAGCCCCGAACACGCCGAGAGCCATGCACAACCGGGCCCTGCCCTATCTGCTGACCCTGCCAAGCCTGCTGCTTGCGGCGGTGGTGATCTTCTGGCCGGTCTGGGACCTCATCCAGATTTCGACGCATGACGTCAGCCGCTTCGGCCAGTTGCGCGACTGGAACGATTTCGCGAACTTCTGGGCGCTCGTCGAAGATCCGGACTTCATCAGCGCTCTCCTCCGGACCGGGCTATGGACCGTACTGGTGGTCGGCGGCGCGCTGCTGATCTCGATCCCCGTGGCCATGATCCTCAATGCGGATTTCTACGGCCGCGGCATTGCGCGCGTCATCATCATGCTGCCATGGGCGGTATCGCTCACCATGACCGCCATCGTCTGGCGCTGGGCGCTCAACGGCGAGAGCGGCATGCTCAACTCCGCGCTGCGCAATCTCGGCATCATCGACCAGAATATCCAATGGCTGGCGAGCGCAGCCACCGCGTTTCCAATGCAGGTGCTGATCGGCATCCTGGTCACGGTTCCCTTCACGACCACGATCTTCCTGGGTGGCCTGTCGTCCATACCGGACGACCTCTACGAGGCCTCGGCGCTTGAGGGCGCCACACCGGTTCAGCAGTTCAGGCACATCACTTTCCCGCTGCTGAAGCCCTTCGTGAACATCGCGATCGTGCTGAACACGATCTACGTCTTCAATTCCTTCCCGATCATCTGGGTGATGACGCAGGGGGGGCCGGCAAACTCGACCGACATCCTCGTCACGCACCTCTACAAGCTCGCCTTCCGGCTCGGGAAGCTGGGCGAAGCTTCGGCCGTGTCGCTGGTGATGTTCGCCATTCTGCTCCTCTTCACCATGATCTATGTCCGCCTTGCCATGCGGGAGAGCCGCGGATGAGCCCGAAGCTGAAGCGCACGATCATTGCATGGGTGCTGCTGGCGCCGCTGATCGTCGTGACCCTTTTCCCCTTCGCGGTGATGTTCCTGACCGCCGTCAAGCCGCGGGCAGAGGTGCTCAATCCGACCTGGTGGCCAAGCGAGTTCCGCTGGTCGAACTTCTCTGAAATGTGGGTGGCGATCAATTTTGGCCGTGCGTTGTGGAACTCTCTCTTCGTTTCGCTCATCGCGACGGTCGGCGCGATCCTGATCTCGATCCCGGCCGCCTACGCCATGTCGCGTTTCCGGTTTGCCGGCCACGGCGCCTTCCGTCAGTTCCTGCTCATCTCACAGATGATCTCGCCGATCGTGCTGGTGCTCGGCCTGTTCCGCCTGCTCGCCGCCTGGGGCCTGATCGAGAGCACGACTGCCGTGGGCTTTGTCTACATGGCCTTCAACATCGCCTTCACGGTTTGGATGCTGCAGAGCTATTTCGACACCATCCCGCGCGACCTGGAAGAAGCTTCCTGGATGGAGGGCGGCAGCCGGTGGCTGACGCTGAGAAAGGTGTTTTTGCCGCTCGGCGTGCCCGCCATCGCCGTGACCGCCATCTTCACCTTCATCAACGCCTGGAACGAGTTCGTCATCGCGCTGACCATGCTGCGGCGCGACGAGACCTATACCTTGCCCATCAAGGTGTTCTCGCTGGTGGCGGGGCGCTATACGGTCGAGTGGCACCATGTGATGGCGGCCACGCTGCTTGCAACCGTGCCCGTCGCCATCCTTTTCGTCTGGCTGCAGCGCTATCTCGTCCGCGGACTGGCGCTCGGCGCGGTAAAGTAAGAAACCACGGAGACCAAAATTGTCCAAGAAGCAGGTTTTCGGCACCTCGCACGTGCCTTTGTCCCCCGCCGTTCGCGCCGGTGACATGGTCTATGTTTCCGGCCAGGTGCCGGTCAGGCCGGATGGCTCGATGGAGAGCGGCAACATCGAGGTGCAGACGCGCCAGGTGCTCGAAAACGTCAAGGCCGCCCTGGCGCTTGCCGGCGCGACCATGGACCAGGTCGTCAAGACGACCGTCTGGATCGAGGACGCCCGCGATTTCGGCGGCATGAACAAGGTCTATGCGACGTTCTTCCCCAGCGAGCCGCCCGCGCGAACCACTGTGGAATCGCGGCTGATGGTGGACATCAAGGTTGAGATCGAGGCGGTGGCGTACGCGCCGGTGCAATAAACCCATGGCTCGCCGTTCGGGGCTGGCTCTCCAATGAGGAGAAGCCGGCCGTCGGGCGCGTGCGGGTTGCGCCCCTCATCGGGGATGCGTCGTTCGCACAACGCTTGCCGCGGGGCTGCGGCCCGCCTCCCCATCCTGACGTGAGGGCCCGCTGAGCACCGGCGAACAGAGCACCAAACCTGAGCGGGGGCGCGTCAAGAGACGCCCCTCGGAAACAGACGGGCAAATCGAAATGCGCATCTTCACCGCCTCGCTGGCGACCGAAACGAATACGTTCTCGCCGGTGCCGACGGACCGGGCCTCCTTCGAGATGGCGTTCTATGCCGCCCCGGGGCAGCACCCGGACACGCCGACGCTGTGCTCTTCGCCCATCGTGGCACTGCGCGCCAGGGCCCAACACGACGGCCTGACGGTCATCGAGGGAACCGCGACCTGGGCGGAGCCGGGCGGCCTCGTGCAGCGCCAAACCTATGAGGCGCTGCGGGACGAGATCCTCGATCAGCTTCGGGCGACCCTTCCCGTCGACGCGGTGATCCTCGGCCTTCACGGCGCCATGGTTGCGCAAGGCTATGACGACTGCGAGGGCGATCTGCTTTCCCGTGTGCGGGAAATCGTCGGACCAGACGTCGTCGTTGCCGCGGAACTCGATCCGCACAGCCATCTGACGCCCAAGCGCGTCGCCGCCTCCAACATCCTGGCCGCCTTCCTGGAATTTCCCCACACCGATTTCTACGAGCGGGGCGAGCATGTGGTGGATCTCGGTCTGCGCGCCGCCCGCGGCGAGATCAAGCCGGTCATCTCGACCTTCGACTGCCGCATGATCCAGGTCTTTCCGACCAGCCGCGAGCCGATGCGGTCCTTCGTGGATCGCATCAAGGCCTTGCATGGCAAGGACGACATTCTGTCCGTCTCGGTCATCCACGGCTTCATGGCCGCAGACGTGCCAGAGATGGGCACGCGCATCATGATCGTCACCGACGACCAGAAGGCGAAGGGTGACGCCTTGGCCGAGAAACTCGGGATGGAGCTTTTTGCGCTGCGTGAGCAGACCGCAATGGCGATGGTGACCCCCGACCAGGGCATCGACCGCGCTCTCACCGTACACGCGGAGACCCCGCAGAAGCCCGCAGTGATCGCCGATGTATGGGACAATCCCGGCGGCGGCGTGCCGGGCGACGGCACGACGGTGCTGCGGCGCATTCTCGAGAGAGGCGTCAACAATGTCGGCGTGGCGACCATCTGGGACCCGCTCGCGGTCACCTTCTGTCATGCTGCCGGCGAGGGAGCGGAGATCGACCTGCGCTTCGGCGGCAAGGCGGGACCGCAGGCGGGCGAGCCGATCGACGCCAGGGTCAAGGTGCTGAAGACCGTCGCCGAAGGCTGGCAAAGTTTTGGCCGGAGCCGCGTGACGCTCGGACCTTCGGCGGTCGTGCGGATCGAAGGCACCGAGGTCGACATCATCCTCAACACGAACCGGACGCAGACCTTCGAGCCCGACGTCTTCTCCAACATCGGCATCGATCCGCTGAAGAAGGACCTGCTGCTGGTGAAGTCCACCAACCACTTCTATGCGGGCTTCGCTCCGATCGCCGCCGAGATCATCTACGTGACCGCTCCGAGCTCTTATCCGAGCGCCCCGCGCGTCACCGACTACCGCAAGCTCAATCGCAAGATATGGCCGCGCGTCGAGAACCCGTTCAGCGAGGCCTGAAACCGCGCTGCTTGGCGGCGGGATCGGCAAGCCGGTTGAGGAGATAAGCCCGAGGCGCTCGCGGAACCATCGGGTTTCCCTTCCGTTCCCCCATCGATCGCAAGGACGATCGATGCAGACAAAACGGAAGGAAAGAGCAATGACCCTGAAGTCCCTCGCCCTCGCCGCGGCTGCGGTTGCGATGCTTTCCGGCGCGGCAATCGCCCAGTCTTCGGACGTTGATCAGACAAAGACCAACACGGTTTCCCCGACCGGCAGCACGGCGCTCGAAGACAAACAGCTGATGGGGCCGTTCTATACGGACGACTCCATGACTACGCTGCGCACCGGCGACGAGTTCACCGCCGCGTTCAACGCGATGTCGAGCGAAGACAAGGAGCGCGTGCGCAGCGAGTGCGCCAACAGCACCTCGCCGCGCGAGGCGTTCTGCGAGAGCATCAAGAACATCCAGTAGTCTCTTGTCCCAGGGAATGGCGGGCGTTGCCGCCCGCTGTTCCCCTTGCGGGGCACGGCAGCGCTTGCGCCCGTGAAAAATGCGCTTTAGCCAGAGAGCAGCGAGATCATAAGCTGCGGACTCCCACCATGAAGCGCCCCGCCCTGACGCCAGTCGTCGAAGCCCTACCCTCTTTCGTGCCTTTCGTCGGACCGGAAGCCCAGGAACGCACCCGGGGACGGCCGTTCCGGGCGCGCATCGGCGCCAACGAAAGCAGCTTTGGGCCCTCCCCTAAGGTGATCGCCAAAATGCAGCAGGTCGCGGCCGACCAGTGGATGTACTGCGATCCGGACAACCACGACCTCCGGGAGGGACTGGCAAGGCATCTCGGCGTACCGATGGGTTCGGTGGTCGTGGGCGAAGGCATCGACGGGCTGCTCGGACTTGCGGTGCGTATGTACGTTGACGAAGGCACGGTCGTCGTCACGTCGCAGGGCGCCTACCCGACCTTCAACTTCCATGTCGCGGGCTCGGGCGGGCAGCTGGTCACCGTGCCCTTCGAGAAGGACAAGGAGAGCCTCGACGGTCTCCTGGACGCAGTGCGTCGTGAGAACGCGGCGATCGTCTATCTCTCCAACCCCGACAATCCCATGGGGACCTGGTGGGAGGCGGACGAGGTCATGCGCCTCGCCGACGCGCTGCCCGAGACGACGCTGTTCATCCTCGATGAAGCATATGGGGAAACCGGTCCCGCATCGGCTTCGCCGGCTATCGACATTTCGCGTCCCAACTTCTTGAGGATGCGAACCTTTTCCAAGGCCTACGGCCTTGCGGGCATCCGCTGCGGCTATGCGTTCGGCGAACAGGAGCTCATCCAGAACTTCGAGAAGATCCGCAACCATTACGGCACCAGCCGCATGGCGCAGGTTGCCGGCCTGGCGGCGCTCGAGGATCAGGCGTGGCTCCAGCAGGTGGTGGCGAAGGTTGCAGCGGGACGCCAGCGCCTGAACGATATCGCCCGGTCGAACGGGCTTGTTCCGATCGCCTCGGCCACAAACTTCGTCACTATGGATTGCGGCGCCGACGGCGCCTTCGCGCTCAAGGTGATGCAGCATCTCCTGTCGCGCGACGTCTTCATCCGCAAGCCGATGGCGCCGGGCCTCGACCGCTGTATCCGCGTCAGCGTCGGCCTCGACCACGAACTCGACATCTTCGCCGAGGAACTGCCCGGCGCGCTCGCTGCGGCGCGCGGCGACTGATCGCCGCCGCTCTCCCCGTGTTTCCACTGGCGAGGCCAAGATGACCATTCTCGTCACCGGCAGCTCCGGCCATCTCGGCGAGGGCCTGATGCGGACGCTGCGCGATGCGGGGCGCAGCGCAAGGGGAATCGACATCAAGCCGTCGCCGTTCACGGACGCCGTAGGCTCGATCGGAGACCCGGCTTTCATTGCCGGCTGCATGCAGGGCATCAACGCGATCATACACTGCGCGACCCTGCACAAGCCTCACGTGGCGACCCACGGTTATCGGGATTTTGTAGACACCAACGTCAGCGGTACGCTGGTGCTGCTCGAGGCCGCAATCGCAGCGAAGGTTTCGTCGTTCGTCTTCACCAGCACGACCAGCACCTTCGGTTCGGCGTTGACGCCCCTCGCCGGCCAGCCGGCTGCCTGGATCACCGAGGAGGTAACGCCGGTCGCCAAGAACATATATGGCGTGACGAAGCTTGCCGGCGAAGGTCTGTGCGAGCTCTTCGCCCGCCGCCATAGCCTGCCGACCATCGTGCTGCGCACGTCGCGCTTCTTCCCCGAAGCCGACGACGATGCCGGAATGCGCGGACGCTATACGCTGGACAATGCGCAGGCG
Organism: Mesorhizobium shangrilense; assembly: GCF_028826155.1. Classification (NCBI taxonomy): domain Bacteria; kingdom Pseudomonadati; phylum Pseudomonadota; class Alphaproteobacteria; order Hyphomicrobiales; family Phyllobacteriaceae; genus Arvimicrobium; species Arvimicrobium flavum. The sequence goes on from NZ_JAQGPN010000001.1 coordinate 3,685,592, forward strand.
AACGAACTGCTCTATCGCCGCGCCGATATCGAGGACGTTGTCTCGGCGCATCTGCTGGCGATGGAGAAGGCGCCGGCGCTAAGGTTCGGCCGGTACGTCGTCTCGGCGACCACGCCCTTCTGCCAGCGGCATCTCGCGGAACTGAGAAGCGACGCCGCTGGCGTGACGGAACCCCTGTTTCCGGGCAGTTCGGCGCTCTATGCCGCCCGTGGCTGGACCATGTTCTCGAGCATCGATCGCGTCTATGTCAACGCCAGGGCAAGGCAGGATCTCGGATGGGCTCCCAGGTATGATTTCGGCCATGCGCTCCAATGTCTTCGACAGGGCCGGGACTTCCGCAGCCCGCTTGCGCGGGAGGTGGGCAGCAAGGGCTATCATCAGGAGACGTTTGCAGAAGGTCCCTACCCCGTCGCATAGGCTGCGGACGGCCGGAACGATTGTTGACTGCTGAATTCATATTTATTAGCAGCGAAGAAGCCGCCACGGCGGATTGCGCGCGCATGCAGAGCCAGAAAGGAAACCTCGATGTACATCGCCATGAACCGTTTCAAGGTGCAGAAAGGCTCGGAAGAGGCTTTCGAGAACCTCTGGAAGGGGCGCGACTCACGCCTGCACGAGATGAAGGGTTTTCGCGAGTTCCATCTGCTGCGCGGACCTGAGAACGAGAGCGAGGGCTACACGCTGTTCGCCTCGCATGCGGTCTGGGATAGCCAGGAGGATTTCGTCGCCTGGACGAAGTCCGAGAACTTCCGCGCCGCCCACAAGAACGCCGGCAACAACAAGGCGATCTACCTCGGACATCCCCAGTTCGAGGGGTTTTCGGTCGTCGAAGGGGCATAGGCCCGGACACTGGCGAGCGTCTTCGTTCTTGCATCGTCGGACGGTTTGCGGCCGCCCAAACGGGCGGCCGATTGATTCCGGGCGCATCACATCCGGCAAAGAATCCACTTGAATAATTGAACGTTCGTTTTATTATCAATTCGAGGAGCGAGAATGGCACGGACCACCGGATCGGACGGGGAGAGGACGGAAGCGGCGATCCGCGAGGCGGCGCTCGCCCTTATTGCCCAGCATGGCTACGAGGCCATGTCCATGCGCCAGCTCGCGGAACGCGTGGGCGTGCAGGCGGCAGCCCTCTACCGCTACTTCCCTACCAAGGAGGCGATGCTCTTCACGCTGATGCGCGAGCACATGGAGGATTTGCTCGGCACATGGCAGCGTACGCAGCCGGAGGCTTCAGATCCAGCTGCCCGGCTCCGTGCATTCGTCCAGAACCATATTGGCTTCCATGTCGAGCAGCGTCACTCGACGCATGTCTCCAACATGGAGCTTCGCAGCCTGTCGCGGGACAATCTCAGCCAGATCCTGCGCATGCGCACGGCCTATGAACGCGAGCTGAGGACCATCCTGCGCGACGGCGCCGAGGACGGCGTGTTCGAGGTCGACGATGTCGGACTGACCGCGATGGGCATCATCCAGATGATTACCGGGGTGATCGTGTGGTTCCGGCCGGACGAGAGGCTTTCCGTCGCCGAAGTGAGCGACACATATCTCAAGATGACAATGCGTCTCGTAGGTAACCGGGACGGGAGGAGTGACCTTGTACGACCATACGATCGACTTCGGGCTAGGTGAGGACATCGATGCGCTGCGCGAGACCGTGCGGCGCTTTGCACAGGAGAGGATCGCGCCGCAAGCGGCCGAGATTGACCGCTCCAACGAATTCCCAGCCGCCTTGTGGCGTGAGTTCGGCGAACTCGGCCTGCTGGGTATGACCGCCGCTCCCGAATACGGCGGAACGGGCATGGGCTATCTCGCACATGTCGTCGCCATGGAGGAGATCAGCCGGGCCTCCGCCTCTGTCGGGCTTTCCTACGGCGCCCACTCCAATCTCTGCGTCAACCAGATCAACCGCTGGGCGACGCCGGCGCAAAAGGAAAAGTACCTCCCTGCCCTGTGCTCGGGCGAGCACGTCGGCGCACTCGCGATGTCCGAGAGCGGCTCGGGCTCCGACGTCGTCTCGCTGAGGCTCAGGGCCGAGAAGCGCAACGACCGCTACGTGCTGAACGGCACCAAGATGTGGATCACCAACGGGCCGGACGCCGAGACCCTGGTCGTCTACGCGAAGACTGACCCGGAGCGGAAATCGCGCGGCATCACCGCCTTCATCATCGAACGCGACATGCCCGGATTCTCGGTCGCGCAGAAGCTCGACAAGCTCGGCATGCGCGGCTCCAATACCGGCGAACTCGTGTTCGAGAACGTCGAGGTGCCTTTCGACAACGTGCTCCACGAGGAGGGATCGGGCGTCGAGGTACTGATGTCGGGCCTCGACTACGAGCGCACGGTGCTGGCGGGCGGCCCGCTCGGCATCATGGCCGCCTGTCTGGATGTCGCCATGCCCTACGTCCACGAGCGCAAGCAGTTCGGCCAGGCGATCGGCGATTTCCAGCTCGTCCAGGGCAAGCTCGCCGACATGTACACGACGATGAATGCGTGCCGCGCCTATGTCTACGCTGTCGCTTCGGCTTGCGATCGCGGCCAGACCACGCGCAAGGATGCTGCCGGCTGCATACTCTATGCGGCGGAAAAGGCGACACTGATGGCGCTCGACGCCATCCAGTTGCTGGGCGGCAACGGCTACATCAACGAGTTCCCGACCGGGCGGCTGCTGCGGGACGCCAAGCTTTACGAGATCGGCGCGGGCACGAGCGAGATCCGCAGGTGGCTGATCGGCCGCGAGATGATGGCCGAAACAGCCTAGCCGCACCCGAAAAGTCGCCTCCGTCCCACCTCGCAAAACTGCCGGAGCTCCAATGCCCATCATCCAATCGCAGATCTCCACCGGTTCCGATGCGTTCCGGGCCAACGACGAAAAGATGCGCGCGCTGGTCGCCGACATCAGCGACAAGGCGACCATCGTCGAGCATGGCGGGCCCGAGGAGGCCCGCAAGCGCCATCTGTCGCGCGGCAAGCTACTGCCGCGCGAGCGACTCGCCCAGTTGCTGGATCCGGGCTCGCCCTTCCTGGAGATTGGCCAGTTCGCCGCCTGGGGCATGTATGGCGGCGACATCGCATCGGCCGGCATGATCGCCGGCGTCGGCCGCGTCGAGGGCCAGGAGGTGATGGTCGTCGTCAACGACGCTACCGTCAAGGGCGGCACCTACTACCCGCTCACCGTGAAGAAGCACCTGCGCGCGCAGGAAATCGCGCGCGAAAACAATCTGCCCTGCGTCTATCTCGTGGATTCCGGCGGCGCCAATCTGCCCAACCAGGACGAGGTGTTTCCGGACCGCGAGCATTTCGGCCGCATCTTCTTCAACCAGGCCAACATGAGCGCGGCGGGCATCCCCCAGATCGCCTGCGTCATGGGCTCCTGCACCGCGGGCGGCGCCTACGTGCCGGCCATGTCGGACGAGTCCATCATCGTCAAGAACCAGGGCACGATCTTCCTCGGCGGCCCGCCGCTGGTGAAGGCGGCGACCGGAGAGGATGTGACGGCCGAGGAACTCGGCGGCGCCGAGGTCCACACCCGCCAGTCGGGCGTCGCCGACCACTATGCGCTGAACGACGAGCACGCGCTGGCGATCTGCCGGCGCATCGTCAGAAACCTGAATCGGAAGAAGGCCGTAGGCCTCAATCTTCGGAAGCCGATTCCGCCGCTTCACGCAGCGAATGAGATCTACGGGATCGTCCCGCAGGACACCCGCCAGCCCTATGACGTGCGCGAGATCATTGCGCGCATCGTCGACGGCTCGGAACTCGACGAGTTCAAGCAGAATTTCGGCACGACGCTCGTTACCGGCTTCGCGCACCTGCACGGCATGCCGGTCGGCATCCTGGCGAACAACGGCGTGCTCTTCTCGGAGAGCGCGCTGAAGGGCGCCCACTTCATCGAGCTATGCTGCCAGCGGAAGATCCCCCTGATCTTCCTTCAGAACATCACCGGCTTCATGGTTGGTCGAAAATATGAGGCAGGCGGCATCGCCAAGGACGGCGCGAAGCTGGTGACGGCGGTGGCGACCGCTCAGGTGCCGAAGGTCACGATGATCATCGGCGGCTCGTTCGGCGCGGGCAATTACGGCATGTGCGGCCGCGCCTACTCGCCCCGCTTCCTCTGGATGTGGCCCAACGCGCGCATTTCGGTCATGGGCGGCGAACAGGCAGCCACGGTGCTGGCGCTGGTCAAGCGCGAGGGTATCGAGCGCAAGGGCGGCCACTGGTCGGCCGAGGAGGAGCAGAAGTTCCGCGACCCGATCCTGGAGAAGTACGAACGGGAGGGCCACCCGCTCTATTCGTCCGCACGCCTGTGGGACGACGGCATCATCGATCCGGCAAAGAGCCGCGAGGTGCTGGCCCTATCGCTCGGCGCGGCGCTCAATGCGGAAGTCGCGGACACGCGCTTCGGCGTCTTCAGGATGTGAGGGGCACGGCGATTCCCAGCCCCGCTCCCAGACGGTTGTCGCTTTGCAGCAAAGGGCCGGCGCGTTTCCGCGCCGACCCCTCCAAAACGTCACGCCTGCTGGATCGCCGAGACTTGCCACTCGCCGCCCTTCGGGCGAACGAAGGTCCACAGTTCTGTCGTCTCGGTCGGCTCGTCGGCATCGCCGTCAACAACCGCGCCCGTCTGCCTGTCGCGGACGACGTCGCGCGACTCGTAGTTCAGGGCAGCCGTCGCGAACTCACGATCACCCTCGCTCCAGGCTTCTGCAATATCGGCCTGCAGCAGCTTGACATCGGTGACCTCGTTGCGGACTCCGTTCTGGGCGTTTTCGGCCAGTTCCTCGGAGAGGTAGGACACGATCTCGGGGGTCGTCAGGCGGCGCATGGCGGCATGGTCCTCGCGGCCGAAGGCCTCCTGGACTTCCGTCAGCATCCGCTCGAACGTGTTGAGGTCCGCCTCCTCGAGAGAGATGTCCTCGCTGACAGGCGCGGCCTGAGCCGGCGCTTGGGCGCCGCCACCGCCGAAGCTGGGGACGCGGAAGCCGCCGATGTTGCCGCCCGGCTCACCCGGCGCACCGTTGCGCGCCATGCCGGCCGGACTGCCTGCGCCGGCCAGCGCCGGTTGCTGCTGCTGGCGCGAGCGGAAGAAGCGCAGCGCGAGCATCACCAGGCCACCGATCAGCAGCACTTGCAGCAGAAGGCCGAACATGCCGGCGAGACCGCCGAGGCCCTGCCCCATCAGCAGGCCGATCAGGCCGCCGAGCGCGAGACCCTTGAGCATCGTACCGCCGAAGCCGTTCATGAAACCGGGGCGCTGCGGACCCGCCGGGGTCTGGCGCGCCGCACTGTTCGTGTTGGTGTTGGGCGTCATCGAACGATCGACGGGAGCGGTCTGCTGAGGCGCGGTCCGGGTCGGCGGCGCCGACTGGAAGGTCTTTGTGCCGCGGCTGCCGAAGCTCCCTCCACGGCGCGCTTCCGCATGGTCGATGGCGATCATGGAGAAAGCCATGAACAGAACTGCAAACAGCGGGGCACAGCGCCACGCGCGCGACAATTGCATCGGTACTTTCCTCGTATGTTGGTCCGTCGCTCCCGATATGGGATGCCACCAGCGAGATTTCAGCCCCCGAAGTCGCTGTCAACCAACAAATGCATACAGTTGACGCATTGTGATGGCGCGAAACCGCTTGCGGCCAGCCTGCGCCCTCGTACCTGCGACGCGGCAACGCCATCCCGCCATCAGTTGTCAGGAGGCCGATCGCCCAAAGTAGGCGGGCGTTTGCGCGCCCGCCGCACCGAGCCTAGCATGAACGCGGCGGAGCTGGGCTGATGGAGGATGCGATGATTGGCAAGTTCTTCTGGTACGAGCTGATGACGAAGGATGTGTCCGCAGCCGAGGATTTCTACAAGAAGGTTGTCGGCTGGAACTCCGAGCCGTTTCAAGGCGCCGGCATGCCCTACATCGTCGTGAAGGCAGGCGACCGCGGCGTCGGCGGCATCATGGCGTTGCCCGAAGAGGCCGCGAAGATGGGCATGCCGCCCGCCTGGCTGGGTTACATCCACACCGACGATGTCGATGCGCGAACACGGAGCATCAGGGAGGCAGGCGGCGCCGTGCACCGCGAGCCGAGCGACATCCCCGGCGTAGGGCGCTTCTCGGTCGTGGCCGACCCGCAGGGCGGCGTTTTCATGCTGCTGCAGCCCACCGGACCCGACCAGCCGCCGGCCCCGCCGATGACTCCCGGCCACATCGGCTGGAACGAATACATGGCCGACGACTGGGAACAGGCCTTCGCCTTCTATTCGAAGCAGTTCGGCTGGACAAAGGACCAGAGCGTCGACATGGGCGAAATGGGCACCTACCAGCTCATCGCCGCAGGCGGCGAGCCCATGGGCGGCATGATGAATCGGCCGCCGCACGTCCCGGTCAACTGGGGTTTCTACTTCATCGTCGAGGGGATCGACGCGGCAGCGAAACGCGCCACCGACAACGGTGGCAAGACCATCATGGGCCCCATGGAAGTTCCCGGGGGGCAGTGGGTGGTCAATTGCGTCGACCCGCAGGGCGCGCATTTTTCATTGCTTAGCAACACCAAATAGCAGGGGCTGCATGTTCTCGAAGATCCTGATCGCCAATCGCGGCGAGATCGCCGTCCGCATCGTCCGCACCGCCCGGAGAATGGGCATCGCAACGGTTGCGGTCTATTCCGACGCGGATGCGAAGGCGCTCCATGTGGCGGAAGCCGATGAGGCGGTGCATATCGGCCCCTCGCCGGTCGCCGATAGCTACCTGCGGGCCGACAGGATCATCGCCGCCGCCCTGGCGACAGGGGCCGAGGCGATCCATCCGGGATACGGCTTCCTGTCGGAAAATCCCGATTTCGTCGATCAGGTCACCGCCGCCGGACTGGTCTTCATCGGTCCGTCGGCGGCCGCCATTCGCGCCATGGGTCTGAAGGACGCGGCCAAGCGGCTGATGGAGGAAGCCGGCGTGCCCGTCGTCCCGGGATATCACGGCGAGGCGCAGGATGATGGACTGCTCGCCGGGAAGGCAGCCGAAATCGGGTATCCGGTGCTGATCAAGGCTCGGGCCGGCGGCGGCGGCAAGGGCATGCGGCGCGTCGACCGTACGGACGATTTCGCCGAAGCGCTTGCCGGTGCGAGGCGCGAGGCGAAGGGGGCCTTTGGCGACGACAGCGTGCTGGTGGAAAAGTATGTCGAGAAGCCGCGCCACATCGAAGTGCAGGTGTTCGGCGACAACCACGGCGACGCCGTTCACCTGTTCGAGCGGGACTGCTCGGCGCAGCGCCGACACCAGAAGGTGATCGAGGAGGCCCCCGCGCCGGGGATGACCATGGAGATGAGGCGCGCCATGACGGAAGCCGCGGTGACGGCCGCCAAGGCGATCGCCTATTCCGGCGCCGGCACGATTGAGTTCATCGTCGATGCCTCGGAAGGGCTGCGACCGGACCGCTTCTGGTTCATGGAAATGAATACCCGGCTGCAGGTCGAGCATCCCGTGACCGAGATGGTGACGGGGGTGGACCTTGTCGAATGGCAACTGCGCGTGGCCTATGGCGAACGGCTGCCCAAGACGCAGGAGGAAATCGCGCTCAACGGCCACGCCTTCGAGGCGCGCGTTTATGCCGAGGATGCGTCGAAAGGTTTCCTTCCGGCGATCGGTACGCTCCATCACCTCTCGTTTCCCATCGATTCCGCCCGCGGCACGACGATGCGGATCGAAACGGGCGTGCGCGCCGGGGATTCGATCTCGCCCTTCTACGATCCCATGATCGCCAAAATGGTCGTTCATGGACCGGACCGCCGGCAGGCGCTGAACGGGCTGGCGGAGGCGCTGGCAGGCGTCCAGGTTGCCGGCTCGGTCACCAATGTCGGCTTCCTGCATGCCCTGGCGACCGATGCCGACTTCGCCGCGGGCGACGTGGATACTGGCCTGATCGGCCGCAAGCAGGAAGCCTTAACCACGGTCGACAGGCCGTCGCAGCACGCCATCTCGCAGGCGATGCTCGCCGCGGCCCAGTTCGGCAACGCGCAAGCGGACGGCGACCCTTGGGGCGCGCTTGCCGGCTATGCGCATTTTCATCCGATCGCGCGCAAGGTGACCCTGGGCTTCGGCGAGGAAAAGCTCGACGCCCAGCTCACCTATGACGGCAAGCCTTCTTCAAACGCGGCGCTGTGGCCGGGGCACGTCACGGTCTTCGAGCGCGGCAACGCCTTCACCTTCTCGATCCCCGATCCCTTCGCCGAGGCGGCGGAGGCGGGCAGCGCCCATGGCTCGATGCGAGCGCCGATGCCGGGGCTGGTCAAGATCGTGCGCGCCGCGGCGGGTGATACGGTTGCCAAGGGCCAACCGCTCCTCGTGCTCGAAGCCATGAAGATGGAGCACACCATCGCCGCCGCCCATGACGGCGTCATCGCGGAGATCGCCGCCAACGGCTCTCAGGTGACCGAAGGCACGGTGCTCGTGCGGTTTGCGGAAGAGGCCTGAACCTCTACGCCTGCACGCCTGCACGCCTGCACCGCAGGGAAAGGCAGTTCACCGGAGGGCGTGACAGTTCAGTTCACCGGCCCTCCGCCTCCGATCTCCTCCATGACCGGCTCCGACGGGATCACGCCGGTGCGTCGGTTGATCATCACCGTCACCAGCCAGAGCACGACGCCGATGGCAAGCAGCACTCCGGCAATGACGTACTGCTCCGGATTGCGTCCGGTCCACGGCCCGACGAGGAAGCCGCAACAGATAGCGCCCAGGACCGGCAGCGCCGTCGGCGCCGTGAAATGTTCATGCGGGACCTTGTCCTTGCGCAGGACCAGCACCGCTACGTTCACCACGGTGAAGACGCACAGCAGCAGCAGCGCGGTCGTGCCGCCGAGCTGCGGCACCGTGCCGACGAACGTGATCAGGCCGAAGGCCAGAAGCGTCGTGAAGGCGATCGCAATGTAAGGGGTGCGCCGGCTCGTATGAACCTTGCCGAGCACCGGCGGCAGCACATGCTCGCGGCTCATGCCGTAGACCAGCCGACTCGCCATCAGCATGTTGATCAGCGCCGTGTTGGCGACCGCGAACATGGTGATGAAGGCGAAGACGCCGATCGGAAAATTCGGCGCGCCGGCGGCCACGACCTTGAGCAGCGGCGCCTCGCCCTCGCCGAGTTCCGCGGGCGCGACGAGCGTTACCGCCGAGATCGACACAAGCATGTAGATCAGTCCGGTGAGCAGCAGTCCGATCAGCAGTATCTTTGGAAAAATCCGCGAGGGTTCCTGCGTTTCCTCGGCCATGTTCACCGAGTCCTCGAAGCCGACCATCGCGAAGAAGGCCAGCGTCGTTGCAGCGATGACCGGCCATACGGGGCTTTGTCCCTCCGGCGTATGGAATTCGGTGATGCGGGAGACGTCCCCCTGCCCGGCGCCGATTGCCCAGAGACCGATAACGATGACGATGAGCAGGCCGGACAGTTCGATGCAGGTGAGCACCACGTTGGTTTTGACGCTCTCGCCGACGCCGCGGAAGTTGATCGCCGCGACGATCGCCATGAACAGCAAGCCAAGGAAAATGGTGCCTGCGCCTTCTTCGAGCCCCAGCCCGAACGCGCTCGAAAAGTTCACCGCAAACGCTCGCGAGGCCGTCGATGCGGACGTGATCCCCGAGCACATGACGGCGAAGGCGACGATGAAGGTCACGAAATGGATACCGAACGCCTTGTGCGCATAAAGCGCAGCCCCGGCGGCTTGCGGATATTTGGTGACCAGCTCGAGGTAGCTGAACGCCGTGATCAGCGCGACGACAAACGCCACGAGAAAGGGCAGCCAGACAGCGCCGCCGACCTGCTTGGCCACCTGGCCCGTCAGGGCATAGATGCCTGTGCCCAGAATGTCGCCGACGATGAAGAGCAGCAAGAGCCAAGGGCCCATGGCCCGATGGAGAGTTGGCTCGGCTTGCTGCGCTGCCGCAGCCTTGTCGGCGTCCATCATGGTGCGTCCTCGTTCGATGACAAGACCACCCAAGCCCACCCAGGACTATGGAACAGCTGTCGACGAAGTCAAACCGCTTGACGCTTCGCGCGCCGCGCCATCGCGCCTAGGCGAATTCCATTATGATTGCGTCGACCGCCAGGCTGTCGCCCGGCCTGGCCTTGATGCTCGCAACGGTGACGTCGCGCTCGGCGCGCAGAACGTTCTCCATCTTCATCGCCTCGACAACCGCCAGCGTCTCCCCTGCCTTGACCTCCTGTCCCTCGGCGACGGCGATCGAAACGACCATGCCCGGCATGGGGCACAGGAGCAGGTTCGAGGTGTCAGGCGGCGTCTTCACCGGCATCAGCCTGTCCAGCGCCGCCGTTGCCGCCAGCATCGCACGGGCAATGACCGACATGCCCTGCCAGTCGATCCTGACGCCGTTGAGCACCGGACGGATCTGCGCCGACACACGCCTTTCGCCGACCTTGCCGTGCCAGACTGCCTCTCCCGGCCTCCAGTCGGACTGAATGGTGAGGATCCTGCCCCCGTCGACCGAGACGTCCACCTCCATCGGCACCGAAACCATGCCCTCGAGGACTGCGACGGGCAGGAAGTCCGTCCCGATCCTGACTTCCCAGTCTCGCTTGAGCGCGCCGGCGTGCGGAGCCAACCGCCCTGAAAGACGGTCCAGTCGGTCCCGGCGCACCAGCTCTACAGCCAGCGCGATCGCTGCCAGGACAGCGCGCTCCTCGCCGTCGGGTGAGACGGGCGCAAAGCCGTCTGGATACTCTTCCGCGATGAAACCGGTGGACAGGCGTCCCTCGCGCCAGCGCGGGTGGCGCATCAGGGTCGCAAGGAAGGGGATGTTGTGCTCGATGCCGTCGACGACGAATTTGTCGAGCGCATCCGACATGGCGTCGATCGCAGCCTCCCTGGTCGGCGCCCTGGTGCATAGCTTGGCGATCATCGGATCGTAGAACATCGAGATTTCGGAGCCCTCGGTAACGCCGGTGTCGTTGCGCACGGTCACGTCCCCGAACCGGCCCTCCTCCGGCGGCCGATACCTTGTCAGCCGGCCGATCGACGGCAGGAAGTTGCGGTACGGGTCTTCAGCGTAAAGCCGGCTCTCGATTGCCCAACCGTCCAGTCTGACGTCGCCCTGCTTGATCCTGAGCTTCTCGCCGGCCGCGACGCGGATCATCTGTTCGACCAGATCGATGCCGGTGACGAGCTCCGTGACCGGATGTTCGACCTGCAATCTCGTATTCATTTCAAGGAAGTAGAAGTTCTTGTCGCGATCGACGATGAATTCGACGGTCCCGGCGCTCTGGTAATCGACGGCTTTGGCAAGCGCCACTGCCTGCTCGCCCATCGCACGGCGCGTCTTCTCGTCCAGAAAGGGCGACGGCGCCTCCTCGACTACCTTCTGGTTTCGCCGCTGGATTGAGCATTCCCGCTCGCCCAAATAGATCGCGTTGCCGTGCGCATCCGCCAGCACCTGTATCTCGATGTGGCGCGGCTCGGTGACGAATTTCTCGATGAACACGCGATCGTCGCCGAAGGAACTCTTCGCCTCCGAACGCGCACGCTCAAAGCCGTCACGCACTTCCTCCCTGGACCATGCGATGCGCATACCCTTGCCGCCGCCTCCGGCGGAAGCCTTGATCATGACCGGGTAGCCGATTTCGCCGGCGATCGTCTCAGCGTGGTCCGCATCCTCGATCACCCCGAGATGTCCAGGAACGGTCGAAACCTTGGCGGCGTTGGCGAACTTTTTTGATTCGATCTTGTCGCCCATCGCCTCGATCGCCCTGGGTTTCGGCCCGATGAAGACAATGCCCTCCTTCTCCAGCGCCGCGCAGAACGAGGCGCGCTCCGACAGGAAGCCGTAGCCGGGATGGACCGCCTCCGCGCCGGTCGCCTTGCAGGCGTCGATGATCTTCTCCTGCACCAGATAGCTCTGCGCGGCGGCCGGAGGTCCGATGTGCACCGCCTCGTCCGCCATCTCGACATGAACGGCGTCGCGATCGGCATCCGAGTAGACGGCCACCGTCGCGATGCCCATCTTACCGGCGGTCCTGATGACACGGCAGGCGATCTCGCCGCGATTGGCGATGAGGATTTTCTTGAACATGGGCGCGCGATCCTCCGTAGGCCGAACCTTGAATGAGCAACACGGGTGTGGTCAAGAACGAGGGCGCTCGATCGCTGGCCCGGGCGTTCCGATGGCGCGCCGACGCACCATGGCCAGTTCTGATCCGATCACGATGCAGTCGTCATGAACCAGCCAAGCATATATGTCGATGCCGATGCCTGCCCGGTGAAGGAAGAAGCGATCAAGGTCGCCGAACGCCACGGCCTCGTCGTCACCTTCGTCTCCAATGGCGGGCTTCGTCCCTCGCGCGATCCGATGATAAGGAACGTGGTGGTTTCCAAGGGTGCGGATGCGGCAGACGACTGGATCGTCGAGACGGCCCACCCCAACGACATCGTGGTGACGGCCGACATCCCGCTCGCGGCGCGCTCCGTCACGCTTGGCGCACATGTCCTCGGTCCAACGGGGCGTCCGTTCACGCCCGAGACGATCGGCATGGCAGTGGCAATGCGCGACTTGAAGCAACACCTGCGCGAAACCGGCGAAAGCAAGGGCTACAATGCAAGTTTTGCACCTGCCGACCGTTCGCGCTTTCTTGCCGAACTCGACCGGCTGTGCCGGCGGGCACTCAATGCAGCCCCGTCAACCGACGACGGACACGGGGGATGAACGGCCGCCCGACACGGCATCGTGCCTTCGCGATCGCCGCGGTCTTGGGCCTGCTGACGTTCGGAACGAGCTTCGCGCTCTCTCTTCCCCAGCCCTACACGCTTGCGGCCAACGTCTACTTCCTCGCCTACTCGACGCTCGTGCTGATCGAGATGTCCAAGATGTCCGTCCACTATCTCCGCACCAATGCGCGGAGGGAGGATCTGCCTGTCCTGGCAATCTTTGCCCTCACGCTGCTGGTGGTGGCGGCGGCGATCGCGGCGCTCTTCAATCTGATCAATGCTGCGCGATGCCCCTCGATCCTGGAACTGGTGGTGTCCCTGGCATCCATTCCGCTCGGCTGGTTCACCATCCAAGCGATGACGGCCGTACACTATGCGCATCTCTACTGGGTTCGTGACGAAGCGGCGGAGGAAGACGGGCCCGGATCGAGGCGCGCCGGCGGGCTGGAGTTCCCCGGCAAGGCGGCCCCGGTCGGTTTCGATTTTCTCTACTTTGCCGCCACCGTCGGCATGACGGCGCAGACGGCGGACACCGCAATCACGTCGTCGGACATGCGCAGGATGGTGCTGATGCACGCCATCGTGTCGTTCTTCTTCAACACCATCATCGTGGCGGCGGCAGTCAACCTAGCGGTGAGCCGCGGCGATTGCGAGCCACAGGCTTCTGCGGGCGCCTACATTGTTGGCATCGTCGCCAGCGCAACCCCGGTCCGTCTCAGTGGATGTCGCTAACGGGATTGCCATCGACATTACAAACCATTTAGTTTCAGATAGTTACGAGATTTCTTGTCGCAAACGGTTGCGATCGGCGGCTTGATGCGACATGCTTTCCTGCTTCACCGTCGTGACCGACGACATGTTCCCACTCACAATCTGGAGGTGCGCCGGGTGCCGGACAGCACGAGCATTTTCGACGACGAACCTGACCTTGACACATTTGGCGGACGCCTTTCCCGCGCGCGGGACGCCGTGGGCCTCACAGCCAAGGAACTGGCGTGGCGCCTCGGCGTGAAGACCGCCACAATAAAAGCATGGGAGTGCGACCGCTCCCAGCCCGAGGCCCGTTGCCTGGCAACGCTGGCCGGCCTGCTCAACGTGAGCCTTTCCTGGATGCTGCATGGCGTTGGGCCATCGCCCGACGAACCTGATACCTCCACGCTGGTCGGCGCGGTCAACTCCCAGCTCGACCGGCTAAAGCTGCTTCATCTGGAAACCGGGCATCTCATCAATCGCCTCGAGGGTGATCTGGACCGGTTGCGGCAGCCGCTTCCCGCCGAATAACGCCGCGAGAAGTCGCGCGCCCTGAAACATTCCTGCCTTCCGGTTCGTAAAAAGAACAACGGGAGCCCGGTAGATCCGTGGCCTCCGCCGACGGCCGGAGGATCGGGAACATGGTTGCAAGGGATGTTATCGACGGCGCTGCCGCATCGGCGCCGCGCACGCTGGTCTATCGCCAGTCCGCCTGGACGCGGGCGACACACTGGATCTGGGCCGCCAGCCTCTTTTTCCTGCTGCTCAGCGGCCTGCAGATCTTCAACGCGCATCCGACTCTCTACATCGGCGACCAGTCGGGGTTCGAGTTCGACAACAGCGTGCTGTCGATCGGCGCGCAGAAGGCCGATACCAGCGTTGTCGGCGTCACGAAGGCGCTCGGATTAACGTTCGACACCACCGGCTTGCTCGGCGTCTCGGGCGAACGCGCCGAGCATCGCGCCTTTCCGGCCTGGGCGACGATCCCCTCCTATCGCGACCTCGGAACGGGCAGGGTCGTTCACTTCTTCTTCGCATGGGTGCTGGTCGCGACACTTGGCGTCTGGCTCGTAGCAGGGATCCTCAACGGCCATCTCCGCCGCGACCTTGTTCCTCGCCTCAGCGACATGCGCGCCCTCCCGCGCGACCTCGCCGACCACCTGAAGCTGAAATTCCATCACACGCGTGAGTACAACACCCTCCAGAAGCTGGCCTACGCCGGGATCCTGTTCGTGTTGCTGCCGCTGATGATCGCCACCGGCCTCGCGATGTCGCCTGGCGCGAACGCGCTCATGCCGTGGCTGCCGGAACTGCTGGGCGGCCGCCAGACCGCGCGTACGATCCACTTCGTCGCGATGCTGCTTCTGGTCGGCTTCTTCGTCATTCACATGCTGATGATCGTCGCGGCCGGACCTATCAACGAAATGCGCTCGATCGTGACTGGCTGGTATCGCATCGATCGCCGCGAGCCGATGACGGGAGGCTGAAATGAGGACGCCCCATCTTTCGCGCCGCGCCCTGCTGTCGGCTGCAGGTGCTGCAGGTTCCGGCCTCCTGCTTTCCGGCTGCGATGCGTTCGGCCTGCTGGAGGGTTCCGACAGCGTCGTTCGCAGCACGCTGGAGCGCGCCAACGACCTCACCTACCGCGTCCAGCGCTTGCTGCTGGGCGCGGACCGGCTGGCGCCCGAATTTGCGGAAAGCGACATCCGCCAGGGTCAGCGGCCGAACGGCGTCACTTCGCCCGCCGACCAGGACTATCAGGACCTTCTCGCCGGAGATTTCGCCGACTGGCGTCTCGAAGTGGGCGGACTGGTGGAACGGCCGCTTTCGCTGTCGCGCGATCAGTTGCTTGCCATGCCCTCTCGCACCCAGATCACGCGTCATGACTGCGTGGAGGGCTGGAGCACCATCGCCAAATGGACCGGCGTTCCGCTGGCGCTCGTGCTCGACCTGGCAATGGTCAAGCCGCAGGCTCGCTTCGTGGTCTTCCATTGCATGGATACGATCGAGCGCAGCCTTTCCGGGCAGTTCAGATACTACGGATCGATCGACATGATCGATGCACGTCACCCGCAGACGATCCTCGCCTACGGGCTCAACGGAAGGCCTTTGCCTGTCGAGAACGGCGCGCCGCTGCGCGTGCGCGTCGAACGCCAGCTTGGCTACAAGATGCCGAAATACCTGCAACGAATTGAACTGACCGACAGCTTCGCCGGCCTGGGCTTCGGCAAGGGCGGGTACTGGGAAGACCGCGGTTACGACTGGTTCGCCGGCATCTGAACGAGCCCGGGGCGAAATGGGAGGGGTGACAAAGCCCGCACGATCGGCTAGGGAATCGGCCGTCGAGGGCTTCGGCCCTGCCGGTTTGCGGGAGAGAGCAGCTTTGCTGCCGCCGAAGGGGAAATCGCCCGAAATCTCTCAGGCAAAAGAACCGTAACCGGACGAAGACGCTCTGGAAAGTCGGGGACGAAACGCCCCGCGCCGAAGGTGTAAGCGCCGCTGACAGAGTTCCGGCAGCGCGAGTCTCTCAGGCTTCCGACAGAGGGGCACGGAACGGCCGCTTCAAGCGGCGCTTGCGTGCGACTCTGGAGGACCGATTGAGCAACGACGACCTGAAACACCTGCCCCTCGAAGACCTGCATGTTGCGGCTGGCGCCAAGTTCGGCGGATTTGCCGGGTGGTCCATGCCGCTCACCTATCCCCCAGGCGTGATGAAGGAGCACCTTCACACCCGCGAGCATGCGGGACTTTTCGACATTTCCCACATGCGTCTGTTCGAGTTGGCCGGCCCGGGAGCGATCGGCCTTCTCGATCGCGCCTGCCCGCTGGATGCCGGCTCCCTGGCCGCCGCCCAGTCGAAATACACTTTCCTGCTCGACGAGCAGGCAGGCATTCTCGACGACCTCATCGTGACGCGGCTCGGACCAGACCGCTTCATGGTGGTCGCGAATGCCGGAAACGCCGCTGCCGATGAAGCGCGCCTGCGCGCGCTGGGCAAGGATTTCGACTGCGAGATCAAGGCGCTCGATCGCGTCTTTCTCGCGCTGCAGGGACCGGAGGCGGAGGCCGCCCTGTCAAAGGCGGGCGTTTCGGCGGCACAGCCCCTCGCCTTCATGACGGGGATCGAACCGCAGCCCGACTGGTTCCTCAGCCGCTCCGGCTACACCGGCGAGGACGGCTTTGAGATCGGCCTGCCCGAAGCGGACGCGCGCAGCCTTGTCGCCAAGCTGCTGGCCGACGGGCGCGTGATGTGGATCGGACTCGCAGCGCGCGACAGCCTCCGCCTGGAGGCTGGCCTCTGCCTTCACGGGCAGGATATCACCGAAGCACTGAACCCAGTCTCCGCCGGCCTGCTCTGGGCAATCCCGAAGGAGATCCGCGCCAGCGGCGCGTTCGTTGGTGCGGAAGCGTTACGGTCGCTGATTGCCGCGGGCGCCGCCGAAAAGCGCGTCGGGCTCAAGCCGGAAGGCCGCCAGCCGGTGCGCGCCGGCGTCGAACTCTATGACGAGGCGGGCAACTCCATCGGCCGAGTCACCTCCGGCGGCTTTGGTCCCTCGGCCGGGCATCCCGTCGCCATGGGATATGTCGCAACCGACCTCGCCAAACCCGGAACCCGTGTTTTCGCGGACGTCCGCGGGACGAGGATTCCCGTCGACGTCCACACGCTTCCCTTCACGCCGCACCGCTACCGCAAAGGATGATCCTGATGGCCGCTACCTATTACACCGAAGACCATGAATGGCTGAGCGTCGATGGCGACGTCGCCACGATCGGCATCACCGACTATGCACAGGAGCAGCTGGGCGACATCGTTTTCGTCGACCTTCCGGAAGCCGGTCGCGGCCTGAAGAAGGGCGAAACGGCCGTGGTTGTAGAGTCCGTCAAGGCCGCGTCGGACGTCTATGCGCCGGTCGATGGCGAGATCATCGAGGCGAATGGCGCACTGTCGTCCGATCCGGCGCTGATCAACTCGGCGGCGACCGGTGACGGCTGGCTCTGGAAGATGAAGCTCGCGGACAAGAGCCAGCTCGCAGGGCTGATGGATGAGGCGGGCTACAAAGCCCATATCGGCTAACGGAACCCCGACATCATGAGCGACATTCTGCCTTTCTTTTCGCGCCACATCGGCCCGCGTCCGAGCGACCTCAGGTCGATGCTGGCCACGCTCGGCGTTCCATCGGTCGAGACGCTGATCTCGCAGACGGTGCCAAAGTCGATCCGGCTCGACCGGCCGCTGCGGCTGCCCGAGCCGTCGACCGAACATCAGGCCCTCGCGGAGCTTTCCGCCAAGATGGCAGACAATGTCGTTCTCAAGAGCTTTGTGGGCGCAGGCTACCACGGCACCCTGGTTCCGCCGGTCATCCAGCGAAATCTGTTCGAGAACCCCGCCTGGTACACGGCCTATACGCCTTACCAGGCCGAGATCAGCCAGGGCCGGCTGGAGCTGCTGTTCCACTTCCAGACGCTGATCGCGGAACTGACCGGGCTGCCCGTCGCGTCCGCTTCGCTGCTCGATGAGGCAACCGCCGTCGCCGAGGCGATCGGCATCGCGTTCCGGCATCATCGCGAGAAGCGCACGCAGATTGCGCTTGCCGGAGCGCTCCACCCGCAGACGCTCGACGTCGCGCGCACGCGCGCCGAACCGCTCGGCATCACGGTCGACGGCAACGAGATCACCGAGGACACCGCGGCGCTGGTCGTTTCGTGGCCGGATACGTTCGGCGTCTATGGCAACCATGCAGACCTCATCCAGAAAGCCAAGGCCGCGGGCGCGCTGGTGATCTTCGTCGCCGATCCGCTTGCGCTGACCATTTCGGATTCGCCCGCCAAGCTCGGGGCGGACATCGCCTGCGGCTCCATGCAGCGTTTCGGCGTGCCGATGGGTTTTGGCGGCCCGCACGCCGCCTATTGCGCGGTTTCCGAGAAGCTGACGCGGCTGATGCCCGGCCGTCTTGTGGGCCAGTCGGTCGACGCCCACGGGCGTCCCGGCTATCGCCTGGCCCTGCAGACCCGCGAACAGCACATCCGCCGAGACAAGGCCACCTCCAACATCTGCACCGCGCAGGCGCTGCTCGCCAACATGGCGGTGTCATACGCGATCTGGCACGGCCCTGAGGCGCTGAAGGCGATCGCGCGGCAAGTGCACGCGCTTGCGGAGCGTCTCGCCGCGGGCCTGCGCGCGGCCGGCGTGAAAGTCGATGGAAATCACCGTTTCGACACGGTGACCGTGACCGTCAAGGGCAAGGCGAAGGACATCGCGGCCGCGGCGGAAAAGAACGGACGGCTGCTGCGTCTCATCGACGAAGACCGGATCGGCATCAGCTTCGACGAGGCTTCCACCGAAGAGGACCTTCAGGCGGTCGCCGCGCTGTTTGACGCCAAGACGCCCGCCGAGGTCACCAGGACCACTCCCGGCTCGGTGCGCGGCAAGGAGTTCATGACGCAGCCGGTTTTCCACGAGAACCGCTCGGAAACCGACATGATGCGCTTCCTGCGCCGGCTGGCGGACAAGGACCTGGCGCTCGACCGGACCATGATCCCCCTCGGCTCCTGCACCATGAAGCTCAATGCAGCGGCGAAGATGATGCCGGTCAGCTGGCCGAGCATCGCGAACCTCCACCCCTTCTCGCCCAAGGCACATTCGAAGGGCTACAGGTCGATGATTGCCGACCTCGAGGAATGGCTGGGCGAGATCACGGGCTTCGATGCAGTCTCGCTGCAGCCCAATGCCGGCAGCCAGGGCGAGTTCGCCGGCCTGCTCGCCATTCGCCGCTATCACCAGGCGCGTGGCGATGCGGCGCGCGACATCTGCCTGATCCCCTCCTCCGCTCACGGCACCAATCCCGCCAGCGCCGCCATGGCCGGCATGCGGGTCGTCGTGGTCAAGTGCACCGATGCGGGCGATGTCGACGTCGAGGACCTAAAGGCCAAGGCCGCGGAACATGCGGACGACCTTGCCGCCCTGATGATGACCTACCCCTCGACGCACGGCGTGTTCGAGGAAGGTGTCCGCGAGATCTGCAAGGTGATCCATGACCACGGTGGGCAGGTCTATCTCGACGGCGCCAACCTCAACGCCCTGGTCGGTCTGGCCCGGTTGGGCGACCTCGGCGGCGACGTCTGCCACATGAACCTGCACAAGACCTTCTGCATCCCGCACGGAGGCGGCGGTCCGGGCGTCGGCCCGATCGGCGTCAAAAAGCACCTGGCGCCGTACATCCCGGGCCATGAGGCTGAAGGCAGCGACCACGCCGTCTCGGCTGCCCCCTTCGGCAGCGCGTCGATCCTGCCGATCACGTGGATGTACATCCGCATGATGGGCGCAGCGGGCCTCAAGCAGGCGACGGAGATCGCGATCCTCAACGCCAACTACATCGCCACCAAGCTCAGCGCGCACTACCCCGTGCTCTACAGCGGCAAGCAGGGCCGCGTGGCGCATGAGTGCATCCTCGACACACGCGTGTTCAAGGAGCGCGGCGGCATCAGCGTCGAGGACGTCGCCAAGCGCCTGATCGACTACGGCTTCCACGCGCCGACCATGTCGTGGCCGGTCGCCGGCACGCTGATGGTCGAGCCGACGGAATCCGAGCCGAAGCGCGAGCTCGATCGCTTCTGCGACGCGATGATCCTGATCGCCCGCGAGGTCGACCGCGTCGCCAGGGGCGACTGGCCGAAGGAGGACAACCCGCTCGTCAACGCGCCGCATACGGCAGCCGAGGCGCTTGCCGCAGAGTGGAAGCATCCGTACTCGCGCCTGGAGGCGGCCTATCCCGCCGGCGATGGCGTTACCATGGTCAAGTACTGGCCGCCGGTCTCGCGCATCGACAACGTGGCCGGCGACCGCAACCTCGTCTGCGCCTGCCCGCCGATGTCGGATTATCTCGGCGCGGCGGAGTAGGCTCGTGAACCGACATTTTCGCCCCAACGAAGTGGTTCGATTGCATCGGAGACTGCAGATCATTGATCGCATGTATCCGATAGGCTACAGATAGTGATCGAAGTTCGGCGAACCGCTGCGTATGACGCCTGGTTCGCCGAGCTTCGCGATCTCAATGCGCGTGCTCGCATCAACGCCCGGATACGCCGTTTGTCGCTCGGGAACCTCGGCGACACGAAATCTCTTGGCGGTGGCATTCACGAATTGAGGATCGACTATGGTCCCGGCTATCGCGTGTATTTTGTCAATCGGGAAGGAACAATTGTCGTGTTGCTCTGTGGCGGCGACAAGCGGACCCAGAACCGGGACATTGCGAACGCGCGGTCCCTCGCCTCACTGTTGCGGGATTGAAGATGGCATTGAAAACGGAACGCTGGGATGTCGTTGAGTATCTGGACGACGACGACGCGATTGCCGCATATCTGGACGCCGTTTTGGAGGAAGGCGATCCTCAGCTTCTCGCCGCCGCGATCGGCGACGTTGCGCGGGCGCGCGGAATGACCGACATCGCAAGGAGCGCCAATCTTTCGCGAGAAAGTCTCTACAAAGCTCTGAGCGGAACGGGGAATCCCGAGTTCTCAACCATCATGAAGGTGCTTCAAGCGATGGGCCTTCGTATTTCCATCCGCCCGGTCGGCCCCACGCCAGATGCCGATGCCTCCGCTGAAGCGCACCATTCCGGAAAGTCCAGCTAGCGCCTCATTCAACTCTTTGCCAGGAGGGCAAGGTTGGCGTCGACGACGGTGGTGTCAGACATGCCGCTGCGGGCTTCGAGCAACAGTTCCTTGGCCTTGGTCCTGTTGCCGCGCAGCAGCTGGGAATAGCCCATGTTGTTGATGACCTGCGGCTTGCGGCCGGCGACTTTCAGAAGTTGATCGTAGGCGCGGTCGGCAAAGTCGAAGCGTCCGAGTTCGTCATAGGAGGCCGCCAGCCCCATCCACGCCTCGGCATTCGACGCGCGCAATTCGACAGCCTTGCGGAAATGCTTCTCGGCCAGGCCGTAGTTGGCGTCGCGGAACTGCGCCTTGCCCTTGTCGAGGTCGGTGGCGCTGATGTCCCTGGCGGTGTGCCTGATCGAGGTCGTTTCGGTCGTGTCGACCCCGCTCGTCGTACAGGCCGACAAGAAGGCGACCGCAGCCGCTGCCACTAGGGCCGAAAAGATCTTGCGCATGTCCCTGTCCCACTTGCCCCGTTTTCCCGGGTGCTTTCATCAAGGACGATAGCAGGGAGGCATTAAACTTCGGTCAGGAATTTCGCTTAATTTTATCTGTCCGAGGCAAGACTATTCGAGCATGTTGAGCTTCACGATGATCGGGATGATCGCGATCATCAGGACGACCGGAAGAATACATACCGTGACCGGCACCGACATCTTCGCCGGCAGCGCATGAGCCTTCTCCTCGGCGAGCGACATGCGCTTGTGGCGCATCTCGTCCGAGAACACGCGCAACGCTCCCGAGAGACTGGTGCCGAGTTCCCTCGACTGCTGCAGCAGCGTCGCGAAAGAGCGGACCTCATCAAGGTTCAGCCGCTCCGACAATGATCTCAGCGCATCGTCCAGGCGGCGGCCCGCGCGGAGCTCGAGCGAGACGAGCTGCAGGTTCTGGCTGAGCGAGGGATAGGTCAGCGCCAGTTCCTTCGACACACGCTCGATGCCAGCCTCCATGCTCATGCCGGCGTCCGAACAGACGATCATCAGATCCATGAAGTCCGGAAAGCCGTTGCGGTATTCACGCACTTTGGAGCGGATGCGTCCGGCGAGGACCAGACCGGTCGCGAAATAGCCGGCGCCGCCGGCCATGACGACGAAGGTCCAGCGGCTCATCGTCGAGGCGTCACGGCCCAGCCAGCGCTCCAGCAGGAAAGCGGCGAGCGCAAGGCCGAAGAACATCGCGAAACGGATGAGGAAGTAGTTGCCCACGGCGTTCGGATTCATGTAGCCGGCCTGGATGAGCTTCATCCTCAGTCGGGCCACGTTCTCCGGGTCACTCTTGGAATAGAACTCCTGCGTGGTCTTCAGCGCCCGCTCGTGCACCATTGCGGCGCCGGACTTTTCCGGGGTCGGCTCGGCCTTCGCGGCCGCCTTTATCTCCTCGAGCTTGAGCCGCCGCTTCACTTCGTTGCGCGCCTCGCCCCCGGCCAGCAGGGGCCACGCCAGGACGACGCCGCCGGCAAGTAGCATCAGCACGGCAATCGGCAGCATCAGCGTCGAGGCGGCCGAAGAGGAAACGAGGGCGACCAGGGTTTCCATTGCCTAGAACCTGAAATTGGCCATCTTGAACATCATGGCGTTGCCCAGCATCAGCCACGCGATCGAGCTGATCAGGAGATACCAGGTCAGAGGTTCGTCCCAGATGTCCGCGTAGTAGTTCGGCATCAGCACGGTGATCGCGGCAAAGAGGAGCGCCGGCACCGCGGTCAGGATGTAGGCAGACATGCGGCCTTCCGTCGAAATGGCGCGTACCTTGCGGCGCAGCTTGCCGCGCTCCCGGATGACCGTCGCCAGGCCGTCCAGTATCTCGCGCAGGTTGCCTCCGGTGGTGCTCTGGATCGAGACCGCCGTGACGAACAGCGGCAGATCCTCGTGGCCGACGCGCTCGAACAGGTTTTGCAGCGCCGAGACCAGGTCAGAGCCATAAGTCACCTCGTCGGCGATGACGCCGAATTCTGTGCCGATCGGGTCCGGCATTTCGCGCGCCACCATAGCGATCGCCACCGGCACCGGATGCCCCGCCTTCAGGCCGCGGGTGATCAGCTCAATAGCCTCCGGCAGCTGCATGCCGAACATCTTGTGGCGGCGTTTGAGGAGATACTTCATTGCCATGAGCGGGAAGACGAAGCAAAGCACGGGAAAGGCGGCCGCCGCATAAGCCGTCGACAGGCCCTTCCAGGTCGCGAGAACTACGACCGCAAGGGCCACGCCCGACGTCTTCAGCAGGAACTGCGGGAGCGGCGTCGTCAGCCCCGATTGCGTTCGCAAGGCGCGGAAGCCGGCAGGCGAGAAGATCGATCGACTGCCGTCGAGACCCCTCTCCTTGCGCAGCTGGATCAGCACCTGTTCCTGCGTGAGGCTCTTTTCCTGGAGCTTCATGCGCCGGTTGATCGCCTCACGCCGGTCGGCGCTGCTGGAGACAAGCAGATAGACCGCCTCCGCGATCATGATCGCGGTGAGGCCGACAGCGGCGTAGATGACGAAGAGACCGTTACCCATGATCTCGCCTACGGCTTGCCCGGTTCGAAATACTTGCCTGGGAACTCGATACCCATGGCGCGCAGGTCCTCCAGGAACCGCGGGCGCAGGCCGGTGGCTTCAAAGTACCCGAGGATCTTTCCGTCGGCCTCCATGCCGGTACGGACGAAGCGGAAGATCTCCTGCATCTGGATGACGTCGCCCTCCATGCCGGTCACCTCGGCGACGCTGGTCACCTTGCGCTTGCCGTCCGAGAGGCGCGTCAGCTGGACGATGATGTCGAGCGCGCTGGAGATCTGGCTGCGGATCGACTGCACAGTCATCGGCATTCCGGTCATGCCGAGCATCTGCTCGAGGCGGGCGATCGCGTCGCGCGGCGTGTTCGCGTGAATGGTCGCCATGGAGCCCTCATGGCCGGTGTTCATGGCCTGGAGCATATCGAAGGCCTCCTCGCCGCGGCATTCGCCGAGGATGACGCGGTCGGGGCGCATGCGCAGCGCGTTCTTGACCAGGTCGCGCTGCTTGAGTTCGCCCTGCCCCTCCACATTGGCGGGACGCGTCTCCATGCGGGCCACGTGCGGCTGCTGAAGCTGCAGTTCCGCCGCATCCTCGATGGTGATGAGCCGCTCGTCCTCGGGAATGAAGGCCGAGAGCGCGTTCAGCATCGTGGTCTTGCCGGTGCCCGTGCCGCCCGAGATGATGGTTGTCTTGCGGGCATGAACGGCTGCCGCCAGCACCTCGGCCATGTTCTGCGTCAGGGCTCCGAATTCCACCAACTGGTTGAGGCCGAGCTTGTGCTTGGAGAACTTTCGGATGGAGACCAGCGGCCCGTCGACGCCGATCGGGCGGATGGCGGCGTTGAAGCGCGAGCCGTCCGCCATGCGCGCGTCGACCATGGGCTGCGATTCGTCCACGCGGCGGCCGACCGCGGCGACGATCTTGTTGATGATGCGCAGCAGATGCGCCTCGTCCTTGAAGGGAATCTGCACCTGCGTCAGCTTGCCCTTCTTCTCGATAAAGCAGCTGCGGTGGCCGTTGATGAGAATGTCGGCGATGTCCGGGTCCTTGAGCAACGGCTCCAGCGGGCCCAATCCCACCATCTCGTCGACGATGTCATCGACCAGCGAGTCGAGCTCCGCGACGTTGATGGCCATCCGCTCCTCGCGGATCTTCTCCGATACGAAGTCATGGACCTGTCTGCGCATCTCGTCCTTGGGCAGGCGCTCCAGCGCAATGAGGTTGATCTCCTCGATCAGCATGCGGTGGATGCGGTCGCGTGCATCGAGCACGCGGTTCGTCTTGGCGTTGCCTGGCGTCTCCGGCCTCGGCGCGGCCTGGCGCGTCGACGGGATGACCACCGGCGGCGCGGCGGCCGGTTCCGGCGCGTGCGCCGGCGCGACAGCCCGCTTCTGCAAGGTGGAGAAACGCGACATCATGCGGTCTTCCTCAGCAGGCCGCGCCCGAAGGCGAAGAGCGAACGAGACTTCTGCGCCTGCGCTTCGACTTCCTCGGGCAGGATGATCTTTTTCAGGTCGGCGATCACGTTCGCGTTCGGGTCGATCTTCTGCAGCGGCACGCCGCGGTCCACCGCCTCGCGAACAAGCTTGTAGTTGTTCGAAATGCCGCCCACGAAGTGCTCGCCGAGAATGGCCTGAACATCCGCCTGCTTGATGCCGTTCTCGAACATCTTCTGCTCGAAGCGATTGACGATGACGTTGGGTTTTACTTCCTTGCCCACCGTTTCGTAGATCGCCTGGATCAGGCGCTGGGTGTGCCTGAGGCAGGGCACCGTCATTTCGGCGACGATGTAGAGCCTGTTCGAGCCGAGCAACACGGTCTCCGTCCACGGGAACCAGGTGCGCGGCATGTCGATGACGACGTTGTCGAAATAGGCGGAAACAAGGTCGAGCATGCGCACCACCACGTCGGTGTTGAACGTGCGCATGTCCGACGGCCTTGTCGGCGCAGCAAGAACGCAGAGCCCGCTCTCGTGCTTGGAGAGCATGACGTCCAGCAACTGCCGGTCCAGCCGCTCCGGCTGGTTCTCGATCTCGGTGATGTCGAAGCGCGGCTCCAGATCGAGATATTCGGCGCAGACGCCCTGCTGGAAGTTCAGGTCGACGACGCAGGTCGATGCGCCGCGCGAGACGGAATTGTGCAGCTGAAACGCCGTCTGGAGCGCCAGCGTCGTGGTGCCGACGCCGCCGGCCGCCGGCATGAAGGTGGAAATCTCGGATTCCCTGTTCTCGTCGCGGCCGGGCCCCTGCAGCGCGCGCAGGCACGAGCGGACAAGGTCGGCGGTGGTGAGAGGCTTGATCAGGAAATCCGCGATCTGAAGCTGCACGAGGATGCGCACCGCCGCGGCATTGAATTCCTGCGTGACGACGACGATCGGCGTGCGACCCTCGAGCCTCCGGACGAGCCGCTGCAGCGCCTCTATGTGCTCGAGCTTTGAAGCGTCGAGATCGATGATCAATGCCCCGCATTCAGCGTCGTGGATCTCTCCGCGCAGCTCGGCGATCGGCTTCTCTATGGTGAGGAGCTGGATCTTGTCGGACGACGAGAACGCGGCGCGCGTGTCCTGCACGAACGTCTTGTCGGTAGAGACGAGCGCTATGCTCCCTGTGGACAGGCCGGCCATGATCCCTCCCTACTCCACGACCGTCGCCGACGTGGAGCGGCCGCTGTCGGAGCCGGATACCTCGCCTGATATCTGGCCCTGTACGGCGGCGGCGGCACGCTGCGCCGGCACGAGAAGCTCGGTGTCCTCGACGCCCGGCTGCCAAGGGTCCACCATTTGCATCACCGTGTTCGCTGCGACGGCCTCGCCGGCGCCCAGGGTGACGCCGTCCATCCGCATCGTCTGGTCGCTTGTGCAGCCGCCTGCCAGGGCTGCGATCGCCAAGAGGGCCAATCGCTTCATCTCATTGCTCCGCGAGTTCGAGGAAGTGACCGGACGTAGGCGCAGCCGCCCGCCGGTTCGCTGCCGCAACGGCGCGGTTGGCCTCGGAGACCTTCACCTCCTCGACATTGCCGAGGAAGAAGTCCGCATCGTTGGCCGGAGCCAGCTGATCGGCGGGCGTGACGGCCCGCCTCGAGGGGTCGATCGGCTTCACCAGATACGGCGTCACGATCATCACCAGCTCGGTCTCGCGCCGCTCATAGGCCTTCGAGGAGAACAGGGCCCCAAGAACCGGCATCTGGCCTAGACCGGGCACCCGCTGGTTGCCGAGATGGTTCTCGCTCTGCAGAAGACCGGCGACCATGAAGCTCTGGCCGCTCTTCAGGTCGACCGAGGTGCTGGCGCGGCGCACGATGAAGCCCGGAATGGAGATGTTGCCGACCTGGTACGAAGAGGACGGATCGACCGACGACACCTCCGGCTCGATGTCGAGGCTGATCAGTCCGTCACTCAGCACTGTCGGCATGAAATCGAGGCTGATGCCGAACTTCTTGTAGGTGACGGTGACCCGGTTGTCCTCTTCCGACACCGGAATCGGGAACTCGCCGCCGGCGAGGAAGCTCGCCTTTTCGCCGGAGCGCGCGATCAGGTTCGGTTCGGCCAGACGCCGGGCGACGCCACGATCCTCCAGCGCCTTGATCGCAACGTCGATCGACCAACCGCCCGAGATCAGGCCGCCGATTATCTGCCCGGCGGGTGTCGGTGACACCGGGCCCTTCGGATCCGAATTGATGATGACGCCGCCGTTGTGCCCCGCATACGCGGCCGTGATCTTGGTGCCGAGTTCGCGGGCGACGTCCCGGTTGACCTCGACGAAGCGCACGTTCAGCTGGACCTGCTGCGACGAGGAGATATTGACGGAGTTGATGACGTTCTCCTCACCGGAGAATTCCGAAGCGATTTTCTGCGCCTTCTCGGCAGCCACGGCATCCTGCGCCTCGCCGGACAGCACGAGCCGCCCATTGGCGGACTTCACCTTGATATCGGCGCCTGGCACGGTGTCGCGGATGGTGCTCGCCAGCCGCTCCGTGTCCAGCGTCACCTCGACGTCCACCGTGCCGACCAACTGCTTGTTCTGGTCGAATAGCGCGATGCCGGTCGTGCCCAGGTTGTTGCCGAGTACGTAGAAGGAGCGGTCGGTCAACGGGTTGACGTTCGCGATCTCGGGATCGCCGATGACGATCTCGTAGAACGGCACATCGGTCTTGATCGTACGCGGCTTGCCCCTAGCGATCTTCACCGACGCTGGCTTGGTCGACGAAATGCGGATCACACCGTCCGCCGCCGACGCCGGCGCGAGCCCGCCTGCGACGAGCATAACCGCCGCTACGAGCGCAACAAGCCTGTTGCGTACGGTCGGCGCCGTCAACGTCCTGCAAAACCCGCCCATGGATTGGTCCCCAATTACGGCCCCGAGCCGTTCCCTATTCGGCGGCCCCCGCCGCCTTCTTGGCTTCAGCCTTCGCCGGCACGATGACCTGGTAGGGCTGCGACTGCAGCGCGCGCGTCACGATCACGGTGGTGTGCTTCGGCCCCTCCGGCTCCCCTGTCGACGAGGTGAACATCTCGCTGACTTTCTCGACAGCGCTGGAGGCAACCGAGCCGCCGAAGGCCGAGATCGTCGTAATGCCGGACTCCAGAGCTTCCGTTTCGGCGCTCGAGCGTAAGGTCAGCGAGAGGCTGCCAACCTTGCGGGCGAGCGCGATCTTCTGGGCGCCGTCGGTCGTCACCTCGATCGTCAGCGAGTCGGCGATCTGGGGCGTCGTCTGGCGCTCGTCTGCGCCCTGCCCCACCGACAGCACCTTGACGTTCTCGACGACAACTTCGCTCGTGATGGTCGAGCCGGCCGCGCCATGCGCGTTGCCCTCCACCTCCTGGATCGCGCCGGCGTCGCGCGTCAGCACGACGTCGACACGGTCGCCGGGGGTGATGAAGCCTCCGACGCCGGCGATCTCGTCGGTCTGGACGGTAACCGCCCGCATGCCAGGGGTCAGCAAGTTCGACAGCGTGGCGCGTCCGTTCGGCCCGGAGAGCTTTGCCAGCAGCACCGGCTCGTTCGGCTCGATGGGAGACAGCACCACGCGCGAGCCCTCGGCCAAAAGCCCTTCAATGGAAGCAAAGGCGCCCTGCGGCAGCGCTTCCTGCGGCCACGGAATCTCCGACAACTGCGCCGCATCCAGCGGCATGCCGAAGCGCAGCGGTTGCTTGGCGACCACGATCTTGTTGAAATCCACGGCGGGCCCGGCCCCCTTCGGGGCGTTGTCGGCCAGGGCTCGAGCCCTTGCATCCGCCGCATTCTTGATCCATGCATCCGCCGCGAAGATGGAGACAGCCCCCATCACCGCGGCAATGCCGATCATCGTTATGATCTTGCGCTTCACAGCCCCCGAGTCCTTGCTCGCCGCCCTGTTCTTATTCGGCCAGACTAGTGCCCATTGTTAAAACTTCAGGAATCTTTGGGGGTGCATCTGGTGTCATATTGGAAGTCGTGGTTATCGAACTGTTGCCTCTACCGCGAATCATTGAATAGAACAGAACGCGAACTCCGACGGACTGAACGCAATAAGGGTGGCCAGGCGGGAGCCACCCAACCCGAGACAAGATCTAGCCATGGATAGCAACGACGATCTCTTCGCCAATCTGGAGCGCCAGCCCAAGTCGGCGCGCACGGCGCTGAAGCCGTCCGATCCCCTGGTGCAGGCCACGCGCAAGAGCCAGGCTCCCAAGGACGCCAGCGACAGCTATAGCGCCGCCGACATCGAGGTTCTCGAAGGATTGGAGCCGGTGCGCCGCCGCCCGGGCATGTATATCGGCGGAACCGACGAGAAGGCGCTGCACCATCTCTTCGCCGAAGTCATCGACAATGCGATGGACGAGGCGGTGGCCGGCCACGCGACCTTCATCGACGTTGACCTCGACGCCCAGGGCTATCTCACGGTCACCGACAACGGGCGCGGCATTCCGGTCGATCCCCACCCGAAGTTCAAGGACAAGTCGGCGCTCGAAGTCATCATGACAACGCTGCATTCCGGCGGAAAATTCGACTCCAAGGTCTACGAGACGTCCGGCGGCCTGCACGGCGTCGGCGTGTCGGTCGTCAATGCGCTGTCGGATTTCCTCGAGGTGGAGGTGGCCCGCGGCCGCCAGCTCTATCGCCAGCGTTTTTCGCGCGGCCTCCCCCAGGGCAAGCTCGAACTGCTCGGCGACGTGCACAACCGGCGCGGCACGAGGGTGCGCTTCCATCCGGACGCCGAGATCTTCAAGGGAGCGGCATTCGAGCCGGCCCGTCTCTACCGAATGGCGCGCTCGAAGGCGTATCTGTTCGGCGGCGTCAACATCCGGTGGTCGTGCGATCCGTCCCTGACCCGGGAGAAAGACACCACGCCCGCCAAGGCGGAATTCCATTTTCCGGGCGGTCTCAAGGACTATCTGCTCGCCTCGCTCGGCGACGAGTTCCAGGTGACGCGCGAGGCATTCGCCGGCAAGAGCGAGAAACAGGGCGGCCACGGCTCGGTCGAATGGGCGGTCACCTGGTACGGCGGCGACGGGTTCGTCCACTCGTACTGCAACACCATCCCCACCGGCGAAGGCGGCACGCACGAGACCGGCTTCCGTAACGTCCTCATGCGCGGCCTGCGCGCCTATGCCGACCTCACCGGCAACAAGCGGGCCTCGATCATCACCAGCGAGGACGTGATGATCTCGGCCGCCGGCATGCTCTCGGTATTCATCCGCGAGCCGGAATTCGTCGGCCAGACCAAGGACCGCCTGGCGACCATCGAGGCGCAGCGCATCGTCGAGAGCGCCATTCGCGACCCGTTCGACCACTGGCTCGCAGACAATCCGCAGGAAGCCTCGAAGCTGCTCGACTGGGTGATCGCCCGCGCCGACGAGCGCCTCCGGCGACGCCAGGAGAAGGAGGTCAGCCGCAAATCGGCGGTCCGCAAGCTGCGGCTGCCGGGCAAGCTGGCCGACTGCACCCAGAATGCGGCGGCGGGAGCCGAGATCTTCATCGTGGAAGGCGATTCCGCCGGCGGCTCGGCCAAGCAGGCGCGCGACCGGCAATCCCAGGCGATACTGCCTTTGCGCGGCAAGATCCTGAACGTCGCCAGCGCGGGCGCAGACAAGCTCGCCGCCAACCAGCTGATTTCGGACCTGATCCAGGCGCTCGGCTGCGGCACCCGCTCAAAATACCGGGAAGAGGATCTGCGCTACGACCGCGTGATCATCATGACCGACGCCGACGTCGATGGCGCCCACATCGCTTCGCTGCTGATCACGTTCTTCTATCAGGAAATGCCGCAACTCGTGCGGGGCGGCCATCTCTACATGGCGGTGCCGCCGCTCTACCGCATCAGCCAGGGCGGCAAGACCATGTATGCGCGCGACGACGCCCACAAGGACGAACTGCTCCAGACCGAGTTCACCGGTCGGGGCAAGGTGGAGATCGGCCGTTTCAAGGGCCTTGGCGAGATGATGGCGAGCCAGCTCAAAGAAACCACCATGGACCCGAAGAAGCGCACGCTGCTCCGCGTCGAAGTTGACGAGACCGACCCCGAGGGCACCAAGGGAGCTGTCGATGCACTGATGGGAACCAAGCCGGAGTTGCGCTTCCGCTTCATCCAGGAACGAGCGGAATTCGCGGCCGCAGAGGCCCTGGATATCTGATCATGCGAGGCGGCTGAGATCTGGACCCTCGTCAAGACGATCCTGGCCTCGGCCGCGCTGGGCTATGTAGCGTTCGTCGCGATGGTGTACGCCATGCAGCGCACCCTGCTTTATCCCGGCGCCGGCGGCTTCACGCCCCCGCCGGCGGTCGCGCCCTGGGGCAGCCGGGTGAGCATCGCAACCTCCGACGGTGAGACGCTCGCGGCGCTCTACCAATCGCCCGCAAACGCCAAGGCCACGTTCCTGTACCTGCACGGGAACGGCGACGACATCGCAGCCTACGGTTTCCTGGCCGATGCGCTTGGGGCGCGCGGATATGGAATGCTGGCCGTTGCCTTTCGCGGCTATCCGGGCTCGACCGGGTCGCCAACGGAGGCCGGCCTCCTCGAAGATGGCGTCGCGGCCTTCGATTGGCTGAAGACCACGCATCCGGGGACACCGGTCGCAATTCTCGGTCGATCGCTGGGCTCGGGCGTCGGGGTGCATGTCGCCGCCGAGCGCGACGTTTTTGCGATGGTGCTGGTTTCTCCGTACGCGTCCATCCTCGCCGCTGCGGGGAGCCACTATCCCTATCTGCCGGTCGCCCCGCTCATCAAGGACAGCTTCCGATCCGACCTTTGGATCGGGCAAGTCTCCGCGCCCAAGCTCTTCCTCCACGGCGAGTTGGACGACGTGATCCCCGCCAGTTCCGGGCGAGCTCTCTTCGATCTTGCATCGGAGCCCAAGAAATTCGTCCTGATGAGCGGGCGTGGGCACAACGATGTCTGGAGCGCCCAACTGGTCGACGAGGTCGTCGGCTTTGCCGATGCCGTCAAGGGCCGGGAGAGGTAGCGCGCCTCAGGCCGCGGCGATCGCCAGCGCATGACCGCGCGCATTGTCGCGCAGGGCCTCAATGTGGATCGACTTGAGCAGGCCGGCCAGTTCGCCCTCGGCGCCCTGCCCTCCCACCTCCTTCAGCATCGTCCACGACACCTCTTGCGCACCCGCCACGCGCTTACCGTTGGCGACTTCGCGCCAGATCTTCAGGGCGGTCAGGATGACGCGATGGATCCCCTCCGCAAGTCCCGCGGCGCGCATCAGCGCCGAAACGGCGACGTCGTTGCCGCGGGCCAAAAGCGTGCGGACCCGGCTTTCCGTCTGGCCGCTCAGGGCGATCATGACCGCGCCGAAGAAATCGATCTTGCCATGCGCGATGGCCCGGATGACGAAGCTGGCGCTCAACTCTCCGGACAGCCGCAGATGCTCGACCAGCGCGCCCAACTCGTCCGGGCGGGCGCCGTCGATCAGGGTCAGTGATGCCTTGGCGCACGCTTCCCGCGTGATCCGCTCGGCCCGCTGAGGGCCGACCAGCTTCAGCAGCAGGGGCGAAGTCTTGAAGGCCTCGCCCACGCGTACAAGCAGCATGTGCCGGCAGTCGGAGGGCAGATCGGGACGCTTGAGTATCGCGTCTCTCAGATCGGCATTGTCCCCATGCCGCTCGATCATGCGCCGGAAGCTGATTGCCGCGACCTTGCCGCCAGAGTTTCCGACGAGCGCAACGCAGGCGCAGACCTCGGCGACCTCCGCGATGGCGGCAGACACCTGAAGCGACACCAACGGTCGGCGCGCGACGAGAAGCTGGATGGCGGGATCGCCGCTGCACACGCGCTCGACGAGGTCGGCGTCGGTCAGGAGAGGCGAACGCCCGATGATCATCGCGGCGACATCCGGCTGGTCGGCCGCCAGGGCGCTGACGATCTGGAGGGGTGCGCGCCGGCTCATGGAGAGCGCATCGGCGATAGCCGCCCTCACCTTCGGTGAAGGATCGTCGAGAAGCAGCGTCAGCGCCGCCTCCGCCGCACAGCGGTCCTCGAACGAGAGGTCTCGATCGTTGAACGTGCGCGCCAGCGCACTTGCCGCGGCCACCCGCTCCGCCACGCGCGCCGTGCGCATCCATTTCAAGAGATGCTCGATCACCATCCGCCCAAGCCCTGCCGGCCTACCCTGAGGGCGAGACTAGCGGGGAATAGGTTTACGAACGGTTCACCATATCCGTTAACCTGACGCAACGCCTTGCGCACGAGGCTGGCGCCGCATATCAGACGCGAGCGTCAAGGGAGGTGTCGATGCCGGGTCTTTACCTAGAGGAATTCATCGTCGGTCAGGTGATCAAGCATCCGCTCCGCAAGACGGTGACGGAGAGCGACAACATGCTCTTCTCGGTCATGACGCTGAACACGCAACCGCTGCACATCGATTTCGAGGCCGCGGCCCAAAGCGAGTGGGGCAAGCCACTGGTGAACTCGCTCTTCACGCTCGGGCTGATGATCGGCATCTCCGTCAACGACACGACCGTCGGCACGATCGTCGCCAATCTGGGCATGACGGAAACCGTTTTCCCGCATCCCGTCTTCCACGGCGACACCATCAGCGTCGAGACCGAGATCAAATCGGTGCGCGAATCTAAGTCGAAGGACGATCGCGGCATCGTCGAGATGGAGCACCGGGCGTTCAACCAGAACGGGGTGCTGGTGGCGCGCTGCCTGCGGCAGACCATGGTCAAGAAGAAGGGGGCGTGACATGCGTTCGCTGCTGTTCGTCCCCGGCGATTCCGAGAAGAAGCTGGCGAAGGGCTTCCAGTCCGAAACGGACGTCGTGATCGTCGATCTCGAGGACTCCGTAGCGCCCGCAAACAAGGTTTCGGCGCGCCAGATCGCCCGGGAGTTCATCGACGCGAACCGCGGCGGCGCGACCGGTCGCATCTATGTCCGCGTAAACGAGCTGAACTCCGGCGAGATCGACCTCGACCTGAAGGGGATCATGTCGACACGGCCTGACGGCATCATGCTGCCGAAATGCAGCGGCGGTCAGGACGTGGAGCAACTGTCCGCCAAGCTGCGGGTTCATGAGGCCGAGAACGGCATCGCGGACGGGGCTACCCTCATCATCCCGCTCATCACGGAAACCGCCGCTTCGGTGCTCGCCGCATCGACCTATCGTCCGCAGGCCCGGATTGCCGGCCTCACCTGGGGCGCCGAGGATCTTTCGGCTTCCATCGGCGCACGGACGGCGCGCGATGAGGCGGGC
Organism: Mesorhizobium shangrilense; assembly: GCF_028826155.1. Lineage (NCBI taxonomy): Bacteria > Pseudomonadati > Pseudomonadota > Alphaproteobacteria > Hyphomicrobiales > Phyllobacteriaceae > Arvimicrobium > Arvimicrobium flavum. The sequence goes on from NZ_JAQGPN010000001.1 coordinate 3,719,852, forward strand.
GCCTATACGGACGTCTTCCGGCTGGCGCGCGCCCTGACGCTGCTTGCCGCATCGGCCTCAGACGTCGCCGCAATCGACACCGTCTTCCCCGACTTTCGCAACGAGGCGGCGTTCCGCTCCGAATGCATCGCCGCCGAGCGCGACGGCTTCACCGCGAAGATGGCGATCCACCCCGCGCAGGTTGCGATCATCAACGAGGTGTTCACGCCGTCGGCGGATGCGGTCGCGCAGTCAGCGGCCGTCGTCGAGGCGTTCCGTTCGGCGGGCAATCCCGGCGTCGTCGCGATTGACGGCAAGATGTACGACCGCCCTCACCTGAGACTGGCGGAGCGGCTGCTGGCCCGGGCGCGCAAAACCTGACGCACCACTCCCGAACCCGCGCAGCGGATTTGGAAGTAAAAACATCCTTCACAACAAGAGCTTAGATCGGATCGCGTGAATTCAGAGTCACGCGATCGATTTTGACGAGCAGAGAAAGCGCTATCCCTCCCACGGCCCGGAATAGTCGGCATAGATCGTCGATGCATCCGGCCGCGGTCTTTCTGGAACTGTGCCGCCAAAGGTTCCGATGTGGACGAAGCCGACCACGCGCTCGTGTGGCGCGAGGCCGAGGATGCGACGGCCTTCCTCGGTTCCCGAGTACCAGTTGGTGATCCAGTTGGTGGCGTAGCCAAGCGCGTTCGCGGCAAGCACCAGGCTCATCGCCGCGGCCCCGCCGGACAGGAACATCTCCCATTCCGGGATCTTCGGATGCTCCTTGCGGCTCGAGACGACGCCGATCACCAGCGGCGCGCGGGAGAAGCGGGCCAGTTCCTGGTTGCGGCGACCTTCCAGCAAGGGCCCTTCACGCTCCTCCGCGAGGTCGGCGAGCATCTCGCCGACGCGTTGGCGCGCCTCACCCCGATAGAGGATGAACCGCCACGGCTCCAGCCGGCCATGGTCGGGCACGTGGGAAGCTACCCGAATCATCGTCTCGATCTCCGAGTCGCTGGGCGCTGGCTCCTTCAGTTCGTGGATTGGCGGAGATTTTCTGCTCAGCATGAAATCGATGATAGGCGACGCCACGACGTTGTTTCTCCTTGAATTTCTGGCTGGATCCGCGGTGCCGGATGGGAGGCGGACGGAACTCGGGCGGGTGAATCGCCCAGCGATTGGGCCTTGAAATTGCCACCGGCTTGCGTTTCAAGGCAAGGGATGATTGCACGCCCACTCCGACATTCGGCGCGGCTCCTTCTTGTCGCCCTTTTAGCGGCAGCGGGCACGACAGCCAATGCACAGGGATTTGCCGATTCAGCGCCTGGCATCTCGCTCGATCTGCCCCCCCTCAACAACTTCGCATCGCCGGAGCAAAAGCAGGGAAGGTCGCTGGCGGCGGCCACCGCAGGCAAGACGACGCTGGCGGCGCGCCTGGTCGGCGAAGGCGAGGACATCAGCCGGGGCCTGATGTGGCGTATCTTCAAGCCCCAGGCCGGCTCCGACGGCAAGCTGCCGCTCGTCGCGTCGGCCCAGGGCGGCACCAGTGTGTTTGACCTGCCGCCCGGAAGCTATCTGGTTCATGCCGCATTCGGCCGCGCCGGCGCCACCAAGCGGATCACGGTGGGGCGAGATTCGCAACGCGAGACGATCGTCCTCGACGCAGGCGGGCTCGAACTCGACGCTGTCCTGGAGGGCGGTAAGCGCATCGCAGCCGACCAGCTGAAATTCTCGATCTACGAGGCGAATGCCGACGAGCAGGGAGAGCGCGCGCTCATCATCCCCAACGTCAAGCCGAGCACCGTCGTCAGACTGAACTCCGGCGTCTACCATGTGGTTTCCACCTACGGTTCGGTCAACGCCGTCATCCGGTCGGATATCAGGGTGGAAGCGGGCAAACTCACCGAGGCGACGGTCGAGCATCGCGCGGCCGAGATCACACTGAAGCTGGTACGCGACCGAGGCGGCGAAGCGATCGCCGATACGTCCTGGTCCGTGCTGACAGCATCTGGCGACCCGATCCGCGAGAGTGTCGGGGCCTATGCCTCCATGGTGCTGGCGGAAGGCGAATACACCATCATCGCCAAGAATCGCGATCGCATCTATCAGCGCGCGCTGACGATCGAAGCCGGCAGCGATCAGGACGTCGAGGTCCTGGCAACCGAAGAGGATGCGATCCCCGAAGGCGAGATCACGGACTAGGCGCCAGCCGGTTTTCCCCTCCTACATCAGCGGTTTGGAACCAAGAGGCGAGCTGCGGCATTCTGGGTGCGCAATCACTGCTGGAGTGTCCGTGATGGTTACATTCAGGGAAATGAACGTTCAGCGCATCGCCGAAGACCCCAACCGGTCGACGCAGGACAAGATCAAGGAACTGCTGGAGCTCGAATCCGAGGCGCGCGGTCTGCAGCGCGCGGCTTCAGAGAGCCCGATGAACGCTTACGACGGCTTGGACGCGGACCTTCGCCAGATACGCCTTCTTCTGGGGAGGCTCGGCTGGAGGGAGCCCAAAAAGGGCGCGGCAACCCTATAAAAAGCTGTCGGGAGGACGCGATCACATCAGTCACCTGACCCTATCGGCGGCCTTGGCCGCCGAACAGCATCAAGGATGCATGACGTGGAAAAGCACTTTACCAAAATTGCCAACAAGGTGGCGTACCTTGCCGGCAAGCCGCTCACCTTTCTTTCCTGCGTCGCAATCGTCATCATATGGGCGATCAGCGGTCCGATCTTCGGCTTCTCGGACACCTGGCAATTGATCATCAACACGGGCACCACCATCATCACCTTCCTGATGGTGTTCCTCATTCAGAACACGCAGAACCGCGACGGGGCGGCGGTCCAGGCCAAGCTCGATGAACTTATCCGGGTCTCCACGGAGGCTAAGGATGAGTTCATCGGCATTGAGCACTTGACGGAAGCGGAAGTGGAGGAGTTCCGCAAGAAGTGCGAAAAGGCCGCCCAGAACGCGAGCGAAAAGGCCGCCGACCGCGCCCAGGAAGCCGCCTAGCCAATGATGTCCACGGCCGGCTGCAGTCGGCGAAAGCGGTCTACTTCTTCTTCATACTTGAATCGCCCGGCCTGGAATGGCACATGAGGGCAGTGTTTTGCCCGCGTTGCGGGCCGTTTTCATTCCAGGTCAGGCATGGTCACCTATCTCGACGCCGCTACGGCACCGCTACGCAATACCGGGCAGATCAGGCTCTATGGGGCGGAAGCCTTCGAGGGCATGCGCAAGGCCTGCCAGCTTACGGCTCGCTGCCTCGATGAGCTCGTTCCCATGGTTGAGCCGGGGGTGCCGACGGAAACGATCGACCGGTTCGTCTTCGAATTCGGCATGGACCACGGCGCGATGCCGGCCACGCTCAACTATCGCGGCTACACAAAATCGTCCTGCACCTCGATCAATCACGTCGTATGCCACGGCATCCCGGACGCCAAGCCGCTGCGCGATGGCGACATCGTCAACATCGACGTCACCTACATCGTTGACGGCTGGCACGGCGACTCCAGCCGGATGTACCCGGTGGGCCAGATCAAGCGCGCAGCCGAGCGTCTTCTTGAAGTCACCCACGAATGCCTGATGCGCGGCGTCGCGGCGATCAAGCCAGGGTTGCGCACCGGCGTCATCGGCGCAGCGATCCAGAGCTATGCCGAGGCGGAGCGCTGCTCGGTGGTCCGCGATTTCTGCGGACATGGCGTGGGGCAACTCTTCCATGACGCGCCCAACATCCTGCACTACGGCAGCGCATCGGAAGGCATCGAGATGCGTCCCGGCATGATCTTCACCGTGGAGCCGATGATCAATCTCGGCCGCCCGCACGTAAAAGTGCTGTCGGACGGCTGGACCGCCGTCACCCGAGATCGCTCGCTGTCCGCGCAGTACGAGCACACCGTGGGAGTCACCGAGACGGGCTGCGAGATCTTCACGCTCTCCCCGGCGGGGCTGGACCGGCCCGGCCTGACGTCGTAGCCTCCTCCCCGCCGGTCTTGAGACCTGGGGCGGGGACATGACGTCGGATCGCGACGCGGACGAGCGGGATTTCTTTCTCGACAGTGGCAGGCCAGCGCCTGCACGGCGGGCTTCCGCGACGAAACCGCACTATGCCGGGCATCGCGAGCGGTTGCGCGAGCGCTTCGCGCAAACGGGCGCTGACGCACTCGCCGACTATGAACTCCTTGAACTCCTGCTTTTCCGCTCTGTTCCGCGGGCCGACACCAAGCCCGCCGCCAAGGCGCTGCTCGCCCGGTTCGGCTCGCTCGCCGAGGTTTTGGGAGCACCGCTCGACCTATTGTGCGAGGTCAACGGCGTCGGCCGATCGGTCGCGCTGGATCTCAAGATCGTCGCCGCAGCCACTCAAAGGGCATTGAAGAACGAGATCAGGGGGCGCGAGGTGCTTTCCTCCTGGCAGCAGGTGCTCGACTATTGCAAGGCGGCCATGGCCTTCGAGGAGCGCGAGCAGTTCCGCATCCTCTTTCTCGACAAGAAGAACACGCTGATCGCCGACGAGGTGCAGCACATCGGCACGGTGGACCATACGATGGCCTATCCGCGCGAGATCCTGCGCCGCGCGCTGGCGCTTTCGGCGACCGCCGTCGTCCTCGCTCACAATCATCCTTCCGGCGATCCGACGCCGTCGCGCGCGGACATCGACATGACCAAGACGATTGTGGAGGCGCTGAAGCCGGCCGGGATCGCCGTTCACGACCACATCATCATCGGCAAGAAGGGCTTTGCCAGCATGAAGGGATTGCTGCTGATCTGAGGCGGACCCCACCATGAGCTCGAATGCCGGTTTCCGGATCCCCCCGACCGCGAGGCACCAACGAAGGTGTGCCGGAAGCGCCAAGGCGATCCCGCCACGCAACGACCCACCCGCGCGAACAGGCGGCGACCGCCTGCGGCGTAAAGAGCGGCGAAGACCGGCGCCGCGCCGATGGCAGCTTCAGCTGCCCTGAGAACGCGGCCTATCCGAGAAAGGCCTCACGCAACCGTGCGAGCAGCCCCGGCTTCCTTCCGACCAGAATCTGCCGCACATGGGCCGCGGCGGTTGCAGCACTCACGCTGCTGCCGAAGTGGCAGTAGCAGATGACTTCGTGCAGTTGACCGTCGGTCAGTTCAAAGAACCGCTTGGCCTCGCCATAGGTGTCGTTCTTCATCCCTGCTTCGCGCAGGACGTCATCCGCGAAGGCAACGGAGATCGGAGATCCCTCGCTGCTCATGCGATCCCGGGCCAGAGGCGCCTGGTACTCCGTCTGATGCAGGGTCGACAGGCGGCGCCCCGGATCACGCTCGAGGAGTTCCGCCCAGCGCTGAAGACGCTCGCTGCGCGTCAAAGTCCGCGGCAGTCCGGGTTGTATCTCGGCAACTGCCTGCAGCTCGTCGATAGTCTGGTGTTTCATCCTGGTCTCCTATGCGGACGACAGTAGATCCACCCCCTTTTCTTTCTGAGGACAGCCTGCTCCCGACTGATATCGAAGTCCAATCACGATCTTGGACACAGGCATCAATCACGAAAATGTGGACGACCGGAGCGCGAGGACGCGCACATCAACACGTCAGGCGTTCATTTGGCCGTCCTATTGGGACTGACAGGACGCAACCGACGGTCAATCCCGCACGGTGCGCAACTCTCGACGGGGCGAGCCAACAAAAAAGCCGCCCGGAGGCGGCTTTCCTGAAATGTCTGTCGGTATGACGATTACTCGGCGTCCTTGGCAGCAGCCTTTTTCTTCGGAGCCGCCTTCTTCTTGGGCTCCTCGGCCTTGTCATCAGCGGATGCGGCAGCCTCGCCCTTCTCGGCGTCCTCGGCCTTTGCCGTCTTCTTGGCGGCCTTCTTCGCCGGCTTCTTGGCAGTCTCTTCCGTATCGTCGGCCATCAGCTCTTCCTTGGTGACCTTCTTGTCGGCCACGGAGATCTGGCCGAGCAGGTGATCGACCACCTTCTCCTCGAAGATCGGCGCGCGGATCGTGGCGAGCTGCTGCGGATTGTTGCGATAGAACTCGAAGACCTGCTGCTGCTGGTCGCCCGGGAAGCGGCGTACGAACTCGAAGAGCCCGCGCTGCATCTCTTCCTCGGAAACCTGCACGCCGGCCTTCTCGCCGATCTCGGCAAGCACCAGGCCGAGCCGCACGCGACGCTCTGCAAGGCGCATGTACTCGGCGCGGGCCTCCTCTTCGGTGGTGTCCTCGTCCGCGAAGGTCTGGCCGGCGGCCTGAAGGTCGCGGTTCACCTGGTTCCAGATGTTGGAGAACTCAGCTTCGACGAGCTTCGACGGCGCCTCGAAGGAATAGCTCGCATCCAGAGCGTCGAGCAGCTCGCGCTTCACCTTCTGGCGCGTCATCTGGCCGAACTGGCTCTCGATCTGGCCGCGCACGATCTCACGCAGGCGCTCGAGCGACTCGATGCCGAGCGCCTTTGCGGTCTCGTCGGTCACTTCCATCTCACCCGGCTTGGCGACTTCCTTGACGGTCACGTCGAAGGTGGCTTCCTTGCCGGCCAGGTTGGCGGCGTTGTAGTTCTCCGAGAAGGTGACGGTGATCTGGCGCTCGTCACCAGCCTTGACGCCGATGAGCTGGTCCTCGAAGCCCGGGATGAACTCCTTGGAGCCCAGCACCAGCGGCTGGTCGTTGCCGGCGCCGCCAGCAAAGGCCTCGCCGTCGATCTTGCCAACATAGTCGATGGTGACGCGGTCGCCTTCCTCGGCCTTGCCCTTCTTCTCTTCGTACGGACGCATGGAGTCGGTGACGCGCTTCACCTGCTCCTCGACCTCCTCGGTGGGGACGTCGTAGACTTGGCGGGTCACCTTGATGTCGGAGACGTCCTTGATCTCGATGGGCGGCAGCACCTCATAGTTCAGGCTGAACTCGAAATCGGCGCCGCCGGCCAGGATCTTCTCGGCTTCCTTCTCGTCCTCGGTCATCACGACTTCCGGCTGCATGGCGGCCTTTTCGCCGCGCTCGGAGAGGATGTCGCGCGTCGAGTTCGACAGGATCTCGTTGACGACCTCGGCCATGAAGGACTTGCCGTACATCTTGCGCAGGTGCGGAAGCGGCACCTTGCCCGGCCGGAAGCCATTGATGCGCACCTTGTCCTTGGCATTGGTCAGGCGCTGCATCAGGCGCTCCTCCATGTCCTTGGCGGGCACGGTGACCTTGATCTCGCGCTTGAGGCCGGAATTCAGCGTTTCGGTGACCTGCATCATAAAACCTTTGCTTCGACGAATCCTGCAGCTTGCGGCGCCTTCCGCCGTTCAGCCTGCCGGGTTGCGTGCCGGGAGTGCCATCTTGTGAAGTCGGTGTGTCGAGATTTCGGCGATAGGAGCCTTAAACCCGGACCTGTTTCGCGACGCCTTTGAAGAAGCAAGGATAATCTCTTGACTTTCCTGATGCTTTCGTCAGCTGCGCCAACGACTGCCTAGCCGTCTGTCACATTCGGCTCGCCTTTTGTCACACGCGACTACGATTTTCAACGCAATTTTAGGCGGGACAAGGCGCGCGGGCCTGAGCGCCTCCCTCTCCGATGATGGCATCGGCGGTTTTTTTGGAACTGGTGCCCCCGGCAGGACTCGAACCCGCGACCCCCTGATTACAAATCAGGTGCTCTACCAACTGAGCTACAAGGGCACTCGCACGTGGCCTTACCACATTGGACGCGGCAGTAAAGACAGTATCGGCGGCAGCCGGACTGTGGCGCGCTGCACGAACGGGCCTGATCACGCTGCGGCCCTCCCCTGCAGCCTTGCGGCTTTCAGCCGACCCGCGCACATGCTAACGGGGCGCCGGTTGTATGCGCAGGGAGGCTTCAGGGCCATGGTCAATAGGATCGCCTTCGTTTCGTCAGAGGCTGACGATGCGCGCGAGGCCTGCGCCCGTCTGACCGAGCAATACGGCCAGACGGAGATCGCGGAAGCAGACATCGTCGTCGCACTCGGTGGCGACGGCTTCTTATTGCAGACGCTGCGAGAGACCATGGGAACCGGCAAACGCGTCTTCGGCATGAACCGCGGCACGATCGGCTTCCTGATGAACGAGTTCCGCGAAGACGGATTGCTGGAGCGCCTCAAGGCGACGGTTCACGAAACTATCCGGCCACTGGAAATGGAGACGACGTCAGAAGACGGAACTGTCTCCACGGCTCTCGCCATCAACGAGGTCTCGCTCTTCCGCCAATCCTACCAGGCGGCAAAGGTGCGCGTCACCGTCGACGATCAAGTCCGCATGGAGGAATTGATCTGCGACGGAGTGATGGTGGCGACCCCGGCGGGCTCCACCGCCTACAACCTTTCCGCTCACGGCCCGATCCTGCCCCTGGACGCACCACTGCTGGCGCTGACGCCAGTGAGCCCTTTTCGGCCGCGACGCTGGCGCGGCGCGCTGCTGTCGAACAAGGCCGTGGTGCGCTTCGACATACTGGAAGGCAGGAAGCGGCCGGTGAACGCCGTCGCCGACCACACCGAGATCAAGTCGGTGACCAGCGTGAGCGTCCGCGAATCGCGCGACGGGACCGCGACACTGCTCTTTGACCCCTCGCACTCCTGGAACGAGCGCATCCTGACCGAGCAATTTCGCTACTGAATCCAGCGAATCCGCTACCAGGAACCCGGGACGCATCTTCCGTTAAGGAAATTGCGGTCGAATTGCCGCGTTCACTGGCGATTGTGTTGACAAATCCATATCTTCCGCTTACGGCAGCCCACAATATCCAAGGCGCGCGGCGCCTGGCGCCGTCGGCCTTTGCCTGCCCCGCCCGCGCGCAGAACACGCAAAGACGCGAAAAACACTTGTCATCAGATACGCAGAACGACAACGAAGCGGTTACTTTCGCCGACCTCGGTCTCTCCTCCAAGGTTCTCTCCGCAGTCTCCGACGCCGGATACACTACTCCGACGCCAATTCAGGCAGGCGCGATTCCGCAGGCCCTGCAGGGTAAGGACGTTTTGGGCATCGCCCAGACCGGTACCGGCAAGACGGCCGCGTTCGTGCTTCCGATGATCACGCGCCTGGAAAAGGGCCGCGCCCGCGCACGCATGCCGCGCACGCTGATCCTCGAACCGACGCGCGAACTCGCCGCTCAGGTCGAGGAAAATTTCGTCAAGTACGGCAAGAACCATCGCCTCAACATCGCACTGCTGATCGGCGGCGTCTCTTTCGACGAACAGGAAAAGAAGCTTGAGCGCGGCGCCGACGTACTGATTGCCACGCCCGGCCGCCTGCTCGACCATTTCGAGCGCGGCAAGCTGCTCCTCACGGGCGTTGAGATCCTGGTGATCGACGAGGCCGACCGCATGCTCGACATGGGTTTCATCCCCGACATCGAGCGCATCTGCAAGCTGATCCCCTTCACCCGCCAGACGCTGTTCTTCTCGGCGACGATGCCGCCGGAGATCACCAAGCTCACCGAGCAGTTTCTTCATACGCCGGTGCGCATCGAGGTCGCCAAGGCTGCGACCACCGCTTCGACGGTGACGCAGCGTCTCGTGAAGTCCGGCTCGAAGCCGTGGGACAAGCGTGGCGTCCTGCGCGATCTCATTCGCGCCGAGGGCGACGAGATCAAGAACGCCATCATTTTCTGCAACCGCAAGGTCGAGGTGTCGGAACTGTTCCGCTCCCTGGTCAAGCACGACTTCGACGCAGGCGCGCTGCATGGCGACATGGACCAGCGGGCGCGCATGGCCATGCTGGCGGGCTTTCGCGACGGCAAGCTGAAGCTGCTGGTCGCCTCCGACGTGGCTGCGCGCGGGCTCGACATCCCCGATGTCAGCCATGTGTTCAATTATGACGTGCCTATCCACTCCGAGGATTACGTCCACCGCATCGGTCGCACCGGCCGCGCCGGACGCTCGGGCAAGTCGTTCACCATCGCGACGCGGGGCGACACCAAATATGTCGACGCCATCGAGAAGCTGATCGGCAAGGAAATCGAGTGGCATGACGGCGATCTCTCGACGCTGACCGAAAGCGACGAGGACCATGGTCATCGCGGCCGTGGCCGGGAACGCGCAGGGCGCGGCCGGGAGCGAGGCGAGCGGCATCCGCGCGACGAGCACCGCGCGCGCAAGACGCGCGACGTCTCCGAAACCGCGGAGCAGCCGAGCGCCGCCGTCGTCCCGGCTGAAGCGCTCGAGGAGCGGCGCAACCGCAAGGAAGCGATCAAGGCGAACAACGCCGAGCGTGAGCCGCACCGCGACAACGAGCAGCCGCGCGGCAACGGCAGGCAGGATCGTCCGCGTCGCTACCGCGACGAGGACGAGGTCAACACGGTCGTCGGCTTCGGCGACGACACGCCGGCCTTCATGAAGGTGGCGATGAAGGTTTGACCTTCCGCTTCGCGGGGTCAGCCTTTTCCGCACGCAGCCCCGCCTCGTAGGACTTCCGCGCCCAGACCGCCATTTCGTCCGGATCGTCCAGCGCGCCATCCGGCACCGTCCAGTACGGCATCGCCACCTGTTTTCCGTGTCGCGAGCCAGTGTAGGTCCAGCGGCTGCAGCCGGCCGCTTCGAGATCCGGCGCGGTTTGCGCATCACCCTTCAGCATCAGCTCGCCACGAATCTCGATCGCGATGATGACGCCGCGATGGTAGATTCCCTTGCCGCCGAACATGCGGCGGATGTCGACCGGCCCGAGACCTGAAAACAGATCGGCGATTGCATCATTGTCCATCGGTCATGTCCCGCAGCGTGGAAATCCGAAACCGCAAGTCTGCACCGTTAATCACGCAGGAGGAAGCACCGCATGCCCATTCTGCTGAAAGGCTCCTGCCGCTGCGGCGGCGTGCGCTTCGAGGTCATGAGCCACACGCCTGTCCCCTACCAGCTCTGCTACTGCTCGATCTGCCGGAAGCAGCAGGGCGGCGGCGGATATGCCATCAACCTCGGCGGCATCGCGACGACGCTGAAGGTCGAGAGCGCTGAAACGCTTGGCGTCTATCGGGCAAAAATCGAGGACGATGAGCGCGGGCACTGCGAGGTGTCGACCGGGGAGCGGAACTTCTGCATGTCCTGCGGGTCGGCGCTCTGGCTCTACGACCCGACCTGGCCGGACCTGATCCACCCGTTCGCCTCGGCGATCGACACGGAACTCCCGAAGCCTCCGCACCGGACGCATCTCATGCTGAAATACAAGGCCTCGTGGGTCGAGCCGGACATCCGCGACGGCGACCTCGCCTTCGAACTCTACCCCGAAGAGTCGATCGCCGACTGGCACAGGCGCAACGGGGTTTGGGTGGAGTAAAGTCCCGACCTGAAAACCGTAGTCGCGCCGGCACGGCGCTACATCGCCGACCCACCGCCGTCCTCTTCCTCAAATGTGACCGCGACATCGGCATTGGCGGAGAGGCGGACCTTGCCGCCTTCCACGTCGGCGACTAGGCTGAGCGGAACATAGTGGTGGTGGCCTCTGTGATGCCCCTCCCCGCTGTCGCGCTTCGTAAGTTTTATGCGACCATCCACTACGCGGTCGACCGTACCAACGTGGACACCGTCCGCGCCGATGACTTCCGCATGTTCCTTGATCTTGCTGGTGTCAGCCATGGCCATCTCCTTCGTTGCGCAGGACAACGTCGGATGATGGCAAAGGATGCAGGCGAAATTGCAGGCAGCGCGCTCGGGGCGCGCCGGACCACCGGCTCAGGCGGCGTCGGCGGCGCGAGCCTCGGCGAGGGCCTTGAGGTCGGCCGGCTTCAGCTCCACCGATTCACCGCAGCCGCAAGCCGAACTCTGGTTCGGATTCCGGAAGGTGAATCCGGTGCGCAGCGTGGTCTGCTCAAAATCCATCTCGGTGCCGAACAGAAACAGCGCCGCTTCAGGCGCGACCCAGACATTTGCGCCTTCGCGCTCGATGTGGTCGTCCTTCGGGTTGGGCTCGGTCACGAGGTCGACCGTGTACTCCATTCCGGCGCAGCCGCCCTTCTTGATGCCGAGACGCACGCCGAGAGCATTCTCGCGCGTCGCGACGATCTCCCGCACGCGCTCCGCAGCCCGGTCGGTCATGCTGATGACGGCAAAGCGTCCCATTCAAAGTCTCCCACTCACGGCAGGTTCAAAGGCCTGCGGAATGTCTTGCCACTAACATGGTGAAGATTCGTGGCTCAGGCAAGTTCTCAGTACCAGCCGACCGCGACCTGCGCCTCTTCCGACATGCGGTCCGGCGTCCATGGCGGATCGAAGACCATGCTGACCTCGACGTCTGAGACACCCTCGACGGCGCCGACGGCGTTCTGCACCCAACCCGGCATTTCGCCCGCCACCGGGCAGCCGGGCGCAGTCAGCGTCATGTCGATCTTGACCGACCGGTCGTCCTCGATGTCGATCTTGTAGATCAGGCCAAGCTCGTAGATGTCGGCCGGGATCTCGGGATCGTAGACGGTCTTCAGCGCGGCCACGATGTCGTCCGTCAGCCGGGCCAGCTCGTCCGCCGGAATCGCCGAGGCAGTCCCTGCCGGGGACGGCTCGGTCGTGGTGGTCACGGATGCGTCTTCCATATCGCTCACCCGAAGAACTTTCGCGCTTTTTCCAGCGCTTCGGCCAGCACGTCAACCTCGGCCAGCGTGTTGTACATGCCGAATGAAGCCCTGCATGTGGAGGTGACGCCGAAGCGTTTCAACAGCGGCTGCGCGCAGTGCGTACCGGCGCGCACCGCGACGCCCGCGCGGTCGATGACCATCGAGACGTCGTGGGCGTGGATGCCCTCGAGTTCGAAGGAGACGATGGCGCCCTTGTCGGGCGCATCGCCGAAGATGCGCAGCGAATTGATGGCGCGCAGGCGTTCATGCGCATAGGCCTTCAGTTCCGCCTCGTGGGCTGCGATGCGCTCGCGGCCGATGGAATCCATGTAGTCCAGCGCCGCACCCAGGCCGATCGCCTGGACGATCGGGGGCGTGCCCGCCTCGAAGCGATGCGGCGGGTCGTTGTAACTGACGTTGCCCTCAGTCACCTCCAGGATCATCTCGCCGCCGCCCTGGAACGGGCGCATGGCCTGCAAGAACTCCTTCTTGCCGTAGAGTACGCCGATGCCCGACGGGCCGTAAACCTTGTGGCCAGTAAAGGCATAGAAGTCGCAGTCCAGGTCCTGGACGTCGACCGGCATGTGGACGGCTGCCTGGCTGCCGTCCACGAGGACCGGAATTCCCCGCGCATGCGCGATGCGGCAGATATCCTTGATTGGGGTCACCGTGCCCAGCGCATTCGACATATGGGTGATGGCGACCAGTTTCGTGCGGTCCGTCAGGCACTTCTCGAAATCATCGAGATGGAATTCGCCGAGATCGTCGACCGGAGCCCAGACGAGCTTGGCGCCCTGGCGCTCGCGGATGAAATGCCACGGCACGATGTTGGAGTGGTGCTCCATGATGGAGAGCACGATCTCGTCGCCCTCGCCGATGTTCGGCATGCCCCAGCCATAGGCGACGGTGTTGATGGCCGACGTCGCGTTCGAGGTGAACACGATCTCGTCGATCGACGGCGCGTTGAGAAAGCGGCGAACGGTCTCGCGCGCCTTCTCATAGGAGTCGGTGGCGGCGTTGGAAAGGAAATGCAGGCCGCGATGGACGTTCGCATATTCCTCGGAATAGGCGCGCTGGACCGCGTCGAGCACCGCCTGCGGTTTCTGGGCCGACGCACCGTTGTCGAGATAGACCAGCGGTTTGCCGTAGACTTCGCGGGACAGGATCGGGAAATCGCGGCGGATCGCCTCGACGTCGTAGGGTGCTGAAGTCAATGATTGGTCCATGCGCGTTCCGTCCAACTCACCTGATCCGTCTTGGCGCTCCGCGCCAATCCACCTTCTCCCACACCGGGAGAAGGTCCAGCGCCCAATTTTCCCTCTCTCCGAGGGAGGTGGCCGAGCGAAGCGAGGTCGGATAAGAGTGCGGCGCCCGAACTCGCTTCTCAGCCTGTCTTACCCATGCTCCGCAAACCAGCGGTCGAGCCGCGCTTCCAGCGCATCCACGATCTTCTCGTCGTCCAGTTCCTCGACCACCTCGGCAAGGAACGCCTTGACCAGCAGGCCCCGCGCCGTCTTCTCGTCGATGCCGCGCGCCATCAGGTAAAACAGATGGTCAGCGTGGATCTCGGTGACGGTCGCGCCGTGGCCGCAGGCCACGTCGTCCGCGAAGATCTCGAGCTCGGGCTTGGCCGCAAACTCGCCCTCGTCCGACAGCAGCAGCGTGTTGCAGGCCATCTTGGCGTCGGTCTTCTGCGCGATCTGGTGCACGTTGATGCGGCCCTGGAAGACGCCCCGCGCCTTGCCGGTCACGACGTTGCGGACGAGTTCGCGCGAACCGGTGTGCGGCACCATGTGGTCGAGCACCATCGTCACATCCGTATGCGTGTCGCCGGCGAGCAGGTTGATGCCCCGCAGCTGGAAGTCCGAGCCTTCGCCCTTCGCGGCTACATGGATCTCCTGGCGGACGAGCTTGCCGCCGGCGTTCATCACGAACAGCGTAAGCTTCGCGTTCTTGCCGATCCAGGCATTGAACTGGCCGAGATAGGTCGCCGTCTCCGGCTGTTCCTGGACGATCACGTAGAGCACGTCGCTGTCGTCGCCGACGACGAGATTGCCGACCGAGGACACGAACGCCTCGCCCGTGCCGGTCTGGCGCTCTACGATCGTCGCCTTGACGCCGGCGCCGACGCGAACCGGCAGGCGCACGTGCACCTGACCGCCCGCCTGTACGTTCTGCAGCTCGATCGGCTTCTCCAGTTGCGTGCTGTCGGCGATGTCGACGAACCAGCCGTCGGCAACGAAGGCTGCGTTGATCGCACCGATCGCATCGTCGAGGCCGGTCGGCTCCAGGGCGGCGGCATAGCTGCCGTCGGCCAGCTTCTCGGAGATGTGCCGCACGGCGACGCCCTCGAGGCCAGCCGGCGCCTTGCCGGAGGCGACCCCGTTCAGCACGGGCAGCACCGTCGACCCTTCGAGCACCGGGGCGACGACCTCAGCCCTCGCGGCGGCGTCGTGCGACGGCACGTCGGAGAGCAGGCGACGAAAATCCGTGTAATGCCAGGCTTCGATGCGTTTGGTCGGCAGGCCGAGCTTGAGCTGCTCGATGGCGTTGTCGCGCTTGATCATGACGGCTCCGTCGCCCGGCAGGTCGGCCAGGCGTGCGTCGAAGGCCGCGATCAGCGCGGTCTCCGCCTTCGTCCTTTGCGGTGTGGCGTGGATGTTCATGAATTCACTCCGCCGCTTCCTGGATGAAACCGGCATAGCCATTGGCCTCGAGCTCGTGCGCGAGCGTCTTGTCGCCGGACTTGATGACCTGGCCGCGGTAGAGCACGTGAACGGTGTCCGGCACGATGTAGTCGAGCAGGCGCTGATAGTGGGTGATGACGACCACCGCGCGATCCGGCGCACGCAGCGAGTTGACGCCGTCGGCAACGATCTTCAGCGCGTCGATGTCGAGACCGGAATCGGTCTCGTCGAGCACGCAGAGCTTCGGCTCCAGCAGCTTCATCTGCAGGATTTCCGCGCGCTTCTTCTCGCCGCCGGAGAAGCCGACGTTGAGCGGGCGCTTCAGCATCGCCATGTCCATGCTCAGCGAGGCGGCCGCGTCCTTCACCTTCTTCATGAAGTCCGGAATCTTGAGCGCATCCTCGCCGCGCGCCTTGCGCTGCGAGTTCATCGCCACCTTCAGGAACTCCATCATGGCGACGCCGGGGATCTCCATCGGATACTGGAAGGCCAGGAAGATGCCCGCTGCAGCGCGTTCGGCCGGATCCATCTCCAGAATGGACTCGCCGTTGTAGAGGATGTCGCCTTCCGTCACCTCATAGTCCTCGCGGCCGGCGAGGATATAGGACAGCGTCGACTTGCCGGAGCCGTTCGGGCCCATGATGGCGGCGACCTCGCCCGGCTGAACCGTCAGGTTCAGGCCGCGGATGATCTCGACGCCGCTTTCGGCGATGCGGGCATGCAGGTTCTTGATCTCAAGCATTCTCGTCCGTCTTTCGTCTTCGCGCCTTGCGCGTATGCGTTCTGTTCCTTGGCTTCGGAAAGTCCGCCGTTTCCATTGTTTGGCACCCGCTCAGCGCGTCACGCGCAGGGCTCTCGACTTGCCGGGCAATAGCCCTCGGTCATCCGACCGAGCCCTCGAGCGAGATGTTGATGAGCTTCTGCGCCTCGACAGCGAACTCCATCGGCAGCTCCTGGATGACTTCCTTGACGAAGCCGTTGACGATCAGAGCGATCGCCTCCTCCTCGGGAATACCGCGCTGCATCACGTAGAACTTCTGGTCCTCGGAAATCTTGGACGTAGTTGCTTCGTGCTCGAACTGGGCGGAGGAATTCTTCGCCTCGATGTAGGGCACCGTGTGCGCGCCGCACTGGTCGCCAATCAGGAGCGAGTCGCAGTTGGTGAAGTTGCGCGCGTTGGTCGCCTTGCGGTGCGCCGAGACCTGGCCGCGATAGGTGTTCTGCGAGAAGCCGGCGGCGATGCCCTTCGAGATGATCCGGCTCTTGGTGTTCTTGCCGAGATGAATCATCTTGGTGCCGCTGTCGACTTGCTGGTAGCCGTTCGACACCGCGATCGAATAGAACTCGCCCTGGCTGTCGTCGCCGCGCAGGATGCAGGACGGGTACTTCCAGGTGATCGCCGAGCCGGTCTCGACCTGCGTCCACGAGATCTTCGAGCGGTCGCCGCGGCAGTCGCCGCGCTTGGTGACGAAGTTGTAGATGCCGCCCTTGCCCTGGGCGTCGCCCGGATACCAGTTCTGCACCGTCGAATACTTGATCTCGGCGTCATCAAGCGCGATCAGCTCGACAACGGCTGCGTGAAGCTGGTTCTCATCGCGCTGCGGCGCCGTGCAGCCCTCGAGGTAGGAGACGTAGGCCCCCTCCTCCGCAATGATCAGAGTTCGCTCGAACTGGCCTGTGTTCTTCTCGTTGATGCGGAAATAGGTCGAGAGCTCCATCGGGCAGCGCACGCCCTTGGGCACGAACACGAACGAACCGTCCGTGAAGACTGCGGAGTTCAGTGTCGCATAATAGTTGTCGGTCGTCGGAACGACGGAGCCGAGATACTTCTTCACCAGCTCCGGATGCTCGCGGATCGCTTCCGAAATCGAGCAGAAGATGACGCCGGCCTTGGCCAGCTCTTCCTTGAAGGTGGTGACGACCGAGATGGAATCGAACACGGCGTCGACCGCGACGCGGCCCGACTTGTAGACGTTGTCGTTTTCGGAGTCGTCGCCGTCCTCGTCAGCCGGCTTCTGCACGCCAGCGAGGATTTCCTGCTCGCGCAGCGGAATGCCGAGCTTCTCGTAGACCCTCAGCAACTCGGGATCGACCTCGTCCAGCGACTTCGGGCCGGTCTGGTTCTTCGGCGCGGCGTAGTAGTGGATGTCCTGGAAGTCGATCTTCGGATAGTCGACGCGCGCCCAGGTAGGCTCCTCGAGGGTCAGCCAGCGGCGGAAGGCGTCAAGACGCCACTCGAGCATCCACGCGGGCTCATTCTTCTTCTCAGAGATGAACCGGATGATATCTTCGTTCAGACCCTTGGGGGCCTTGTCGGTTTCGATATTGGTCTCGAAGCCGTATTTGTATTGGTCGACATCGATCTTTCGGACCCGATCGATCGTGTCCTGCACAGCAGGCATCAGCGTTCTCCATCCACGCCAGGGTCAAGGCCCGGCAGTTTTCAAACTATGGCACCGGTGGGACGGCGTACGCCCCATATAGTGCCTTTCATCCGGAACTTCATCCGGCAGAGGGGCCAAAACACCGGCCCACGTCAATTTGCCGCCTATGCGGCCTCGTCGCCCGGCGGGCGAGAATCTTGCCCAACGCCGTCCTGAACAGGTCGAGCTCGGCGTCGGTCGTGGAAGGCCCGATCGACACGCGCAATGCGCCATCCCGGTCTCCAAGACCCATGGCCTTCAGCACATGGCTGGCTCCTACCTTGCCCGAGGAGCAGGCCGAACCCGCAGAGAGGGCAACACCGGCGAGGTCGAAGGCGATCTGCGCGGTCTCGGCCTTCATGCCAGGAACCGCGAAGAAGGTAGTATTCGGCAGGCGCTCCGCGCCGACGCCGAAGATCTCGACCGCGGGCTCGGCGTCGCGAATCGAACGCTCCAGCGCGTCGCGACGCGTCCGCAGCTCGTCCATGCGCGCAAGCTCGGACAGAGCCTCGCGCGCCGCAGCACCGAAACCGGCGATCCCCGGAAGATTCTCCGTGCCGGCGCGATGGCCCTTCTCCTGCCCGCCACCGACGACGAGCGCTGCTGGCATCATCAGATCCGAGGACGCCACGATGGCGCCGACGCCCTTCGGGCCACCAATCTTGTGCGACGACAGGATGAGATAGTCGCCGCAACCGCTTGACATATCGAGCGCGATCCGTCCCGCCGCCTGGACCGCGTCGAGCACCAGCACCGCACCGGCCGCCTTGACGATCGCGGCAATCCGCTCGACCGGCTGGACAACCCCCGTCTCGTTGTTTGCGAGGTGAATGGCGACAAGCGGAAGTCCCTCGGCCTTGTCGTGGGCAGCGAGCGCGCCCTCCAGTTCCACGAGATCGACGGCGCCGTCTTGCTGGACCCCGATCCTGGTAACGTTCTCCGGCGCAAACCTGCCGCCTGTCAGAATGCATGGGTGGTCGGACGCGCAGACATAGAGCCGCGACATGCGCACCTGACCGCGGCCCATACGCCAGTCTGGCGTCAGCAGCGTGGTCGCCGCTTCGGTGGCGCCAGACGTGAAGACCACATGCTCGGGCTTGCCGCCGACCAGCGCGGCGACGCCGCGCCGGGCCTGCTCGACGATCCTTCGCGCCTCCCTGCCCTCGGCATGAACCGAAGACGGATTGGAAGCGGCAAGCGCATCGATCACTGCAGCGCGCGCACAATCACGCAGAGGCGCGCTCGCATTGTGATCCAGATATGCCCTCGTCGCAGCCATTCGACGCCGATATGTCCCTTCGCAGCGTCCGGACTATCCGGACAGCGTTATTTCCTTGAAAATGCAAGGCGAGGCGTCCTATCTACCGGCCTTGCGAACAAGCGGCCATCGCCGCCAGTTTTGAACCATTCTAAACTAGCTTCTAAGGAGGCGCTGGCTCTGCGTCAAGGCCGCAATGGCCGAGCAGGCGGCTTCGCTTCCTCAACGTTGCTGTGCACGGAGTACCCATGCCCGAGGTCATTTTCAACGGTCCGGCCGGACGTCTTGAAGGCCGCTATCAGCCTTCGAAGGAAAAGAACGCGCCGATCGCCATCGTCCTCCATCCCCACCCGCAGTTCGGCGGGACGATGAACAACAAGATCGTGTACGACCTGTTTTACATGTTCCAGAAGCGCAATTTCACGACGCTGCGCTTCAATTTCCGCGGCATCGGCCGCAGCCAGGGCGAATTCGACCACGGCACGGGCGAATTGTCGGACGCGGCCGCCGCGCTCGACTGGGTGCAGTCGCTGCATCCCGATTCGAAGAGCTGTTGGGTCGCCGGCTATTCCTTCGGCGCCTGGATCGGCATGCAGTTGCTCATGCGCCGGCCGGAGATCGAGGGCTTCATCTCGATTGCGCCGCAGCCGAACATCTACGACTTCTCGTTCCTGGCACCCTGCCCTTCCTCGGGCCTCATCATCCACGGCGAGGCCGACAAGGTGGCGCCGCCGAAGGACGTGCAGGGGCTTGTCGACAAGCTGCACACCCAGAAGGGCATCACCATCACGCAGAAGACGCTGGCGGGGGCGAACCACTTCTTCGCCAATGACGCGCCGCTGCTGCTCGAGGAATGCGCTGACTATCTGGACCGTCGCCTCGCCGGCGAACTCGCCGACCCGAGGACGAAGCGGCTGCGCTGAGCCTGCGCGCGCCAGTTCGGAATGACGAAGGCCCGGGATCGCTCGATCCCGGGCCTTCCGCTTTCTGGGCCTGAACCTATTTTGCGGCCAGGAATTCGCCGACCTCGAGCAGGACGAATTCGTTGTCGTCGGCCTTGTCGAGCGCACGGCCAGCTGAGAACGGCAGGTTGTTGTCGTCGCCCACAACGATGTGCGTGGCATCGACCAGGTCGACGTTCTCGATCGTGTTGAACGGCATGTCGTAGAAGCCGTCGCCGCCGCCCTGGCGCTTCCTGTTGTCCGGGTCTTCGATCTTCATCAGGTCGATGTAGCCGATCTTGCGAACCGCTCCGCCGAGATTGGCGTCGTTCATCTCGATCTTGTAGATGCGCTTGAAGAGCGCCGGCGTCGCAAAACAATCCGTGGCCGGGTTCTTGGGATCGGCGCAGGCCTTGTCGGGCGACCCTGCGCCCTGGTCGCGCTCGATGACAAGCGCGGTGGTTTCGTCGATCATGTTGAAGTCGCCGATCGCGTCGCCGCCGGCGGTGAGTGGATACATCCAGCTGCGCCCGGTCCACTGCTTGCTCGCCGCATCGAATTCGATGACGCGCAGCGCCTGGCTGCCTTCCGCCTGCTCCATCGAACCGTCTTCCTTGAAGAGCGCGCCCTCGAGCAGGCCGTAGAGCTTCGTACCGTCGGGCGACTGCGCCAGCCCCTCGAAGCCGCCCGAGCGCTTGATGTTGAAGGCCGGCATCGGCAGCGTCGGGTTGGCCTGCACCGTCAGCGTCGGATGATCGGGGGACTTCACGGGCTTGCCCTCGACGAGGGTGTCCACCACGTCGGTGAGTCTGCCCTCAGTGTCGAACTTCAGCAGATAGGGTCCGAACTCGTCGCCGATCCAAAATCCGTCCGCCACCGGCTGGATCGCCTCGATGTCGAAATCGGCCCCGGTGAGGAAGCGGGTATCGCTGCCCTCGAGCACGATCGGGAAAGGCGCTTTCCGGTCGGGATCGGTGAGGAAAATGGTCTGCAGCCGGTCCACCGTGCCGGTGTCCCAGTCGAACTTGACCTGGTGCAGCATCAGCGCGGCGTCGCTGGAGTTCATCTTGTTGCCGAAGCCGTTGTCGGACAGCGTCCAGAAGGTGCCGTCGCCGGCGTTCCTGATGCCCGAGAAGCCCTGGACCGGCTGGCCGTCGAAGGGCAGCGACAGGCCGGTCGGGCGCACGCCGTCCTTGCCCGGAACGGTGCCGAGCCCGGCGGCGCGCTTGCGGTCCGGCGTGGAGAACTTTCCGGCAGTCTGCAGGTGCTCCGGCGCGTTCTCGGGGGCCTTGATGATGGTGTTGGCCGGAAGGATGGCGTGGCCGACCAGCTTCGCCGCGAACTGCGTCTCCTCGGCCTTGGCGGAGGCCGCGAGCGCCAGCAGGGCTGCGCCGGCGAGGAGGATGGATCGTTTCATGTCGGGACTCGCTTGTTTGAGTGAAGCGCCCTCCAGCTAGGTCCGCGCCGTGACCGCGCGTTAAAGCTTCCGTGACGTTTCGATGAACAAGCCGAACTCCTGCAAGCAGCCCATCACAAAACGTCCAAAAGCAAGCAGATGGGAGGTCGGGCAGAGTCTCCGACGGCAGAGCCGCTTGGGTGCACCAAGATGTTGTGCAGTCTCATCACTGATCACCAACATTGCTCGACAGCATGCTTGACGAGTGGCACGCTTTGAACTGCAAGCGAATCAGTGCCTGAGACAGGGGATCAAGATGAGCACGTTCGAAGTCTACAAGGACAAGAAGGGTGAAACCCGCTTTCGCTACCGGGCGGCAAATGGGGAGATCGTATTCAGCTCGGAAGGCTACAAGGCGAAGGCGTCGGCACTGAAGTCGATCGAGTCGCTGAAGAAGAACGTCGCGGCGGCTGCCGTGGAGGATATGACTGCGGTCGCCAAGAAGCCTGCACCAAAGGCGGCGGCGAAGCCGGCCGCAAAGGCTGCAGCGAAACCGGCCGCCAAGGCGCCGGCCAAGGCAGCCAACGGAAAGGCGCCTGCAAAGGCGAACGGAAAGGCACCGGCCAAGGCTGCGGCAAAGCCCGCTGCGAAGGCGGCCAAGGCGCCTGCTGCCGCGAAGGCTGCGCCCAAGGCGAAAGCCGCCGCCAAGCCGAAGACGCCGGCCAAGGTCTGATCGGTCAGCGCGGGGTCGTCACTCCTCGCCCGCCATTACGGACGGGCGAGAGTTCCCCCCGTCACGGCCCGGCTGCAGCCCGTCGTCGTTGGAAATGTGAGAGGCAAGCCGCGCAATGAGCGTACCGCGAGGTGCGCCCATGCCTCTGCTTCCGTAAAATCGCCGTTCAATTCCACGTCCTCGGCAATGACGACGTCTGCGCCATGCTCGGCCGCACCGGCGCGGAGATCGCCGACGATGTGGGGATTGCGGCGGCCGCCGCCGCAGACGATCCAGAGTTTCGGCGGCTCGGGCAGATGGCGGACCGACTTGAGGATGGCCTCGGCCGCGACGGCGGCGAGCGTGCGTGCGCCGTCGGCCAGTTCCAGCCCGGCAGCTTCGGAGAGCGTGAAATCGTTCCGGTCCAGTGACTTGGGAGCCTTCCTTTCGAAGAAGGGATGGGCGAGGTAGCGCTCGACCACGGCGCGCACGACACCGCCCTCACTCGCGATGGCGCCGCCGGCGTCGAAGGGCACGCCGCCTTCACGCGACACCCATTGATCGATGAGCGTATTGCCGGGGCCTGTGTCGAAGGCGACCGGATCGCCGTCGCGCGGGACGTAGGTGATGTTGGATATGCCGCCGACATTGACGAAGCAGGCCGGGAACCTCTCGCCGAGCATCTGCGCCCGCGAACGCGCCAGCGCGGCGTGATAGGCCGGCACGAGCGGCGCGCCCTGCCCGCCATGCACCATGTCGTTGGCGCGCATGTCATAGACCACGGGAATTGCGGTCCGTTCGGCGAGCCTGCCGCCGTCACCCAGTTGTACCGTCAGCGCCTGCTGCGGCCTGTGCAGGACGGTCTGACCGTGAAATCCGATCACATCGACCGCTTCGCGGCCGATTCCCTGCCGGCGGAGAAAATCCTCCACCGCCTCGGCATGGCGGTCCGTGATCTCACGCTCGATTTCCGCCAGTTCGCCCGGCCGCTGCTCGCGGCTCGCGATGGCCTTGGCGGTTTCAAGCGCGCCTTCGAGGCGTCGCCGGAAGGCAGCATCATAAGGAACGAAAAGATTGCCCCCGAACTCCATCCGGGAGACGCCGTCGGTCGCGAGCATAGCGAGGTCGATGCCGTCCATCGACGTTCCGCTCATCAGGCCGATCGCTGTTGTCAGTTCGTGGGGCATGGCTTTGTCGAGACCGTCCTTGTGATTCCCGGGTTCCAGATGCTAAAGCCGCGCATCCTCCAACGCCAACATCACGGTTTACCACCGCCAAGAGAGTTCGCATGTCCGGTTTCAAGTCCGACTTCCTTCGCGTCATGTCCGAGCGCGGTTTCATCCATCAGGTTTCGGATGAGACGGGTCTCGACGAGTTGTTCCGCAAGGAGATCGTGAGCGCGTATATCGGCTTCGACCCCACGGCGCCGAGCCTGCACGCCGGCGGCCTCATCCAGATCATGATGCTGCACTGGCTGCAGCAGACCGGGCATCGCCCGGTCGCGCTGATGGGCGGCGGCACCGGCATGGTAGGCGACCCGTCCTTCAAGGACGAGGCGCGCAAGCTGATGACGCCGGACACGATCCAGTCGAACATCGCCGGCATCAAGCAGGTGTTTTCCAACTACCTCAATTTCGGCGACGGGCCGCGCGACGCGCTGATGGTGAACAATGCCGACTGGTTGCTGGCGTTGAACTATCTCGAATTCCTGCGCGACGTCGGACAGCATTTCTCGGTCAACCGCATGCTGTCGTTCGATTCGGTGAAGATGCGGCTCGAGCGCGAGCAGTCGCTGTCCTTCCTCGAATTCAACTACATGATCCTGCAGGCCTACGACTTCGTCGAGCTCAACAAGCGCTACGGCGTGCTGCTGCAGATGGGCGGCTCCGACCAGTGGGGCAACATCATCAACGGCGTCGACCTCGGCCACCGCATGCTCGGCCGTCAATTCTACGCGATGACCACGCCGCTGCTCACCACCGCCTCGGGCGCCAAGATGGGCAAGTCGCTCTCAGGCGCGGTGTGGCTCAACGCCGACATGCTGAGCCCCTACGATTTCTGGCAGTACTGGCGCAACACGGAAGACGCCGACGTCGGCCGCTTCCTGAAGCTCTACACCACCCTGCCGCTGGACGAGGTCGCCCGGCTTGCCGCCCTTGGCGGCGCCGAGATCAACGACGCCAAGAAAGTGCTGGCGACAGAAGTGACGGCCATGTTGCATGGCCGCGCCGCCGCCGAGCAGGCCGCCGAGACCGCCCGCAAGACATTTGAGGAAGGCGCGCTGGCCGACACTCTCCCGACGGTCGAAGTCCCACGTTCCACGTTGGAGGCCGGCATCGGCATTCTGTCGCTGTTCGTGACGGCCGGGCTTGCCGCCTCCAACGGAGAAGCGCGCCGCCACGTGCAGGGCGGCGCCGTGCGGGTGAATGACCAGTCGGTCAGCGACGAGCGCCGCGTCGTGAACGCCGATGACGTCGCAGATGGCGGCGTCGTCAAGCTGTCTCTCGGCAAAAAGAAGCACGTGCTGGTGCGCCCGGTATAAAAGCCCGCCGCCTTCGGATCGGATCGAAACGGGCTCCGTCTCCTTGTCGGGGCCCGACTTTTTTCTCCCCCCAACGACCAGCCTTCAGGCGGACGGGCAACGCGTTCCTCCCGGCTCAAAGGCTTGATTGTCCCAGCCTACTGGAACTCGAAGATCTGCCTGAAAATGCCGGGCGCGATGACCGACAGCGGGTTGATCTGGAGCTGCGGCTTGCTCGCCTTGCCCGCGAGCTTGAAGGTGACGCCGATCAGCCCGCGATCGCGGCCGTTGCCGAGCAGCACCCCGATAATGGGCAGTTCGCCGAACAGCCGGTTGAGCCCGTAGGCCGGCATGAAGGTGCCGGTCATATCGATGTTGCCACGCTGGTCGTAGAGGGTGCCCTGGAAAGTGGCGCCGATCATCGGCCCGCGCAACACGCCGCCGTCGAGCTTGAGGTAGCCGTCGCCCTTCTCCACGGCCGCAAAGCCGCGCTGGAACTGCACACGCGCGGTGTCGATGTCGCGGCGGACGGCCTGGTTGAGGCTGCGATCGCTGCCGTCCGGCTTGGTCGAGACGATGGAGCCCAGCCGTTCCTCGTTGACGATGTCGAACTTGGTCGCATTGACCTGGCCGCGCATGGAGCCGCTGTTCTGGCCGCGCAGGACCAGATCGACCTCGCCGCCCTGCATATGCTCGTAGATGTCGAGGAAACGCACGAAAGAGCCAGCGTCAGCGGATTGAACCCGCATCACCTGGCGGCCATCCTCGACGCCACTCTTGACGCTGACCGCGCCGCCGCCGCGGGTAGCCGCCGACAGCGAATAGATGGCATCACCGCCCTGAGCACCGCGGTAGGTGAGCTGCACATTTGAAAGGGTTTCGCCATGAAACCCGGCCAGGCGGTCGATCGCGGCCTTGACGGAAACGGTCGGCCCCTTCTCCGTACCCTTCTGGCCCGCGCCGGCATCGCCGAGCACCAGCTTGATGAGGGAGCGCCCGTCGAAGCTCTCGCCTTTCACCGTTACGGCATAGCCTTTGCCCTGCCGGGAGACATCGACGCGGGCGGAATCGCCCCGGTTGAGCCGCACCTTGTCGAACTGGGCCGACGCAAGCGCCCCTTCCGCCAGCTTGACCTCGCCTCCAATGGCGAACGTCTCGCCGGAGAGTTCGAACTTCGAGAGGGTCGCCTTGCCGCCGTCCGCCGCCATGTTGAAGGAGACGTTGGCGGGCACGCCGGCGCCCTTGCTCCAGCCGACCCAAGGGATGTTGAGCTTGGCCTTGGTGAGGTCCGCCTTCGTTGATTGGGGCTTGTCAGGCGCGGAGGCGTCCACCTTGATGACCATCGTGCCGGACACCAGACCGTCCAGGCCGGGCGCGATCTTGTTGCGATTCTCGTCGTTTACGGTGAGCGAGATTTCGCGGCGACGTGAAGTCGGATCCGGGCCGAGCGGCTCGACAAGAGACAATTCGGCCGGCACCCCGTTCAGCCTGCCGTCCAGTTCGACAACAGCCTTGCCGGGATCCACGACGATCGTTCCGTCCGCGTTGGTCAGCTTCTGGCCTTCGAGCGGCTTTGCGAGCGCCAGCTGCGAAACCTTGAGGTCGACCTTCCACTTCAGCGACTTGAGGTCCGTGCTTTTCTGAAGCGGAAGCTGCGTCTTCACGTGTCCGGTAACAGTGCCGCTGAAATCTGCCGGCGCCATGCCGAGACGCCGCATCGCGTCGATGGGATCGAGCGACCCCAGTTCGGCAACCGCCGCGGCGTCGCCCTTGATGTCGAGAGCCAGATCGCCGACCACCGGCTGGATGTGGGCATTCCGGAAAGTGAGCACGCCGTTCGACAGGTCAACCTGCTTCCCGCTCGGCAGGAAGGCAACACCGGACGACAGCGAGATGTCGACGTCATTGCCGCGGAACTCGATTACGCCGCCGGCGTCGCGAATGGGGGGAAGCTCCCCGGTCGTGTCGAAGCGCGAGTCGGCCACCACGAAGCGGCCGGAGATTTCGTCGCCGTTCAGCGGAACGCCGTCGCCGATCCGCCCCGGGGGGACCCTGTAACGGACCTGGCTCTCCATCATCCTGCCGCCAAAAAGGTTGGCGAGCGCCCATTGGCGAGCCTTGCCGGCTGCAAGCCATGGCCAGAACTGCTTGACGTGCGCAACCGGCATTTCGGACGCCGACACCGCCAGGGCGAGGCCCGGGGTCTTGCCACGAACGAATTCGACCGAAGCAACCCCGGCCAACTCCCCCTCGCCCGTGCGAACGGCAAGTTCGTCGGCGCTCAGGAGCATGGTCGCTTCGTCGAAGTGGCCGGCCATCCGGGCGAAGAACTCGATCGGCGCCTCGGGAGAATCGATCGGCGAGAGCAGCGCGCGATCGGTCACGAACTCGTATCGATAGACGGGTCCCTGCGAGGAGCCGGCCTCGCGCGGCTTCGGCCCTACCGCGCCCGTCGCTTCGATGCGCGACCTGCCGGTCGAAATCAGCAGCTTGTCGATCTCGATCTTGTTCGCCCCCACCTCGAGCGTCGCGTCGATGTCGGCATCGGCCGGCACCACCCCGCGCTTACCCATGTCGATGATGGAGTTGTCGAGATGGACTTCGAGCGCGAGGCGAGAAGGGTTGCCGGCCACGCCTTCCGAGCCGGTGATCTTCACCTCGGCGGCCCCGAGTCGGCTCTTGCTGCCGTCGGGCGACAGCATGCCGGATGCGTCGAGGACCAGCGGTTCTGCCGGGGCGACCGCAAGGTTCAGCTCGACACTGGAGATGCGCCGGTCGCCGCCCTCGTGCGCGGCCGTTCCGGTGAGAGACATTGCGCGTCCGTCGAGCGAGCCCGTGGCCGACAGCGTAAGGATGCCGCGCCCGTCGTCGGCCAGCGACGCCTCCGTGATGACGAGACTGCGGATGCGGCCGGTATCGGCAAGCACGAGTTCCGTATTCGCAAGGTCGATGCGGCGCGTACCGCCGCGCTCCAGCGTGTCGAGCGCGTGATGAAGGACCCGGAAAAGAGCCTCCCCGGCGAGGTCGGGGTCGATCAGCCCATCCTCGTTGCGGATACTGCCAGTCCAGTCGCCGGTCCGTCCGAACAACAGCGCCGGCACCGAGATGCGCGCGTCCGATATCTTGGCGCTGCCGAGGCGAAAATCTCCGCTGAGAAGCGGCAGCAGACGGACGCCGAACTGCAGCGTCCCCGCCTCGACCTGGGGCGCCCCATTGGTGCTGACGCGGACGTCACTGATGTTGAGGGCAAGGAATCGCGAGCCGTCGAGCGAAATGCGTGCGGGACCGATCGCCGCGGCCACGCCCGGACCCGCCGCGCGCCGCAGCGCCGCCTCGGCTTCGAACCTCAGGCGCTCTGTTCCGATCCCCGACGCACCGATCCCGTAAAGACCAAGGAGCAGCACGAGGATAAGCCCCAACAGCGCCGCCACGGACTTCCCGGCCGTCCGCAGCGCACGCCCATAGACCGGCGCGCGCGGCGGGCGCGGCACGTCCTGGCCCAGCGCCGACGGAAGTGCGGTGAGATCGCAGATTTCGTCGCGTCTGAACCGGATTCTCTCGTGTCTAGGTATCTCCAGCTGCACGCACCTTCCCGTCGCGCCTGAGCCCTGTGGACGAGTTCCGTCCTAACATATAACCGAAGGCCGCTCGCGACTATTTCCGAACAACGGCAACGATATGACTGATTTGCAAATTGGCACAAAGGCCCCCGACTTCAATTTGTCGCTGGGGGGTGAACCCCAAACGCTGACGGGGCTGGAGGGCCGTCCTGTCGTCGTCTTCTTCTACCCGCGAGCCGGGACGCCGGGCTGCACCAACGAAGTGACCGAGTTTTCGAAACGGTACGGCGAGTTCGCCGCGATCGGCGTCGAGGTGGTGGGGATATCGCCCGATGCCCCGGCAAAGCTGGCGCGCTTTCGTGACAAGCACGGGTTGCACGTTCACCTCGCCTCCGACGAGGGCCTCGAGATTGCTAAGGCGTGGGGCGTCTGGGTGGAAAAGCAGATGTACGGCCGTCGCTACATGGGGGTCGAGCGGGCGACTTTCCTCGTCGATTCAAAGGGAACGATCGCCGCGCTCTGGCGCAAGGTCAAGGTCGCAGGCCATGTAGAGGAAGTTCTGGCGACGGCACGCGCTCTGGGCGGCGCAAGGGGGGACGCCTAAGACCGCAAGGCGTGGATTGACACGCGGCGGCGGGAACCCACGGCGAAGCATTCGCGTTCTGGCTTGGCAAACAAACCAGGAGAATGACATGCTTCGCTCGATCGTTCTGTGGATGCTCGGTATCCCGATCCCCATCATCATCCTGCTGTGGCTGTTCCTCGATTGAGTGGGTCAGGAGGGTGGCCGGGGGAGCCGCCCTCACCGCTTGAAACACCGCAACAAAAGTTTGTTAACCCTAATAATGTCTAATCAAACGCGTCATTGGCCTTCTCGGAAAGACGCGTCTCGTGAAGCAAGCCGGTCAGTCCGCCACATTTGGACGGCGCAAGGAGCCGCATACCGTCATCATCGCTCGTGGCGATGAGATCAAGCATTTCACCATCAAGCCCTGGGTCGGCGCACTGCTCGGATCGACGTTCGCTGCAATCGCCATCGGCTACCTGCTCGCCACCTCATACCTCGTCCTGCGCGACGACCTCATTGGTGCGTCGGTCGCGCGGCAGGCGCGCATGCAGCAAGCCTATGAGGACCGCATCTCGGCGCTCCGGGCACAGGTGGACCGCATCACCAGCCGGCAACTGCTCGACCAGCAATTGGTCGAGAGCAAGGTCAGCGAGTTGCTGGAGCGGCAGACTCAATTGTCGCAGCGCCATGGCAAGCTCGGCCCCCTGCTCGACCGCGCCGGGGGCATGCAGGCGATGCCGGAAGCTGCGCCCGTGCCTCCCGAGAAGCCGGAGATTAAGGCCGAGCTCGGCGGCGCCAATCCGCTGCTTGCATCCACAGGTCACTCAGTGACCGAAGCGCTGTCGTTCTGGGGTGCGCGCCAGGAGCCGAGCCATCGCGACTCCGCGGCCGACAGGGCCGACAAGCTTTTCGTCGGCCTCAACCAGTCGCTGCGCTCGATCGAGAGCGAGCAGATG
Source organism: Mesorhizobium shangrilense (assembly GCF_028826155.1). NCBI lineage: Bacteria > Pseudomonadati > Pseudomonadota > Alphaproteobacteria > Hyphomicrobiales > Phyllobacteriaceae > Arvimicrobium > Arvimicrobium flavum. The sequence goes on from NZ_JAQGPN010000001.1 coordinate 3,749,349, forward strand.
GAGAGGGTGAGCAGGCTTGCGGAGAATGCCTATGAAAGGGCGGACACCATAGCCGGGGCCCTGGAAGCGGCAGGTCTCTCAGTCGACCGGGATGAAGACAGGCCGGCGCTCGGCGGTCCGCTCGTGCCGCTCGATCCCACGACCGCCTTCGACGCCAAGGTAAGGGAACTGGACGAAGCGCTGACCACCCTTGAAACGGTCAAGGCCGCGGCGCTGCGTCTGCCCATCGCCAATCCGGCGCCCGGGCGTTCCGTCACCAGCACATTCGGGCCTCGCCGCGATCCGCTGCTCGGCACGATGGCCCTGCACTCCGGGATGGACTTTCGGTCCAGCGTCGGATCATCCGTACACGCCACCGGCGCCGGAAAGGTCATTCACGCAGGATGGAATGGCGGCTACGGCAAGATGGTCGAGATCGACCACGGCGACGGCCTCGTTACCCGTTACGCCCATATGAGCGCGGTCACTGTGCGGGTGGGGCAGAACGTCAACGCGGGGGACGAAGTGGGCGCGTCGGGCAACAGCGGCCGGTCAACCGGCCCGCACCTCCACTATGAGGTGCGCAGGAACGGCGAAGCGCTCAATCCATTGCCGTTCATCAAGGCCGGACGCAAGATCGGCCGGTATCTGACGAGTTCCTGACCGGATCATCACCCAAAACCCGTCCGGGGAGCGCCTGAAACTGCTGAGGCGGGCTTGAGAAAACTGTCCCGGGACCCGGCATTCCGCCTCCCGGGATCATGTTCAGTCGATATCGGCGACGGGTTGCGCCGAGCCGCCCTGGATGCGTTGCGCTAGCGACGCCTCCATGAACTCGTCAAGGTCGCCATCGAGCACGTCCGACGGGCTTGGGCTCTCGACCCCGGTGCGCAGATCCTTCACCAACTGGTAGGGCTGCAGCACGTAGGACCTGATCTGGTGACCCCAGCCGATGTCGGTCTTGGTCGACTCGGTCGCGTTGGCAGCCGCCTCGCGCTTCTTCAGCTCTTCCTCGTACAGCCTAGAGCGCAGCATTTCCCACGCCTTGGCGCGGTTCTGGTGCTGCGAGCGGCCGGCCTGGCAGGCAACCGCGATGCCCGTCGGAATGTGCGTGATGCGAACCGCCGAGTCCGTCGTGTTGACGTGCTGGCCGCCGGCGCCCGACGACCGGTACGTATCGATACGGACGTCCGACTCGCTCACCTCGATCTGGATGTTGTCGTCGATCACCGGATAGACCCAGATGCTCGAGAACGAGGTATGGCGGCGCGCATTGCTGTCGTAGGGCGAGATGCGGACGAGACGGTGCACGCCCGATTCGGTCTTCAGCCAGCCGTAGGCGTTATGGCCCTTGATGAGCACGGTCGCCGACTTGATGCCGGCTTCCTCGCCCTCGTGGACCTCCAGCACCTCGACCTTGAAGCCGCGACGCTCCGCCCACCGCGTGTACATGCGCAAAAGCATGTTCGCCCAGTCCTGGCTCTCGGTGCCGCCAGCGCCGGCATGGACTTCGAGATAGGTATCGTTGGAATCGGCCTCGCCCGAGAGCATCGTCTCGATCTGGCGGGCGCGTATCTCGCCCGACAGCGACCGGATCGCCGCCTCGGCATCCTCCACGACGCCAGCGTCGCCCTCGACCTCGCCGAGTTCGATCAGCTCGATGTTGTCGTTCAGCGCCTGTCCCAGTCCCTTGATAGCTCGGACATTGTCATCGAGGCTCTGACGTTCCCGCATCAGGTTCTGCGCTTCCTGCGGGTCGTTCCACAGCGCGGGGTCTTCCGCGCGCATGTTGAGATAGTCCAGTCGCTTCAGCGCCTGGTCCCAGTCAAAGATGCCTCCTCAGCAGGGCAATCGCCTGCTTGATTTCGTCGACCAAATTCTCGGTTTCGGTACGCATTCCCGGATCGTGTCCTGATGGTTCGGGCCGCAGCCCAATGGTGGGCGCGATACATAGGGACCGCGTCCGGACCTGTAAAGCAAAATGGGCCGGCGTGGCCGGCCCATCAACATGACCAAATGACCAAGGCTAAGCCGCCTCAGTAGAGGCCGCCGGCCGACTCCGTCACCGCCTTGCGGGCTTCCGACGAGATCGGGCCGCCGCCCTCCTCGCCTTCCATGCCGATGACCCAATAGCTGTCGGCGGGGCCGGTGCCGGGCTTGAACGCCTCGACGATGGTGCCTTCGCCGCCGGCCTCGGCCTGCATGCCGGTCTTGCGGTTGATGGAGATGAGCTTCATGCCCTCCGGCACCTTGAAGTCCACGACGGGCACGTCCTTCATCGCCTCGGCCATGAACGCCTTGAAGACCGGCGCGGCAAGACCGCCGCCGGTCGCGCCCTTGCCGAGATTCTGAGGCTTGTCGTAGCCGAGGTAGAGGCCGACCGCGAGGTTGGGCGTGTAGCCCACGAACCACGCGTCCTTCTCGTCATTTGTGGTGCCGGTCTTGCCTGCGATCGGGCGGCCAAGCTCCGCAAGGGTGGTCGCCGTGCCGCGCAGCACGACACCTTCCATCATGGAGGTGATCTGGTAGGCCGTCATCGGATCGAGCACCTGCTCGGCGTTGTCGATGAGTTCGGGTTCGGTCTGGCCGGTCCATGTCTCGGCGACGCAACCCTCGCAGCCGCGCTCGTCATGCTTGTAGACGGTCTTGCCGTAGCGGTCCTGGATGCGGTCGATAAGCGAGGGCCGGATCTGCCGGCCGCCGTTGGCCATGATCGAATAGGCCGAAACCATCCGCATCACAGTCGTCTCACCCGACCCCAGGGCCATCGGCAGATACTGCGCGAGGCGATCGTAGACGCCGAATCGCTCGGCATATTCGGCGACGATCTTCATGCCCATGTCGTTGGCGAGGCGGACCGTCATCAGGTTGCGCGATCGCTCGATGCCGTTGCGCAGCGTCGACGGGCCTGCGGCCTTGCCGTCGTAGTTCTTCGGGGTCCATGTCGTGGTGCCCGTCGTGATGGTGATCGGGCCGTCCATGATGACCGAGGCGGGCGTATAGCCGTTGTCCAGCGCCGCCGCGTAGACGATCGGCTTGAACGAGGAACCGGGCTGGCGCATCGCCTGTGTGGCGCGATTGAACTCCGATTCAGCGTAGGAGAAGCCGCCGACCATGGCCAGCACGCGGCCGGTGTGCGGATCCATGGCGACCATGCCGCCCGAGACCTCGGGCGATTGCCGCAACTCGTAGCCGGTTTCCGAACCTTCCTTCTTCTCGACGAAAACGACGTCGCCGGGCTTCAGCACGTCGGCCGGTGACTTGGCCTTGACGCGCTTGCCGTCGACCACGTGGCGCATCGCCCAGGTCATGTCCTCGACTGAAACCATGCCGGTCTCGCGCTTGTCCTCGAGTGCGCCGGATACAAGGCGTTTCGGCTGCAGGCCGATCGACAGGCCAGAACCGGAGCTCTCCAGCACCACCGCGAGACGCCACTCGGGCACGTCGTCCAGCCCCTTGACCTTGCCGACCGCTTCGCCCCAATCGCCCGAAATCTCGACGTGGTCCTTCGGACCGCGATAGCCGCGCAAGCGGTCGAACTTGACCAGCCCGTCCTGGAGCGACTTGCGGGCGATGAGCTGAAGATGGGGATCGAGCGTGGTGCGGACAGAAAGACCGCCCTCGTAGAGCGCATCGACGCCGTAGCGCGCGATGAGTTCCCGTCGCACCTCTTCCGTAAAATACTCGCCGGCAAACAGGTAGGTGCCGTTGCGGCGCGGCGACACGCCGAGCGGCTCCGCCTTGGCCTTGTCGCCTTCCTCGCGCGTCACGTAGCCGTTCTCGACCATCTGGTCGATGACCCAGTTGCGGCGCTCGACGGCGCGCTCCGTCTGGCGGAACGGATGATAGTTCGACGGCCCCTTGGGCAGCGCCGCCAGATAGGCCGCGTCGGCCACGGTCAGCTCGTTGACCGACTTGTCATAGTAGGTGAGCGACGCACCGGCGATGCCGTAAGCACCCAGGCCGAAGAAAATCTCGTTCAGGTAGAGTTCGAGGATCCGATCCTTCGAATAGGCCTGCTCGATCCGGAAGGAGAGGATCATCTCCTTGATCTTGCGTTCGTAGGTCTGGTCGGCGGTCAGAAGGAAGTTTTTCGCGACCTGCTGCGTGATGGTCGACGCGCCGACCTGGCGGCGTCCCGAGCCCATGTTGCGGAAATTGGTGACGACGGCGCGGAAGAGGCCGGTCACGTCGATGCCCGGGTGGGTGTAAAAATTCTTGTCCTCGGCCGACAGGAACGCGGCCTTCACGCGGTCAGGCACGGCCTGGATGGGCAGGTAGAGGCGACGCTCCTTGGCGAACTCGCCCATCAGCGAGCCGTCGGACGCATGCACGCGCGTCGTCACGGGCGGCTCGTAATTGGCGAGCACCTCGTAATCGGGCAGTTCCTTCGTCAGATGGCCGACATAAACGGCTACTCCCGCTGCAACCAGCAGCGCCAGCATCGTGCCGATGCCGAAGAAATAGCCAATGAGCCTGATCATGCCCGCTCCAGTCGATTCTGCGCAACGCCCTTAGGGCCACGAGCGACTTCCCCTCGCCCGGAAATCATCGCGACTTTCAATCCCTACATCCTTCGTTCGCCGATGTGGGGAAAATGCGGCGAAGCGCAAGCTTCATCTGGCAGTCGTTGCAACATTTGCGTTCGTGTGGTCGTCCGGCAACGCTGCAAGGAGCGGCCGGCGCTCCCAGAAAAGGCGGAAGGCTCCTCCAGTCAACCCGCTCCGGCGCGGCTCCCCGCGAATATTGCCACCGCCTTGGAGATGCTTTCGGCCGCTTTTCGGCGCCAGTCCGCGTCCTGCAGCAGTTTTTCGTCCTTGGCGTTCGACAGGTAGCCCAGTTCCACAAGCACCGACGGCACGTCCGGCGCCTTCAGAACCCTGAAGCCGGCGAAGCGGTGGGGATTGTTGATCACGCCGATGGAGTGCGTCAGTTCGCCGACCAGCGTGCGGGCGAAACGGATCGAAAAGCTGTGGGTCTCGCGGCGGATCAGGTCGACGAGGATGTCAGCGACCTCGGTGTCGGCCTCCTGAATGTCGATGCCGGCGACCTGATCGGCGAGATTTTCGCGAATCGCCAGCGCCTCGGCCTCCGGGTCGGACGCCTTGTCCGAAACGGTGTAGACGGTGGCTCCCCGAATCCCTTTCAGGTTGATCGTGTCCGCGTGGATGGACACCAAAAGGTCGGCGCTCCGCTCGCGCGCGATGCGCACCCGGTCGTCAAGGCGCAGGAACTGGTCCGATTCGCGCGTCATCGAGACATCGTATTTTCCCGTAGCCTCAAGGACTTCGCGGAGCTCCTTCGCGAAGGCCAGCGTCACGGCCTTCTCGACCGTGCCGGCCGCCCCTTCCGCCCCGCCGTCGGCACCCCCGTGGCCGGGATCCAGGACGATGACAAACCGCTTCGACGCCTCGGGCAGCCGTTCCGTCTTCGGCGTCGACTGGCTGGAGGCGGTAACGAGCGCCTGATCGGCAAGCGCCTGGTCGAACGCCGCGGCGGATACGGACACCAGGTCTATCGCCAAGCGGTAACCCTTGGCGTCTTCGTTTGGAAGTACATCGACCTTCTCGACCGAGAACGGCCCCTTGGCGGAAATGACCAGCCGGGACACTCCGCCCTTGACGGCGCCGAAGCGCGCGTTCGCCACGAGGCCGTGCGGCTTCAGGTCAGCGTGGTCGAGCCGGAACGTGGTCTCGGGAAGGTCGACCACGAGTCGATGCGGTCCGCGCAGCAGGAACCACCGCGGTTCCGGCTCGCGGTCGAACTGCATCACAATCCGCACGCGAGAGGCGTCGCCCGCGATCTTATACGCATGCGCTTCAAGCGAAGTCGCGCGCGCTGCAGGAACTCCGGCGAGCAACGTCGCAAACAGGACAAGCGCCAGAAACACCAAATTCCGCAAAAGATATCCCTTGTGCTTCTCAACCGACACGGCGCTTCCCATATCAGTGTTGCCTGACCTACCGGCAGTGTTGCTGCGGACGTGCCTCCGCGAAAACGGGCGCAATCAATTAACGATTGGTAGCCTCGTAAGGTTAACCAAGCCTTTTCAGCCGGCATGACGCGACGGAAAGGCAGTGTGCCGCGTCGCCGAATTTGGGTTGCCATGATCGCCGGCAAATCATAAAAGCGACATTGGATCACTGCAATGCCCGACCCGCATCCGCCTACAGCTGAAGATTGTGGCGAGGTGAGGAACAGGCGGTTTCCGTCACGGATGCGGCAGCGGCGTCAGGTGACCCCGACAGATTTCTTCAAGGCGTTCCGGTGACGCGGAACCCTGAATGTGAGGAAAAACGGCCGGAACGGCAACGTTTCGCGCCGGCTCTTCGTGAGCATGAGCTGGTCCGGCGATGCCGGGCTTTGGTAAATTGTCCGCAAGGTACGCGATGACCCCACGTGCACACTCGAACATGACGGACCGGTCCGGCGCTCTGCGCGCCGGCGGCGCCATGTTCGTCGCGCGTAGTGAGCAGCGACCGGCGGGCACAATTTGGTCCGGCCCCTTGTCAGAAGGCATCCTGGGAGTCTCTCCCGGATTGCCTCGGCACTTGGGCGCTGGGGAGATAATCGATAATGCCCAACAAAATGCTGATAGACGCCTCCCACCCGGAGGAAACGCGAGTCATCGTCGTCCGCGGTAACCGCATCGAAGAATTCGATTTCGAGTCCCAGGACAAGAAACAACTCAGAGGCAACATCTATCTTGCCCGCGTGACGCGGGTCGAACCTTCGCTTCAGGCCGCCTTCGTCGAGTATGGCGGGAACCGGCACGGCTTCCTGGCCTTCAGCGAAATCCATCCCGACTACTACCAGATCCCCGTCGCAGACCGTCAGGCGCTTCTGAAGGCCGAAGCCGCTCAGGCTCGCGCCGACGAGGACGACGACGAGGACAGCGACGGCGAGGAGCGCCAGGATCGTGGACGCGGACGGCGCAAGCGCCGCGGACGCGGACGCGACCGCAACGGCGACGCCGCCCAGGCAGCGGCGACGGAGGATGCCGACAGCGATTCTTCCGGCGATGCTTCGGACGAGATCGCGCCGATCGAGGAGTTCGAGGCGAGCGAGACGATTGAAGCGAGCCACGAAGAGACGGACACCGACGAGACCGCAGAAACTGCAGTATCCGACGCCGCCGATGCGGAAGCGCAGGCCGAACCGGCCGAGAGCGAGGCCGATGGCCAGCCGGCGACCGAAGATGGCGGCAAATCGATGGCTGCGGCGATTGAAGGCGACGTGGTTTCGGAGCCCGCCGCCGAGGCTTCCAACGAGGTAGAGCCGCGCAGCGGCAGCGTCGAGGAAGTCAACCACGCCTCCAGCGAGGAGAATGAGGTCGAATCGGTCGGTGCAGAGGATGCGCTGGAAGAGGTTCACGCCCGCCGCAAGCCGCTGCGCCGCCAGTACAAGATCCAGGAAGTCATAAAGCGGCGCCAGATCCTGCTCGTGCAGGTCGTCAAGGAGGAGCGGGGCAACAAGGGCGCGGCGCTGACCACCTATCTGTCGCTCGCCGGGCGCTACTCCGTCCTGATGCCGAACACCGCCCGCGGCGGCGGCATCTCGCGCAAGATCACCAACGCGCAGGACCGCAAGCGGCTGAAGGACGTGGTCAAGGACCTCGAGGTGCCGGAGGGCATGGGCGTCATCCTGCGCACCGCCGGCGAGAACCGCACCAAGGCCGAGATCAAGCGCGACTACGAATATCTGATGCGCCTGTGGGAGAACGTCCGCAACCTGACGCTGCAATCGACGGCGCCCGCCCTCGTCTATGAGGAGGGCTCGCTCATCAAGCGTTCGGTGCGCGACCTCTACAACAAGGACATCGACGAAATCCTGGTCTCCGGCGAGGAAGGCTACCGCGAGGCCAAGGACTTCATGCGGATGCTGATGCCGAGCCACGCGAAGGTGGTCCAGCCCTACCGCGACACCACGCCGATCTTCGCCCGCAACGGCATCGAAGCCCAGCTGGACCGCATGGTTCAGCCGCAGGTGACGCTGAAGAGCGGCGGCTACATCATCATCAACCAGACAGAGGCGCTGGTTGCGATCGACGTGAACTCCGGACGTTCGACCAAGGAGCACTCGATCGAGGACACCGCCCTCCAGACCAATCTGGAGGCGGCGGAGGAAGTCGCCCGGCAGCTGAGGCTGCGCGATCTTGCCGGACTGATCGTCATCGACTTCATCGACATGGAGGAGAACCGGAACAACCGAGCGGTCGAAAAGCGTCTCAAGGACCATCTGAAGAACGACCGTGCGCGCATCCAAGTCGGGCGCATCTCGCATTTCGGCCTGATGGAGATGAGCCGCCAGCGCATCCGCGCCTCAGTGCTCGAATCGACGATGAAGCCCTGCCCGCACTGCGGCGGCACGGGCCATGTCCGCTCCGATTCGTCCGTGGCGCTGCTCGTGGTCCGCGCCATCGAGGAATTCCTGCTGAAGGACTCGCGCAACCACCTGATCGTCAAGACCCCAGCGGCCACGGCGCTCTACGTCCTCAATCACAAGCGCAGCACGCTTTCCGAACTGGAGCGGCGCTTCGCGCTTACCATCACGCTCGATGTCGACGAGACGCTTGGCGCCCAGCACTACGCGATCCTCAAGGGCGCAATCGCCGAGAAGCCGATCGACTTCGTCGAACCGGCCAGCCTGCCCGCACCGGTCTATGACGAACCAGAAGCAGCCGAGGAGATCGAGGAGGAAGTCGAGGAGACCGCCGCCGCCGAGGCTCCGTCCGAGCAGCACGCCGAGCGCCACGACGGTGCGCATCGCGAGGATGGCGAGCATGGCCGCGACCGCAAGCGCCGCCGCCGCCGTCGGCGTCGCGGAGGTCGCGACCGCGACGAGCATCACCACGACGAGCACGACCAGCAGCCGCATGATGACGCGGAGCACCCCGTCGCCGCGGCGAACGACGACCAGCCCGAGGAAAGCGCAGAAGCGGCCGATTTGGCTGCGGCCGCCACGGGCGGCGAAGTGGTCGCCGAGGCCGTGTCCGATGCCGAGCGCAAGAAGCGGCGTCGCGGCAAGCGCGGCGGCAAGCGCAACCGGCGCGAGGACGGCACTGAGGTCTCCGAGCTCGAGGCCGGTGCGGACTCCGATGCGGAAGACGCAGCCGACGAGACGCCTGAGGCCGCAGAAGTCGCCGTGGAGGTTGCAGCCCCGGTAGAAGCAGCAGCAGAGGAGGCCCCCGCCCCTGAGGCAGCCGTCGAACCCGTTGCCGAACCGGTTGTCGAAGCTGCCCCGGAGAAGCCGAAGCGCGCGACGCGCTCCCGCAAGGCAGCGACTCCCGCCGCCGCCGATGAGGCGACTGCGGAGGCCAAGCCCGCGCGCAAGCCCCGCGCAAGCCGCAAGAAGACGGTTGAGGCGCCTGCCATCGATGCCGCCCCGGCCATTGCCGCGGAGGTGGAGAGCGAGCCCGCTGCGGAGCCGGCAGCGCCTGCGAAGCAGGTGATCGAATCGGTCGACGCCGTACGGCCGGCGACTGAGCCTGCCGAAGCCGTGGCGAACCTGCCGGAGGCAACGCCCGAAGCCGAGGCAGCGCCCGAAGGGGAGCCGAAGCCCAAGAAGGGTGGATGGTGGCAGCGCAGCAAGAGCTTCTTCTGAGAGCTCAGCGCCTGACGTTATCTCGTTGAGTTGAAAGGGCCTGCCGACATCGGCAGGCCCTTTCACATTGTGGACGCCAATGTGGAGGCTTCATCGCCCGGGCCAGCGCGTTCAGGGCGAATGAGCCGAGCGTCGAATTGCCGTTCTCGTCCGCCCCGGTGGCCACATGCAGACGGGTGCGAGGCCGAGGCCGGGTTCAGAATGCGATGCTGCGTCTGCCGGGAATGCCAGCATGGAACCCAGTGCACGGATCAGTATCAGCGCGTGGATGCGCCCTGCCGCTTCGCGAAGACAACCGAATGCCCGCGTTCGGGATCGCGCCCGCCACGAGCGACGGGGCCCTGCCCGCACCAGCTTACGGCCGACGCGCCGTCACAGCGTGTCGCTTGCTTCAGGAATTTTTACGGAACGAGTGCGCGGGACGAACCTTCAGCGCAGCCATCGGTCAAGACGTTCGAGCGCCTCGACCATGTCGTCATGGCTGCCCGCATAGGAGAACCGCATGTAGCGATGCCCTTGCAGGGGATCAAAGTCGCGCCCCGGCGTAGCGGCCACATGCGCCTCGGCGAGCATCTTTTGCGCAAACTCCATGCTGTCGTTGGTTAGCCTGGCGACGTCGCAGAAAGCGTAGAAGGCGCCGTCCATCGGAGCCGCCAGGGTGAATCCCAGCTCGGGCAGCCGCTGCATGAGCAGATCCCTGTTCCAGGCATAGCGCGCCTTGACCGCCTCGAGCTCCTCGGTGGCGCCGAAGGCCTCGACGGCCGCGGTCTGCGAAAGCTCCGGCGCCGAGATGTAGAGGCTCTGCTGCACTCGCTCCACGGCCCGCACCAGGCGTTCCGGCAGCACCATCCAGCCGATCCGCCAGCCAGTCATGCAGTAATATTTCGAGAAAGAGTTGATGACGGTGACATCGTTGTCGAACGCCAGCGCGGTGACGTCGGGTCCGGCATAGGACAGGCGGTGGTAGATCTCGTCCGAGATGACGGCGATGTCCAGTTCGGACGCCGTGCGCACCAACCGTTCGAGTTCCGCGGGCGGCACCAGTGCGCCAGTCGGGTTGGCGGGACTGGCGAACAGGACGCCCTTGAGCTTCTTCTCGGCGTAGGCTGCAGCGAGATGATCGGCATCCAGGAAGGGTGCGCCTTCGAGCTCGATCTCGACGACGTCGATGCCGAGCGCGGCCATGATGTTGCGGTAGGCCGGGTAGCCGGGCGCGGCAATCGCCACGCGGTCACCCGGATCGAACATGGTGAGGAAGGCGAGGTTGAACGCCGCCGACGAACCCGTTGTCACCGCAATGCGCGACGCCGGCACATCGACGCCGTAGTGCTCGGCGTAATGCTTCGAGATGGCTGCCCGCAGCGATGCCGTGCCGAGGGAATCTGTATAACCGATGCGGCCGTCGACCAGCGCCCGCTGCGCTGCCTCGCGCACGGCAAGCGGCGCAGGGTCGGAGGGCTGGCCTACCGCCATCGAGATGACTGGGGTCCCGCCGGCCCGCAGCCGATTGGCCTCGGCAAGCACGTCCATGGCATGGAATGGCTCGACCTCGCCGCGTTTCGAGAGTGCAACAGTCATGAGGGAAACTCCGGGCGGATCCCGAGCGTCCGCCTTGCGCCGCACAAATGCCCGATTGATATGGGGATCACAAGTTGATGAATCGGCTGCTCTTCCCTTTTCACTTCCATGCAGCTCGTTTACCAGTGGGCGCTCAAATGGCGAAGCTGACGAAATCCTTGGCCTCCTGGACGCGCCTAGCCGTCAGCGCGACGGTGGCCGCATCCCTTTTCGCGTTCTCCATCCAGCCTTCCTTCGCCCAGCAGCGCAGCGTGCCGATCGTGCGGGATGCAGAGATCGAGGCACTGGTGCGCGAATATGCGCGCCCCATTCTCAAGGCCGCCGGCCTCGCCAATTCCGGCATCGAGATCGTGCTGGTCAACGAATCGAGCTTCAACGCCTTCGTCGCCGGCCGGCGCATTTTCATCAATACCGGCGCGCTGATGGCTGCCGAGACGCCCAACGAGATCATCGGCGTACTCGCCCATGAGGCCGGCCACATCGCCGGCGGCCACCAGGAGCGGCTGCGCGATCAGCTGGCGCGCGCCCAGACCATGGCCATCGTCGCCGGGCTGCTCGGCGTCGGCGCGTCCCTGGCGGGTGCGGGCGCGAAGAGCCCAGCCCTCGCCCAGGCGGGCGCCGGCATCGCCATGGGTGGTGGCGAGTTCGCGCGCCGCGGCCTGATGAGCTACCAGCGGACGGAGGAGGCTACGGCCGACCGCTCGGCCCTCACCTACCTCGAGCGCACCGGACAGTCTCCCGTCGGCATGCTGAAGACGTTCGAGCGGTTCCAGTCGGCGCTCGCCCTTTCCGGCGCGCAGGTCGACCCGTACCGGATCAGTCACCCCACCCCGCGCGACCGTATCGCCAACCTGGAGGCGCTGGCGCAGAAAAGCCCCTACTTCGACAAGGTCGATGCACCTGGCCTGCAGCAGCGCCATGACATGATGCGCGCCAAGATCGCCGTCTACACGCAGGGGCAGTCGGCGGCGCAACGGCTATTCCGAAAGGAGCGCACGTCGCTTGCCGCCCAGTATGGTGACGCACAGGCGACCTTCGTCTACGGCAACCCGCGCTCGGCGCTCTCCAAGACGGACGCACTGCTCGCGGAACAGCCCAAGAACCCCTATTTCCACGAGCTGCGCGGCGACGTACTGATGAAGGCTAACCGGCCGGCAGAAGCTGCGAAGGCCTATGCGACCGCCGTCAGTCTCGATCCCGAAAAATCGGGCATGCTGATGATCGGATACGGCCAAGCCCTGCTGGCGGTCGGCACGCCGGATGCCGTCGACAAGGCGGTGACGCAGCTGCGCAAGGGGCTGGACCGGGATCCCGAGAATTCCGCCGCCTACCGCTATCTGGCGCAGGCCTACGGGCAGAAGGGCGACATCGCCGAGGCCGAGCTTGCAACTGCCGACGGCTATTACTACGCCGGCAACTACAGCGAGGCGAAGGTTTTGGCCGCCAGGGCGCAGCAGAAATTCAAGCGCGGTTCCCCGGGCTGGGTGCGGGCGCAGGACATCATCAATCACCAGACAGGCAAGAAGAAGAAGGGCTGACGCGCCGCAAGTCGCCGCAGCCCATCTCAAGGGATCGAAGCAATGAACAAATCCATCCTGCTCGGCGCGACGGGCATCGCCGTCGCGTTCGGCATGCTTGCATTCGGCTACACGGCGGGCAACGTCCAGCCGGCCAGGGCCGTGGAGGCGCCGCAGACCGTGGCGACGCCAGCCCCCGTGGACAAGGGCGAGGTCGAGAAGATCGTCCGTGACTATCTGGTCGCCAACCCGGAGATCCTCGACGAGATGCAGGCGGCGTTGGACGCCAAGCGCACAGAGCAGCAGCGGATCGCCCAGATCGAGACGATTCGGGCGAACAAGGACGAGATCTTCAACTCCAAGCACGACGCCGTCGTCGGCAACCCGAACGGCACGATCACCATCGTCGAGTTCTATGACTACAATTGCGGCTTCTGCAAACGCGCGCTGGACGACATGAAGGCGCTGACCGACGCCGACCCCGAGCTGCGATTCGTGCTGAAGGAGTTTCCGATTCTCGGTCCCGACTCCCAGAAGGCCCATATGGTCGCCAGCGCATTCCAGCGCCTGATGCCGGAGAAGTATGAGGAGTTCCACCAAAAGCTCCTCGGCCACGAGGGTCGCGCCGGTGAAGAATCGGCCATGAAGCTCGCGCTTTCGCTGGGAGCCGACGAAGCCAGGCTGCGGGCGGAACTGGAGAATCCCGAGATCGTGGAAAACTTCTCGCGAACCTACGACCTCGCCAGCAAGCTCGCCATCACCGGCACGCCGTCCTACGTAGTCGGCAACGAGGTGGTGTTCGGCGCACTCGGCAGGGACGTCCTGAGCGAGAGGATCGCCGCCGCCCGGGACTGAGGCAGACAGCTTCTGCTAATCGCGTTCCTGCGGGAGCGGCGGGCACTCTAACGAACGCACGTCCGCCGCTCTATCTGTTCGTGATCAGAATTTGTACGATGCCGGACGATTCCCTCTGGCTGCGAAACGCTCTACGCCAGCGGTCCCGATCCTGCCGAAGGCGTCCCGGCGCCGCGGCAGCGGCTCGTGCGCGGCCCCTGGCAAACGCGATCCTACGAAGATCGCCTGTCGCCGAGATCCGTCTCGACGGCGGAGGACCGTCTCTCAGAAAGCATCGCCCTGAGGGGCGGCATACGTTCGAAGATCGGAAGGAGGATCAATTCCGGGCATGTCGCCCTGGAAAAAAATGGCGCGAGTGACGGGGCTCGAACCCGCGACCTCCGGCGTGACAGGCCGGCACTCTAACCGACTGAGCTACACCCGCGCACCCGACGCTTGCTTCGTCAGCGGCGTCGTGGCGGTCAATTACGAAGTTCGTTGGGGAGTGTCAAGCGCACCAAACGCCTTTGTGCAGAACATCTCGATTTCCGCAACGGAAGGTCGAGAAAACCGTCGGTGTTCCTATCCGGCAACTGGCGATTTCAGCTTGCGCATGTCGGCCTTACAGCCTAAACGATCCGCCGGTCCGGGCGATTAGCTCAGTTGGTAGAGCGCTTCGTTTACACCGAAGATGTCGGCGGTTCGAGTCCGTCATCGCCCACCATTTTTCTTCGAATCTCACGGCAGTTCGCTTCGCTCACGCCCCCGATGGGATGGCCTGATCGGCCGGCCGAGGCCGCCCTGCGAACCCTGTGGGTTCGACATCTCTCCCGAGACCTCTATCAGAAACTGCTTCCGCCCCAGAGCCATGGGCAGCAGTCTGTACCGATGACATGGGTGACAACCTCGTGCCGAACAGGTTGTCGATAACCTGCAAGGTCTGTCTGCCAGCGCACGGTCGCATAGCATCGCGGACATGCCGCTTGATGTCTGCATGCCGGAACGCGCCGCGTCAGGCCCTCGCCGCGTCGAGCACGCGGAATTGCACCCGCCGCACCCCGTTCCAGTAGTTCGAGGACAAGGTGCCTGCGAGATGCACGGTAGAGCCCCTGTTCCTGACGAGGAAGTCGCCAAGGTCGGTGTCGGCCGCGCGGAAGGCCATTGCCTGCAGGCGGCCGCCGCCGTCGGAGCGCAGTTCGACCCTTATGTGGTTGGCGCCGACGAGGCGCGCATCGACGATTCGGTGCCGCGGCACGGCAAAGGCCGGCGCCGGATGGCCCGCGCCGTAAGGCCCCGCGGCCTCCAGCGAATCGAGCAGCGATTCTGTCGCGCCCTCGGCGGCCACCGCAGCGTCTATCTTCAGCGTCTCCTCGTCGCGCAGCTTCGCCACCGCTGCCTGGGCGCGGTCCTCGAAGAAGGCGCGCAGCGCGCCAAGCTTCGCGCGCTCAACCGTGATACCGGCCGCCATCGCGTGGCCGCCGCCCTTCACGAGCAGGCCTTCCGTCACCGCGTCGCGCACCAGATGGCCGAGATCGAAGCCGGGGATCGAGCGCCCCGAACCAGCGCCGACGCCACTCGGGTTGAAGGCGATCGCAAAAGCCGGCCGCCGCGCATGATCCTTGAGGCGGGAGGCGAGCAGGCCGACAATGCCCGGGTGCCAATTGTCCCGCGCGGTCACCAGAATGCCGGGGCCGCCTCCCCCGATCAGTTCCGCGTCGGCCTCGGCGCGCGCTTCGGCCAGCATGGTCTGCTCCATCGCCTGCCGTTCCTGGTTCAGCCGGTCGAGGGTTTCGGCGATCCGCTGCACCTCCACCGGATCCTCACTGGCGAGCAGCCGGCTGCCGAGCGCGGCGTCCCCGATGCGTCCTCCAGCGTTGATGCGCGGACCGAGCAGGAACGAGAGGTGGAAGGTGTTCATCGGCTCGCCGATGCGCGCCACGCCCGAGAGTGCGGCGAGCCCCTTGTTCTGCAACTGGCGAATGGCCAGCAATCCCTTCGCCACGAAGGCGCGGTTGATGCCTGTCAGCGCCACCACGTCGCAGACGGTCGCCAGCGCGACAAGGTCAAGGTAGCCGAGGAGATCGGGCCCAGGCGTGGCCGGCAGCCGCGCGCGCAGGACCTTCGCGGTCTGGACCAGCGCAAGAAACACCACACCGGCGGCGCACATGTGCCCCTGCCCCGAAAGATCGTCCTCGCGATTCGGATTGACGACCGGGATAGCTTCCGGCAACGCGCCGCCGACCTGGTGATGGTCGAGCACCACGACGTCGGCGCCGGCCTCGCGCGCCGCAGCAATGGACGGCGCACTGTTGGTGCCGCAGTCGACGGTCACGATCAGCGTCGCGCCGCGTCCCACCAGCTCGCGCATCGCGTCCGGATTGGGGCCGTAGCCTTCGAAGATGCGATCGGGGATGTAGATTTCGGAGGAGACGCCGTAGTGGACCAAAAAGCGGCTGAGCAGCGCCGAGGAAGCCGCGCCGTCGACGTCATAGTCGCCGAATATCGCGACCTTCTCGTTGCGGACGACGGCGTCGGCGAGGCGTTCGGCCGCGGCCTCCATGTCGGTCAGCGACACGGGATTGGGCAGGAGGTCGCGAATCGTCGGATCGAGGAAGCGGACGGTCTCCGCTGTCGTGACGCCCCTGCCCGCGAGGACGCGTGCCACGATGTCCGGGACCCCATGATCCTGCGCGATGGCGAGAGCGGCCATGTCCTGCCGCTCGTTCAGCCGGTGCTCCCAGGCAAGCCCGGTCGCAGACTTCCGCACGCCCAGAAAGAAACGCTTTTCGTCCGCCACCGCTTCACCCGTCCGACAACGGCTGAACATAGGCGCGGTCGGTGCGCTTTTTCAAAGCGAAAGCTGCCTCGGGCCGCCTGACGTGGCGGTAATCATCAGAATTTGTCGAGATCCTGATGCCGCGCCTTGATCTCCCGCACCGTCTTGGTCGACGAGCGCAGCACGATGGTGTGGGTGCGGATCGAATCCTTGCCGAACTTGACGCCGGCCAGCATGTTTCCGTCGGTGACGCCGGTTGCAGCGAACAGAACGTCGCCGCGCGCCATCTCCTCGGCGCGGTAGACCTTCTTTGGATCGGCAATGCCCATCTTGGCCGCCCGTGCGACCTTCTCCGGCGTATCGAGGATCAGCCGGCCCTGGATCTGGCCGCCGATGCAGCGCAGCGCGGCTGCCGCCAGGACGCCCTCGGGCGCACCGCCCGAACCGATATAGATGTCGATGCCGGTCTCGTCGGGATCGGTCGTATGGATGACGCCGGCGACATCGCCGTCGCCGATCAGACGGATGGCGGCGCCGGTCGCACGCACCGCCTCGATCAGCTTTGCGTGGCGCGGCCGATCCAGGATGCAGGCCGTGATCTCGGACACCGACACGCCCTTGGCCTTGGCGAGACGGGCGATGTTCTCCGCCGGCGGCGCATCGAGGTCGACGACATCGGGGGCGTAGCCGGGGCCGATGGCGATCTTGTCCATATAGACGTCGGGCGCGTTGAGCAGGCTGCCCTTTTCGGCGATCGCAACCACCGCCAGCGCATTCGGCAGGTTCTTCGCGCAGATGGTGGTGCCTTCCAGCGGATCCAGCGCGATGTCGACTTCCGGACCGTCGCCGACGCCCACCTCCTCGCCGATGTAGAGCATGGGCGCCTCGTCGCGCTCTCCTTCTCCGATGACGACAGTGCCGCGGATCGGCAGTCGGTTGAGCTCGGAGCGCATGCCGTCGACAGCGGCTTGGTCAGCGGCCTTCTCGTCGCCACGGCCGCGCAGCCGCGCTGCAGCCACCGCCGCGCGTTCGGTGACGCGCACCAGTTCAATCGTCAGTATCCGGTCCAGCCCATCAAGGGGCGTGCTCGCATTCGCGCTGATCTGGCTGTCCATTCCGTTCCTCGTTGTTTCCGCCGCCACATGTATTTCTCAGGATCGCATGACGGCCATGCGACCGTCGGTGCGGTCTGGCGACGCGCCGCTATCCGGCGCGTTCGATCCGGATCACCTGCGGCTTGTCGGTCAGGTGACCGTCCTTGGTGATGCCTTCCACCGCCCTGCGGACCGCCGCCTCGGTGGTCTCGTGGGTCACGAGGATCACCGTTTTGCGATCCTCGCCGTCAGGCCCAACGCCGTGCTGGACGATGGATTCCAGGGAAATCTCGTTGTCCGCCATCCGCTTGGCGATCGCCGCGAAGACCCCCAGGCGGTCATATACGGTCAGGCGAATGAAGTAGCCGCCCGCATGGCTGCGCATCTGCGCCTTCTTGTAGGGGCGTAGTTCCTTTGCAGGGAGGCCGAAGACAGGGCCGTGCTGGAAGCCCGGACGGCTCTTGGCTATGTCGGCGATGTCACCGACCACAGCCGAGGCCGTGGCGTTGCCGCCCGCCCCTGGCCCGGAGAGCAGCAACTCGCCGAGAATATCAGTCTCGATGGCGACCGCGTTGGTCACGCCATGCACCTGCGCGATCACCGAGGCGGTCGGCACCATGGTCGGGTGCACACGCTGCTCGATGCCGCTTTCGGTGCGCTGGGCAACGCCCAGCAGCTTGATGCGGTAGCCGAGTTCAGCCGCGGCGCGGATGTCGGCCTGGGTGATGTTGGAGATACCCTCCAGGTAGATGTCGCCGGCCGAAATCCGGCATCCGAAGGCAAGGCTGGTGAGGATCGACAGCTTGTGCGCGGTGTCGTGACCCTCGATGTCGAAGGTCGGGTCGGCCTCGGCATAGCCAAGACGCTGCGCGTCCTTCAGGCAGGCGTCGAAGGACAGGCCTTCCGCCTCCATGCGGGTCAGGATGTAGTTGCAGGTGCCGTTGAGGATGCCGAAAACGCGTGTGACCGTGTTGCCGGCCATCGCCTCGCGCATCGTCTTGATGACCGGGATGCCGCCAGCCACCGCCGCCTCGTAGTTGAGCAGGACGCCGTGCTTCTCTGCGATCTCAGCCAGCGCCACGCCATGCTTGGCAAGCAGCGCCTTGTTGGCCGTCACGACATGCCGGCCGGCCTCGAGAGCCGCCTTGACCGCCTCATGCGCCGCACCGTTGTCGCCGCCGATCAGTTCCACGAAGACATCGATGTCCGCGCTCCGCGCCAGATCCACGGGATCGTCGAACCAGACGGCGCTCGAAAGGTCGATGCCGCGGTCGCGCCCCCTGCTCCGCGCCGACACGGCGGTCACGGCGATCTCTCGACCGCACTGCCTCGACAACTCGGCCGTCTTCTCCGCCAACACGCGAGCAACCGAGCTCCCGACTGTGCCGAGCCCGGCAATCCCGACGCGCAATGCTTCGGCCATACTTCAGCCCTCTGATTGATTTCGATGGGGTCCGGTCGGGCGCGAGGCCCGCCCTGCGTCAGCGACGCGCGGCAAGCGAGACGACGTTGTTCGGCTGCTTGGCGGACGAGGTGAGGAATTTCTTGATGTTGCGGGCGGCCTGACGGATACGGTGCTCGTTCTCGACCAGCGCCAGGCGCACGAAGTCATCCCCATGCTCGCCGAAGCCGACGCCGGGCGCGACAGCAACGTCGGCGTGCTCGATGAGCAGCTTGGAGAACTCGAGCGATCCGAGGTGGCGGAACGGCTCCGGGATCGGCGCCCAGGCGAACATCGAGGCGGCAGGCGCCGGAATGGTCCAGCCGGCGCGCTCGAAGGAATCCACCATCACGTCGCGGCGCTTGTGATAGACGTCGCGGACCTCCGCGATATCCGAGCCGTCGCCGTTCAGCGCCGCCGTGGCGGCCACCTGGATCGGCGTGAATGCGCCGTAGTCGAGATAGGATTTTACCCGCGTCAGCGCCGAGATCAGCCGCTCGTTGCCAACCGCAAAACCCATGCGCCAGCCGGGCATGGAGAAGGTCTTCGACATCGAGGTGAACTCGACGGTGACTTCCATTGCGCCCGGCACCTGCAGAACGGAGGGCGGCGGGTTGCCGTCGAAGTAAATCTCCGAATAGGCGAGATCCGATAGGATGATGATCTCGTTCTTGCGGGCGAAGGCGACGACATCCTTGTAGAAGTCGAGCGAGGCGACCAGCGCCGCCGGGTTTGACGGATAGTTCAGGATTAGCGCCAGCGGCTTCGGGATGGAATGACGCACGCCGCGCTCAAGCGCGGGGATGAAGTTGTCGTCCGGATCGGCCTGCATGGAGCGAATGACGCCGCCCGACATGATGAAGCCGAAGGCGTGGATAGGATATGTCGGGTTCGGGCACAGCACCACGTCGCCGGGTGCCGTGATCGCCTGCGCCATGTTGGCGAAGCCTTCCTTCGAGCCGAGCGTCGCGACGATCTGCGTGTCGGGGTCGAGCTTCACGCCGAAGCGGCGCGCATAGTAGTTGGCCTGCGCGCGGCGCAGGCCGGGAATGCCGCGGGACGACGAATAGCGGTGGGTGCGCGGGTCACGCACGACTTCGCAAAGCTTGTCGACGATGGCCGTCGGCGTCGGCAAATCGGGATTTCCCATGCCCAGATCGATGATGTCGGCGCCACGAGCTCGCGCGCTGGCCTTCAGGCGATTGACCTGCTCGAAGACGTATGGCGGCAGCCGGCGGACCTTGTGAAACTCTTCCATCATCATACCAATCAGGGAGTGGGCGGGAACGGCGGCGGCTATACACCCATTCGCCTACGCGGTCGATAGGATCACTGCTTGCCTTCGATGTCGGCCAGGACGGAATCTCCGCGATCCTTGGCCAACGTCAGAAGCCGCAGCCGTTCTTCCTCGGTGATGCTCGATGCGCCGACGCCCGCCTTGGCGGCGCTGGCGCTGGACACCAGTCCCGTGCGCCCCGAAGTCTGCTCCTGGGGCGTCAGCTGCGGTCCGGCCGCCTGCGGCCTGATGTTGAGGTTCGGGTAGGTTCCGGTGTTCTGGGGGGCCGAGCCGCTGATCGACGGCACCGTGCTGACGGGGCCCACACCCTCTTCGATATTCGACGCGCAGCCGCCGATGGTCAAAAGAATGCCACAGATCGCTGCATTGCGCATGACGGCGCGGCCGGAGAATTTCCATGCACCGTCAAGGTGATATCTCATACGTTCGTTTCTCCACGTCGGACCATTGCCGTTGGACCGTGTCAAAGCTGCCATGATACTATGTCAAAAGAAAAGTCCATGGGAGGATCGTTTCGATCATGTCGAGAACTGCCGATTCGAACAATGCGAACGAAGACGGCAGATCCCCCGTTGACCAGTATCTGGTCAAGGATCCCGAGAAATTTGCGCTGAACGTCGCCAAGATGATCGAGGAAGCCGGCAAGGCTGCTTCCGCGTGGGCGACCCCGCGCGAGAACGGCGAGATGCGCGACACCGTGGCGGAGCCGATGGCCGACATGGTCAAGACGTTCTCCAAGCTGACCGAATACTGGCTCGCCGATCCCTCGCGCGCCCTTGAAGCGCAGACGCGCCTCTTCGCAGGCTACATGGACGTGTGGAGTTCGGCGATCCAGCGCGTCAGCACGGGCGACGAGGTCGAGGGCCAGGTCGCGCCCGAGCGGGGCGACAAGCGCTTCCTCGACCCCGAATGGGGCAAGAACGCGTTCTTCGATTTCCTGAAGCAGGCTTATCTCGTCACCTCCCGCTGGGCCGGCGACTTGGTCGAGCACGCCGAGGGGCTCGACGAGCACACGAAGCACAAGGCCGGCTTCTACGTGAAGCAGATCTCCAACGCGATCTCGCCGTCGAACTTCATCCTCACCAATCCGGAGCTCTTCCGCGAGACGGTGGCGTCGCACGGCGAAAACCTGGTGCGCGGCATGAGGATGCTGGCCGAGGACATCGAGGCCGGCAAGGGCGACCTGAAGCTCAGGCAGGCGGACAGCTCCCAGTTCAGGATCGGCGAGAATATCGCCGTGACGCCCGGCAAGGTCATTGCGCGCAGCGAACTGGCGGAAATCATCCAGTATGCCGCCACCACCGACAAGGTGCTGAAGCGGCCGCTTCTCATCTGCCCGCCGTGGATCAACAAGTTCTACATCCTCGACCTCAACCCGGAAAAATCCTTCATCCGATGGGCGGTGGAGCAAGGGCACACCGTATTCGTCATCTCCTGGGTGAACCCCGACGAGCGACACGGGCGCATGGACTGGGAGGCGTATATCCGGGACGGGCTGCAGTTCGGCCTCGACACGATCGAGAAGGCGACCGGCGAGCGTGCGGTCAATGCGATCGGCTACTGCGTCGGCGGCACGCTACTGGCGGCCGGTCTGGCCCTCTTCGCCAGGGAAGGCGAGGACCGCATCAAATCGGTCACCTTCTTCACCACCCAGGTCGACTTCACCCATGCGGGCGACCTCAAGGTGTTCGTCGACGAGGACCAGATTGCCGCGCTCGAGCGCTCGATGAACCAGAAGGGCTACCTCGACGGCACCAAGATGGCCACAGCCTTCAACATGCTGCGCTCCGGCGACCTGATCTGGCCCTACGTCGTCAACAACTACATGCGCGGCAAAGCACCGATGCCGTTCGACCTGCTCTACTGGAACTCCGATTCCACCCGCATGGCGGCGGCGAACCACTCGTTCTACCTGCGCAACTGCTATCTCGAGAACAATCTCTCGCAGGGCCGCATGAAGCTCGACGGCAAGACCGTGTCGCTCGGCGACGTCAAGATACCGGTCTACAATCTCGCCTCGCGGGAAGACCACATCGCCCCTGCCCGCTCGGTGTTCCTCGGGTCGCGCTATTTTGGCGGCGAGGTCGAGTATGTGATGGCCGGCTCCGGCCACATCGCGGGCGTCGTCAATCCGGTGACGTCGAAGAAGTACCAGTACTGGACCGGCGGCAAGCCGGTCGGCGAATTCGAGGACTGGGTCGCCAAGGCTACCGAGCATCCGGGCTCATGGTGGCCCCACTGGCAGCGCTGGATCGAGGAAAAGGATGGCGCCCGCGTGCCGCCCCGCAAGCTGCCACCAGCCTCGCGGACGCTCGGCGACGCGCCCGGCGCCTACGTCAAGGTGCGGGTCTAGGGTCGAGGCAGGTTCGATGCTGCATCCAACCGCAAGCTTCGCGAAATGCGGATGGATCATGCTGCGATAAGCATCGTGCGCCCGGAGCGTATGTGTTGACGCTGCGCCACATTCCGGCGAAAACGTGACCGGTATCATGTTCTCGCCCCATTTCCCGCATACGCAGTTGCTCCGGGGAAATAGGTCTATCTGGGCGATTTGTTTCGAGGCGTTTGCCTCGATCCATGGATAAGTGGGCCGCTCCTAGCGCGCCAATGCGGTTGGAAGGGGAAGCGATTTTGAGTCCAGTGCGATCGCGCTCCGCGAAGAGGTTGGTGCATGCGTTTGCCGCTGCGGCGACCTCGCTGCTCATCGCTTCCTGCTCGACCTCCCCTGACGGCCAGGCCAGCTTCGCGCTTTCCAATCCCGCATTGAGTTCCGACGCCGCCACGACCGACGACACAGCGAACGGCGTTGCCCCGGAGGCAACGGCGGTCGCGGCCGATTCCAGCGCCGACCACCGAGCCGGCGCCGGCAACTCCGCCCTCCCCGCGAAGGTAGCCTATCTTCCCCCGGCGAAGCCCGGCGCGGCTTTTCCCAAGGCCGGCCTGGCCGCTTCGGCCGAATCATCAGCCGATGCGAATACGGCAGTGAAGGCAGACGCAACAGCCGCCGCCACCGCCGGGCAGGAGCCCGCTGCAAAGGAACAAATCCTTACTGCCTCGCCGCCCTCGCCGCGCAACGAACAGGTGATGACGGCTGCTAACCCGGCGGCTGCCGAACCAGCGCCGAAGAAGCGGAGCTTCCTCGCCTCCCTTTTCTCGGCGAATCAGGCGGCCGCAGCTCCCGTCAGGACGCAGAAGCCGGAGACCCAGGACAGCAACGCGACGACGGCGGCTTCCGTAAAGCCGGAGGCCCCGAAAGCGGCCTCCCAAAAGCCCGAACCGGCGCCGCTCGTCAAACTCGCCTCCACGGAACCGTCCGAACAGCTCGCGATATCGCGGGGCGTCACCGGCTCCTACGGCAGCGACGCCCTGCCCGGCGTGCGCAAGACCGAGCTCTTCGAGATCAAGCGCAAGTCGGGCCTCGACGACGACAGTGACGTCGACCTGCACGAGGAGGACGACATTGGGCCGATCAGGGTCGCCTCGGCTGCGGGCCTCGCGCGACTGGCTCCCAACGGGCTGCTCAAGCAGACCGACCGCGTCGACACGGCCTGCCTCAAGCCGGCACTGGTGCGGACGCTGAAGCAGATGGAGCGCCACTTCGGCCGCAAGGTCGTCATCACCTCCGGCTATCGCAGCGCGAGCTACAACCGGCAGGTGCGCGGCGCCAAGAATTCGCAGCACATGTACTGCGCCGCAGCCGACATCCAGATCCCGGGCGTCAGCAAGTGGGAGGTCGCGAACTTTGCGCGCAGCCTGCCCGGCCGTGGCGGCGTCGGCACATACTGCCACACCGAGTCCGTTCATGTGGACGTCGGGCCGGAGCGCGACTGGAACTGGCGCTGCCGCCGTGGCAAGGCCTGAAACAGGTCGCTGAAAAAAGTACGAAAATCGATGACTTGGCGGGTTGACCCTTCGGGACCAAGCTGACTATAAGCCCGCTGTCCGCGCCCATCGTCTAGCGGTCTAGGACGCCGCCCTTTCACGGCGGAAACACGGGTTCGATTCCCGTTGGGCGTGCCATTTTTTTCCGGCACTTTGCGCTGCGAGCGTGCAGCGAATCAGTCAATCGAAGGGTCCCTAGACGGCCCTCGATGACAGGTACGCGCGTTTCTCGCCGGCCGACGTCGTCTCGCCACTTTCCGCGCGCCGAACCAGCACCTTCCGTACCTCGATGTGACTGCGGACATCGTCGTCATGATGTCCGGAACACTCCCCTTCCCTGTCCCGGCACAGGATGCGGCCTGCAAAGACCTCAGGCGCGCCAAAGGGCGCGAGAGCGTGACGCGCAAGTCACCTGCGCGTCATCCGACGTTGCCGCAACAGCTCAGAGAATAATGCTCGCGCTCCACGTGCATGCTTGCGCCGAATCGTTCATTTGTACAATTCGCTACAACCGTACGTTAAGAAACGGCGTGGCATTCCAGCCGATCGGCATTGGACAGGGGGAGACGTTTCATGGCCACTTTCACGGGCAGTAACGGCGCCGAGATACTCCCTAACCTGATCGACGGCCCGGCCCAGGCGATCGGCAACGACTTCGTCGATGCGCTCGGCGGTGACGACATCGCGATCGGCTGGTCCGGGGATGACGTCATCCGTGGCGGCGCCGGCGCGGACGTCATCATCGGCGGTCTGCTCAATGCAGCAGGCGTGATCACTGCGTCCGGTATCGACGCCGCCGACTACACGACCTCCGTCGACGGCGTGACCATCGACCTGTCGCAAACGGTCGCCCTCACCCTTCCAAGGCTTGGCATCAATCTGCAGCTCACCAACGCGTCGCAGGGCTTTGGCGGCGACGCGGAGGGTGACTATCTGCACGACATTGCAAACCTGATCGGGTCCAACACGGGCGGCGACAGACTTACTGGCAACGCTGCCGCCAACACATTCAACGGCCAGGGAGGCAACGACATCCTCGACGGCGGCGGCGGCAACGACATCCTGCTTGGCGGCGCCGGCGATGACGTGCTGATAGGCGGTGCTGGCGCCGATTCCCTGCAGGGCGGCTTGGGTTTCGACACGGCGGACTATTCGGGCTCGGCCTCGGCCGTGACCGTCAACCTGACTACCGGCACCGGCAGCGGCGGCGATGCACAAGGCGACACGCTCACCGGCATCGAGCGCCTGATCGGCTCGGCCGGAAATGACACCCTCACCGGCTCGGCCGGCGACGACACCCTCAACGGCGGCGCCGGCGATGACACGCTCACTGGTGGCGATGGCAACGACACCATCGAGGGCGGCCTCGGCGCCGACAACATGGACGGCGGGGCCGGCTACGACACGCTGAGCTACGCCAATGCCGCCGCCGGCGTTAGGGTGGCTTTGAACGTCTCCGCCGAATACGGCGAAGCTGTCGGCGATACGATGACCGGCTTCGAGGCTTTGATCGGCAGCGCCTTCAACGACCAACTCGCCGGCGACGGCGGAAACAATGTGGTCGACGGCGGCGCGGGCGACGACTACATCCAGCTGAGCGGCGGGGCCGACACGCTGATCGGCGGCGCAGGAAGGGACCTTGTCGACGGCCGAGTCGTTGGCTCCGGCATCACCGTCAACCTGACGACAGGTACGGGCAGTGGCGGCGGCATGGCCGCGGGAACCACATTCTCCGGCTTCGAAATGGTGCTGGGCTCGGGTTTCAACGACGTCCTGACCGCCAATCTGAACCTCGGGACCGATCTGATCGGCCTCAATGGCGCAGACACGCTCAACGGCGCCAACGGCGATGACCTTCTCGTCGGCGACAATTTTGGCGGCATTGTCGTCACCGGCGGCGCCGATACGCTGAACGGCGGCGCCGGCAATGACAGGCTCGAAGGCGGCGCCTTCGGCGACGTGCTGAACGGCGGAGCCGGCGTCGATACCATCGTCTATACCAGTTCTACGGCCGGGGTGACGATCAACCTTGCCACCGGGGCCGCCTCGGGCGGAGAGGCCCAGGGCGACACGATCATTGACATCGAGAATGTCGACGGTTCCGCCTTCGATGACGTGCTCACCGGCAGCGCCGTGGCAAACCGCCTCGACGGCGGCGCTGGCAATGATACCCTTGCCGGCGGCGGCGGAGCCGATGTCCTCATTGGTGGAGGCGGCGTCGACACCGCGGACTATTCCGCCTCCGCAGCTAGTGTAACAGTCGACCTTGCCACCGGCACGGGCAGCGGCGGCGACGCGCAAGGCGACACGCTCAGCGGCATCGAGATCCTCAGCGGGAGCGCCTTCGCCGACACCCTGACCGGCGATGCCGGCGACAACGTTCTGATGGGCGGCGGCGGCGACGACACACTCATGGGTGGCGGCGGAGCGGACACTCTCATTGGCGGTGCCGGCTCGGATACCGCAGACTATTCCGCCTCGGGCGCGGGTGTCACCGTCAACCTTTCCAGCGGCACTGGCGCCGGCGGCGACGCCCAAGGCGACACGCTCAGCGGCATCGAGAATCTCCTCGGAAGCGACTTCGCCGACACCCTCATAGGCGACGCCGGCGCGAACCAACTGACGGGCGGCGGTGGCAACGACACGATCACGGGTGGCGGTGGCGACGACGCGATCGATGGGGGCAGCGGCTCGAGTGACGTTGCAGTGTTCTCAGGCAATCGGGCCGACTACACCGTCACTTTCAACGACGCCACCGACACCTACACCGTCGTCGACGACCGAAGCGGCTCGCCGGACGGCACTGATCAGATCGTCAACGTCGAGATCTTCCGCTTCGCCGATGGAGACAAGACCCAAACAACCCTCATCAACGACACGCCGGTCGTCGCAGCCGGCATCGCCGACCAGAGCACGCTGGAGGACGCGGCGTGGAACTTTGTCGTGCCGACGGCGACCTTTTCGGACCCGGACGGAGATACGCTGACCTACAGCGCCACGCTCGCCGATGGATCGGCCCTGCCGGCCTGGCTTGACTTCAACGCTGCGACGAGAGTGTTTTCCGGCATACCCCCGCTGAACTTCGGCGGCGCAATCGACCTGAAGGTCACTGCCAGCGATGGCACGCTTTCGGTCTCCGACACCTTCACGCTGACGGTCACCCCGGTCAACGATGCGCCACAAGGCACCAGCGGCACCGTGACGGCCACCGAGAATGTCGCGTATGCGTTCACGGCGGCGGACTTCGGCTTTTCCGACACGAATGACAATCCGGCGAACGCATTGTCGGCGGTCAAGATCACCACGCTGCCCGCGGCAGGGACGCTGACGCTGAACGGCCTGGCCGTGACGGCGGGACAGGACGTGTCGAAGGCCGACATCGATGCCGGCGCCCTCATTTTCACGCCCGCTGCCGATGGCAACGGCACGGCCTACGCCGCATTCACTTTCCAGGTGCGCGACAACGGCGGCACCGCCAATGGCGGCGTCGACCTCGATCCGAACCCAAGAACGCTCACTGTCGACGTCACTGCGGTCAACGACGCGCCGCAAGGCGCCAGCGGCACGGTAACGGCGAGCGAGGATGTGGCCTATGCCTTCACGGTGGCGGACTTCGGCTTCTCCGACCCGAACGACACCCCGGCGAATGCTCTGTCGGCGGTCAGGATCGCCACGCTGCCCGCGGCCGGAACGCTTCTTCTAAACGGCAACCCCGTGATGGCAGGCGACGAGGTGTCGAGGGCCGAAATCGAGGCGGGTCTTCTGACTTTCCTGCCCGCGCCGGATGTGAACGGCACGGCCTACGCCTCCTTCACTTTCCACGTGCGCGACAACGGCGGCACCGCCAATGGCGGCGTCGACCTCGACCCGACCCCAAGGACGCTCACCGTTGACGTCACCCCGGTCAACGACGCGCCGGCTGGCTCGCCGACGGCGGTGCTGCAGCCCGGCGTCGAGGATGTGCCCTATGTCGTCAACGCGGCCGACCTGCTGGCCGGCTTCAGCGATGTGGAGAACGACCCGCTGTCGGTGATCGGCCTGTCGGCGTCGGGTGGCGGGGTCGTGGTCGACAATGGCGACGGCACCTACACGGTCACCATGCCGGTCGATTTCAACGGCACGGTGACGCTGTCCTACCAGGTCAGCGACGGCAATGGCGGAACGACCGCCGCCACGCAGAGCTTCGTGATGACGCCCGCGAACGATCCGGCCGCCGTCGGCGGAACGCTCACCGGGCAGGTCGTCGAGGCCGGCCTTGCCGGGCCCGGCGCGCCGGCTGCCACCGGCGTTGCGAGCGCGTCCGATCCGGACGGGGGTGGGAGCAGCTTCGAGCCGATCAAGGCCGGCACCGCCTCGACGCGCGGCTATGGCAGCGTCGAGATGGCCCGCAACGGCAGCTGGACCTACACGCTCGACAATGCGAATGCGACCGTCAACGGCCTGAAGCATGGCGAGACGCTGAGGGACACCTTCACCATCACGACCGCCGACGGGACGACCAGCACGGTCACCATCACCATTGCCGGCGCCGACGACGCCCTCACAGGCACCCCCGACAACGACATCCTGCATGGCGGCTCCGGCAATGACGTGTTCCGGCCGCTCGAAGGCGAGGACGACATCTTCGGCGGCGACGGCGACGACAGCGTCGTCCTGCCCGGCGATGCGGACGGCTATGTCTTCGTACAGCTCGCGAACGGCAGGATCGGCGTGCTCGACATCGATCCGTCCGACGGCGATCAGGGCGCAGATGTGCTCGACGGCATCGAGTTCATCCGCTTCGGTGCGGACAACGCCGCCGACACGCCACTCGCCGGCCTGATCGACATGGAGCAGCCGGACTGGACGCTGGACCGCTTCGAGACCGGGTTGGTGGCGGCGGTCTGGCAGCTCTTCATGCAGACGGTACCGTCGGAAGCCGGCTTCGAATACCTGATCCGCTCGGAGACCAACCCGCACGACCTGACCGACGCGTACTATTCGCCGTACAATGCGGAGAACAAGTATCTGAACTTCACCACCAACCTCGCCACCGGCAACCCGGACGGACAGGCGTGGTTCGACCTTGCGTTCGGGGCCCTGAGCTACGAGGCGGCGGTGGAGAAGGCCTTCGACCTGATCATCACCGCGGCCGCCCTCACGGCCGCCGGCGGCGATCCGGACGCGTCAAAACAGTTCTTCCTCGATGCGGAAAGCTACTTCGAGCAGGTCGCCGCCGACCGCATCGTGCCGTCGGTCGGCGTCAGCCTCGACGACGCCAAGAAGATCGCGCTGTTGAGCTCCGTGCTCTACGAGGCGGTGCGGGCCGACATAGGACCCTATGCGGATGCCGTCAACGATTTCGCCGATCAGGCGCAGCGGGTCGGAACCTCAGGCGACTTCCTCGCCGACCTGCTACAAAGCGCCTAGAGCGGAGCCGCATTTGTGCGACGCCGGACGATTTCGTCTGGCTGAAAATGCTCAAGGCGGAAGGAAGGGCGGCAACAGCCCCGATCCAGGCGACTTGCAGCGGCATGCGAGGCGCGCTCAACGCAGGTTGAGCGTCCTCAGCCGAAGCGCGTTGGCGATGACCGAAACCGACGACAGGCTCATCGCCGCCGCCGCGATCATCGGTGACAGCAGCGTTCCGAACACCGGATACAAGACGCCTGCCGCCACCGGCACGCCGAGCGCGTTGTAGATGAAGGCAAAGAACAGGTTCTCCTTGATGTTGCGGATGGTCGCCTGGGCCAGGGTCCGGGCGCGCACGATGCCGTTCAGGTCGCCCTTGACGAGGGTGATGCCGGCGCTCTCCACGGCCACGTCGGCGCCGGTGCCCATGGCAATGCCGACATTGGCGGCGGCAAGCGCCGGCGCGTCGTTCACCCCATCTCCGGCCATGGCGACGCTGGCCCCCTTGGCGTGCAGTTCCTCGATCAGCTTCTGCTTGCTTTCGGGGAGCATGTCGGCGCGCACCTCGTCGATACCGAGTTTCGCCGCAACCGCCTTCGCGGTCCGTTCGTTGTCGCCGGTCGCCATGATGATCCTGAGGCCACGCGCATGCAGCGCCTCGATCGCCTCAGCGGTCGTCGCCTTGATCGGATCGGCGACCGCGACGATGCCCGCAAGCGCGCCCTCCACGGAAACGAACATCGCCGTCTTGCCTTCCGAGCGGAGCGCATCCGCCTGCCCAGACAAGATGCCGACATCAACGCCTATGTCCTGCATCATCGCAAGATTGCCCAGGGACACCTTTCGACCGGAAACGACGCCTGAAACGCCCTTGCCGGTCACAGCCTGAAAGTCGGTTGCGTCAGCTACCGTCGCGCGGCGCTGTTGGGCGCCTTCCACGATCGCTTCGGCCAATGGATGCTCCGAGCCGCGCTCGAGGCCGGCCGCAAGCGACAGAAGATCCGCCTCGTCAAAGCCATTTGCGACGACGACGTCCGTCAGCTTCGGCCTGCCCTCGGTCAGCGTTCCCGTCTTGTCGACGATCAGCGTGTCGACGCTGGCGAAGCGCTCCAACGCCTCGGCGTCCTTGATGAGCACGCCTGCCTGCGCGCCTCGTCCGGTCGCCGTCATGATCGACATGGGCGTGGCCAGCCCGAGCGCGCACGGACAGGCGATGATCAGCACGGATACCGCCGAGACGATGCCGAACACCATGCTGGGGGCCGGCCCGAAGACGGACCACACGATAAACGCCACGATCGCGATCAGCACGACAGCCGGCACGAAGAAATAGGACACGCGGTCGGCCAGCCCCTGGATCGGCGCACGGCTGCGCTGCGCCTTGGCGACCATCTCGACGATCCGGGCGAGCATCGTTTCGGCGCCCACCCTTTCGGCGCGAATGACGAGTGTGCCGTTCTTGTTGAGCGTTCCGCCCGTGACGCTGTCACCCGTCGCCTTCTCGACCGGGACAGGCTCGCCGGTGATCATCGACTCGTCGACAGAGGAGCGTCCCTCCAGCACCGTGGAGTCGACCGGAACGCTCTCCCCGGGGCGCACGCGCAGTCGATCGCCCGCCCTCACCTCGTCCACCGGCACATCGGCCTCGCTTCCGTCGGAGGCAATGCGGCGGGCGGTTTTCGGGGCGAGATCCAACAGCGCGCGAATGGCCGAACCGGTGCGCTCCCGCGCCCGCAGTTCGAGCACCTGGCCGAGGAAGACCAGAGCGACGATGACGGCCGCCGCCTCGAAATAGACCGGCACCGCGCCGGCATGTCCGCGGAACTGATGCGGGAACAGATCCGGAAACAGCGTCGCGATCACGCTGTACACATAGGCCGTTCCGACTCCGATCGAGATCAGCGTCCACATGTTGGGACTGCGGTTGACGAAGGATTCGTAGCCCCGATGGAAGAACGGCAGCGCAGCCCACAGCACGACGGGCGTCGCCAGCACCAGTTCAATCCACACGGCGGCGGGCTCACCGATCCAATCCCTGACGGGCAAGCCGACCATCGGCCCCATGGTCAGCACCAGCAGCGGAATCGATAGAACTGCGCTGACCCAGAACCGCCGCGTAAAGTCGATCAGTTCCGGATTCGGTCCTTCCTCACCGGTCGGCACGCCCATCGGTTCGAGCGCCATGCCGCAAATCGGACAGGACCCCAGCTTGTCGCGGATGATCTCCGGATGCATCGGGCATGTGTATTGCGTGCCTGTCGGCACGGGATCCACCGCCCGGCGGTCGCCCAGATACGTCTTCGGCTCCTTCTCGAACTTGTCCTTGCAGCCCGCGGAGCAGAAGTAGAAGCCCTGGCCGTCGTGGCGGAGATGATGCTTTGCCGTCGACCGCTCAACCTCCATCCCGCAAACCGGATCCGTCGCCGTCAGATAGGCTTCCGGTTCCTTCATGAACTTGTTGCGGCACGATTCGGAGCAGAAACGATAGGTGTGGCCGCCATGGTGGGCAGTCGGCTTGCCTGACGCCGGATCGACCGTCATCCCGCAAACCGGATCACGGACTGCATCGGTCGCGGGAGCGGTCGTGTGCGCCGCATGGTCGTGCTTGTCATGGGGGTGGTGGGGTGCCGTCATCGAAGCCTCTGTCGGTAGAACGACATGCAGACTAAGGCTTCCGGCAACTGGAAGGTCAAGCGCCCCTGGCCGCATTCTCCCGGCCCGCTGTCGCACGGCCGGAGGGCCGACTTCTCGCCTCGCAGGCTTGCAGATTCAGGTGGTTGCCGGCCGCCCGCGCAGCGGCCCAACCCGGCCCGACGGCTATCGGACCACCAGCACCGGCACGTTGCTGTGCGAAAGCACCTCGGAGGTCTGGCTCCCCAGCAACAGGCGGCTCAGGCCGCGACGTCCGTGCGACGCCATCACGATCAGGCTGCAGTCCCGCGCGGCAGCGGTTTCGATGATTGCAGTGGCGGGATGCTGATCCGACACATGCATTGTCTCGACGGCCACGCCCTGCTTGTCCGCATCGGCCTGCGCAGCGGCAAGGATCGCACGCGCGTGCTCGGTTTGGCTCGCCTCGTAGCGGTCGATGTCCGCGGCGGTGGGAGCCCAGGCGTCCCCCATGCCGGTCGCCATCGGCGGAAATGGCTCCGTCACCGTGACGATCAGGACCTTGCTGCCAAGCGCCTTCGCAAGGCCTATCCCGTGGTCGACGCCTTTTTGCGCGAGTTCGGAACCGTCGGTGGTAATCAGGAGGTGGCTATACATTCTGGCATTCCCGCTGTGACGAGGCATAGCAAATCAGAGACCATAGGCTCCGTCCAGCCTTCTGGCGCGCCGCCATCCGCCATCTCCCCACTGTCGGGTTCCAGCTACTCCCCCTTTGCCTTGCGCTTGAGCTTGACGCCTGGCTTGCGCCCCAGCCCCGCCGTCTTGGCCAATCGCGAGCGCATGGCGGCGTAGTTCGGCGCCACCATGGGGTAGTCGGAGGGCAGGCCCCATTTCTCACGATACTGGTCCGGCGTCATGCCGTGGCTCGCCATCAGGTGTCGCTTCAGGGATTTGAATCGCTGTCCGGTTTCGAGCGAAATGATGTAGTCGGGAAACACCGATCGCCTTGGATTGACAGCCGGCTTCAGGTTCTCAACCTCCGCCGCCGTCTGGCGCGAGCCGAGCATCGTGATCGCGGCACTGACGTCAGCAATCACCTTCGGCAGTTCGGCAACCGGAATCGAGTTCTTTCCAACATAGGCGCTGACGATCTCTGCCGTCAGCTCAAGCAAGTTCTTCATCTTCCCCCCGGATCAACATTGTTTCGCAGGACTTGCGCGTCTGTCCGGCAACTCCGCGATTTCACCTCGAACACCGCCTTCAGGCAAAGAGACTTAGCCCGAAGAAGGCTTCCCCATCCGACATATAGTCGCTGACGAAATCGTTGACGGCCCCGGCATAGAGGCCGACGTCGGCCTTCATGGATTCGTGGAGCACCGAGCCGATCATGACGAGCTTGGTCGCCTCGGCGAGCGGGACGCCGGACGGCGTCACCCGCTCCAGCGCCACCGCCGTGTAGAAGCCAATGGAACCCTGGAAGAAGGCGAGTGCGGCGGCGACATCGATGCCGGCCCCCTCGGCCGCGGCGATGCCGACGATCGCGTCATAGGCCTTGGCCACCGCCTGGTTGAAGCTCAGCCCCCCATAGGCGGCGTCGAAGGCGTCCGCGCCGACCCCGAACGCGCCGAGATTGTTGGCGAAGTTGATGAAGCGGTTCTCCTGGTTGAAGACCGCATAGTAGGCGTCGTTGAGATCGCTGGCGTTCCCCGGCGAATCGATCAGGTAGAGGAAACCGGCCTCACCCGGCACCGCTCCGGTGAAGAACTGGTAGGTTGCGGCCACCAACTCCATGTCCCGCGCTCCAAAGAGCACCAGACCGTCGATATAGATGTCGTTCTCGATGATCGACGTGAACAGCCAAGCGTGCCCATCGACGGTCGCGGCGGCGCCTCCGGTCGACACGACGCCGACTACATAGGGTCCCGAACTGGTGTTCACCCAGACCGGGCCGCCTGAGTTGCCCGGATTGATGTCCATGGCGCTGATGTCGATGTAGTAGTCCGTCCGGTCGACCAAGGCGAAGCCCGTGTCCGCCACCATGTAGCCGTTGGCGTACCCTGGGAAGCCGGTCACATTGATGGAGCCCGACCAGAAGTTCGGGTCCATTCCCATCCAGCCCTGCGCGTTGCCGATCGGGGCCGAAAGGCTGATCAGCGCGATATCGAGTTCAGCGCCGCCCAGCGTCAGGGGGGAACCGTCGCCCGGGAAGAGAAAGCCGTCTCCGTCCGGATCGAAGTCCGTAAAATACTCGAGGTAGACGGCCGAATACGACGTATTGAATTGCGACGGATTGTACGACGCATATACGAGAACCTCGTCTGCCGCCCCATAGTTCGGGTCGTAGATCATGTGGGACGCTGTCAGCACGTCATTCGCGCCGACCAGAACTCCGGATCCGACGACCCAATTGCTGCCGAACCTGGCCTCTACGTAGACGACCGTCGTGTACGGATAGACATCCTCGTTGGGTAAGAAACTCACGAAACACCCGCCCTCACAACGAAAACATCATGAGTCTATTTGCTCATACTGTGTGTGTAGATCGCTGAATATCGATCAGTTGCGAGACAGAAGTCAACTCTAAGTGGCAGGTCCGCGATTGATCCAGACACAGGCCCCGGCAGCGCACATAGGCCCCAAGCGCGGGCGACGGTCCCCAAACCTATTTGAGGCTCTCGGCGCGCCGCTACCGACCGACGCCCCTGGACCAGCCATTTGTTATTGCCACCATTGGCTTGGCTGATACACGCAAAATGAACCTGTCTCCGAGCGAATTCCTTGGCATCTTCTCCCAATTTTCGCGGCGCGCTGTTCATGGTCGTCGCCATGGCCGGTTTCACGCTCAACGACACCCTGGTCAAGGCGGCCTCCGCCGGCATGAACATGGGCCAGGTGATGCTCGTCCGCGGCCTGTTCGCCACTGCGTTGATCGGGCTCCTCGCCTGGCATCGAGGGGCGCTGGCCAAGCCTTGGATCGGGCTGCATCCACTGATCGGCGTGCGCGCGGTTGGCGAACTCGGGGGGACCGTATTCTACCTGATCGCCCTCGCCCATCTGCCGATCGGCAACGTCTCGGCCGTATTCCAGGCGCTGCCGCTCGCAGTCACCATGGGCGCAGCGCTGTTTTTCGGAGAGCGCGTCGGCTGGCGGCGCTGGCTTGCGATCAGCGTCGGCTTCGTCGGCATCCTCATCATCGTGCGCCCCGGCATGGAAGGCTTCACCATCTATTCGGTGTACACGCTGATCTGCGTCGCCTTCTGCATGCTCAGGGATCTGGCGACCCGTCGCCTTCCGGACGATATTCCAACGCTCTACGTATCGACGTTCACGGCGGGCATCGTCACGATCTCCGGCGGACTGCTGGTCCAGCCGATGGGAGGGTGGTCGCCCCTGTCATTCGAACTTCTCATCTACCTGCTGGGCGCCAGCATCTTGCTGCTCATAGGCTATCAGTTCATCATTCAGGCCATGCGGACGGGCGAGGTTTCGTTCATCGCACCATTTCGCTACACATCGCTGCTCTGGGCCTTGCTGATGGGCTACCTGGTTTTCGCAGACGTTCCGGATATGGCCGTGCTCGTCGGATCAGCGCTTGTAATCGGATCCGGCCTCTACATGCTCTACCGGGAGCGCGTTGTCGGCCGCACGAAAGTCGTCGCCGAAAGCACCCGGCCCGACATGGCGCCTGATGGTGTATGAGCAATGAACGAGTCGCGTCCTCGCCTTCACCTCTTTTCTGTCTCTGCGAGCGACAGCAGATGACGGACAGCATCGCGGGGATCATCCTGGCAGGCGGCCGCTCACGGCGCATGGGCGAGGACAAGAGCCTGATGAGGCTGGCGGGATCGCCGCTGGTGGCGCGCGTCACGGCTCGGCTTGCGGCCCAGTCGGGACGGCTCGCGCTCAATGCGAACGGCGACCCGCAGCGCTACGAATTCCTCGGCCTGCCGATCGTCGCCGATACGACCGGCGATTTCGCGGGACCGCTGGCGGGAATCCTGGCCGGCCTGCGATGGGCCGGTGGAGCTGGGTTCCGGCGAGCGGCGACGGTTGCGACCGACACGCCGTTTTTCCCGATCGACCTGGTGGAGCAGCTCGAGCGCGCGACGCAGGATGAAGA
This sequence comes from Mesorhizobium shangrilense, assembly GCF_028826155.1. Lineage (NCBI taxonomy): Bacteria > Pseudomonadati > Pseudomonadota > Alphaproteobacteria > Hyphomicrobiales > Phyllobacteriaceae > Arvimicrobium > Arvimicrobium flavum. The sequence goes on from NZ_JAQGPN010000001.1 coordinate 3,785,471, forward strand.
TATGATCGCCGTGGCGCGCTGCGGCGGCCGAGCCCATCCGGTATTTGCGCTGTGGCCGACGGACTGCGCGCCTGCAGTCGACGCGTTCCTGCAGTCCGGGCAAAAGGCGAGCGTCCTCGGCTTCATCGAGCGCCAGAGACATGTCTTCGTCGATTTCGAGCTCATCATCACCTCGCGCGGCCCGCTCGACCCGTTCTTCAACATCAACACGCCGGCCGAACTCGCCGAAGCGGAACAGATAGCAGCGGAGCTGGACCAATGACGCAGCGCGTGTTCGGGATCACCGGCTGGAAGAACTCCGGCAAGACCACGCTGACCGAGCGCCTGGTGGCCGAACTGTCGGCGCGCGGCTGGACGGTCTCGACGGTCAAGCACGCGCATCACGAGTTCGACATCGACAAGGAAGGCACCGACAGCCACCGCCACAGGTTGGCCGGCGCTCGCGAGGTGGCGATCGTGTCGGGTCGCCGCTGGGCGTTGATGCACGAACTGCGCGACGAGCAGGAGCCGTCTCTCGGCGAGATCCTTGGCCGCCTGGCCCCGTGCGACATCGTCCTCGTCGAGGGCTACAAGCGCGAGGCGCACAAGAAGATCGAGACGCGGCGCCGCGATACCAGCGACAGGTCACCGCTGTCCGCCAATGACCCGAACATCGTCGCTGTCGCCGCCGACACCCCCCTGCCTGGCGAGCCGCTGCCGGTCTACGCGCTCGATGACGTCCGGGCGATCGCGGACTTCATCGAGAGCGCAACTGGCCTGAAGCGGACCTAGCTGAAGCTTCCCCAGCGTCATAACTGCAAACTGGTCGACGCCACAGCCGTTTCGCGCGCCATCCCCGATTGTCCAGCGCTATCAGGTGGATTGAGATTGCTTTTTGCGAAAAAAGAGTGGGAATATCCGCGCCAGCGGCGGCGGAAAGCCGCCCGGGCGGCGCGACAGCGCTGCCGTGGATAACCCAGAGAGGAACATCATGCGAATTACCAAGCGTATCACTTTGGCGGCGTCTGCCGCCGCGCTCGCCTTGTCGCTGGGCGCTGCGCAGGCACAGGAGACGTTGAAGATCGGCACCGAAGGCGCCTACCCTCCCTTCAACAACCTCACGGCCGACGGCAAGCTCGAAGGCTTCGACATCGATATCGCCAATGCGCTCTGCGAAGAGATGAAGGTAAAGTGCGAGTTCGTGACGCAGGATTGGGACGGCATCATCCCGGCGCTGCAGGCCGGCAAGTTCGACGCCATCATCGCGTCCATGTCGATCACCGAGGAGCGCAAGCAGAAGGTCGACTTCACCAACAAGTACTACAACACCCCGCCGGCGATCGTCGCCCCCAAGGATACCGACATCAAGGGCGTCACCAAGGAGGATCTGGCAGGCAAGACCATCGGCGTCGCGACCTCGACCACGCACTTCAACTATTCGGAAAAGACCTACACCGACAGCGAGATCAAGGGCTATCCGTCGAGCCAGGAGTTCCTGCTCGACCTCGCCAACGGTCGCCTTGACGCGGTTAACGACGATATCAGCGTGCTCGAGGGCTGGCTGGCCACGCCGGACGGAGCCTGCTGCAAGCTGGTCGGCGCTATCACGCCGGTTCCGGAGATCCATGGCCCGGGCGCCGGCATCGCGGTTCGCAAGGGCGAGACGGCGCTGGCCGAGAAGTTCAATGCCGCAATCGACGCCATCCGCGCGAGCGGCAAGTACAAGGAAATCAACGACAAGTACTTCAAGTACGACGTGTACGGCGGCGAATCCTGAGACATGTCGGCAAGGCGGCGCGCAAGCGCCGCCTTGCTGGCCAGAATGATCACGGGAGTACACTGACCATATGCCGAGTGTCTGGACTCTGCTGAGCTGGGGGTCCGAAGGCTGGCTGGACGATATTGCACACGGCGTGTTCATCACCGTTGCGCTCGCCGCCGCGACCCTGCCGTTGGGCCTCCTGGTCGGCTTTTTCATCGCACTTGCCAAGCAGTCGAACGAGGCTTCGCTGAGGCTGGCGGGCAACGTCTACACGACGATTTTCCGCGGGCTGCCGGAACTGCTGACCCTGTTCCTCGTCTATTACGGCGTGCAGATCGGCCTTCAGAACGCCGCCCGTCTTATCCGGCCGGACGCGACGATCGAGGTCAACAGCTTCGTCTCCGGCATGGTGGCCCTCGGCGTCGTCTTCTCCTCCTATGCCAGCGAGGTGTTCCTGTCGGCGTTCCGGGCGATCCCCCGCGGCCAATATGAAGGCGGCTATTCCATCGGCTTGAGCAAGGGCCAGACGATGCGCCTCGTCGTCATGCCGCAGCTCATCCGGATCGCGTTGCCGGGGCTTTCCAACCTCTGGCTGATCCTGCTCAAGGACACCGCCCTGGTTTCGGCCATCGGGCTCTCGGACATCCTGCGGCAAGCCGGCGTCGCGGCTCGCGTGACCCGCGAAGCCTTCCTCTTCTTCGGTGTCGCGTGCCTGATCTATCTGGTGCTGGCCATCATCTCCTCCTTCGGCATCGGCGCCATCGAGCGGAGCGTCGGACGCCATGAGGGCACGCGATGACGCTTGCCGCTGAAACGTCGGCCATCGAGATTCCTCCGCCAGTCGAGCGCGGCTGGCCGCGCGAGCGCATCCTCGGATATGTGCTGCTTGGCCTGTGGGCGGCCGCCGGGCTAGGCATCGTCGCCTACCTCGTCGGCGCATGGAATCCTGAGCTTTTCGACCGGTGGGCGCCCGCCTATCTGTCGGGCCTCGGCGTGACGCTCACCCTCGTCGCCATCTCGATCGCGCTGGGCGCAATCCTTTCGATCCCGATCGCCTACGCCCGCATGTCCCGCAATCCGGTGCTGTCCGCATGCGCCTACGGCTACGTTTACTTTTTCCGCGGCACGCCGCTCTTGGCGCAGACGTTTCTCATCTATTACGGCCTCGGCTCGTTTCGTCCGGAATTGCAGGCACTGGGACTTTGGGGCTTCTTTCGTGAAGCCTGGTACTGCGCGGTCCTCGCCTTCTCGCTCAACACCGCTGCCTATCAGGCCGAAATCCTGCGCGGCGCCATCGAGAGCGTCCCGAAAGGCCAGTGGGAGGGCGCCGCGTCGCTGGGCATGCACCGGCTGCCGACGCTCTGGAAGGTGATCCTGCCCCAGGCGCTGATCGTGGCGCTGCGGCCCTACGGCAACGAAATCATCCTGATGATCAAGGGATCCGCCATCGTCGCGATCATCACCGTTCCCGATCTGATGGGCCAGACCCGGCTCGCCTTTTCCCGCAGCTTCGACTTCCAGACCTATGTCTGGGCGGCTCTCATCTACCTCGCCGTCGTCGAAACGCTGCGGCATGGGATCGACTGGATCGAACGCATCATCACCCGCCACCTGAAGAGATAGCGTCCGGACGGGGCTATCGCGCCAGCATCCAGTTGAGGACATCCCGCCAGTCGGTCATCCGGATCGGCGTGCCGTGCGACCCGGTTTCGAACCGCACGAAGCGCGCCGGGTATCCGGGTCCGAGCGAACGATAGAAGGCCTCCTGCTTCTCGACGGGAAACACGCTGTCGCGGCTGCCGTGTCCGAAGAACACCGGCAGCTTGCGCCTGTACGCCCTCGAATTCCGGAAACCGTCGTCCCACAGCGAACCGAGCAGCAACAGTCCCGAGAGCCTCTCGCTGGTCTTGGCCTGGGCAAGACCCCAGCACAACTGGCCGCCCATCGAACCGCACGCCACGATCACGGGCGCGCCAGGCGATTGTTGCGCGTAGTGATCGATCAAGGCCCCGACGTCCCGCAAGCCGCCATCCTCGAAGTCAGGGAAGTCGGGCGACAGATAGAGCCCGCCATTGGCGGCCGCCAGGTTCTTGATGCGGTTGAAATTGCCGCCGAAGGTGAAGTCCTCGACGCCCTGCTTGCGGCTGCCGCCCTGGCCATGAAGATAAAGAACGATGAAACGTGCGCCATCTGTCTTGCCGACAGCAAAATGACGAACAGCCGCACCACCGTCGGTCTTCAGCACCAGATCCCTCTGCACCTTGCGGACGCCGAGCGAGACATATTTGCCCTTGACGCGGCGCTCCGCCACCTCGTCGCGCCGGTCGATGTCGCGCTCCTCGGAATAGTCCACGACCTTGTAGGCGCCGCCGTCCTGCTGGGAGAGGATGGCGGGATAGGCGAACAGGGCGTCCTTGTAGGGTTTCAGTGGATCGGCGGAGGCGGCGGCGACAGTAGACGCAAGTGCCGCGATAACCACACCCGCGAGGTACGCATGGCGCAACGACGACGCCAGTCCGCCAGCGTTCGCTCTGAACGAAAGGGGGAATGCCGGAGTTTGCGCTCTCCTGGACTTAAGGCAAAAAATCAACTGTTCAGTCCTGTAGCACGCCGCCCGCGCTCGCCATTGCGTCGGGCGTGTCGACGTCGATGAACGCGCCCTCCCCGATCTCCACGTCGATCACGTTGGCGCCTTCCGCCTCCACCAGGTGACGCGCGCCGGTGTCGCCCTCCAGATGGGCGATCGCGGGAAAGAGCGCGCGCGGCAGGATGACGGGATTGCCTCGCTTTCCCCTGAAGGTGGCGCGCACGATCGAGTGACCGCCATCGGCCACGAACGCGCTGATCATGCGGTCGAGGTCGTCCACACCGACGCCGGGCATGTCGCCAAGCACGATCATCGCCCCGGCAGCGCCGGGCGAGAGGGCCGCGATGCCAGCCTTCAGCGAGCTTGCGAGCCCGGTCGTGACATCATGGTTCTCCGCGATGGTCGCATCCAGCCCCTGCAGCGCCGCGCGGACCCGGTCGTTCTGATGTCCCGTGACGACGACGACCCGATCGGCGCGCGATGCGAGCGCGCGCTCCGCCGTGCGGCGAACGAGCGGCTTGCCTTCGAACAGCGCCAGAAGCTTGTTCGGCCCGCCCATGCGGCTCGAGCGCCCCGCCGCGAGCAGAACGATCTCGACGTTCGGCCGCTTCTCCGTCGCCTGCGCTTCGCGCGGCTGCGGACGGCTGGCGATCTCCATGAGCAGCCCGCCGACGCCCATCCCTGCGATGTCGGAATGCGTGACCGGTATGCCAGCCAGCAGGCGGTCGAGAACCCAGTCGAAGCCGTTCTCCTTCGGGCTGCGGGCGCAGCCCGGCGCGCCGACCACCGGTTTTCCATGAAGTTCGCCGAGGATGATGAGGTTGCCGGGATCGACCGGCATGCCGGCACGCGTGACGGTTCCGCCCGCCTGCCGAATCGCAGCCGGGATCACGTCGTCGAAATCGCTCATCGCAGACGCGCCGAATACAAGCACCATGTCGCTGTCGCGGTTGAGAGGCGGGAGCAGGTCCGCGACCGCCGAAGCCTCGTGTGTCGTACGCCGCTCGGCAACCACCCGGCTGCCCGAGCGCGCAAGCCGCTCCTCAGTCACCCGCACGGTCTTGTCGAGCACGCTCGGCTTCACCGTCGGCAATTGCGTCTGGATCACCGCCACACGGCTCGGCCGGAACCGGGACACGCGGAAGATCTCGCCGGAACGACAGATGGCCTCGACCCTGTCGACGACGGCTCGAGAGACGGCAAATGGGATGATCTTGACCGTCGCCACCATCTGCCTGGGTTGGACCGGCGCGTAATCCTTGAGCGTGGCGATGGTCACGGTCGGGTCCACCGCATTGATCGCATCGATCATCGCACGGTCGACCGTAAAGAGCCCGGCCGCATCGGCATGGAGGTTGACGCGACCGGTTGCCGGCGGCTTCACCTCGACGCCCGCAAAACGCATCGCAGCCACGATGCGCGCCGCTGCCTCGTCCTCGCCAAGATCATCGGCCTCCAGGGTCGCGGCGATCACCTCCACCAGGCCCGCTGCCTTCAACGATCTTATGTCATCGGCGCTCAGCCGGTGCGCCTTGCGCAGGCGCACGTCGCCGGCGCTTGTCGCATGGGCGAGGATCGCGCCTTCCGCCTCATCCAGCGCAATGAGACCAAACTTCACGCCGCCGCACTCCGGGCTTCCCTGCCGCGCGAGCGGAAGGCCTCGATCACCTGCGCCAGGATGGCGACGGCGATCTCGGCCGGAACCAGCGCGCCGATGTTGACGCCGATGGGCGCCTGGATGCGCTCGATCTGATCCTGACCGACGCCCATGGCGAGAAGCCGCTCGGCGCGCTTGGCGTGAGTCTTGCGGCTGCCCAGCGCACCGACATAGAAGCAGCCGGCGTCCAGTGCGGCCTTCAGCGCAAAGTCGTCGATCTTGGGATCATGCGTCACGGCAGCCAGCGCGGTGTATCCGTCGAGTGGCCGCGCCTTCAGGGCGTCCTCCGGCCATTCCGCCAAGAGCTCGACATCGGGGAACCGCTCGGGGCTGGCGAAAGCCGTGCGCGGGTCGATGATCTCGGCCGGATAGCCGGCGACCTTCGCCATCGGTGCGAGCGCCTGGCTGATATGGACGGCGCCGATCACCACCAGCCGAGGCTGCGGCATGTAGACGTTGAGGAAGCACTCGCGGCCATCCGCGGTGACTGCACCGGACTGGCCGGTATGAAAGGCCTTGCGCACCATCTCGCCAAGCTCGCCACCCAACGCCGCCGCCTCGGCCTCCGGAATGACGCGGTGCGCTTGGGTCGCAGGCTCGGTGAGCAGTATGACCGCCCGGCGCGCACGGCGCTCGGCATTCACCGCCTTGAGACAGGAAACGTCCATTGTCAGCCCAGCCTCTCGACATAGACCTTGATGCGGCCGCCGCAGGAGAGGCCCACGCGCCATGCGGTCTCGTCCGCCACGCCAAATTCCAGCAGCTTCGGATCGCCGGTTCCGATCACGTCGACCGCTTCGGAGACGACCGCGCCTTCGACGCAGCCGCCCGAGACGGAGCCGTGGAAATTGCCGTCCTCATCGATGACGAGGTGGCTGCCGACCGGCCGTGGGGCCGAGCCCCAAGTCTCCACCACCGTCGCCAGCGCCACACCGCGGCCGGTGTTCTTCCAGTCCTCGGCGATCAGCAGCGGATCGCGGGTTTCATCGAGATGCACACTGTCCATCCTGGATCTCTCCCTGGTCGCGCCGGTCAGGCGGCGCTCCTGGCCGCATCGAACCACTTGCGCGGATCGGATTGCGCGGCGTTGCCGGCCGACAATGCCCCGCAGAGGTCGGCCAGCGCATTCAGATTGTGGACGGCGCGGAACTCATCGACATGCGGCAGCATCGCTTTCACCCCTCGCGCCCGGGGCTCGAAACCGTCGAAGCGCAGCAGGGGATTGAGCCAGATCAGGCGCCGGCAGGATTTCCTCAGCCGATCCATCTCCTCGCCGAGCCCCGTCACGTCGTCGCGCTCGAGGCCGTCGGTGATCAGGAGCACGATCGCGCCCTGCCCCAGCACCCGACGCGACCACAACCGGTTGAACTCGTGGAGCGTGTCCCCTATGCGGGTGCCGCCCGACCAGTCCTTCACCACCGTCGCGCATTCGGCAAGTGCCGCGTCGGGATCGCGATGGCGCATCTGCCTGGTCAGGTTGGTCAGGCGCGTGCCGAAGACGAAGGTGTGCACGCGTCGCCGTTTCTCGGCCAGCGCATGCAGGAAATGCAGGAAGATGCGGGTGTACTGGCTCATTGAACCGGAAATGTCGGCCAGCGCGACCAGCGGCGGATGCACCTCGCGGGGCGAACGGAACTTGGGCAGGATCAGCTGCCCGCCGGTGCGCACAGCAGAGCGCATCATCGCCCGCGGGTCAGCACGATCGCCGCGCGGGTCCGGCGTGTAGCGGCGCGTCCTGACGGAATCGAACGGCAACCTGAGCGCCGCAATCGCCTGCCTGGCCTCCGCCAGTTCGGCAGCCGACATCTGCGCGAAATCCTTGGCGCGCAGCACCTCGTTGCCGGAAACGGTGAAGCGGGCGTCCACCTCGATCTCCGGGATCTCGCGCGGCGGCTGGTTTTTCTGGTGGCCCTCGAACATCGCCTGGCTGACGCGGTTCTCGGCCGCGCGCGGCTTCTGCTTCTCGCGGTGGTCGGGCGCCACCGGCGAGAACATGGCGATCATCTTCTCGATCAGCTCGCGCGACTTCCAGAACAGCCGGAACGCCTCGTCAAAGACCTGGTGATCCTCGTGCCGCGTCACCAGCACGGCGTGCAGCGTCCAGTAGAAGTCGTCGCGGCTGCCGATGCCGGCCGCCAGCACCGCCTCTATGGCATCCTTCACCGAGGCCGGGCCGACGCGCATGCCGGCCTTGCGCAGCGCACGGGCGAAATAGACGATGTTGTCGGCGATGCGCCCGTCGGTGTTGGCTGCGCTGGCTATCGTCACGCGCGCCGCCTCACGCCGAAACCGGCAACAGTTCGAACACGCGCGCCTCCCGGCTGGCTGCCGCCACATCGCCGCGCTTGAGCAAGGCACGAATGCGATCCAGCTTGAGGGCGTCTTCCTTGGAGATGTATGGTCCCCAAGCACCGTCATCGGGAACGAGCTCAATCTCGACCTCGGCGGCATATCTGTCGGTGTGCACGAAGCGAACGGCCTTCCGCTTCATTTTGGCCTCCTCTTCAAGAAATCGGCGCTCCATCTGCTTGCATCCGGCCTGTACGCGGTGACGAGCGTCGCTTCATCCGGTGAGTTCTTCGCGATGCCCCACAAGACGTGCACAGGTTCCTGACGGCCGATCGTCTGCAGGACGAGAACGCATGGGCCCTTGTAATAATCTTGGTATTCCTCGACCTGCGTGGCCTGAGGCAGACCCTCAAGCAGCTCTCCAAAGGAGATATCATCCTCGGTAAGCTCTTCAAAGCCATGCGCGGAAACCCGGACCTTCCCCGCGCTGACCAGTCGCTGGATAGTCGCCAGCAGGTTTTCCATCTACTCGGCCGCGGCGAGTTCTGCCCTGACCTCGTTCAGCAAGCGCCGGCCCTCGCCCTGATCGATGCGCGCAATGTCATCCTGATATTTCAGCAGGACGCCGATCGTGTCGGACACCGTTTCGGGATCGAGCGCCACCTTGTCCAGTTCGGTCAGCGCGCCCGCCCAGTCGATGGTCTCGGCCACGCCGGGCACCTTGAACAGCTCGAGCTCGCGCAGCTTCTGTACGAACCGCACCACTTCCGCGGAGAGCCGCCGGTTGGCCTGCGGCACCTTGCGGTGCACGATGTCCAGCTCGCGTTCGGCGTTGGGATAGTCCACCCAGTGATAGAGGCAGCGTCGCTTCAGCGCGTCATGTATTTCGCGCGTACGGTTGGTCGTGATGATGACGATCGGCGGCTCCTCGGCCTTGATGGTGCCGAGTTCCGGCACCGTCACCTGGAAGTCCGCCAGGATCTCGAGGAGGAACGCCTCGAATGCCTCGTCGGTGCGGTCGAGTTCGTCAATGAGGAAAACGGGCGCCGCACCCGTCGTGCCAGTGAGCGCGTCCAGCACCGGACGCCGGATCAGGTATTTCTCCGAGAAGACATTGCGCTCCATGTCCTTCCGGTCGACCTGCCCCGCCGCCTCCTCCATGCGGATCTCGATCATCTGGGCGGCGTAGTTCCACTCGTAGACTGCTGAGGAGACGTCCAGGCCTTCGTAGCACTGCAGGCGGATGAGCCTGCGGCCCAACGCCGAGGCGAGTACTTTTGCGATCTCTGTTTTGCCAACTCCTGCCTCGCCCTCGAGGAAAAGCGGTCGCTTCATGCGCAGCGCGAGAAAGAGCACCGTCGCCAGCGCGCGGTCGGCAACGTAATCGGCGCCTGAAAGCAGCTCGAGCGTCTCGTCGATCGATTGAGGCACGGGACGCGGAGAGTTTTCAGACATTTGCCGCCCCGGGCTCAGAGAACGTGATAGGCGCGATCGTGGTATATAAGCGGCCGGAGGTTATCGCCGATGCGCAGGCCTGTCACCTTGCCAAATAGCACACGGTGTGTGGCCAGTTCCTTGGTGTCGATCAGTTCGCAGTCGAACACGGCGACCGCGTCCACCAGTGTCGGCGCCCCGGACGCGATGACGTCCCATTCCGCCATCGCGAAGCGCTCTTCCGGTGAGAGCCGGGTCACGCCCGAGAAGGCCACGGCCATCGGTTCGTGTTTCACTGCCAGCGTGTTGAGCGCGAAATTGCCGTTCTGGAGGAAGAGATCGTTGTTCGGGTTGTGACGGTTCACGCAGGACAGCACCATCGGCGGACCGTCGGAAACGGAGCACGCAGCGATCACCGTCGTCCCCCGCCTGCCGGCGGGACCGTCGGTCGTGATGACGTGCACGGCGCCCGCGAAACGGCTCATGGCGTCGCGGTAATCCTGTGGCTCGATAACGTGTTTCTTCAGCAATGTGATAATTCCAGAAAGTGGCTCGGCGTTATATATGGCCGTAGCGCGCAGGCCACAAGGAACGCGCGCGTTGCGCGAGTGGCCATTACTCACTAACCAGTCGTCCATCGTTCCAAGGGCCGAGCTATTCCAATTTGACCAACTGGCTGCGAACCATAGCTGCGATCGGCGGCGTCCTTCTGGCTGACGCCGCGCAGGCCGGCGGCATCGGCCTGTCGGCGCCGTTGTCGGGTCCGTCCGCGATCCTGGGCGAACAGATGCAGACGGGTGCACGCGCGGCTGCCGCGGCAACCGGCGTTGCGCTCGAGGTCGCCGACGATGCCTGCACGGCGGCCGGCGGAGCAGATGCCGCGCGTCGCTTCGTCGAGGCAGAGGTGTCGGTCGTGGTCGGATACCTGTGCACCGAGGCGTTCGAAGCGGCGCTGCCGATCCTCAAGGAGGCGGGCATACCGGCCATCACGGTCGGCGTTCGCACCGACAGCCTTACCGACCGACGCGAGAAGACGGGCTGGCCGGTGTTCCGCCTGGGACCGCGCGGGGACAGCGAGCGCGAAGCCGCCGCCCGGATCCTGTCGAAACTCTGGCGGCAGGACCTGTTCGCCATCGTGGACGATGGGACCATCTATGGACGCGAGCTGGCCGAGACGGTCCGCGCGGCGGCCGAGCACGCTGCGTTGAAGCCGGTCTTCGTGGATACCTTCCGCCCCCAGATGGACAACCAGATTGCCCTGATCGGCCGCCTTCGCAAGGCCGGCGCCACGCACGTCTTCGTCGGCGGCGACCGCGAGGACGTCGCCGTGATGGGCCACGACGCCGCGCAGCTCGGCGTGCCCCTGACCATCGCCAGCGGCGAGACGCTGCGCGCTGCGCCGGATGAAATGACGGTCGCCGAAGGCACCCTCATGATCGCCATGCCGGAATGGCACGTGATCGCAGAGCCTTCGGTCGTCAATGCGATCCAGGACAAGGGTGCGGTCGCGGAAGGCTATGTGCTGCCTGCCTATGCCGCTGTGCAGGTCGCCGCGGCGGCGGTCGAGAAAGCTGCCGCCGCAGGCGCCGACGTTGTGCGCTCGCTCTCCGAGGACAGGTTCGAGACCGCGCTCGGCCCCGTGAAGTTCGACTCCAAAGGCGACCTGGCGCAGAATCCCTATCGCCTCTTCCGCTTCGATCACCGCCGCTTCGTGCCCATGGAATCGCAATGAGCTTTCAAGCCGGACCCAGGAACCTCATCACCGACGTGGCGGGCCTCAAGGTGGGCAACGCGGCCGACCACCGGCTGAAATCCGGCGTGACGGCCGTCGTCTGCGACGAGTCGGCCGTCGCCGCGGTTCAGGTACTCGGGGGCGCGCCCGGCACGCGGGAAACCGACCTTCTGGAGCCCCACAACTCCGTCGAGACCGTCAACGCCCTCGTGCTGTCGGGCGGGTCCGCCTTCGGGCTCGATGCCGCCTCGGGCGTGCAGGCGGCGCTGCGCGAGCAGGGCATCGGCTACCTCGTGCGCGATCAGATCATTCCGATCGTACCGGCCGCGATCGTCTTCGACCTGGCGAATGGCGGCGACAAGGACTGGGGACGCTATGCGCCCTACCGCGAACTCGGCCACCAGGCAGCCGCGGAAACCTCCCTCGACTTCCCGTTGGGAACCGTGGGCGCCGGGGTGGGCGCACTGAGCGCGGGGCTCAAGGGCGGGCTTGGCTCGGCCTCCACGGCCCTGCCGAACGGCGTCACCATAGGAGCATTGGTCGTCGCAAACCCGGTCGGCTCGGTGACGGTCGGCAGCACCAGGCATTTCTGGGCTGCGCCGTGGGAAATCGGCGACGAGTTCGGCGGCCTCGGGTTCCCCTCGCCGCTCCCGGCTGACGCGCAGAAGGTCCGCCTCAAGTTCCGCGACAAGCCGCGCGACCTGGAAAACACTACCATCGCCGTGATCGCAACCGACGCCGTGCTGACCAAGGCCGAGGCCAAGCGGCTCGCGATCGCCGCCCACGACGGATTTGCACGCGCGATCTGGCCGACCCATACGCCGGCCGACGGCGACCTGGTGTTCGCTCTGGCGACGGGAAGCAGTGGCAAGAGGCTCGCTCTCGACGACGCCATCGACCATTACGCGGCAGCAGGCGCAACAATGGCCCGCGCCATCGCTCGCGCGGTGTATACCGCGACGCCGGCCCCGGGCGATCTCTTCCCGGTCTGGTCTTCCAGATCGTAAGGTGCTGCAATGAATCGACAGCGAGTGCTGCGGATCCAACAGGTTGCACCCAGACACAGGTTCCAGGATAGCTCGATGACCCGTTCGCTCACGAGACATGCTGCTCGCGCCGGTCGGCGAGCACTTGCGCTGGCTCTGCTGCTGCCAGCGCTGTCGCTGCCGCTGCACGCCGGCGACACAGCCCAGCTCAACATCCTCGGCTTCAGTGAGGACGGAAGCATCTTCGCCTTCGAGGAATACGGCATCCAGGACGGTTCCGGCTTTCCCTACGCCAACCGCTACTACGTCGACACGGGCACCGACGCGTTCGTGAAGGGCACGCCGATCCGCGTCAGGCTGGATGACGAATCGGCATCCCTCGGCGTCGCCCGGGCGAAGGCCCGGGAAAGCGGAGAGAAGATCGTCGCCGAGAAGGTCCTGCAGGCGAACCCCGGCTTTACCGCCGCCTTCAACGCCGTCACCGAGGTGAATGCCGACCCTGCACGGATCGTTGCCTACCCGTTCCCGGTCTTTCCGCCGATCGCACAGGCGTTGGAATTCCGGCTCGAGGAAGTTCCGGTCGCTGAGGACGAGCGCTGCCACGGCCTCGGCGAGATGAAGGGCCTTCGCCTGCTCCAGATCGACCCTAGTGCGGGAGGCGTAACGCGTATCGTGCACGAAGACACGACCGTTCCGCAAAGCCGCGGCTGCGCCATCGGCTACAGGCTCGCGGGCTTGCAGACCCACGCACCCGACGGCAGCCTCGGCAGCTATGCAGTGCTGATCGCAGTCGAACGGGTCGGCTTCGAAGGTCCGGATTACCGGTGGATGGCGGTCACGGGGCGTCCATGACGCATACCGCCCTCTCGCCCGAGAAGCATCCAGAGGTGCTACCCTCCGGCCTGCGCGCGCGGCTGCGGGCGTCGGCCCCGCCGCCACGCATGGCGATGGCGGGAGCAGCACTTTGGACTGTCGCTATCGCCGCAAGCGCCGGCTACGGCCTTTACGTTCGTGGCTGGCAGACGGCGGAGACTGCGCGCATCATCCTCGGCATCATCGTCTTCGGCGCTGCCCTCGCATTTCCCATCGCGCTATGGGGCGCCCGCTTTCTCGCGATCGGCCGTCCCGCCCCGGTGGCGTTCGTTGCGTTTTTCATCTCGTCGGTGCTCATCACCGCCGGCGTGACGGCCGTGACCTATGCGCTCTACTATCGCCTCTACTTCGTGCAGTGGCACGACGCACCTTTCACGAAAACCTGGGCGATCCAATTCTTCTTCACAGTCGCGGGCGCTCTCTTCCAGTTCGCGGTGCTGGGCTTGCGCCTCTATTTGCCGTTCGGGCTCGTCGTCGCGCTGATGGGAAGCCTCTGGTTTGCGCGCATGTCGCGTTGAACCTTTGGCCGCACGCTGTTAGGACGCGGCCAGAACAACAGCGAGGCCGAGAACAACAATGATCCCGCGCTATTCGCGACCCGAGATGGTCGCAATCTGGTCGCCCGAGACGCGTTTCCGCATCTGGTTCGAGATCGAGGCGCATGCCTGTGATGCGCTGGCCGAGATCGGCGTGATCCCTAAACAGGCGGCGAAAACCATCTGGGAGAAGGGCGGCGCAGCAACCTTCGACGTCGCGCGCATCGACGAGATCGAGCGCGAGACCAAGCACGACGTCATCGCCTTCCTGACCCATCTGGCGGAGTTCGTCGGACCTGACGCGCGCTTCATCCACCAGGGCATGACGTCTTCGGACGTGCTCGACACCTGCTTCGCGGTGCAGCTGAAGCGCGCCAGCGACATCCTGCTGGACGACATCGAAAGGCTCCTTGCCGCGCTGAAGAAGCGCGCCTTCGAACACAAGGACACCGTCACCATCGGCCGCAGCCACGGCATCCATGCCGAGCCGACGACCTTCGGCGTCAAGCTGGCGCAGGCCTACGCCGAATTCTCGCGTTGCCGCGACCGCCTGATCGCCGCCCGCGAGGAGATCGCCACCTGCGCCATCTCGGGCGCAGTCGGCACCTTCGCCAACATCGACCCGCGCGTCGAGGAACACGTCGCCGAGAAGCTCGGCTTGAAGGCTGAGCCGGTCTCCACCCAGGTGATTCCGCGCGACCGCCACGCGATGTATTTCGCGACGCTCGGCGTGATCGCCTCCTCCATGGAACGCCTGGCGACAGAAATCCGCCACCTGCAGCGCACCGAGGTGCTGGAGGCGGAGGAGTATTTCTCACCCGGCCAGAAGGGTTCGTCGGCGATGCCGCACAAGCGCAACCCGGTGCTGACGGAGAACCTTACGGGGCTTGCACGGATGGTGCGCGCCTTCGCACTGCCGGCGATGGAGAACGTCGCGCTCTGGCATGAGCGCGACATCTCGCATTCGTCCGTGGAGCGCATGATCGGACCGGACGCCACGATCACGCTGGACTTCGCGCTGGCGCGCCTCACCGGCGTGATCGAGAAGCTCGTGGTCTATCCCGAGAACATGGAGAAGAACCTCAACAAGTTCCGCGGACTGGTGCACTCCCAGCGCGTGCTGCTGGCGCTGACCCAGGCCGGCGTCTCTCGCGAGGATGCCTATCGGCTGGTCCAGCGCAACGCCATGAGGGTCTGGCAGGAAGGCGCTGATTTCCTTGAAGAACTTCTCGCCGACGAAGAAGTGCGAGCCGCGCTCTCCGAGGAAGAGATCCGCGAAAAGTTCGATCTTGGCTATCACACCAAGCACGTCGACACGATTTTTGAGCGCGTGTTCGGCTGACCGGAAGAGCCGTCCCTGCGAATGACGTCGCCAGGAAGTGAAAAGCCCTCGCAGCACGCAGCTGCGAGGGCCTTCTCACGTTGCGGGAGCCGTTGTCGTCAGGCCGGGAATGCATCCATTAGGATGAACGTCCCTTCCTGCCGCTGGTAGCTATTGATGAGCGGGACGAGCCGGGTGAAATGCTCCGTCCGACAATGGATGTCCAGCGCGGCGCGATCCGGCCATTCCTCGATGAATACGAAGTGGCCGGGATCCTTCTGATCGACGAAGAGATCGTAGGAGATGCAGAGCGGCTCCTGCCGCGTCTTCTCGACGAGTTCCGCATAGAGCGGCGCGACGACGTCGACGTACTGGGGCTTGATGAAGTCCTGAGCGATGACTTTCAGCATGACTGGCTTGAAATCTCCGGTGCCGACGGCCGGGCCGCGATCGCCGCAGGCCCGAATCCGTTTGAATAGCTCCGGACTTACCGTCTTCGCGCAGGGTCGATAAGCCTTAACCGGGCATCGCCTCGATGGTGCGGATAACCGTGCCCCAGGGATCCCGCTTTTCGCCGGCATATTTCGGGTCCGTCGCGCGCAGTTCCACCCAGCTCAGGCCCGACCGCTCATCGTCGCGCCTGCCGGCGCGCGCGCTCTGCCAGATGTTAGCTCCGATATGGTGGTGGTAGCCGCCCGACGACAGGAAGACCGCCGCAGGGCCGTACTTCGCCACTGTGTCGAACCCATACTCCTGGTGCCAGAAGCGCTCCGCCGCGAGGGGATCGCCCACCCGCAGATGGACATGGCCGACGATGGTGTTCTCGGGCGCGCCTTTCCAGTCGGGCTGGTCCGCCGGGACCGAGGCGACGACGCCCTCGACGTCCAGACGTTCCGTGGCCATGGCGACCGACTGGCCTTCCCAACTCCAGGCCTCCTTCGGCCGGTCGGCATAGATCTCAATGCCGTTGCCTTCGGGATCGGTGAGATAGAGCGCCTCGCTGACGAGATGGTCGGACGCGCCCTCGACCCGGATGCGGTTCTGGGCGGCATGCTTGATCCAGCGGCCGAGGTCGGCTCGCGACGGGAACAGGAACGCAGTATGGAACAGGCCCGCGCTGCGCGGATCGTCCGGCTTCGCCTTGGGTGCAGACTCCAGCACCAGCAACGGACGCCCGGCGGCGCCAAGCGTGATGTCGCCGCCAGAACGGGTCAGTTCCTCGAGGCCGAGAAGCGCCTTGTAGTAGGAAGCCAGGCCCTCGGCGTCCCTCGCCCTCAGTCCGACGCGTGAAACGCTGATCGGCGTCGTCCCGGAAAATGGCAAATCGGTCATGTCGGTCTCCGTCGCTGAACGGGCCGTCGTCGCGCCGATCGCAGCGAGGCCGGCAGTCGCCAGCACTGTACGCCTTGTGATCATCTCGGTCGCTCCTCAAAAGGCCCTTTCGCAAAAGATGGGCGACTTCGATTGTTCAAACAAGCGAGTAAATTCCGAACATGCCGTTCACTTTTATTGAACGCAGGAGAGCTCGTGGTACGAACGAAGGACCAGAGACGTCCGCAATGCGCGGCGCGTTCGCAGCGCGCACGGTCGCGAAAAGAGCTTAGGATCTGAAAGATCCGCGGCTGCCGTCGGCGCACGGCCGAGCAATAGCGCCGGAGGCGACCCGGGAAAACGGGCGTCTTTTTGGTTGGAGGCTGCCGCACGGGGCGGCAGCTTCGCTCAGGCCGCCTGAAGGGCAGCCTTGACCGCGGCAATCGCCTCGCCTGCCTTGGAGGCGTCGGGGCCGCCGGCCTGGGCCATGTCGGGTCGTCCGCCGCCGCCCTGTCCGCCGAGCGCCGCGGAGGCGACGCGAACGAGGTCGACCGCGCTGAAGCGCTGGACGAGATCGTCGGTCACGCCGACGACGACGCTGGCCTTGCCCTCGGTGTCGCCGACGAAGACGACGATGCCGGAGCCGAGCGATTTCTTGCCCTCGTCGGCGAGGCCTTTCAGGTCCTTCGGCGCGACGCCGGAAACGGACTTGCCGAGGAAGCCGATGCCGGCCACGGTCTCACCGGCGCTTTCCGCGCCGCCGGACGAACCGCCCCCGAGAGCCAGCTTCTTGCGTGCGTCGGCCAGTTCGCGCTCGAGCTTCTTGCGCTCGTCGACCAGCGCCTCGACGCGGGCGAGCACCTCGCCGGGGCCGACCTTCAGCGCCGATGCGACTGCCTTGAGGCGACGGTCCTGCTCGTCGAGATGACGCCGCGCGGCCTCGCCGGTCAGCGCCTCGATGCGACGAACGCCCGCCGCGACCGCGCCCTCGGACACCAGCCGGATGAGGCCGATGTCGCCGGTCGCCGCCACATGCGTGCCGCCGCAGAGCTCGGCCGAGTAGGTCTTGCCGGCCTTGTCGCCGTGCAGCGCCGTGCCCATCGACACGACGCGCACCTCGTCGCCGTACTTCTCGCCGAACAGCGCCATGGCGCCCTCGGCAATGGCGTCGTCGACCGTCATCAGGCGGGTCGAGACCGGGCTGTTCTGGGTGACGATCTCATTGGCGAGCAGCTCGACCTGCTCGAGCTCCTCCGACGAGATCGGCTTGGGATGCGAGAAATCGAAGCGCAGACGCTCCGGCGCGACCAGAGAACCCTTCTGGGCGACATGCGTGCCCAGCACTTCGCGCAGCGCCTCGTGGACGAGGTGCGTGGCGGAATGGTTGGAGCGCAGCCGGGTGCGGCGTGCATGGTCGACCTTTAGCTCGACCGCAGCGCCGGGCTTGACGGAGCCTTTGGTCACGCGACCGAGATGGACGAACAGGCCGTCGGCCTTCTTTTGCGTATCGGTGACCTCGATGGCGAAGCCCTCGCCCGTGATCGTGCCGGTGTCGCCCATCTGGCCGCCGGATTCGCCATAGAACGGCGTCTGGTTGACGACGATCGCGACCGTCTCGCCGGCCGAGGCCTCCGCCGCCTCTGCGCCATCCTTGACGACCGTCAGCACCACGCCTTCGGCAACTTCCGTGTCATAGCCGAGGAACTCAGTGGCACCGGTCTTGTCGCGGACGGAAAACCATACGGTCTCGGTCGCAGCCTCGCCCGAGCCTGCCCAGCTCGCGCGAGCCTCGGCCTTCTGGCGCTCCATCGCGGCGTTGAAGCCGTCCGTGTCGACGGAAATGCCGCGCTGGCGCAGCGCATCCTGGGTGAGGTCGAGCGGGAAGCCGTAGGTATCGTAGAGTTTGAAGGCGGTCTCGCCGTCGAGCCTCGCGCCCTCGCTCATGTTCTCCGTCGCGTCGGCCAGCAGCCCGAGGCCGCGCGCCAGCGTCTGGCGGAAGCGCGTCTCCTCCAGCTTCAGCGTCTCGGTGATCAGCGGCTCGCCGCGCACCAGCTCCGGATAGGCCTGGCCCATCTCGCGCACCAGCGCCGGCACCAGCCGATACATCAGTGGATCGCGCGCGCCGAGCAGCTGCGCATGACGCATGGCGCGGCGCATGATGCGGCGCAGCACGTAGCCGCGGCCTTCGTTGGACGGTAGCACGCCGTCCGCGATCAGGAAGCTGGACGCGCGCAGGTGGTCCGCAATGACGCGATGGCTGGCGCGGTTCTTGCCCTCCGCCTTGACGCCCGTCGCCTCCTCCGAGGCGTGGATAAGCGTGCGGAACAGGTCGATGTCGTAGTTGTCATGTTCGCCCTGCAGGACGGCTGCGATGCGCTCCAGCCCCATGCCGGTGTCGATCGAAGGCCGCGGTAGGTCGATGCGCTCCTCCTTCGAGATCTGCTCGAACTGCATGAAGACTAGATTCCAGATCTCGATGAACCGGTCGCCGTCCTCGTCCGGGCTGCCGGGCGGTCCGCCCGGGATGTGTTCGCCATGATCGAAGAAGATCTCCGAGCATGGGCCGCAGGGGCCGGTATCGCCCATCGCCCAGAAATTGTCGCTGGTGGGGATGCGGATGATCTTGTGGTCCGGCAGGCCGGCGATCTTCTTCCACAGGTCGAACGCCTGGTCGTCGGTGTGGTAGACCGTCACCGTCAGCCGGTCCTTCGCCAGCCCGAACTCCCTGGTGATCAGGTTCCAGGCGAATTCGATCGCCTGGTCCTTGAAGTAGTCCCCGAAGGAGAAGTTGCCGAGCATCTCGAAGAAGGTGTGGTGGCGCGCCGTATAGCCCACATTGTCGAGGTCGTTGTGCTTGCCTCCGGCGCGCACGCACTTCTGCGAGGTCGCGGCGCGGCTGTACGGGCGCTGCTCGAGGCCCGTGAAGACGTTCTTGAACTGCACCATGCCGGCGTTCGTGAACATCAATGTCGGGTCGTTGCGCGGCACGAGCGGGCTCGATGCCACGACTTCGTGGCCGTTCTTCTTGAAATAGTCGAGGAAAGCCGACCGTATTTCGTTCACGCCGCTCATGGACACGCCCTTGAAAAGAAACCGCCGGGCTTTTGCCCGGCCCGGCATTGCTGTCGGCTTTTAGCCGTCGATCGTTTTCCTGTCCAGAAAGGCGCGTAAATGACATGGCGTTCGATAGTCAATCGGTCGAGTGCCCAAGCTTCGATCTCCGGGCTATCGCATCCAGCGCCCGATGGGTATCCTGATCCCGCTCAGGGAAAACAGCGGGACATTGACACTGCATGGCAGTCGAAGCGTCGAACAGCGAACTGGTGAGCGTGGTGGCGTTGCTGGCGGCCGGTGTGGTCGCCGTGCCGATCTTCAAGCGGCTGGGTCTCGGCTCCATCCTCGGGTATCTCGCAGCCGGCCTTGCGATCGGGCCCTTCGGCCTCCGGCTGTTCTCGGATCCTGCGGCCATCCTGCATGTGGCCGAACTCGGCGTGGTGATGTTCCTCTTCATCATCGGGCTCGAGATGCGCCCCAGCCGACTCTGGGGCCTTCGCAAGGAGATCTTCGGGCTCGGCGTCCTGCAGGTGGGGCTCTGCGCGGCGCTGCTGACAGCCATCGGCCTGTTCGCCGGCTTTCCCACGGCGGCCGCCTTCGTGGCGGGCGCGGGCTTTGTCATGACGTCCACCGCAATCGTCATGCAGGTGCTGGAAGAGCGGGGGGACCTCGGGCTGCCGAAGGGCCAGCGCATCCTCTCCATCCTGTTGCTGGAAGACCTCGCCATCGTGCCGCTGCTTGCCCTCATCGTCTTCCTGGCGCCGGGCGGAGCGGAAACCAGCATGGCCGACCGGCTGACCGATGTCGGGATAGGCGTCGCGGCCATCACGGCCGTCGTGGTCGCCGGCCTCTACCTTCTGAATCCGATCTTCCGGATCCTGGCCGACGCGCATGCGCGCGAGGTGATGACCGCCGCAGCCCTGCTGGTGGTGCTCGGCGCAGCGCTGGTCATGCAGCTAAGCGGCCTGTCGATGGCCATGGGCGCCTTCCTGGCAGGCGTGCTGCTTTCCGAATCGACCTTCCGCCATCAGCTCGAGGCGGATGTCGAACCATTCCGGGGCATCCTGCTCGGCCTGTTCTTCCTGGCCGTCGGCATGTCGCTCGACCTGGCCGTGGTCGCCGCCAACTGGATGAAGGTGGCTGCGTTCGTGGTGCTCTACATGCTCGTCAAGGCGGCGGGCATCTATGGAGTGGCGCGGATGCTCAGGACCGGCCACGCCGAGGCGCTGGAGCGCGCGGTGATCATGGCGCAGGGCGGCGAATTCGCCTTCGTCCTCTACTCCTCGGCGGCGGCGGTTGGCATCATAGACGCGGTGACGAATGCCGTTCTGACGGCAGTCGTCATCATCTCGATGGTGCTAACGCCGCTCGCCATGCTCGGGCTGCGCTTCCTGCTTCCGCAAGGCGAAGAGGTGTCGTTGGACGGCGTCGACGCAGCGGACGGACTTCAGGGCAGCGTGCTCGTCATCGGGTTCGGGCGCTTCGGCCAGATCGCGAGCCAGCCGCTGCTGCTCCGGGGCGTCGATGTGTCGATCATCGACAATGATGTGGAGATGATCCAGGCGGCGGCCAATTTCGGATTCAAGGTCTATTACGGCGACGGCACGCGGCTGGACATCCTCCACGCCGCGGGCGCCGGGCGGGCGCAGGCCGTGCTCGTATGCGTGGACAAGGCGGAGACGTCGCTGCGCATCGTCGAACAGCTGAAGGCCGAGTTTCCCCTGACTAAGGTTCTGGCCCGCGCCTATGACCGCGGCAGCGCGCTCGACCTGATCCAGGCCGGCGTCGACTACCAAATCCGCGAAACCTTCGAATCGGCGCTGATCTTCGGACAAGCGATTCTCGAGGCCGTGGGCGTGGACACCGAGGAAGCCGCTGAGGTGATCGAGGACGTGCGCAGGCGCGACGCTGCCCGGTTCGAGGCGCAGACAACCGGCGGCTTGACCGCGGGCCGCGGCTACTTCAAGGGCAACATGCCGGTGCCGACACCGCTGACACCGCCCAAGCGCGCCGGTCGCGCCTTGAGCGACGAAACAGAGGACGTCCTGAAGAAGCCGCCCGCCGGCCTTCCCGAGGACGCGACATAAGGAAGAGAGAATGCATCCACAGCCCGACCCACGCGCCCTCGAGTGCGCCCAATTCTGGCTGGATCTCGGGCTGGAGGGCTGGTTCAAAAAGAGCGACGCCTTCGACGCGGAGTTCCGCGAGCGCTTCCTCGACCTCCACTTCTCGGCCGCCCGGCGCGAGCTTGACGGATGGAGCGAGCATGCAGACGGATCATTCGCGCTCATGGTGCTGCTCGACCAGTTCCCGCGCAACAGCTTCCGCGGCTCCGGGCACATGTACGCCACCGACCCTCTCGCCCGGTATTTTGCGCGAAAGGCGATCGCGGCAGGGCACGACAAGGACATCGACGCCAGCGCTCGCGTGTTCTTCTACCTGCCCTTTTCGCATTCAGAGGACATCGAGGACCAGAAATCCGCGGTCGAACTCAATCGCGGCATCGACCCCGAGTTCCTGAAGCATGCGGTCCAGCATCGGGACATCGTCGCGCGGTTCGGCCGGTTCCCCCACCGCAACGCCATTCTCGGCCGCGAGACGACGCCGGACGAGCAGGCATTCCTGGAAGCCGGCGGCTTTGCAGGATAACGCTGTGGCGCGGCGCCTAGCCGCGCCACCAGTCCGCCGGAAGCTCCTGAGGGACGATGCCGGCACTGTCGAGCGCAGCCGCGCGGGCAGATGCCGTCTCGCCCGACAGGACGAGATCCGGCGCGATCTCCGCGAGCGGCACCATGACGAAGGCGCGCCCGAGCATGCGGGGATGCGGGATCACCAGGCCCGGCTCGGCGATTGCGTCGTCGCCATATACCAGCACGTCGAGATCGACGATGCGCGGCCCCCAGCGCTCTTTGCGGACGCGCTTCAGCGCCTGCTCGGTCGCCAGGCACAGTTCCAGCAGCTCTCGCGCGGTGCGGCCGGTTTCCACTTCCGCCGCGCAGTTGAGGAAATCCGGCTGGTCGGTCTTGCCCCAGGGCGGCGTACGATAGACCGACGAGACCTTGGCCACCCGCGTGCGGGGGTCCGCATCGATCGCCATCAGCGACGCCGACATCGAATGCACCGGGTCGCCAAGGTTTCCACCAAGGCCGAGGAACGCACGGGTTCTCGCCGGATCAGACAAGCGTCACCTCGCGCGGGCCCATGTCAGCGGTTGTTCTCAAACTGGGTCGGCCTCCTGCCCCTTGTGTGGTAAGGACGGGGGGGAAACGGTACCGTCTCGGTCTCCATTGCGCGCAAAGTGCGTACGAAGCAAGGTCGTGCGGAAAAGGTGATCGAAATGATGAGAACCGCCTGCGCCGCGCTCCTTCTCCTCGGAGCTACGGGACATTCGGACGCTGCCGAACTCTCGAAGACGTACAGCTATTTCTCGATCCGCGGCAACACGCTTGACGAGATCGAGGCGGAGCTTTCGCGGCGCGGACCGAATGTGAACACCACCGGCCAGCGGCATCCCGGCGCCACGCGGATGGAGTTCAAGACGCGGCTCACCTACGCCGATACGGGCAAACGCTGCGAAATCACGTCGGCGAAAGTGCGCGTCACCGCCAAGGTGATCCTGCCGCGCTGGCGGGCGGGTCGCAAGGCGAGCGCCGAGACGCGTTTCGTCTGGGATACGCTCGCCTCGGACATCAAGCGGCATGAGGAAGCGCACGTCGTCATCGCCAGGAACTACGGGCGGAAGCTCGAGGAAGCTCTGAGCGGAATCGGCCGCCAGCGGACCTGCGAGCAGGCATCGGCGAAGGCGACCAAGGTGACCGACAGGATACTGGGGCGTCATGACGCGGAACAGCAGCGCTTCGATCGTGTCGAAAGCGCCGGGTTCGAGAAGAGGCTGCTGCGGCTCCTGGAAAAGCGCATGAAGGCGCGCCAGCAAGGGTAAGTTCGCAAAAAGGCTTCCCGCCCCTGCAGTGGCGGCGCTACTCCACTGCCTTCAACGCTTCCAACAGCCGCACCGCCGACATCATCTCCGCCTTGCGCGTCTTGCGCCGTGCGGCGGCCTCGAAGTCCTCGCCCCACTGCTCGACGTTCCAATCCTCATCGACATGAGCGGCCGTCCAGCCCGTCTCGGAATCGATCTCGCCCGCCTCGACCGCGAGTGCGATCAGCGCGGAACCGGTCAGCGTCGTCATGACATGCAATGCCGCAAGCGTCAGCGCATCCTCGCGCTCCTTCAGATGACGGCCGACCGCCGCGATAGACTCGCGCGGCTGTTCGACATGCATGACGCCCTCGGCGAGGAAGAAGCGCGCGCCGAGCACCTCGCGCGCCCAATCGAGCACCGGGTCCCACGCCTCGCCCTGACGCACGACGAGCCGATCGGGGCCGTCGGCGCGGTAGAAGAGGAGATCCGTCGAAGCAAATCGCAGTATGTCCTCGAGGACGGCCTGCGGATCGGTGGCGACGCCGTCGATGGCCGTGTTCACCAGCCGCATGACGGGCATTGACACCGGATTGAACGTCTCGCTCTGCGCCGCGAACTCGTCGCCGACAAGCTGCGCCGCCGCTCGCGTCGGCAGCCGCAAGGCGTTGTGACCGGGCGTGCGGACGGGCTTGCCGTCCAAATGCACGCCAAAGCCTTCAGGCTCTTCGCTGATTGTCACGTCGCGGTAGAAGCGCTTCACGACCGGCGCCTTCATCGCGTTCTGTGCGCGCTTCGTCGGATCCGGGTCGGACAGGTGGCTTCCGTGCTCCAGGTCGTTGAGGATCTCTCGCATCGGGGTCTCCTAATGTGTGGGCGCGCGGGACGGCCGGTTGACGATGATCAGACCGGCTGCGATCAGCGCCAATGCCGCGAAAATGCGCCACGACAGCGGCTCGCCCAGGATGACGCCTCCACATAGAACGCCGAAAGCGGGCGTCAGGAAGGCAAAGCTCGACAGGCCGGCTGCGGGATAGCGGGCCATCAGCCAGAACCAGACGACATAGGTGAAGGCGACCACATAGACGGCCTGGAACATCAGTGCGCCCGTCGCGACCAGATTGGCATCCCGGATCGCCGGCCCTGCGATCCCCAAGAGCGGCATCGTGGCGGCCGCGGAGACGGCAAGCTGGTACAGCAGGACCTTCTCCGGCTTCGCGCTCGCGAGCTTGCTGCGCTTGATCACCAGCGTCGTCAGCGCCCACAAGATGCCGGCGCCGAGGCTGAGGATGTCGCCGGTAATCGCGTCGGGGGACGGCAGGCTGAGCTTGTCCGAGAAGACGAGGACGACGCCCGCGAAGGCCAGCACCAGCCCCGCCCACTTGCGCGCCGACATATGCTCGCCGAGCAGGAAGTGGGCGCCGATCAGCACCCAGAACGGCATCGAATTGACCAGCAGGCTGCTGCGGGCGACCGTCGTGTATTCCAGGCCGATGAAGATGAGCACGAACTCGCCGCCGAACAGCAGTCCGGCAACCACGCCGGCAAACAGCGTGCCGTCCCGATCGAACAGACGGATGCCGCGCAGCATGCACCAGACGAGAACCAGCGCACCGCCGATTGCCGACCGCGCGATGGACACGAAAATCGGGTCGTAGCCGGTGTTGGCGAGCTTGGCGGCAACCCCGTTCAGCCCCCATGAGAACGTGAGGCCGATCATCGCCACGACCGCCAACGCATCTATGTGGTGGCGGCGTTCGACGGTGATGGCGCTCACCGGTCTTCCTCGGCGCTGGCTTCGTCGAAGCCAAGCAGGTTCCAGCTCTGGCGCATATGCGGGGGCATGGCGGCGGTGACGTCGACGACACCGCCGTCGGGATGGGGGATCACGATGCGGCGCGCGTGGAGGTGGAGACGGTTCTGGATGCCGCCCGGAAACTCCCAGTTGATATCGGCCTCGAAATATTTCGGGTCGCCGATGATGGGATGACCGATGTGGGCAGCGTGGACGCGCAACTGGTGCGTGCGGCCGGTGTAGGGCTCCATCTCCAGCCACGACAGGCTTTGACCGGCCTGCTCGATGACGCGATAGTAGGAAACGGCGTGATCGGCGCCGTCCTCGCCATGCTTGGCGATGCGCATCCGGTCGCCATCAAGCGTTTGCTCCTTGACCAGCCAGGTCGAGATCTTCTCGTCACGCTTGCGAGGCACGCCTTTCACCAGCGCCCAATAGGTCTTCTTGGTCTCCCGCGTGCGGAACGCCTCGGCGATCTTCATGGCGGCAAGGCGCGTGCGCGCAACGACCAGCACCCCCGACGTATCGCGATCGAGCCTGTGCACGAGGCGTGGCTTCTCGCCCTTTTTGTTGCGCCAGGCCTCCAGCATGTCATCGACGTTGCGCGTCACGCCCGAGCCGCCCTGCACCGCCAGGCCCGACGGCTTGTTGAAGACGAAGACCTTGGGATCCTCATGGATCAGCATCTTGGACAGCAAATCGCCGTCGCCCGTGCCCCGGATCGTGTTGAGCGTCAGTTCCGCGCCCGCGCCCTTGCGATCGACGCCGAGCGGAGGCACGCGGACCATCTGGCCGGGCTCGACGCGCGTGTCCGACTTGGCGCGGCCGCCATCGACGCGAATCTGCCCGGAGCGCAACAGTTTCTGCAACTGACCGAAGGCAAGGCCCGGGTAGTGCGCCTTGAACCAGCGGTCGAGCCTCATGCCCGACTCGCCGTCCTCGACCTTTATCTGTTCTACGCCAGCCATATTTTTGCGCGTCCGTTCCGAAACGGGCCAGATAGCATCAGCCGAGGCTGCGCGCGAGCCACAATCCCAGGAACAGGGCAAGGATCGCTCCGACGACGCTGGCGACCGCATAGCCCACGGCCGACCCCATCGCTCCCCGCTCCCATAGAACGGCGAAATCGAGCGAGAATGCGGAGAAGGTTGTGAAGCCGCCGAGAATGCCCGTCGCGACGAACAGGCGGATCTCGTGCGACGCATGGAAGCGCTGCGACAGCCATCCCACGAACAGCCCCATCAGGAAGGAACCCGCGATATTGATGGCAAGCGTGCCCCAGGGAAAGTTGGGGCCCAGGATCCGCAGCGCCAGGCCATTCGATAGGTGGCGGAGCGAGGCGCCGACAGCGCCGCCGGTCGCAACGATGAGGATGTTCAGCAAGGGCGGGTCCCCGACGGCTTGATGGAAAGTGTCATGGCGCTCATTTTCGGCATGAACACCGCTTCGAGACGGGCCTATTGCCATGACGCAAACCAAAGAAGTGGACCAGGGTATTCATTCGCATCGTCGCCTTGACCTTGCGGTCATCGTCGTCCTCGCCGGTGTCGTTTCCTATTACTTCGTGACCTATACCTTGCCCGCCGCGGGCGGCGGCTATCTGGTCTGGATCTGCATAGCGGTTCTGATCGCAACGACAGCCTGGGTGCTTGGCCAGTTCTACGGGCAGGAAGCTGAAATCGACCTGCTGAGGTTGGAGACGGTTGCCCACTCCAAGTCCCGCGACCGGCTGCCTCCGCCCGACGAGGAAGATCGACTGAGAGAATAGAAATTGCTCAGAAGGGTCCGAGGCTCCTCCGACCGGTCGAGACGTTCGGCTGCCCCGCGATCTAAGACCGCTCCTTGCGCAGCTTTGCCCAATAGTCGAGCCGCTTCCGGACCTCGCGCTCGAAACCGCGATCCGGGGGATCGTAGAATGTGCGGCGGCCCATCTTCTCCGGAAAATAGTCCTGGCCGGAAAAGGCGTCCGGCTCGTCATGGTCGTAGCGATAGCCGGCGCCATAGCTCTCCGACTTCATCAGCTTGGTCGGCGCGTTCAGGATATGCTTGGGCGGCAGCAGCGAGCCGTGCTCCTTCGCGGCGGCGGTCGCAGCCTTGAAAGCCGTGTAGACGGCATTCGATTTCGGCGCGGTTGCGAGGTAGACGCAGGCCTGCGCGAAGGCGAGTTCGCCTTCCGGCGAGCCGAGATAGTCATACGCGTCCTTCGCCGCGTTGGCGACGACAAGCGCCTGCGGGTCGGCAAGGCCGATATCCTCGACCGCCATGCGCACCAGCCGGCGGCCGAGATAAAGCGGGTCCTCGCCGGCATCGAACATGCGCGCGAGATAGTAGAGCGCGGCGTCCGGATCCGAGCCGCGCACCGACTTGTGCAGGGCCGAAATCAGGTTGTAGTGGCCGTCCTGGCCCTTGTCGTAGATCGGCGCGCGGCGCTGGACGATGCGCTGCAGCGCCTCGGCGTCGAAGGTTTCGCGCGGTTTGGCAGCGCGCCAGACTTCTTCGGCCAGGGTGAGAGAAGCTCGGCCATCGCCGTCTGCCATCCGCAGCAGGACCGCCCTCGCCTCCGCGTCCAGCGGCAGAGGCTTGCCTTCCACCTCCTCGGCGCGGGCAAGCAGCTTCACCAGGCTGTCCTCGCCCAGAGACTGGAAGACCAGCACGCGGGCACGCGACAGCAGAGCCGCATTGAGCTCGAAAGAGGGATTTTCCGTCGTCGCGCCGACCAGCACGACCGTGCCGTCCTCCATGACAGGGAGGAAGGAATCCTGCTGGGCGCGGTTGAAGCGATGGATCTCGTCGACGAAGAGCAGCGTCTGTCGCCCATTCGCGCGACGCATCCGTGCTGTATCGAACACCTTCTTAAGGTCGGCAACGCCGGAAAAGATGGCCGAGATCTGCTCGAATGCGAGTTCGGTCTCGCCTGCCAGCAGCCGCGCAACCGTCGTCTTCCCGGTCCCCGGCGGCCCCCAGAAGATCATCGATCCGAGCGAACCCGAACGGATGAGGCGCGTCAACGCGCCATCCTCGCCGGTCAGGTGTTCCTGGCCGACGACCTCCCCGAGACTCGCCGGACGCAGCCGGTCGGCGAGCGGCCTTCCCGGCCGCGGCTTCTCCGGCTCACCGACACTGAACAGATCGGCCATTTGATCCCATCAGTAGCGCAGCATCTGCCGCATTATCCGCCCGTCGCGCTCGACGGTAAACCGCCACCAGCGCGTGTCCTTCGAAGCGACCTGGCGCAACTTCTCCGGCGTGTCGATCACCTCGCCATTGATTTCGCGAACGATGTCGCGGCGCTGGAAGCCGAAGCTCGCGGCAGAAGAGTTCGGATCGATTTCCGTCATGACGACACCCTTGCCCTCGGCACGCAGGCGAAGTCGCTGGGCAACGCGCGGCGACAGCTCCATCACCGTCGCGCCGGCAAACGGGCTCTCCCCATCGATGGTAACCTCCGCCGCCGAGCCGCCAGCAGGTGCCCGGGCGAGAGCGACGTCCACTTCCTTCTGCCCTCCCCCGCTCAGCACGCTCAGCTTGGCCGTCGCGCCGACCGC
This sequence comes from Mesorhizobium shangrilense, assembly GCF_028826155.1. Classification (NCBI taxonomy): domain Bacteria; kingdom Pseudomonadati; phylum Pseudomonadota; class Alphaproteobacteria; order Hyphomicrobiales; family Phyllobacteriaceae; genus Arvimicrobium; species Arvimicrobium flavum. The sequence goes on from NZ_JAQGPN010000001.1 coordinate 3,814,251, forward strand.
CTGTGTCGCGAGGCGATAGCCAAGGGCGTCCACATGCTGGATCTCGGCGCCGTTCATCGCAAGCACGACGTCGCCTGCCTTGAGGCCACCATGTTCCGCGGGGCCGTCGTCATCGACGGCGGACACGAGCGCGCCGCTCGGCCGAGGCATGCCGAGCGCTTCGGCGATCTGCGCCGTCACCGGCTCGAATGTCGCGCCGATGTAGGGGCGTTCGAAGTAGTCGCGGCCGTCCTTCGCGGACTCCACGACGGCGCGCACCATGTTGGAGGGAATGGCGAAGCCTATGCCGATCGACCCGCCGCCGCGGCTGTAGATCGCTGTGTTGATGCCGACGAGCTGGCCGCCCATGTTGATCAGCGCGCCGCCCGAGTTGCCGGGATTGATGGCGGCGTCGGTCTGGATGAAGAAGCCAAAGTCGGACACGCCGATGTGCGACCGCGCAAGCGCCGACACGATGCCGCTGGTGGTGGTCTGTCCCACACCGAAGGGATTGCCGATGGCAAGCACGAGATCGCCGATCTCGATGGCATCCGAATCGCCGATCGGCGCGACCGGGAAAGGATCGTCGCCATCGATCTTGAGGACCGCCAGGTCGAGCGATTCGTCCTTCAGCAGCACCTTGCTCTGGAATTCGCGGCCGTCCGACAGGGCCACCTTGAGCTCATCGGCATTGCTGATGACGTGATAGTTCGTCACGACGAGGCCGCTCGCATCGACGATGACGCCCGAGCCCAGGGAAGACTGGGCGCGCGGCGGCATCTGGCGGCCGAAGAACTGCTCAAAGAATGGATCGCCGGCAAACGGAGACTGCGCCTTCGGCTTCTGCGTAGCGTAAACGTTCACGACTGCGGGCGTGGTTTCCTTCACGAGCGGCGCAAAGGAGAGCTGCATGGCCTCGCGGCCGAAGGGCACACGCCGCTGCGGTTCAGCGGCAGGTGCGGGGGCTGTCGTCGCCGGCGCATTCTTGGAGTCTCCCAGGAACTCCTTCATGATGTCGCCCAGGAAATTGCCCTCTTCGGCGACCGCGCCGCTCGCTGCGGCGAGACCCGCCGCGATGAACACTCCTGCGACGACGCGCTTGAAATGGCCTGCCAGCATCAGCGATTCCCTTGTTCTACCCGCAAGGTAGATGGGCGATGATTGTGCAAAATGAAAGACCCTGGGCGCGATGGCGGCGCGTCGACCGGCGCGGCTACTTGACCGCGGGTCCCGCTTCGATCCGGCGGACCATCTCCGCAAAGCCGCGTTGGCGCGCATGCTGGAGGGACGTGACGCCGTCGCTGTCCGGAATGTCGCTCGCCCCGGCGTCGATCAGAAGCCCGACGATCTCCTGGTGCACCGGCCCGCCATCACTGAGGATCACCGCCTCGATCAAAGCCGTCCAGCCGAGCTTGTTGATGTGATCGACGTCGACACCTGCAGCAAGGAGCATCCGCACCGCTTCGGGATGCCCCTTTTCGGCTGCCGGGATCAGGGCAGTTCCACCGTATCGGTTGGTGTCTTTGAGATTCGCTTTTCCTGTGGCGAGTATCCCCTCGAGGATGTCGATGCGCCCCTCGGCGCCAGCATAAAGGTAGGGCGTGTCGCTGATGTCGTCCTTGGCATTGACGTCGGCGCCTGCATCGATCAGCGCCAAGGCGGCGGCGACCTGGTTGGCGCGCGTCGCCACCAGCAGGGGCGTACGGCCATCGCCGTCACGGACGTCCATCGCAGCGCCGCCGCGAAGCAGGTCACGCACGGCGCCGGCATCACCGCTTCGCGCGGCTTCGTGAAGTGACGACATAAGTGCTTCCTCTGCATGCAACTGGGCAGCGCGCCAGAACGACGCTACCGCGACCAACATGATCACAGCCCATACAAGGCGACGACTGACGAGCATATCATTCCTCAAAGAATCCGGGAGGCCGGTGCAAATGCCGGTGCGGGAGGGCAGTTTTTGGCCCCACCGCCATGTGGGGGCTCATGCGTCGCCGCGCAAATCAACAAACGCAGACGTGATCGCCCGGAGAGAAACCTATCCCCGCAAAAGCAGAAAGGGGCCCTGAGGCCCCTTTTCGCGATTCAAGATGCTCGGACGGAGATTATGCCGCCTGTGCGTCCTCGTTTGCACCCTCTGCCTCGAGGCGGGCGCGGTCGGCCGCACCCTTGGCGGACGTGTCGCGATCGACGAACTCGATCACGGCCAGCGCGGCGTTGTCACCGCGGCGGAAGCCCGCTTTCATGATGCGCAGGTAGCCGCCGTGACGGTCGGCGTAGCGCGGCGCGACGGTGTCGAACAGGCGCTTGACAACCTTCTCGTTGCCGATCTGCGCGATCACCTGGCGGCGGGCATGCAGGTCGCCGCGCTTGCCCAGCGTGACCAGCTTCTCGACGATCGGACGCAGGTCCTTCGCCTTCTCCAGCGTGGTGACGATCTGCTCGTGCTCGATCAGCGAGACGGCGAGGTTGGCAAACATCGACTTGCGATGGCTGACACTGCGGGCGAACCGGCGGCCTTTGAAACCGTGGCGCATGGCTTTCTCCTATTTAATTCTGGTTCAAAGAGGCCACGGCCTCTGATGTTTTCCGCATGACCGTCGGGCCGAGCGGCTCGCGCCGCCCCGCCATTGGCATCATGCTCAATACTGGTCTTCGTAACGCTTGGCCAAGTCTTCGATGTTCTCCGGCGGCCAGTCCGGCACTTCCATACCGAGGTGCAGACCCATCGAGGCCAGCACTTCCTTGATCTCGTTGAGCGACTTGCGGCCGAAATTCGGCGTGCGCAGCATCTCGGCTTCCGTCTTCTGGATCAGGTCGCCGATATAGACGATGTTGTCGTTCTTCAGGCAGTTGGCCGAACGCACCGAAAGCTCGAGTTCGTCGACCTTCTTGAGCAGCGCCGGGTTGAAGGCAAGCTCCGTGACCTGCTCTTCGGCAACCGCCTTCTGCGGCTCGTCGAAGTTGACGAACAGGCCGAGCTGGTCCTGCAGGATGCGCGCTGCGAACGCAACGGCGTCTTCGCCCGAGACCGAACCGTTGGTCTCGATCGACATGGTCAGCTTGTCCTTGTCGAGTTCCTCGCCGTGACGCGTGTTCTCGACCTTGTAGGAGACCTTCTTGACCGGCGAATAGAGGCTGTCGACCGGGATCAGGCCGATCGGCGCATCTTCGGCGCGGTTGCGGTCGGCCGGCACATAGCCCTTGCCGGTGTCGACCGTGAACTCCATGCGGATCTCAGCACCCTCGTCGAGCGTGCAGATGACGTGATCCGGGTTGAGGATCTCCACGTCGCCAACCGTTTGGATGTCGCCGGCAGTGACCATGCCAGGCCCCTGCTTGCGCACGACCATGCGCTTGGGTCCATCGCCTTCCATCTTGATGGCGATTTCCTTGATGTTGAGCACGATGTCGGTCACGTCCTCGCGAACGCCCGCAATCGAGGAGAATTCATGCAGCACGCCGTCGATCTGGACGGCCGTGACCGCAGCACCGCGCAGCGAAGACAGCAGCACGCGCCGCAGAGCATTGCCAAGCGTGAGACCGAAACCGCGCTCCAGCGGCTCCGCGACCAGCGTCGTCAGGGTACGACCCTTCGACGTGAAGTCGATCTTGTTCGGCTTGATCAGTTCCTGCCAGTTTTTCTGGATCATTTTTGTTCCTTCCTGCCCCTGTCACCATCCAATCGTGACAGACGATCTGGAAAACCAACAAAGGAGCGCCGGAATAGCGCTCCTTCGATCTCGATGTCTAATTAGACGCGGCGCTTCTTGCGCGGCCGGCAACCATTGTGCGGAATCGGGGTCACGTCACGAATGGATGTAATGGTGAAGCCCGCAGCCTGCAAGGCGCGCAGGGCCGACTCACGGCCGGAGCCGGGACCGCAGACCTCGACCTCGAGCATGCGCATGCCATGCTCCTGCGCCTTCTTGGCGCAGTCTTCGGCTGCAACCTGCGCGGCGAAAGGGGTCGACTTGCGCGAACCCTTGAAGCCCTGAGCACCTGCCGACGACCAGGCAATCGCGTTGCCCTGCGCGTCGGTGATGGTGATCATGGTGTTGTTGAAGGTCGAATTGACGTGGGCAACGCCCGAAGAGATGTTCTTGCGTTCGCGGCGGCGAACTCGTGTGGCTTCCTTGGCCATTAATAATCCTTCCGTTGATCTCTACACCGCCGTAGTGCCAGCGGCTCCACCTAAAAAGCGAATAGGAGGTAGGGACTAGCGAGTAGGGACAAGCTGCCAGACTACTCGCTTTCGCTATCTCGCTATTTGCTCAATTACTTCTTCTTGCCGGCGATTGCCTTGGCGGGACCCTTGCGGGTGCGCGCATTGGTATGCGTGCGCTGACCGCGGACCGGCAGCGAGCGGCGATGACGCAGACCGCGATAGCAGCCGAGGTCCATCAGGCGCTTGATGTTCATCGAAACTTCGCGGCGCAGGTCGCCTTCGACCTGGTAGTCGCGGTCGATCGCTTCACGGATCTGCAGCACCTCGGCGTCGGTCAGCTGGTGCACACGGCGCTCCGCCGGGATACCGACCTTCTCGGTGATCTCCTTGGCGAACTTCGCGCCAATGCCGTGGATGTACTGAAGCGCGATGATCACGCGCTTGTTGGTCGGAATGTTTACGCCGGCTATACGAGCCATCTTCACCTTCTCCATGTAAGCCGGTTCGACCGGCGTTTTCGTGTTGACCCGCGTCCGGTGGAGGCCGGCCCTTGCGGGTGTTTCCAATCAAATGCCAAGCGGCGCGTCGGCCATGCCTCTGAATGAAAGACCGGCCGCCGGTAGTTGAATGTTCACCGCTTGTCAAGTTTTTCCTGACAGCGCCGTATGCCGTGGCGAGATCAGACGGCGGCGAGGATCTTCTCGATCTCTGCCGTCACGGTGTCCATGTCGGCCATACCATCTATGCTCTTCAAGGCGCGGTGGGCGTAATAGTACCCGATCAGCGGCGCGGTCTTCTTGTAATACTCACGCAGGCGCTCCTCGAAAACCTCAGGATTGTCGTCCTTGCGCACGGGCTGCCCGGCGGCCTTGGCCTGCTCGGCACGATTGACGATGCGTCCGACCAGGACCTTGTCGTCGACCACCAGTTCGACGACCGCATCGAGCTTCTCGCCGCGCTCGGCGAGCATCGCCTCCACCGCATCGGCCTGCGCAAGCGTGCGCGGATAGCCGTCGAGGATGAAGCCGTTCGCGCAATCTGGTTGATCGATACGCTCGGCAACAATCGCGTTGACGATTGCGTCGGAGACCAGTTCGCCGGCATCC